>NZ_JACVTO010000021.1 GCF_016518545.1 Pseudomonas sp. S30
CGGCCTGTCACGCCGGGGGTCGCGGGTTCGAGTCCCGTCCGCTGCGCCATACTCGCACCGAGGTCGCTGAACACCTCGGAGCACAGATCAAGCGACCTTCTGGTCGCTTTTTTTGTGCCTTCAGCCATCTCGCACGCAAGGGTGGGTGCAGCACGGCGCTGAAGCTATCTTCATCGACCGGCGGTTCCAGCCATTGCCGGATGTGTTGCACAATAGGCACCGTTCGTCTCTCCCGGAATCGACAATGTCCAGATCTATCGTCTGCGTGGCGCTCGGGCTGACCCTGACGCTGGCGGGCCTCGCAGGCTGCGCCACGAAGAAGGCGGCCGTCTACGAGCATGAAAACTTTGCCGACTCAGGTACCTTCTCGCGCAGTTTTCCAGTGGCCGAGGCTGGCTCCTGCGAGGCGGCGCGGCGCGCCTTGCTCAGCCAGGGCTACATCATCACCAGCAGCGATGCCAGTCAGGTAGCCGGTAACAAGAGCTTTCAGCAGAATGCCGAAAACCATCTGCAGATCAGCTTCAACATCACCTGCGTGCCGGACAGCAATGACGAGCAGCGCTCGACTATCTTCGCCAACGCCTTGCAGGACCGCTACGCGCTGAAGAAGTCCAATACCTCCGCCAGCGTCGGGGTGGGCGTGCTCGGCTCCTTGTCGATGCCGATCGGCTCCACCGACGATTCGATGGTCAAGGTGGCCAGCGAGACGGTGTCCTCGGCGCAGTTCTATGATCGCTATTTCGCGCTGGTGGAAAGCTATCTGCCCAAGCCACGCAAAGCGAGCCGGCTCGCGCCCAGAACCGAAGCGCCAAGCGCTGTCCCGCCCGCGCCTGCGCTGGGGCTGCCGGAACCTGCAAGCCCGGCGCCGAGCGACGCGCAGGCCGCTGCCAGCGTGCCGGCTTCGACCTCCAGCACTGCGCAGACTCAGGCGCCTGCCGCCGTCCCGCTCGACGACAGCCAAGGCTCGCAGCCCGTGGCGCCACCCTCCGAGCCGGCACCACTCGAGGTTCAGCAACCTGCTGAACAGCCCCCTGCCAGCCAGCCCCCTGTCAGCCAGCCCTCCGTCAACCCGACCGAAAGCGCCTCGCCTACGCAGAGCGAATGAACCTGCGCGTGGTGTCCTCGCTCATAGCACTGTCATGATGATTTAACCTGGCGCGGCCAGGATCATCAGCGAACACGACAACACAGAGCGAGAGAGGGCGGTGACATGGACGATTATCAGGAAGAACTGCTGGAGTTCCAGGCTTACGAACTGGATGCCTCCGAAGAGCTCGAAGACGCGACCGAACTCTAACCCAGGCGTCGTTGCTCGCGGCGGAACGCTCCCGGGGTCAGGCCGGTCCAGCGCTTGAAGGCGCGCTGAAAGGCCTCCGCCGATGCGAACCCCAGTAAATAGGCGATTTCACCGAACGCCAGGGCCGTGTCGCGTATGTAGGTCTGCGCCAGGTCTCGGCGGGTGTCGTTGAGCAGGGTGCGAAAGCTCGAGCCCTCTTCGGCCAGTTTGCGCCGCAGCGTCCAGCTGGGCAGGTGCAACGCTCTTGCGACGTCTTCCAGGTCAGGTTCGCGACCACCGCTGAGTAGCGGGCCGAGCATGTGGATGATGCGCTCTCCCAGGCTGCGCACGCGCGTGCGCTGGGCCAGTTCCCTTTCACACAGCTGCAGCAACTGCAACCAGGTACTGGCGCAGTGCTGCTCGTTGCGCTTCTCCAGCAGGCCCTGGTCCAGATGCAGTTGATTGCAATCGGCGCCAAATTGCACTGGCGTGCTGCACAGCCCCTGATAGCGGTCGCTGTAGGCCGGTGCCGCGAACTCGATCTGCAGACGATCTGCCGTGAGTCGACCGCCCGCCAGGGGTGACAACTGCGCCAGCCAACCGGACAGCACCGAGTCGACCACGAAGCGGTTGTAGGCGTTGTAGGGGCTGATCGAATAAAAGCGCAGCCAGGCGCCCTCGCTGTCCTCCACGAACGTGGAACTGCCCCGGTAGTTGGAGGCGTACAGAGGCTCGAAGCGCAGCAGAGTGCGTGCCGCTTCCCCCAGCGTCGGGGCCTGTGCGGCGGTGACGCCGGCCAGGCCTGCCTGGGCCATGTGGCCGAGGCGGCCGATGCTCAGGCCCAGTGCCGGTTCATTGCACAGCGTGATGGCGGCATGGCCCAGATGCATGTAGCGCGGGATCGACAGGCGTGCGCCGGGCTCGGCCATGCGCGCTGCATCCAGGCCGTAGCGCAGCAGCAGGGGCAGGGGGTCATGGCCGCATTCGCGCACGGCGGCGCTCAACGGCTGGATGAAGCCGACCGACAGATCGCCCAGGCGCACGCGTGGCGGGGCCATGCTCTACAACCACAGGTTCAGCAAGCGGGCGCCCTGCAGGGGCCTTCCGGCCAGGTGCTGTCCCGCCTGGAAGGCGAAGCCCTGGCCGTCGCTGCCCAGCTCCCAGAATTGCCCGCGCATGAACACGCTCAGACCGGGAAGGCCCGGATTGGCCGCCAGGGACAGCCGAGGCCAGGCCGACTGCTCGTCGACCTGGCCTCGGCTCAGCGGCAGCTGGGCGGCCGCCGGCTGATGACGGTTGCCGCGCCAGGGCGGTTGCCAACTGCCCTTGCCACTGAGAAATGCCGGGTTGACGATCAGTTGCGCCGACTGGCGTTGCAACAGCTCGTGATTGCGTGGGTACCAGCTGTCGCTGCCCACCAGCACACCCACGCGTCCCGCGGGGGTCTGCACCACATGCAACGGCTGACTGACGCCATCGTCGACGTAGCGGCGCATTTCACTGTCGACGTACTGCTGCAGCTGGGGTTGCCCCACAGGCGAGCCATCGCTGGCGAAGACGACGCTGGCGTTGTACAGCGGTCCGCGACCGACCTGCAGGCGACCTTCTTCGACGTAGGGGACCGGCAGCACGATGGAACCGGCCACCACGGTGACGCCGAACTCGCGCGCCAGGCCACCGAACAGCTGTTGGTAATCGGCGGCCATCTGTCCCGCCTTCATGCGCAGGTGGGCATCGGCGCGGCGATCGTCGCCGGTGGCGGCCAGCATGGCCAGGCCATAGCGCAGCGGGTTGCTCAGCTCCAGCCACTGCCAGGCCTCGCGCAGGCGCGTGACCTGGTACACCTCGTTCTTTTCCCCGCGGGCCCAGAGCCAGGTGCCGATGTGTTCCGGGAACACCACCACGGTGCGTGGATTGAGCAGCCCCTGGTCCTGGGCCTGGTGCAGATAGGCCGACAACTTGCGGTGCAGGCGTTGCAGGTTCTGGTAGTCGGTGGGGTAGAGCAAGGGTTCGACGCCCAGCAGGTTGCCGCGCTCGCCGGGCACACCCTGGTCGAGCACCAGTTCGATGCGCAGGTCGGACAGGTAGTGGCCCTCGGGCCGTTTTTGGGTCCAGAAGCCATAGCCGCCGAGGGCCACCATCAACACCAGCGCCAGGGCGCTTGCCAGAAGCTTTCGCATGAAGCGGTACATCACCTTGAACGAGTGCGATAGCCAAGGGTAATCGCGCTGCGCGGCTGGATCAATGAATTGTCAGTTTCGATCATTGAGCCTGTTCAAACGCCTGTTTAATGTCGCTGCCAGACAACCGACGGACGCCCTTCGAAGGCGCCCGCACTTTCCGTGAATACGCCGACTGTGGAGCCTTTCCCATGGCAGCCCGACCTTATCCGCACCTGCTCGCGCCCCTCGACCTGGGCTTCACCACCTTGCGCAACCGCACCCTGATGGGCTCGATGCACACCGGCCTGGAGGAGCGCCCCGGCGGCTTCGAGCGCATGGCCACGTATTTCGCCGAGCGGGCCCGTGGCGGGGTCGGGTTGATGGTCACCGGTGGCATCGCGCCGAACGATGAGGGCGGTGTCTATGCCGGCGCTGCCAAGCTCAGCACAGAACAGGAGGCCGACCAGCATCGGCAGGTCACCGAGGCGGTGCATGCCGCGGGCGGCAAGATCTGTCTGCAGATCCTGCATGCCGGCCGCTACGCCTACAGCCCGCGGCAGGTGGCGCCCAGCGCGATCCAGGCGCCGATCAATCCGTTCAAGCCGCAGGAACTGGACGAGGCGGGTATCCAGAAGCAGATCGACGATTTCGTCACCTGTGCGCGGCTGGCCCAGCGCGCTGGCTACGACGGGGTCGAGATCATGGGTTCGGAAGGGTATTTCATCAACCAGTTCCTCGCCGCCCACACCAACCAGCGCAGCGACCGCTGGGGCGGCAGCTATGAGAACCGCATGCGCTTGGCCGTGGAGATCGTGCAGCGGGTGCGCGAAGCGGTGGGCGAAGCCTTCATCATCATTTTCCGCCTGTCGATGCTCGACCTGGTCGAGGGTGGCAGCGATTGGCTGGAAATCGAGCAGTTGGCCAAGGCCGTCGAGCGCGCCGGGGCCACCCTGATCAACACCGGCATCGGCTGGCACGAGGCACGGATCCCGACCATCGCCACCAAGGTGCCACGCGCGGCATTCAGCAAAGTCACCGCCAAGCTGCGCGGTGCCGTGAGCCTGCCGTTGATCACCACCAACCGCATCAATACACCCGAGGTGGCCGAGCGCGTGCTGGCCGAGGGCGATGCCGACATGGTCTCCATGGCCAGGCCGTTTCTGGCCGATCCGGAGTTCGTCAACAAGGCGGCGCAGGGGCGCGCGGCGGCGATCAATACCTGCATCGGCTGCAACCAGGCGTGCCTGGATCATACCTTCGGCGGCAAGCTGACCAGTTGCCTGGTCAACCCCAGGGCCTGTCACGAGACCGAACTGAACTACCTGCCCGTGGCCACGGCCAAGCGCATCGCCGTGGTCGGGGCTGGACCTGCCGGGCTGGCCGCCGCGAGCGTGGCCGCCCAGCGCGGTCATCGGGTGACCCTGTTCGATGCCTCGGCCCAGATCGGCGGGCAGTTCAACGTCGCCAAACGCGTGCCGGGCAAGGAGGAGTTCTTCGAAACCTTGCGTTACTTCAGCAATAAGCTCGAGGAGACCGGCGTGGAGCTGCGCCTGAACACCCAGGTGGGTGTCGAGGACCTGGTCGCCGGTGGCTTCGACGAAGTGATCCTGGCCACCGGCATCGTTCCCCGCACGCCGGACATCGTGGGCATCGAGCATGCCAAGGTGCTCGGTTACCTGGACGTGCTGCTGCAACGCAAGCCGGTAGGCCAGCGGGTGGCGGTGATCGGTGCGGGCGGCATCGGTTTCGATGTGTCCGAGTACCTGGTGCACAGTGGGACCTCCACCAGCCTGGATCGCGAGGCGTTCTGGCGCGAATGGGGCATCGATCCCAGCCTGAATGCCCGTGGCGGTGTGGCCGGCGTTCATCCGCAACCGCTCGCCCCGGCCCGCCAGGTCTACCTGCTGCAGCGCAAGCAGAGCAAGGTCGGCGACGGGCTGGGCAAGACCACCGGCTGGATTCATCGCACCGGCCTGAAGAACAAGCAGGTACAGATGCTCAATGGCGTGGACTACCTGAAGATCGACGACCAGGGTCTGCATGTGCGCATCGGTGACGGCGAACCGCAGGTGCTGGCGGTGGACAACGTGATCATCTGCGCGGGCCAGGAGCCGCAGCGCGAACTGCACGAAGGGCTGCTCGCCAAGGGCCAGTCGGTGCACCTGATCGGCGGCGCCGACGTGGCGGCCGAGCTCGATGCCAAGCGCGCCATCGACCAGGGTTCGCGATTGGCCGCCAGCCTTTGACCTGCGACCAGGGCCTGACGGCGCTACATAGTTAGCGCCAGGGACGCAGCGGGGCGCAGCAAGCTCCGGGCTTTACGCCGGAGAGTGCCGATGACTTCCCCCGACCGTCCCGCCGCGCGGGTGGCGCACCTGCCTGATGGGCTGCCCGAGATCGCCAACCTGCCGTCGCTGTCCCAGGCGGCTCGTGCCTTGTTCGAGGCGCGGCTGCCCGGGGTGCTGGCGCTCGAGCTGTACCTGCTGACCCTGGCGCCCGAGGATGGCCTCGGGCAGCGCCAGGTGCTCGAGGCCCGGCCCCTGACCCGAGTGCTGGAAGGGGTCCGTCGCGGCCAGCCTGTCCCCAGCCATGCCTTCGAACCCGAGCGTGGCGCGTTGTCCGTGCGCGCCGAGGTGCTCCAGGCGCCGCCTGCGGCGATGGCCCTGACCCTGTCCCGGCTGCGCGAGGTGTTGAACGGTATCGCGCCGATGCAGGTGCAGGCGCGTCTGCTGCAAGATGCGCTGGCCTACTGGGAAGTGCCGCCGAGTCTGTCCGAGGACAGCCGGCGCCTGACCATGCAGCGCCAGATTCGCCAGAGCCTGCGCAGTGCGCTGACGTCGTTCAGCGCTGCCGGTTGGCTGGCAATGTCCACCAGGACCATGGTCGAGGACATCGTCGCTCATCCACGCCTGATCGATCGCAGCATCCGGCGAGGCGTCTACGCCGTGATCGCGAGGGCCGCAGGCGGTGGGCAGGACATTGTCCTGCCAGGCGTGGTGGCGTTGTCCACGGAGCCGGCCGGGTTCAGTCCGGCGCACACGGGGGTCACCGAGCGCCAGACGCTGACCGGGCCCTGCGTGCTTTATTGCACCGGCTATTTCGGTTTCGTCAACGCGTACGCGCATTTGCAGCAAGCGCTGACCTGGCTGGCCACCGCCCTTGGTGGACAGGGGCCTTGGTTGCAGACGTTGCTGCGGCGCCTGGGGCCTGCAGCCCAAGCGCAGCTGATGCAGGAACGAACGCGCCCCGACGGTCGCTTCGAGGTGTTCGCCAGGCCTATCGACGACAACTTCTTCGAGGTGCTGGCCGAGCAACAGATCGCGGCCTGGCGCGACAGCGCGCAAACGGACGAAACCTCGCTGTGGGACTCCAGGCTGGGGCTGGACGTCTCGGTGGCGCGCACGCAACGCATCGTACAGGCCTTCATGGACCACAGGCTGGCATTGCGAGCCCGACTGCCACTCGGACTGCGCGAGTTGTCGCAGGCGCGCCAGGCTGACCTGGACCGGTTGATCGCAGCGTTGTTCGAACAGCGGCGGTCGGCGGCTCGCTTCTGGGCGGCGCTGCCCTCGTTCGACACTTTCGCCCGCGAGCGGATCGCGGCAGCACTGGCGCTGGATGGCATCCAGGCCGACCCCGCCGCGATCGGCGTGACCATCACCGTCACCGAATTCTCCGCCGAACAGGTCGGGTCCGAGCTGGCGCCTGGAGTCGATCCGGATCGCGGCCATGCCCAGACACGGGTCATCGACTGCACGCTGCTGGAGTACCTGGCCATGCGCATGGAGGCTCGCGCCGATGCCCATTGGCAGGTCGAGCTACACCCTTCGGGCGAATCGTTGCCCCCCCGTCTGACGCTGTCCTACCTCAAGACCCTGGGCCAACGGCTGAACCTACCTCAGCGCTACGCACAGAAGATCGCCGACACGACGCAACGCGCACGCGCAGGCGAGCGTGAGGCGGCGCTTGGGCAGATCGAAACCCAGCTGCGCCTGGACGCGCTGCTGGCCAATGCCTGCGGCGCACTCGACGACTCCGGACATGCGCTGGTGGTCGACGCGTTGGCCGCTGCCGGCCATCGCCAGCCGTCCACCCGGGTCGAGGGCCTGACCATCGCGGGCAACTCGGTGCGCGACGTGCTGATCTTCTCCCGCGCCGGGGAGTCCTCGATCGTCTGTTACCTGCCGGGCCATCCGACCGGGCAGCCATTCAAGCGCTGGCATTCGCGCAGCGGCTTGTTCAGCCTCATGCAGCAGGATCTGCACGGCATGGACCCGACGGTGACCTGGACCGCTGCGGTGCGCTACTGGCTGCAACGGTTCGGCAAGCACCAGCATGCCAGCGTGTTTCCGGCATTGCGGCACATCGCCGAGGGCAAGGGGGGTGAGCGGATCGCGACGGTGCTGATCGGCAAGCCTCTGGCGCTCCAGCTGTTCGACTACCGTCTGGCCTTCCTGTCCGCCGAGGCGGACAGCCTGGCGCTGTCCGATGCCGAACTGGCGCTGGAGCGGGGTCTGGACATCGCGGTGATGGTGTTTCGTCTGGTCAGTGCCGTCATACCGGCCCGCCTCATGACGGTACTGGACCTGGCCGAGCTGGGCTATTACCTGTTCAGCGGCTACGCAGCCTATGCCCAGGGCCAGAAGGAGCAGGCGGGCGATTATGTGCTGGAGGCGCTGAGCAGTGTTTCCGGCCTGGCCAATGCCCGCTTGCCGCGACTGCGTTGGGGAGCCCCCGCGCAGGTGCCGATGCGCTTGCGGTCAGTGGCGGCGGGGCTGTCGCTGGAGCCTCTGCCGACGACTACGCCCAGCGCCGGACTGCGGCGGATCGAGTCGGGTATTCGCAAGGGGCTGTTCGTTGCCGATGATGGCTTGCATGTCATGCTCGACGGGCGCTCGTATCGGGTGTACGAAGTTCTGGACCCGCTGCAGGGCACTTCGCGGTTCTACCTCGGAGAAGGCGAGCATGCCCTGGCCCGCTCCTTGTTCTCGAACCCGGATACCCGCGTGCACCGGGAGCCTGGCGGCCATCGCTGGCGCATCGTGCCACGCCTGGGGCTGCGCGGTGGGATGGAGCTGTCGACGGTCGGCCGCGGCGCTGCGCCGGGGCATCTGCGCGGCGTGCGCAGCAGTGAGGTCAGGGGCAGCGTCGAGCATCGGATCGATGATGGCGTGCGTAGCCAGGTGGTGTATTTCGATCTGGATGTCTGTTGCTGGTATTCACCTGAGCACCGGCTGTTCTATGAATACGACGCTGGCGCCGGGCATCACCGGGCCGTGTCCCCCTCCGCGCGATTGCCCAGCGAGGTGCAGCGTCAACTCGCTCGCTATGAATTGGAATGCGTCGAGCGGCCGATGTTGCCGACGCTGAAGACGGCGGTGACCGGTGAGCCGTTGCCGAAGGAAATCCATCAGGTCTGGATCGGCGAGGTCGACGCATTGATCGGGGCGCACGATACAGCCATCAAGGCCAACGCAGCGATGGCTCGACAGAGCGGCTACGGCCTGAAGGTGCATTTCCTGGGCACCGGTGGTCGCCTGCGAACGCTGGCTCAACTGTCGCGGCTTCGTCTGCGCTATCGGGAGGTGACGTTCGTCGGCCTGGCGGCGCAGACCTCGTTCAACGCCTTTCGCAGGTCCGCTCAGGGGCAGGTGTTCGACTACTTCCTGCAGCCGCCGCATCGCAACCATGCCGCCGCCAGCGACGTATTGCGGTATCACCTGCTGTTCGAGCACGGCGGGCTGTATCTGGACGTCGACGACCGACTGCTCAAACCCTTGCCCGACTTCCATCTGCGTCCCGGTCAACTGGCCGTCGGGGCGATCGTGGAAAATTACCTGCTGACCCTCAAGGGGCCGAACAACAGTCACTTCGCCAGCCTGGCGGGTAATCCATTGCTCGATGCCATGCAGATGGAAGTCGTCCGGCGCTTTGCGCAACACGGCCTGCCCGACCAGCGCCCGCTGTTCGACCAGCCGGGTTTCTCTGCCTACATGCGCGAAATCTCACGACTCACCGGTCCTGGAATGTTCAACGATGTGCGCCATCTGGCGGATGCCGAGGTCCGTGCGGTGGACGGGGCCAGGGGCTACGTCTTCGACCTCATAGGTCAGGGGGTGCTGGCCGAGCGTGAGGTGATGCACTGGCTGGATGCGGCCGAGGCCCTGTATCCGACCCTGGAGGCGTTCATCGACGTAGGCAATGCCCATAGCTGGCGAACCACCCGGCGCTGACCTGCTACCCTGGCGCGTTTGCCGTCAGCCGAGCAGGTGCCCATGTTCAGCCATCTCCCCCGCGCGCCCCTGGAGCGCTTGCGCCTGCCCTGGCTGGCGCAGGCGCGGATCGACTGCGCCATCCTGCGTCTGGACCTGATCGACCCGCTGATCAGCGGCAACAAAGGCTTCAAGCTCCAGGAGCCGCTGCGCCTGGCCCGTGCGACGGGGGCGCCCGGTTTGATCAGCCTGGGCGGCAACCACTCCAATCACCTGCATGCCCTGGCAGCGGCGGGGCGTCGATTCGGTTTCGCCACGGCAGGGCTGCTGCGCGGCCATCCTCAGGACACCCCCACGGTGCGCGACCTGCAGGCCTTCGGCATGCACCTGCACTGGTTGGGGTACGCCGGTTACCGGGCGCGTCACCAGGCGGATTTCTGGCAACCGTGGCAGGACCGTTACCCCGGCTGGCACTGCATCGCCGAGGGTGGCGCGGGCGAGCAGGGCATGGCGGGCTGCGCGCTGATCGTCGAGCAGGCGCGGGGGCAACTGGCGCAGATCGGTTGGCCGGACTATCACGCCTGGTGGCTGGCGGTCGGCAGCGGTACCACCCTGGCCGGGCTGGTGCGCGCCGAGCAGGGCGCGCATCCGGTGCATGGGGCGCTGGCGCTGCCGGCTGACCACGGCGTGGCGCAGACCGTACAGGCGCTGGTCGGTGGCGCAGGCTATCACTTGCACGACGCCTGCCGTGGCGGCTTCGCCCGCGTGGACGACGCGTTGCTGGCGTTCATCGAGGCCAGCGAACGCGCCAGCCAGGTGCCTCTGGAGGCGGTGTACACCGGCAAGGCGTTGCTGGCCCTGCGCGAGCAGGTCGAGGCCGGGCGATTCGCGCCTGGCACCCGCCTGATCTTCGTGCACACCGGTGGCCTGCAGGGGCGCCGGGGTTACGTGTAGGGCAGCATGCGCTGCAAGGTGTTGTCGCGCCGAATAGCGTGGTGATACAGCCCGGCCAGCGCGTGCAGGCCGATCAGCCAGTAGCCCCAGGTGCCGACTCGTTCGTGCCAGCCCTTGATGAATTTGGCCAGGTCCGGGTCCTTGCCGATCAGCGCAGGCAGCTCCAGGCCGTAGAAGGGTATGGGCTTGCCGGCGGCACTGAGGATCAGCCAGCCGGCCAGTGGCATGCCGATCATCAGCAGGTACAGCATCAGGTGCATCAGGTGGGCCAGGCCGGTCTGCCACGCCGGCGGTCGTGGCAGGATCGGCGGCGTCGCGCGCACCACGCGCACGGCCAGGCGCAGCCAGACCAGCGCGAACACGCTCAGGCCGAGCATGAAGTGCAGATTCTTCATCAGGTCGCGTTCGGCGCTGTCCCGGGGGAACTGGCCGCGCAGCTCGATGCAGGCGTACACGGCGGCGAGCAGCACCAGCATCAACCAGTGCAGGGCGATGGATAGACGCGCGTAGCGCGCTGAAAGGGTGAGCGTAGCCATGGTCGTTCCTCGTCATCAGGTCGAAGGGGCGCTCTTGCCGGCGCCTGGTAGAGACTGTAGCGCGTGAAATGATAGATTTTCGGCGTGCCTAGCGGTGCATGCGTGCGCATCGATTCGCCCATCGTCTCGCAGACCGCCTGCGCTGCGAGCGCGGCGGTTTGCCGCTGGCCGGGCGTTTCGCCCATAATCGCGCCATCGTCACCCGCCGCAGCGCTTCGCAGGAGCCCCATGGAGCAATTTCGCAATATCGGTATCATCGGTCGCCTCGGCAGTTCGCAGGTGCTCGACACCATTCGCCGACTGAAGAAATTCCTGCTCGAGCGCCATCTGCACGTGATCCTCGAAGACACCATCGCCGAGGTGCTGCCTGGTCACGGCCTGCAGACCTCCTCGCGCAAGCTGCTGGGCGAGGTATGCGATCTGGTGATCGTGGTCGGCGGCGATGGCAGCCTGCTGGGCGCCGCCCGCGCCCTGGCCCGGCACAACATTCCGGTGCTGGGCATCAACCGCGGCAACCTGGGCTTTCTCACCGACATTCGCCCGGACGAGCTGGAAACCAAGGTCGCCGAGGTACTCGACGGCCATTACCTGGTGGAAAACCGCTTCCTGCTCCAGGCCGAAGTTCGCCGTCACCACGAGGCCATCGGCCAGGGCGATGCACTCAACGACGTGGTGCTGCATCCGGGCAAGTCGACCCGGATGATCGAGTTCGAGATCTACATCGACGGCCAGTTCGTCTGCAGCCAGAAGGCCGACGGCCTGATCGTCGCCACCCCTACCGGTTCGACCGCCTATGCGCTGTCGGCCGGTGGCCCGATCATGCACCCCAAGCTCGACGCCATCGTCATCGTGCCGATGTACCCGCACACTCTGTCCGGCCGGCCCATCGTGGTCGACGGCAACAGCGAGCTGAAGATCGTCGTGGCCAAGGACCTGCAGATCTACCCGCAGGTGTCCTGCGACGGGCAGAACCATTTCACCTGTGCGCCGGGCGATACCATCACGGTGAGCAAGAAGTCGCAGAAGCTGCGGCTGATCCACCCCTTGGGACACAACTACTACGAGGTCTGCCGCACCAAGCTCGGTTGGGGCAGCCGCCTGGGGGGCAGGGACGACTGATGCTCGATCCGGCTCGCAGTTACGACATCATCGGCGACGTTCACGGCTGTGCGCATACCCTCGAGCGTCTGCTCGACACCCTCGGCTACCAGCGTGTGGGGGGCGTGTGGCGTCACCCCAGCCGTCAGGCGCTGTTCCTCGGCGACATCGTCGACCGCGGCCCGCGCATTCGCGAGGCCCTGCACATCGTGCGCGACATGGTCGAGGCCGATCAGGCCCACTGCATCATGGGCAACCACGAATACAATGCCCTGGCCTGGGTCACCCCGGCGCTGCCAGGCACCGGCCAGACCTACGTGCGCGAGCACACGCCGCGCCATGCCCGGCTGATCGACGAGACCCTGGAGCAGTTCGCCCGGCATCCGCTGGACTGGCAGGATTTCCAGCAGTGGTTCTACACCTTGCCGCTGTTCATCGATGCCGGCCGCTTTCGCCTGGTGCACGCCTGCTGGGACGCGCAACTGGTCGCGCAGCTGCGCGAGCAGTATCCGCACGGGCGCATCGATGCGCACTTCATCCAGGCCTCGGCCCAGGCGGGCAGCTTCGCCGCCACCGCTTGCAACCGCCTGCTGCGCGGCACCGACATGCGCCTGCCCGGTGGCCTGACGCTGACCGGTGGCGATGGCCTGACCCGAGCCTTCTTCCGCACCAAGTTCTGGGAAGAAGACCCGCAGACCTACGGCGACATCGTCTTCCAGCCCGATGCTCTGCCTGACGAAGTGGCGCGCGCGCCCCTGAGCCACAGCCAGAAGAATGCCTTGTTGCGCTATGCCGAGGACGAGCCGCTGCTGTTCGTCGGCCACTACTGGCGCAGTGGCCATCCTGCACCCATCCGTCCCAACCTGGCGTGCCTGGACTACAGTGCCGTGCTCTACGGCAAGCTGGTGGCCTATCGCCTGGACGGCGAAAGCCGCCTGGATCCCGACAAGTTCGTGTGGGTCGATGTCGACCGTCCGCAGGCCAGCCAATGAACGTGATCGAAGTGCTGCGCCTGCCCCTGTCGGTCGATCTCGGCGGCTTCGTGACGCTGCTGGGTCGGCTGCACGTGCCGCATCGGGTGGTCGAGGAGAACGCCGAGCAGGTGCTGTGGGTGCCGCCGGCCATGGCCGAACAGGTACTGGAGCTGTACCGTCGCCATCCCGACGGGGATGCCGACCTGCAGGCTCTGGGCGTCACGGAAGTTGTCGAACCGACCCTGACACCGACGGCGAGCGAGCTGGCCCCTTCGCTCAAGG
Source organism: Pseudomonas sp. S30 (assembly GCF_016518545.1). Lineage (GTDB taxonomy): Bacteria > Pseudomonadota > Gammaproteobacteria > Pseudomonadales > Pseudomonadaceae > Aquipseudomonas. Next base: position 13,495 of record NZ_JACVTO010000021.1, read on the forward strand.
CCCAGGCCCTGGCGTGCAAGGCCACCGTCGCCATCCTGCTGATGTGCCTGCCGGTGGTCGCCCTGACCGGGCTCGGCGACAACCTGGCGACCCTGCGCTGGTTCACCTTCCAGGACTACCAGGTGCAGGGCGACTACCTGTACTTCGTGCCCCTGGCCCAGAGCCTGGGCGAGGGCCAATGGTGGCGGCCGATCACGCCGATCTTCCTGCACTTCGGGGTGCTGCACCTGCTGATGAACGGCCTGTGGTTCTGGGAGCTGGGCCGGCGCATCGAGCGGCGACAGGGCCCCTGGACGCTGTTGGTGCTGACCCTGGTGTTCGGCTTGGTGTCCAACCTGGCGCAGCATGTGATCGGCGGCCCGAACCTGTTCGGTGGCCTGTCCGGCGTGCTCTACGGGCTGCTCGGCTACCTGTGGCTGTATCAGCGCCTGGCGCCGAACCGGCTGTTCGAGCTGCCCCGTGGCGTGCTGGCGATGATGCTGGTGTGGCTGGTGGTGTGCATGACCGGGGTCGTCGGCCAACTCGGCTTCGGCGAGATCGCCAATGCCGCCCATGTGGGCGGTCTGCTCATCGGTTGCCTGACCGGGCTCTTGGGTGGACTGCTGGCCCGGCGTAAACTGTCGGCTTGATTCAGGAGACGTTCATGTCCACTTTCGCGCAAATGATCGAAAACATCACCCCCGAGATCTACCAGAGCCTCAAGACCGCCGTGGAACTGGGCAAATGGTCCGATGGCCGCAAGCTCACCGCCGAGCAGAAGGCGCTGTCGCTGCAAGCCATGATCGCCTGGGAGGCCAGTAATCTGCCCGAAGAGCAGCGCACCGGATACATGGGCCCGCAGGAGTGCGCCTCGAAGTCCGCGCCGATCGCCAACATCCTGTTCAAATCGGACTCGGTACATTGATCGAACTCGCTCGTGGCTCTCTGAGCAAGATGTCGGTGCGCCTGGACGCCCCGGTGGTGCAGTACGCTTTTCGCCTGGATGAGCACCTGCTGCCGGTCAACCCGCTGATCGGCCAGACCCTGCGCCTGCAGTACCTCGGCGCGATCCATTGCAGCCATTGCGGCAAGCGCACCAAGACCAGCTTCAGCCAGGGCTACTGCTATCCCTGCATGACCAAGCTGGCCCAGTGCGACCTGTGCATCATGGCGCCTGAGCGCTGTCACTACGACGCTGGCACCTGTCGCGAGCCGTCCTGGGGCGAACAGTTCTGCATGACCGACCATATCGTCTACCTGGCCAACTCCTCGGGCATCAAGGTCGGTATCACCCGCGCCACCCAGCTGCCCACGCGCTGGCTCGACCAGGGTGCCAGCCAGGCGCTGCCGATCCTGCGAGTGGCCACCCGCCAGCAGTCCGGGCTGGTCGAAGACCTGTTGCGCAGCCAGGTGCCGGACCGCACCAACTGGCGCACGCTGCTCAAGAGCGATGCCGAGGTGCTCGACCTGCTCGCCGTGCGCGAGCAGATCTTCGACGCCTGCGCCGAGGGGCTGCGCGCGTTGCAGGGCCGCTTCGGCGTGCAGGCGATCCAGCCGTTGCCCGACGCCGAAGTGGTGCAGATGCGCTATCCGGTGCAGGCCTATCCGAAGAAGATCGTCAGTTTCAACCTGGACAAGGACCCGCTGGTCGAAGGCACGCTGCTGGGCATCAAGGGCCAGTACCTGATCTTCGACACCGGCGTGATCAATATTCGCAAGTACACGGCCTACCAGCTGGCCGTGCTCCAGTAAAAGGATCGTCAGCATGCGCACCGAACAACCGCAAGTGATCTACCTGAAGGATTACCAGGCGCCCGACTACCTCATCGACGAGACCCACTTGACCTTCGAGCTGTTCGAGGATCACAGCCTGGTGCACGCGCAACTGGTCATGCGCCGCAACCCCGAGCGCGGCGCCGGCCTGCCGCCGCTGGTACTCGATGGCCAGCAGCTGGAATTGCTGCGCGCCGCCCTGGATGACCAAGAGCTCGCGCCCGGCGACTACCGGCTGGACGATGCCACGCTCACCGTGCAGCCCAGTGCCGAGCGCTTCACCCTCGATACCAGCGTGAAAATCCACCCCGAGCGCAACACGGCGCTCGAAGGGCTGTACAAGTCCGGCAGCATGTTCTGCACCCAGTGCGAGGCCGAGGGCTTTCGCAAGATCACCTATTACCTCGACCGCCCGGACGTGATGAGCCGGTTCACCACCACGGTGATCGCCGAGCAGCATCGCTACCCGGTGCTGCTGTCCAACGGCAACCCGGTCGACAGCGGCCCGGCCGACGAGGGCCGTCACTGGGCGACCTGGGAGGACCCGTTCAAGAAGCCGGCCTACCTGTTCGCCCTGGTGGCGGGCGACCTGTGGTGCGTCGAGGACAGTTTCACCCGTCAGTCGGGGCGCGACGTGACCCTGCGCATCTACGTCGAGCCGGAAAACATCGACAAGTGCGCCCATGCCATGGCCAGCTTGAAGAAGTCCATGCGCTGGGACGAAGAGGTGTACGGTCGCGAATACGACCTGGACATCTTCATGATCGTGGCGGTCAACGACTTCAACATGGGCGCCATGGAAAACAAGGGCCTTAACATCTTCAACTCCAGTTGCGTGCTGGCCCGCGCCGAAACCGCCACGGACGCTGCGCACCAGCGCGTCGAAGGCGTGGTGGCCCACGAATACTTCCACAACTGGTCGGGCAACCGCGTGACCTGCCGCGACTGGTTCCAGCTGTCGCTCAAGGAAGGCTTCACGGTGTTCCGCGATGCCGAGTTCAGCGCCGACATGAACTCGCGCACGGTCAAGCGCATCGAGGACGTGGCCTATCTGCGCACCCACCAGTTCGCCGAGGACGCCGGCCCCATGGCGCACCCGGTGCGCCCGGACAGCTTCATCGAGATTTCCAACTTCTACACCCTGACCGTGTACGAAAAAGGCGCCGAAGTAGTGGGCATGGTGCGCACGCTGCTCGGCGACGAAGGGTTCCGCAAGGGCAGCGACCTGTACTTCGAGCGCCACGACGGCCAGGCGGTGACCACCGACGACTTCATCCAGGCCATGGAAGACGCCAACGGCGCCGACCTGACCCAGTTCAAGCGCTGGTACAGCCAGGCCGGTACGCCGCGCCTGGCGGTCAGCGAGGCTTACGATGCCGAGGCCCGAACCTACAGCCTGACCTTCCGCCAGAGCTGCCCGGCCACCCCTGGGCAGGACCAGAAACTGCCGTTCGTGATCCCGGTGGCGTTGGGCCTGCTCGACGATCAGGGCCGTGACCTGCCGTTGCAATTGGTCGGCGAGGCGAGCGCGCCGGGCACCTCTCGCGTGCTGGCGGTGACCGAGGCCGAGCAGACCTTCACCTTCCAGGGCATCGACGCCCGGCCGCTGCCCTCGCTGCTGCGTGGCTTCAGTGCCCCGGTGAAGCTGACCTTCCCCTACGACCGCAACCAGCTGATGTTCCTCATGCAGCACGACAGCGACGGCTTCAACCGCTGGGAAGCGGGCCAGCAACTGGCGGTGCAGGTACTCCAGGAACTGATCGGCCAGCATCGACGTGGCGAAGCGCTGGTGCTCGACCAGCGGCTGATCACCGCGCTGGCCAGTGTGCTGGGGGATACCTCGCTGGATGCGGCCATGGTCGCCGAGATGCTCTCGCTGCCGGGTGAGGCCTACCTCACCGAGATCAGCGAAGTGGCGGACGTCGAGGCCATCCATACCGCGCGCGAATTCGCCCGCCGACAGATCGCCGAGCAGTTGTCCGACGCCCTGTGGTCGCGTTATCAGGCGCACCGCCAGGTGTCGCGCAGCACCGCTTATGTGGCCGAGGCCGAGCACTTCGCCCGGCGCAGCCTGCAGAACATCGCCTTGTCCTACCTGATGCTCGGCGCCACGCCGCCTGCACTGGAGGCAGCGCTGGAGCAGTTCGACCAGGCCGACAACATGACCGAGCGCCTCACCGCGCTGGCCGTACTGGTCAACTCGCCGTTCGAAGCCGAGCGCGCCAAGGCGCTGAACGCCTTCGCCGAGCACTTCAAGGACAATCCGCTGGTGATGGACCAGTGGTTCAGCGTGCAGGCCGCCAGTCCGTTGCCCGGCGGCCTGGCGCGGGTCAAGGCACTGATGCAGCACCCGGCCTTCACCCTGAAGAACCCGAACAAGGTGCGTGCGCTGGTGGGCGCCTTCGCCGGCCAGAACCTGATCAATTTCCACGCGGCCGATGGCTCGGGCTACCGCTTCCTGGCCGATCTGGTGATCGAGCTGAACGCCCTCAACCCGCAGATCGCCTCGCGCCAGCTGACGCCGTTGACCCGCTGGCGCAAATACGACGCTGCGCGTCAGGCGTTGATGAAGGCCGAGCTGGAGCGCATTCGCGCCTCCGGGTCGCTGTCCAGCGATGTCTACGAGGTGGTGAGCAAGAGCCTGGCCTGATCGGCCGGGGTATCCAGGGGCCGCACTGCGGCCCCTTTTTCGTGCGCATAACAAAACATAACGTTTGGCGCATTGGTTCCTGACAACGACCCCGCTAGCATTCCGGTAACGCTATTGCAGGCCCTGCACTTGGGTGTTTGGCAGTGCCTGCAATGGACGACCCTCCCAGAACACAACAACAAAGGGGCAGTCATGAGGGATTGGCTGAAGGCGGGTACCCGGCACGGCATCCGCGGGCTCACGGCCGGCGTCGCACTGGCGCTGGGCGCATGCAGTTGGGTGGCGCAGGCCGCTGCCGTCGCCGAATACTCGGTGGAGTCGGCCAAGGCCAGTCAGGGCCTGCTGATCGATGCCACCCACGCGGGCAAGCGCCTGGTGGTGGTGGGCGATCGCGGCCATATCCTGTTCTCCGACGACCAGGGGCGCAGCTGGACCCAGGCCCGCGTGCCCACCCGGCAACTGCTCACAGCGGTGTTCTTCCTCGACGACAAGCGCGGCTGGGCGGTCGGCCATGATGCGCAGATCCTGGCCAGCAGCGACGGCGGAGCCACCTGGACCAAGCAGTTCGAAGATCTCGCCCGTGAGGCGCCGCTGCTGGACGTGCGCTTCATCAATGCCCAGCACGGTTTCGCCGTGGGTGCCTATGGCGCACTGCTGGAAACCACCGACGGCGGGCAGCATTGGCAGGACGTCGCTGACCGGCTGGACAACCCCGACCAGATGCACCTGAACGCCATCACCCAGGTTGCCGATGCCGGCCTGTTCATCGTCGGCGAGCAGGGCAGCATGTTTCGCTCCAGCGATGCCGGCCAGAGCTGGAGCCCCGTGCAAAGCCCCTACGAGGGTTCGTTGTTCGGGGTGATCGGCACCGCGCTGCCGCGTACCTTGCTGGCCTTCGGGCTGCGCGGCAACCTGCTGCGCTCCACCGACTTCGGCGACAGCTGGCAGCGCATCGCCGTGCCCACCCCCCGTGGCCCGCTGGCCTTCGGCCTGGCCGGCGCCGCGCTGCTCGATGATGGCAGCCTGGTGGTGGTCGGCAATGGTGGCAGCGTGCTGCGCAGCCTCGATCATGGGCAGACCTTCAGCCTGTACAACCGCGCCGATCGCCTGGCCCTGGCGGGCGTCAGCGGCCTGGTCGGCGACAGGCTGCTGCTGGTGGGCCAGGGCGGCGTGCACCTGGCCAGTGCCCAAGGTGCCGAGGAGGTGCAGCGATGAACCATCAGCAGAGGCCCGACATGCATCACAACGACAAGGCCAGCCTGCTGGAGCGGCTGATCTTCAACAACCGTCCGGTGGTCATCGTCCTGTGCGTGGTGGTGAGCCTGTTCCTGTTCTGGCAGGCCACCCAGATCCGACCCTCAACCAGCTTCGAGAAGATGATTCCGCTGCAGCACCCCTTCATCGAGCAGATGATGAAGCACCGCGACGACCTGGCCAACCTCGGTAACACCGTGCGCATCTCGGTGGAGGCGACCCAGGGCGACATCTTCGACAAGGCGTACATGGAAACCTTGCGCCAGATCCACGACGAGGCGTTCTACATTCCCGGCGTCGACCGCGCCGGGCTGAAGTCGTTGTGGAGCCCCAGCGTGCGCTGGAGCGAGGTGACCGAGGAGGGCTTCTCGGGCGGCGAGGTGATTCCCAACACCTACGATGGCTCGGCCGCCAGCCTCGATACCCTGCGTGACAACGTACTCAAGTCCGGGCAGGTGGGGCGTCTGGTAGCCAACAACTTCAAGTCGAGCATCGTCGACATTCCGTTGCTGGAGAACTTCCCCGACCCCCAGGACCCCGGCAAGCTGGTGCGCCTGGACTACCAGAAGTTCTCCCATCAGCTCGAAGAGAAGATCCGCGACAAGTTCGAGGCGCAGAACCCCCATGTGAAGATCCATATCGTCGGTTTCGCCAAGAAAGTCGGCGACCTGATCGACGGGCTGGTCATGGTGGCGATGTTCTTCGGCATCGCCTTGCTGATCACCTGGGCCTTGCTCTACTGGTTCACCTGGTGCATCCGCAGCACCATCGCAGTGCTGATCACCACGCTGGTGGCAGTGGTCTGGCAGCTGGGGTTGATGCATGCCGTGGGCTTCGGCCTGGACCCCTACTCGATGCTGGTGCCGTTCCTGATCTTCGCCATCGGCATTTCCCATGGCGTACAGAAGATCAACGGCATCGCCTTGCAGTCCAGCGCTGCCGACAACGCCCTGACCGCAGCGCGGCGGACGTTCCGCCAGCTGTTCCTGCCGGGGATGATCGCCATCCTGGCCGATGCCGTGGGCTTCATCACCCTGTTGATCATCGACATCGGGGTGATCCGCGAGCTGGCCATTGGCGCCTCGATCGGCGTGGCGGTGATCGTCTTCACCAACCTCATCCTGCTGCCGGTGGCCATCAGCTATGTGGGCATCAGTCAGAAAGCCATCGACCGCAGCCGCAAGGACGCGGTACGCGAGCATCCGTTCTGGCGCCTGCTGTCGAACTTCGCCAGCCCCAGGGTGGCGCCGGTGTCCATCGTCCTGGCGCTGCTGGCCTTCGCCGGTGGTCTCTGGTACAGCCAGCACCTGAAGATCGGCGACCTCGACCAGGGCGCGCCGGAGTTGCGTCCCGACTCGCGCTACAACCAGGACAACAGCTTCATGATCGGCAACTATTCCACCAGTTCCGATGTGCTGGTGATCATGGTCAAGACCCCCGCCGAGCGCTGCTCGGTGCACGATACCCTGGCGCCGATCGACGACCTGATGTGGACCATGGACAACACCCCTGGCGTGCAGTCGACGGTGTCGCTGGTGACGGTGTCCAAGCAGGTGATCAAGGGCATGAACGAGGGCAGCCTGAAGTGGGAAACCCTGTCGCGCAACCCGGACATCCTCAATAACTCCATCGCCCGTGCCGACGGCCTGTACAACGCCGACTGCTCGCTGGCACCGGTACTGGTGTTCCTCAACGACCACAAGGCCGAGACCCTGGAGCGGGTGACGGCGGCGGCCAAGGCCTTCGCCGACGCCCATGACCGCGACGGCCTGCAGTTCCTGCTGGCCGCCGGCAACGCGGGCATCGAAGCGGCCACCAACGAAGTGATCAAGTCGGCCGAGCTGACCATCCTGGTACTGGTGTACCTGTGCGTGGCGGTGATGTGCCTGATCACCTTCCGCTCCTTCGCCGCGACCTTGTGCATCGTGCTGCCGCTGGTGCTCACCTCGGTGCTGGGCAATGCCCTGATGGCGTTCATGGGCATCGGCGTGAAGGTGGCGACGTTGCCGGTGGTGGCCCTGGGCGTGGGCATCGGCGTGGACTACGGCATCTACATCTACAGCCGGCTGGAGAGTTTCCTGCGCGCCGGGCTGCCGTTGCAGGAAGCCTACTACCAGACGTTGCGCTCCACCGGCAAAGCGGTGCTGTTCACCGGGCTGTGCCTGGCGATCGGGGTGTGCACCTGGATCTTCTCGGCGATCAAGTTCCAGGCCGACATGGGCCTGATGCTGACCTTCATGCTGCTGTGGAACATGTTCGGTGCCTTGTGGCTGCTGCCGGCCCTGGCGAGGTTCCTGATCCGCCCGCAGAAGCTGGCGGGCAAGCAGGGTGGCTCGATCTTCGCCCATTGACCGGGCAGGGCGCCGGGACGGCCTGGACGCTATACTGGCCGCCCTGCACACCCAAGGTATTTCTCATGTCCACCCTCAACGCCGCCCTGCAATCCACTGACATGCTCCTGATCGACGGCCTGCACGCCTTCGAGTTCGAGGTGGAGGCGGGAAGCCTGGTCATCCAGTGCATGGATGGTCGCCAGCTGCGCCGCTGGTGCTTCAGCGCCGAGCAGGTCGCCGCCGCCCGCGCCGAGGGGAACGATTGGCTGATCGACGATGCCGAAGCTGAACACCGGCTAGTCTTGATGAGCGCCTTGCGCGCACCCGAAGAGGACGAAGATGAACCGCACCTTCAAGCGCCTGCTGATCGTTAGTCTGATGGGGCTGGGCGCCAGTGCCCAGGCCGCGACGCTGCTGGTGGGCACCTACACCGACGGCGCCAGCAAGGGCCTGTACCGCTATGCCTTCGATACCTCGACGGGCCAGATCGACAAGCGCCCGTTGCAGGTGATCGAGACCGACAGCCCGTCCTGGCTAGTGCTGTCCGAAGATAACAAGCAGTTGTACACGGTCAACGAAACGGCCAAGGGGCACGTCAGCAGCTATGCCGTAGGCAGCGACGGTACGCTGAAGCTGCTGGGGCAGGTGGCCAGCCTTGGCGACGAACCCACCCATGCCAGCCTCAGCCAGGACGAGCGCTACCTGTTCGTCGCCAACTATGCGGTAGCGCCGGACTCCGGTGGCAGTCTGGTGGTGGTCGCGGTGGACCGCGATGGCAAGCTGGGCAAGGTACGACAGCAATTGAGCCATACCCCGAGCCGGGTCGACGCCGAGCGCCAGCGCGGGGGCCATGTGCACTCGGTGGTGCGCTCGCCCGACGGCAGCCACTTGTATGCCAGCGACCTGGGGGCCGACAAGGTGTTCATCTATCGCTACGACGGCGCCAGCAGCGACCAACCGCTGACCCCGGCCACGCCCGCCTCGATCAGCCTGCCCCCCGGCAGCGGGCCGCGTCACCTGCTGTTCGACGCCAAGGGTCGGCACGCCTATCTCACGCTGGAAATGAGTGCCGAAGTGGTGATGTTCGATGTCGATCAAGTCCGGCTAATCGAACGCCAGCGTCTGCCGCTCACCGACAAGCGCGAGCCTTCGGCGAAAGCGGCGGCGGGGCTGCACCTGTCGGCCGACGGTCGCTTCCTCTACGTCAGCAATCGCGGGACGGCCAACCAGATCGTGGTGTATGCGGTGAATGCCGAAGACGGTCGCCTGAGCCTGGTGCAGCGCCGATCGGTCGAGGGCGATCACCCCCGCGAGTTCGCTCTGGACCCCAGTGGCAAGTTCCTGCTGGTGGCCAATCAGAAGACCAATCAAATCGTGGTGATGCAGCGTGATCCGCGCACCGGCACCTTGGGCAAGACCGTGCAGACCCTGGCGCAGCAGGCGCCTGCGGACCTGAAGCTGTTCGAGTGATGGGCGCGGGCAGCGACTATCGATCCGCTCGATAGTCGCTACTGACGCAATGAATTTCAGCGAAGCGGTGCATCGGCGTAGGTTTGACCCAAGGCCCCAGCGGGCCACTGTCGAACCCCGCAGACAAGGACACTCCGATGAACTTCGATCTTTTCCCGGTGATTGCCGCTTCCGCCATTTCCGCCTCGGTCGTGCTGCCAGCACACGCCCACGAACAGGCCAGCCAGGCCATCGGCACCCAGAGCTACACCCAGCAGTACCTGCGCCAGAGCGCGCATTTCCATGCGGCGCTGGGCGGCAAGCCTGGCGAGGTTGTACCGGCGCAACGCAGCGCCTGACTGCCGTGCCAGGCCAGCGACCTACCTGGCCATGATCGCCCGGAACAGCTCCGACTCCAGCCACCCCTGCAACCAGCTGCGCAGCCGCGGATAGGCCGCCTCGGCGAACCACTGCGGTTCGACCCCGGCGAACTGGCGCAGCAACGGTAGCAGCGCGGCATCGGCCAGGCTGGGATGATCGGCCAGCAGGAAGGGTCGGTTTTCCAGCAGCGCCTCCAGCTCCGTCAGCCACCCTTCGGCCTGCTGGCGGTAGTACGGGCGTGGGTGCTCAGGGTGGCGCTCGGCGTATTTGTAGCGGTTGACCTGGGCCTTGAAGTCCGTGTCGTTGCGCGCGATCAGCGCTTCGGCGCGCGCGGCTGCTTCAGGATCGGCGCGTAGCCGCCAGTCCTGAGGGTCGTGCCGCGCCAGTGCCCAGCGCATGATGTCCAGGCTCTCGTCCAGCACCTGCGTGCCGGTATCGAGCACCGGCACCGTGCCCTTGGGCGAAAGGGCCAGCAGCTGGGCGGGCTTGTGCCTGAGCGACACTTCTTCGATGGTCACCGTGCAGCCGGCATAGCGCAGCGCCAGCCGAGCACGCATCGCCCAGGGGCAGCGCCGGAACGAGTAGAGAATCACCCGCAGACCTCGATATCGCTCAGGCCGTTGCCCTGACGGCGGACCTGGATCTGCACCGGAATCCGCTCGTGCATGTCCTGTACGTGGGAAATGACCGCCACCTTACGTCCCTGGGCTTGCAGGCCGTCCAGCGCGTCCATGGCCAGTTGCAGGGATTCGGGGTCCAGGCTGCCGAAGCCTTCGTCGATGAACAGCGACTCGATCCGCAGGGTGCTCGACGCCATGGACGCCAGGCCCAGGGCCAACGCCAGCGACACCAGGAAGGTTTCGCCACCGGACAGCGAGTGCACCGAACGCAGTTCGTCGCCCATCTCGGTATCCAGCACCAGCAGGCCCAGGGCGCTGCCACCGCGCTTGAGGCGGTAGCGGCGGGCCAGTTGGCGCAACTGCTGGTTGGCATGGTGCAGCAGCAGGTCGAGGTTGTAGCCCTGGGCGATCTTGCGGAACACATCGCCGGACGCCGAGCCGATCAACGCGTTCAGGCGCGCCCAGCGCCGTTCCTCCTGGCGTGCCTGCTCGATCTCCGCGGCCAGCGCCTGGTGTGCCTGCTGCCGCCGTTGATCGTCGGCCTGGCGCGCGCGCAGTTCGGCGCACTGCTGCTCCTGGAGGATGAGTTGCTCGCGCACCTGGGCAAGCTGCGCCTGGACTTCATCGTCCGAGGCGGTGACCGCACCCTGCGCCGCGTGCTGCTGCACGCGCTGTTCGCGTTCGCTCAGTAGTACGCGGGCCTGCTCGACGGCCTTGTCGGCCTCGTGCAGGCCCTGGCGCAGCGCGCCGACGTCGGCGTCCTGCATGGCCAGCAGGCGGTCGAGACCGGCGTCGTCGAGCTCCGGATGCTCGGCGCGCCAGGCGCTGATCTGACCTTCAAGGGTCTGTCGTTCCTGCTCCAGCGCCTGCTGGCGAGCGACGTTGGCCTTGAGTTCGCCCGCCAGTTGCACGCCCTCGGTGCGCAGCGTCTGCAATTGCTCGGTGGTACTGGCCTGCAGCGCACGGGCCTGCTCCAGCGCCTCGTTCACGTGGCGTTGCCAGGCCTCGGCCCCGGGGTGCTCGCCGAGCAGTTCGGCCAAGGCCGAGTGCTCCTGCTGGCGCTGCTGTTCGAGGCTCGCGCACTGCGCCTGGAGCTGTTCTAAGGCCTGCTCGCGGGCCTGCTGCTGCTCGGCCGCCTTGTCCAACTGCACCTGGCGCGTTTGTCGCTCCTGGGCCTCCTCTTGACGCTGAGCCTGCTGCTCGATGCGCAGGCCGACCTGCTGGTCCAGGGCGATGAACGTATTGCTGGGGTCGTCTTTCAGGGCTTGCAGCAGCTCGGCTGGCAGCACGTCGGACAAGGCAGCCAGGCCTTGCTCGAGCTGCCGTTCGTCGCCTTCCAGGGCCTGGTGCTGCTTGTCCAGATGCGCCTGGGCCTGCTGCTGCGCCTGCTGCGCGGCCTGCAACTGCTGGGTGAGGCGGGCAGCGTCCTTTTGCAGCGTGAGCAGCGCGCCCTGGCGCTGCTCGTCCTTGCCGATCTCGTCGGTCAAACGGCGCAGCTGATTGTCGAGCCAGGCGCTGCGGGCCGAGGGGTCCTGGGCGTCCATGGCTGCCCACAGGCTGTGGGACTGCATCTGTGCCAGCAGGGCGTTGCGGTGCTCGGCCAGCGCGAGCTGCTGCTGCTGGGCGTCCTTCAGTTGGGCATTGATCACGCCCAGTTCGGTCCGCAGGTCGCCGAGCCGGCTGGTGAGCGTCGCGACTTGCTGCTGAGCGGTCTGCTCCTCGACCTGATCGTGCCGGCCAAGGCTGTCGAGCAATGCTTCGGGTTGATGGAAGGGGTGTTCGGCGCTGCCGCACACCGGGCAGGGCTCGCCTTCGCGCAGTTGGCTGCGCAGTTCCTCGACACTGCTGTGACGGGCCTGACGCTGACGCTCCAGCAACTGCTGGGTCAGCTTCAGGGCCTGCTCGGCCGCCTCCAGCTCGGCCTTGGCAGCCGTGCCTTCGCCAATCAACGCCTGGCGCCGCTGCATGGCCTGTCGGTGCCGCTGGCCGAGCGCCTCGTGCTGCTCGTCCAGTTCCCGCCCGCGGTCGTGCAGGCGGAGCATTTCCTCGACGGCACGCTGCTGCTTGCGGTTGTCGTGCAACATGCCGCCCAGTAGGTCGATCTGTTCGGCCAGCGCTTCAGGTTCGGCCTTGGCCTCGCGGAACATCAGCTCGAGACTGTCGCGCTGGTTCTGCAACTGAGCGTTGGCCTGGCTGGCCTGGGCCTGAAGCCCTGGCAGTTCCTCGCGGCCCTGGCTCAGGCGGGCGCCGACCTGCATCACCTGGCGCACCTGCGGCAGGTAGGCTTGCCAGGCGTCGGCCAGGGCGGCCAGCGACTGGCTGCCGGCCAATGCCGCGTCGATCGAGGCCAGCTGTTCGAGGCTGCGCTGCTGGTGCGCCTGCAATTGCTGCACCTGCTGCCGCGCGTGGCCGAGGTCCTGTTCGGCGTCTGTCTTGGCCGCGAGCTGTTTCTCCAGCGCCTGGTCGAGCGCTGCCAGCGCGTGCTCGCTGGCGAAGGCCTGGCGCAGGCGGGGGGCATCGTCGCTTTGTTGCGCTTGCTGCTGGGCAAGGGCGTCGCGCACGCTCACCTGTGCCTGTTCGAGCTCCACCAAGCGCGCCTGCAGCGCCGTCTGCCGGGCATTTTGCTCGGCGATCTCGCTGGCCAGGGGGGGCAGTTGCGCGGCCATTCCTTGCAGGCGGTGGAAGGCGTGGCGCTGCGGTGCCAGGCGCTCCAGGCGTTGCAGGTCGAGACGCTGGGCGCCCAGCTGCTCACTCGTCTGCTCGGCTGTCGCCAGTGCCTGTGCCACTTCGCGGTGCTGCGCCTGCAAGCGTTCCCGATCGGCCAGCCACGCGCCTTGCCGTTGCAGTTCGCGTTCGCGCAACTGCTCGGCCTTGAAGCGCTGCTGGGCCTGTTCGAGTTCAAGGTCGAGCGCGGCGCGCGCGTCGTCCGCCATCGGCAGCAAGTGGCTGGCCTGGTCGGTCAGCGCCCTGAGCGCTTCGCTTGCCTCGCGGGTACGGCTGAATGCCCGTTGCCCCAGGTGGGTGTAGATCGCGGTGTTGGTGAGCTTTTCCAGCAGCTCGCTGCGGTCGCGGTCGTCGGCCTTGAGGAAGGCACCGAACTCGCTCTGGGCCAGCATCACCGCGCGGGTGAACTGCTCGAAGTTCAGCCCCAGGCGGGCCTCGATCAGTGGCTTGTATTCCTGCTTGGCACCGGTCAGCAGTTGCTCGGCGTCCAGGTCGTAGAGGCTCTGGCGGCTGGGTTGCAGCTTGCCATCGGCCCTGTCGCGGGCGCGGTTGGCTTCCCAACGGGCACGATAACGGCGGCCGTCGATACCGAGGAAATCCACCTCGGCGAAGCCGTTGCCGGTGCCGCGACGCAGCAGGTTGCGCGGGTCGGAGGTGGGAATCTCGCCGTCGGCGTCCGGCACCTTGGCCTCGCGGCGAATCGGATCGAGCCGTGGCACGGTGCCGAACAGCGCCAGGCACAGGGCGTCGAGCAGGGTGCTCTTGCCGGCACCCGTGGGCCCGGTGATGGCGAACAGCCCGGCGCTGGCCAGGGGCTCGGCGGTGAAGTCGATGTCCACCGGGCCGGCGAGCGAGGCGAGGTTCTTCAGGCGAATGGCGAGGATCTTCATGGCTGCTGCTCCTGCAAGTGCACATCCTGCAGCAGCAGGGCGAAATCGTTCAGGGTCTGTTCGTCCACCGGCCCGCCATAGGCCTGCTCCCAGGCGCGGCTGAACAGGTCCTGGGGCGTCAATTGCGCCAGCTCGACGAACTCCTGAGGCTCTTCGTCGCGACGCTGGCGCCCGGCATATTCGGCGGCGATGCGCACCAGGCGCACGGCCTTGCCTTCGAGCGCGGCTTCGATGCGCTGGCGCAGGTCGGGCTGCGGTTCGTCCAGGCGCACCCTCACCTCCAGCCAGGGCTGACGGTTGGGGTCTTCGAGCAGGTCCACCTGGGGCAACTCGGCCAACTGGTCGAGCAGCTCGGCCAGCGGCGCCGGCCCCATGCGCTGCAAGGCCACCGCGCGGGGCACCAGGCGGGGCTCGACGCTGACCAGTTCGGCACCGTCCAGCTCGATCTCCAGCACCTGGTGCGGGTAGTTGATTTCGGCGAACGACAAGGGAATGGGCGCACCGCTGTAGCGGATGCGGGTCTCGCGGTTGACCTTCTGCGGCTTGTGCAGGTGACCCAGGGCGACGTAGGCGATGGCCGGGTCGAACAGACGGGCCGGCAGCGCCTCGGCGTTGCCGATGATCAGGCTGCGTTCGGAGTCTTCGCTGATCGAGCCGCCGGCCATGTGCGCATGGCTGATGGCGACCAGCGCCTGATCCTTGCGGCGTTTATCCAGGGCTGCGGCCGTGAGCTGCTGGTGAACCTGGGCGATGCCTTGCAGGTAGTCGTCGCCCAGGCGCGGGCCGGTCACTTCGGCCGGTCGCAGGAAGGGCAGGGCCAGGCACCAGGCACAGACCTTACCGCGGGCGTTGGTCAACGGCACCAGCAGCCGCTCGGCGTCGAGCCGGCCTTCATCGAGCCAGTGCACCCGGCCCAGGGCATGGGTGCGCAGGCGGCGCATCAGCGGCGCCGGCAGCTCGATGCGCGAGCCGGAGTCGTGGTTGCCGGCGATCATCACGATGTCCAGTTTGGGCAGCTGTTCGTGGGCCTGGACGATGAAGTCGTAGAGGCGTTCCTGGGCTTTGACCGGCGGGTTGACCGTGTCGAAGATATCGCCGGCGATCAGCAGCGCGTCGGGCTGGCGCAGGCGCAGTTGGCCGAGCAGCCAGTCGAGGAAGCAGGCATGTTCGAAGTCGCGTTCCTGGCCGTGCAGGCTTTGGCCCAGGTGCCAGTCGGAGGTGTGAAACAGACGCATGGAAGACCTGTGATGTCGAGTCGGCCGAGTGGCCGCTTGGCGGGTATGGGGTTCGCGCAGGGGGACATGTTACCTCAAGCGGCAAGGCCTGCGGCTGTTCGGCCGACGGCGCCGATCCTGTCCTGGCGCCATGCGCTACGGGTCATTTCGGGTACAGCGGTGGCAGGTTGCCGCCTTCGCTGGAGGCGGTGGTCGCCTTCGCCGCCGGGGCGATGTCGCCGATCGCCCGCCACAGCTCGTCGCCGTGCCAGTTCTGGCCGCTCTCGCTGTACAGGGCACCATTGAGCCCATCCAGCGCATCGGACAGCGGCACGAAGCGCGCGGCCATCTCGGCCAGGGTCTCCGGCTGCTGGCGTGCCCAGGCGTCGAGCGCCTGGCGGGTGGCCTGCGGATCGTTGGCCTGGCACGCGCGCTTGAGGTCGTCCAGCAGCGTGCGTGGGCTCGGGCCGCTCTGCGCCATGCGCTGCACCGCAGGCTGTGAGCGCGCACGCCACCACAGGCCGAAGCCGAGCAAGGTGGTCAGGGCCAGCAGCAGCGTCGTCAGTTGCCAGGGCCACAGCAAGCGGGTGCCGCCCATGCCGTCGCTGACCTGCGAGTCGGCATTCAAGGCAGGATTGTCGTCGATGTGCAGGCTGCGTGCAGGCAGGCTGCTGTGTTCGAGGTGGTCTTCCAGGGTATTCCACCAGGTGATTTCCAACGCCGGCAGCATCAGCTCGCCGCTGCGGGTCGGCACCAGCGCCTCGCGTTCTTCGCGGCTGGCGGTCATGCCGCGTTCGCTGACGTCGTTGCGCAGCAGCGGTTGGTCCGGGTAGCGACGCAGGCCTGCAGCCTCGGTGGCTGGCAGGGGCGGCAACTGTGTGCTGGACAGCCCCTCGGCGCGCAGGGTGATGCTGCGGGTCAGGGAGTCGCCCACCTGCGTGGGCTGCTGGCCGGGATCGGGGTTCCAGCGTTCCTCAAGGCCCAGGCTTCGCGCGGGCAGCCAGGGCAGCCCGGCCGGCCAGGCCGGCGGAATGGCCTTGACCGTCAGGGTCAACGGCAGCGAACTGGCCTGCACCTGGCGTCCGCCACCGCTGCCGTTCTGGGCGGCGCTGTCGGCGGCCGTGGCGGTGAACGTGAGCGGTGGCAGCTGCACGGTGCCGCTGTGCTGCGGATAGAGTGCATAGCGGGTTTCGATCACGCCGTGGCGCACGCCATCGATCTGCTTTTCATAGGTACGCGACTCACCCAGGGCCTCTACCTTGACGTTGTCCAGGTTCAGCGGGCTGAGATTGCTGTCATCGTACAGCGACACCGAGTGATAGACGCGCACGGTCAGCACGGCCTGAGCCTGAACATAGACCTCAGGGCTGTCGAGGCTAGCCTCGATGAACACCTGCGAGGCGCTGTCGGTACGGCCAGGATCGGCTTGCACCACCTGCAGGTCGATCGCCTGGCTGCGCGATTGTCCCAGTTGCAGCGCGGGAATCTGCAGGCTGCCGCTGCGCCGAGGCAGCAGGGTGATGATCCAGCGGGTGCTGGCGCGGGTCTCGCCGTCGAGCGAATGCAAGCTGTTGAGCTGACGGGTGCCGCGTACTTCGAAGTCGTCCTCCAGGCTACGCAGGTCGGGCTTGCCGAACTGGGTGACGTCCTGGCTTTCCAGGGTCAGTTCCAGGGTTTCGCCGGCTTGCACCCGGGTACGGTCGACGCTGGCCTGCAGCGCGGGCTGGGCCTGGGCCAGCGTGAGCCAGAGCAGGCCGAGTACAAGGGCGCCGAGGCGACTCATCGTTTGGTTTCCTGATGCAGTTGCTGTTCGTACCAGAATTTGCGACGCAGCAGTTGTTCCGGATTGTCGGGGATGTCCCGCAGCCATTGTTCCAGCGCCTGGCGCTGTTCGGCGTCGAGGGGCGTGGCAGGGGGACGTTGCGGCGGTTGGGTGACGCTGTCCTGGTCGTCGCCGGCGCCGTTGGAGCCGCCGGCGTCGTTACGGTTGGCGCTGTCGTTGCCGCCGTCGTGGCTGTCTTGGGCCTGGGGCGGCTCGTCGCTGCCGGGCGTGCCCTGGGCATTGCCGGGCGAGCTGCTGTTGCCCGCGTTGTCGCGGCTCGGCGGCTGCTCGGCCTGGCCGCCTTCGGATTGCGCCTGCGCCTGGCCCTGACGCTGCTGCAACAATTGCTCGACCAGCGCCTGGTTGTCCAGTGCCGGTTGCAGATCCGGCTGGCGTTCGAGGGCCTGTTCGTAGGCGTCGAGCGCCGCTTCCAGCTCGCCGGCGCGGGCCAGGGCATTGCCACGGTTGTAATGGGCCGCGGCGTCGTTGCCCTGGGCGAACGCCTGGGCGGCGCCGGCGTAGTCGCCAGCCTGGTACAAAGCCAGGCCCCGCCACTGGGCATCCTCGAAGCGTTCGGCCGCTTCGGCCGGGCGCTGTCGTTGCAGCAGGTGCTGGCCCTGTTGGTCGGGGCGTTGCCACAGGTCGCGCCATTCCAGGGCCTGGCTCTGTTGCGGCAGGGCCAGCAGCAGCGGCAGGCAGAACAGCCAGCCGCGCCGGCCCGCACAGGCCGCCAGCAGCAGCAGTGGCAGCAGCAGCCAGTAGCCCTGGTCGGCCCAGCTGTCCAGTTGCAGGGTCTGGCCGTCGCTGCGCAGTGCGCGCGGGTTGTCGAACAGGCCGAGCCCGCGCAGGTCGAGGTCGTCGAGGCGGGCGTGGCGATAGCGCCCACCGGTACCGGTCACGAAGCGCTTGAGTTCGGGGCTGTCCAGGCGCGGCACCAGGATGCCGCCCTGGGCATCTTTGAGGTACTCGCCGTTGGCCTGACGCACGGGGGCGCCGTCGGCGGTGCCGACACCCAGCATCAGCAGCGCCGGCCCATGGCGTCCGAGGGCCTGGACGATGCCCTGGCGTTCCTGGGCGCTGAGCGAGGAGCCGATGAGCAGGACGCGCCCCTCGCCCAGGCCGCTCTGGGCAAGCAGGGCCAGACCCTTGTGCAGGGCCAGGTCGGCGCGCTGGCCGGCCTGGGGCATGATCGAGGGGTCGACCGCTTCGAGCAGGTTGCGCGTGGTGCCCAGGTCGTCGGACAGCGGCACCAGGGTGTGGGCGCTACCGGCGTAGACGATCAGCGCGGTCTGGCTGTCGCGACGGTGTTCGAGCAGGTCCAGGATCTTGCGCCGGGCTTGTTCCAGGCGGTTGGGGCGTACGTCTTCGGCGAGCATCTGCGGCGTCAGCTCGAGCAGGATCACCAGCGGGTCGGCGGGGCGCTGGCGGGTTTCCTCCACGCGTTGCCAACTCGGCCCGAGCAGGGCCAGCATCACCAGCAGCCAGGCAAGGCCCAGGGCGATCCACGGCAGTTTGCTGGCACTGCCGCCGCCGCCGCCGAGCAGCACCGCGTGAAACGGCGGCGGCAGGATCATCTGCCAGCGTCCGGCGCGCTGGCGGCGGTGCCACAGCTTGAACAGCAGCCAGGCGAGCAGCGGCACGGCCAGCAGCCAGAGCGGGCGCAACCATTGGGGCCAGAAGTCGGTCATCGTTTAGTCCCCGGGCGCAGGCGTTGCAGGCGCTGGCGCCACTGCGGGGGCGGCTGCAGGAAGCGCGGTCGGCGCAACGTGCGCTGCAGGGGGTTGTCCGGCCACTGCACGGCGACCACCAGCAGCACGCTGAGCAGCAACGCCAGGCCAAGCGGCCAGGCATACAGTTCCTGCGCGGTGCGTGCCTGGGTGGGTTGCTGGGCGACCGGCTCCAGGCGGTCGAGGGTGTCGCCGATGGCGTCCAGTTCGGCGCCATCGTGGGCGCGGAAATAGGCGCCCTGGGTCAGGCTGGCGATCTCCTTGAGCGAGGCCTCGTCCAGATCCAGGCTGGGATTGAGGCCGAGCAGGCCCGGCGTGCCGTTGGCCTCGGGGTCGGCACCGATACCGATGGCATAGATGCGTACGCCTTCCTGGGCCGCCAGGCGCGCGGCGGTCAGCGGATGGATCTGGCCGCCGTTGTTGGCGCCGTCGGTGACCAGCACCAGCACACGGCTGTGCGCTGGCCGCTGGCGCAGGCGCTTGACCGCCAGGCCGATGGCATCGCCGACGGCGGTGTTCTTGCCGGCGATGCCGATCTGCGCCTCGTCGAGGAAGGTGCGCACGGTGCGGCGGTCGAAGGTCAGCGGCGCCTGGAGGTAGGCCTGGCTGCCGAACAGGATCAGCCCGACTCGGTCGCCCTGGCGGTCTTCGAGGAAGTCGCCCAGCAGTGCCTTGACCAGGTCCAGGCGGCTGATGTCCTCGCCCTTGAAGCGCATATCGGGAAAGTCCATCGAACCGGACACGTCCACCGCCACCAGCAGGTCGCGGCCGCTGGCGGCGATCGGCACTGGCTCGCCCAGCCATTGCGGGCGCGCCGCTGCCACCAGCAGCAGCGACCAGATCACCAGGAACGGCGCCTGCTGACGCCAGGTCGGCAGGTTCAGACGCGCGCGGCGGCCGGCCAGGCTTTCCAGCTCGTCGAGAAAGCCCACCTTGAGGACCGGCTCGCCACTGTCGGCGGCCGGCAGCAGCAGGCGCATGAGCCAGGGCAGCGGCAGCAGCACGAAGATCCACGGCCAGGCCAGGTCAAACATGTTTGCGAATCCAGGTCTCGACCGCCTGGGCGAGCCCGACGATGGCTTTGTCGTCGAGTTTGCACTCGGGCTTGTACGCGCCTTCGACCAACACCATCCAACGGGTCAGGCCGGCTGCCGGGCAGCGATTGTCGAGAAACGCCAGCCATTTGCGACCATTGAGGGTGTGACTCTGAGCGCCTGGGTAATGGCTGCGGCACAGGCGCTTGAGCAGTGCGTTGATCTGTTGCAGCCAGGCGCCGGCCGGCGCGCCGTCATAGGGGCGCGGCAAGCGGGCGAGTTCGGCCAGGGCCTCGACACGCGCCGGGTCCAAGGGCTGCTCGGCGCGGGCTACCGCAGGGGCGGCAGGGCGCCAGCGGCTCAGGCGCCACAGCCCCCATCCCAGCAGCGGCAACAGCGCCAGCAGCAGCCACCAGCCGGGCGCCGGTGGCCACAGGCCGATGGCGGGGGGCGCGATCAGCGGCTGCAACTGCTCCAGGGGGTTCATTGGCCGTTTCTCGAGCGCTGGTCGAGCGCGGCGCGCAGTTGCTCGATCATCTCGCTTTGCGTGCTCAGCGGCATCAGCACCACCCGCAACTTCTGCGCCAGTACCTCCCAGCGCTGGACACGCGCCTCGGCCTGCTGGCGATAGAGCTGGCGCAGGTTGGCGTCGAGGGTATCGAGTTCGAGCTGGGCGCCGCGTTGCGCGAAGCGCAGCAGCCCGGCAGCGGGCAGGGCGTGGTCGAGCGGATCGCTGACCGGCATCAGCAGCAGGTCGCAATGGCGCGAGAGCATGGCCAGGTGCTGCTGCGCCGCCTCGGTCAGGGCGCGCTCGTCGCAGATGACGATGGCCAGACTGCCGGGGCGCAGCACCTCGCGTGCCCGGCGCAGGGCCAGGCCCAGGCTGTCGGCCTGGCCCAGGGCCTCGGTGTGCAGCGACTGGTTGGTCCGCGCCAGCCGATTGAGCAATTGCAGCAAGCTCTGCTTGCTGCGTCGCGGCTTGATCTCGTGGTGCTCATGGTCGCCGAACACCAGGCCGCCGATGCGGTCGTTGTGCCCCAGCGCCGCCCAGCCGAACAGGGCGGCGGCCTGGGCCGCGAGCACCGACTTGAACATCAGCCCCGAGCCGAAGAACAGGCGCTGGCTCTGCTCCACCAGAATGAAGATCGGCCGCTCGCGCTCCTCGTGAAATAGCTTGGTGTGCGGTTCCTGGGTGCGAGCGGTGACCCGCCAGTCGATGTTGCGCACATCGTCACCGGCCTGGTAGACCCGCACCTGGTCGAAGTCCACGCCGCGTCCGCGCAGCTTGGAATGGTGCAGCCCCACCAGCGGGCTGCGCTGGCCCGGCCGGGAGAACAGCTGGATCTCGCGCACGCGGTGGCGCATGTCGATCAGCTCGGCCAGGCCGATGCGAATCCCGGGTTCGGTGAGGTAGGCGGTGGGCATGAGGGTCAGGCGACGGCGACGACGTCGAGGATCCGCTGCACCACGCGGTCCTGGTCGACGCCGGCCGCTTCGGCCTCGAACGACAGGATGACGCGATGGCGCAGCACGTCGAACAGCACCGCCTGGATGTCCTCGGGGCTGACGAAGTCGCGTCCGGCCAGCCAGGCGTGGGCCCGTGCGCAGCGGTCCAGGGCGATCGAACCACGGGGGCTGGCGCCATAGGCGATCCAGTCCGCCAGCTCGGCATCGAACTTGCCTGGGGTGCGGGTGGCCATGACCAGTTGCACCAGGTATTCCTCCACCGCATCGGCCATGTACAGCCCGAGAATCTCCCGCCGCGCGGCGAAGATCGCCTGCTGGCTGACCTGGCGCTCCGGCTTGACCTCGCCGCCCAGCGCCTCGCCGCGGGCCTGCTGAAGGATGCGCCGCTCCACGGCGGCATCCGGGAAGCCGATCTTCACGTGCATCAGGAAGCGGTCGAGCTGGGCCTCGGGCAGGGGATAGGTGCCTTCCTGCTCGATCGGGTTCTGCGTGGCCATCACCAGGAACAAAGGCGACAGCTCGTAGGTGCTGCGCCCGACACTCACCTGGCGTTCGGCCATGGCCTCCAGCAGCGCCGACTGGACCTTGGCCGGAGCCCGGTTGATTTCGTCGGCCAGCACCAGGTTGTGGAAGATCGGGCCCTGCTGGAACACGAAGCTGCCGGTTTCCGGACGGTAGATTTCGGTGCCGGTGATGTCCGCCGGCAGCAGGTCGGGGGTGAACTGGATGCGGTGGAACTGCGCCTCGATGCCTTCGGCCAGCTCCTTGATGGCCTTGGTCTTGGCCAGGCCAGGCGCGCCCTCGACCAGCATGTGGCCGTCGGCCAGGAGCACGATCAGCAGACGATCGACCAGCTTCTCCTGGCCAAGGATCTGCGAGGAGAGAAAAGTGCGCAGCGCGATCAGCGCTTCACGGTGTTCCATGGTCGGTGGGTTCCTGGGTGGGGGCCGGGCGCTTTGACTGCAAGCGGTCTGCGGGCAGGGGCCCATACTTTAATCCATCCAGGGGGGTGGCGACCAATGGCCGCCTGAAAATAACCTGCTGCCTGAGCTTGCGCTGCCCTGGCGCCCGGCCTGGCGTCAGAGGAACACGAACTTGGCGATGAAGATCAGGCACAGCACCCACAGGCTCGCGGAAATGTCGCGGAACTTGCCCGTGCCGGCCTTGAGCGCCACGTAGCTGATGAAGCCCAGGGCGATGCCGTCGGCGACCGAGAAGGTCAGCGGCATTATGATCACCGTGACGATGGCCGGAATGCTGTCGGTGGCCTCGTCCCATTCGATGTGCGCCAGGCTGCCCATCATCAGCATCGCCACGTAGATCAGCGCGCCGGAGGTGGCGTAGGCGGGGATCATCCCGGCCAGCGGCGCGAAGAACATCGCCGCGACGAACAACAGGCCGACCACCACGGCGGTGAGCCCGGTACGCCCGCCCGCGGCCACGCCGGCGGCGCTTTCGACATAGCTGGTCACCGGCGGCACGCCCACGGCAGCGCCGAAGACGCTCGAAGCGCTGTCGGCCTTCAGCGCCCGCGACAGGTTTTCGATGCGTCCGTCCGCCGCCACCAGGTTGGCGCGCTGGGCCACCCCCATGAGGGTGCCGGCGGTGTCGAACATGTGCACGAACAGAAAGGCCAGCACCACGCTGATCATGCTGACGCTGAACACGCCGGCCAGGTCCATCGCCAGCCAGGTGGGCGCCAGGCTCGGCGGCAGCGACAACACCCCGCCATACTGCACCAGCCCCAGGCCCCAGCCGACCAGGGTCACAGCGACGATGCTGATGAGGATGGCGCCGAACACGCGGTGATAGCTCAGCACCGCGATCAGCAGAAAGCACAGCGCCGCGAGCAAGGGCGCAGGCTCGTGCAGCGAGCCCAGGCGGATCAGCGTGGCCGGGCTGGCGACGATGATCCCGGCGGTCTTCAGCCCGATCAGCCCGAGAAACAGCCCGACCTCCGCGCCCATGGCATGGCGCAGGCTCAGGGGAATGCTGCTGAGCAGCCATTCGCGCACCCGCGACAGGGTCAGGACCATGAACAGCACGCCCGAGACGAACACCGCGCCCAGGGCCGTCTGCCAGCTGTAGCCCAGGGTGCCGACCACGGTATAGGTGAAGAAGGCGTTGAGCCCCATGCCCGGTGCCAGGCCCACCGGCCAGTTGGCGTACAGCCCCATCAACAGACAGCCCAGGGCGGCGGCGATGCAGGTGGCGACGAAGGCGGCGCCGTGATCGATTCCGGCATCGGCCATGATGTTGGGATTGACGAAGATGATGTAGGCCATGGTGATGAAGGTGGTCACCCCGGCGATCAGCTCGGTTCTGACGCTGGTGCCGTGGTGCTTGAGCCTGAAGAGGCGCTCCAGCCAGCCCGGCTTGGGCGCCGCGGCCAGATCCAGCGTGGGGGCTTGGGATTTGCGACTGTGCACGGTGGGTACTCCTCGGGTCGTTATTGTTGTTGGGGAGCGCTGCACCTGCGCACCAGGCGGCAGCTGCAGATGGTTTCCTGACTGAAAGGTCAGGAACCTGGTCGAGGGATTATGCTTTTGTGTACAAATAAATCAAATGATGTTTTAGCGTTTGTACCCACCCTGGCAGTTCAATGGGCTTAGCGGACGAATGCCTACCTGCAGAAACGCCTCAGCCTGTGTACAATGCGTCGATACTTCGGTCCTTTTTCAACCCCAGGACTTGCCAGCCACCCTGCGACCGGTATTACAGTCGAGACTCCCTGGCCGATCCCTTGTGCTCGAGCGCCCATGAACGAACAGCTGCAACCTCTGAAGAAGCCTGCGCGCCCTGCCAAGGCCGGCCGTAGCGGCACCCAGGACGACATCGTCTACGCACACATCTTCGAGGCCATCCTCGAACAGCGGCTGGCGCCGGGTACCAAGCTGAGCGAGGAAGCACTGGGCGAGATCTTCGGCGTCAGTCGCACCATCATCCGCCGCGCGTTGTCGCGCCTGGCCCATGAAAGCGTGGTGCTGCTGCGGCCCAATCGCGGCGCGGTGGTCGCCAGCCCGACGGTGGAAGAGGCGCGCCAGGTGTTCTTCTCGCGGCGCATGGTCGAGCGTGCCATCACCGAACTGGCCGTGCAGCATGCCAGTGCCGAACAGCTCGGCGAGCTGCGGCAGATGGTGCGTGAGGAGCGCGACAGCTTTTCCCGCGGCGACCGCGGGGCCGGCATTCGCCTGTCCGGGGAATTCCATCTCAAGCTGGCCGAGGCCGCCGGCAACGCACCGCTGATCAGCTTCCAGCGCAGCCTGGTCTCGCAGACCTCGCTGATCATCGCCCAGTACGAAAGCGGTAACCGCTCGCACTGCTCGTACGATGAGCACCTGCAACTGATCGACGCCATCGAGGCGCGAGATACCGAGCGTGCGGTGAGCCTGATGATGCACCACATGGACCATATCGACAGCAAGCTCAACCTCGACGAAGACAGCGCCTCCGATGACTTGCACGCGGTCTTTTCGCACCTGCTGAAAAAACCCAAGGCGGCGCTCAAGTCCTGAGCCGGGGCACGCGACTCAGGCTGGTCTGTGCAGACTTCGTACCCGGTGACAGTGCGCTGAAGATGGCTGGGCGTCGCCAGCCGCAAGTGCCTTGCCTGAACGCTGTCGGCAGTTTCGAAGCACAGCCCAGGCACGCCATCGCCCGGCGCGTGCGTTAAGCCACTACCACTGCTCGAGGCGGCTGGCAGTCCAGATTGACAGCTTGTCAACCTGGAGCCGACCACATGCAGCCACTCGATCATCTTCTCGAAACCCTGCCCTGTGCACAGGGCAACGAGCCCGAACCCGTAGCAGCCGAGATGCAGCAGGCCTTGGACGAGCTGCGCAAGGCGCTGGCCGACGCCGATGACCCGATTCTGTGCCTGAACCAGACGATAATGGCCCTCGACGCGCTGGCGCTCGGCGATGACCACTGGACCACGGTGCTTCCCGACGCGTTGCGCGCACACGGACCGCTCGCCGAGCAGCATGCCGATCACTGGCGCGAAGCGGCGCGACAACTGGCCGTGTCACAGGCCGAGGAGTACACCGAACTGCTGAATCTGGGTAGTCAACCGGCACGTTATCCGCGTCAGTTGCTCGACGACCGCCAGCAGCTTCACCAGGCGCGCCTGCATGCGCGCTTTGGCCAGGCCGCGCCAGATGAGGCTCGCCTCAAACCCTGGCGCACCCTGCTCGCCGACCGACAGGCTGCCTGGAAGCGCGCGCGCGAGATCATCCTGGCCGAGCCGGAAACCTGGCGGCAGGCCGCGAGTCGGCTCGCTACCGTCACAGTGCAGGCGATGCGTGCCGAATCGGCACTGCAAGCCCTGGAGACGGATCAACCCGCCAGCGACCTGTTCGCCGCGGATGGACAGATCCAGTGGCTGGCGGTCGAGGCCGCACAACAGCGGTTACCTGGGGTGTGGGTGATGACCGAGCGGCACGCGTGGTCGACCGGCCGGCGTGATCGGCCGCTGTGGATCTGGATGCAGGGCGAAGGGGGTGGCCTGGCCTGTGCAGGGGAGCGTGACGAGGTGCTCGACCGTCTGGCCTTCACCTTGCGCGAAGGCGCACTGCCGGCGGCGGCCGCATTGCCGGATCTCGAGCCAGACCAGGACCAGGCGCTGCGTCTGGTGGCGGTCGAGCAAGGCTTGCCCGAGCTGCTGGCGGCTACACTGGAGCACTGGCTGGCGGACCTGGCCAGCGCCACCCCCGAGCTTCACGAACAGCGCCTGGAGCTGGCGCGCGCAGCATTGGCGGTGCCAGCCGACACCTGCCGCCAGGTGGCCCTGAGCCTGGCCGAGCGACAATGGCAGGCAGATGCCCTGATCGAATATCTACCCTCCTGGGTGCTGTCGCGCAGCGATGCGCAACGCGCGGAGTATGCCCGTAGCCTGCAGGAATATCATGGTGCCGCGCTGGCGCTGGAGTTCCATCTGCTTGGCGAGGCGCCAGCGTTTTCGACCTGGGCAGGGAATTTGCTCAAGGCGCGTATCCAGAAGGACCTGGGCATCGAACTGGAGATCGACGAGATCCTGTTGTGGCGCCCCGATCCGACCATGGACCTGTCGTTGCCGTATCTGCCGAGCACGGTGGCCGAGGTGGCCTGTGAAAGCTTCGACCCAGACAGCGACGAAGAATACACCCGCCTGGATCTGGCGCGTTGGCATATAGAAGGCATCGACCACGATTACCTGGCGCGGGTATTGCCAGAGCTCGATCCGCTCAAGCAGTACGAGCGCAAGCTGCGCGCGTTGTTCGAGCCGGAGTCGGCCGACGACCTGGAGCGCTTGCGGCGGCCATACATGCTCGAGCTCAAACTGCTGGCCCTGTCCGAGTACTGGCGGGGCAATCTGAGCGAGCGTGGCTCGCGGATGCTCGCACAGGCTGCCGAGGCGACTACGCGCGAGGCCTTGGAGGCGCTGGGCATGCGCCTGCACTGGCTGGTGGTGCACTCGACCCAGGAGTTGGGTGACACCCTCGAAGGCGCATCGGCGCTGGTCGACGCGCAGGGGCATGCGTTGATCCACCTGCCGGATGCAACGACCCACGTGCGACTGATCGAACGTGACAGCCTCGAGGAGGCCCTGGCCTACCTGGCGTCGTGCATTGCCAGCACGCCGCAACTGGCGCTGTACGTCGCCCAGCGCAGCGGCACGCGCCCCTCCGCACTGCTGAGCTATCTGCAGGAGGCGGCGCTGCGCGGCTACAGCGGATACCTTCGCAGCGTGCCCACGCTGGAGCAGAGCCTGGTGGGCGTGCGATTGGCCGGGCGCTGCAACAGGCTGATCAATCAGGCCAGGGAAAAGGGCCGCAGTCAGTTCGGCATCCGCCTGGACAATACCCATGCCAGCCACCTGCGCCACGTCGGCTACGTGTGGCTGGCCCTGGGGGTGGTTCCTGGGCTGGGGACCTGGCAGAGCGTCACCGCAATCTACGATGGCGCTCAGGAGGTCGTCGAATCCTGGCGCAGTGGCGACAGCATCCAGATGATTCGCGGTACGCTGAGTGTCGCCCTGGGCCTGATCGATATCCTCATGACGGTCATCCCGGTGGGGTCATCGCTGTCGGCGGTGCGCCGGATCGTTCGCCAGGCCGTGCGCCAGCGGATGCTGAGCCAGCCGTGGCGTGGCTACGCCAGCGGGCAGCTGCTCCACGGCGCCGAGCCGTTGCGAGGGATCGACAGCGGTACCTGGCGCCAGCACGGCAAGCAGTACATCTGGCAGGACTCCCGGGCCTATGAGGTCTACCGTCGCAGTGGCGAGGCGACGTTGCGTCTGCGTGCCACGCCTGGCCGATTGTACGAAGCGCCGGTACGCCGGGAAGGGGCGCGCTGGGTCATGCACACCGATGTCGGCTTGCGCGGTGGTGGCGGCAGGTTGACCGATGCCGAGCGCGTTTTCGCCGACTGGGGCCCAAATAGCCGACACCGGCCCTTTCGCGGCTTAACCCGTGCCAGCGCGCTGCATCGAGGACGTCAAGCGCTGGCGCGCTACGATTTCCCCGACAACCAGCGTCGGGTCGAGTTCGCCTATGCGCTGGTACAGGACGGCGTAGCCCCGGACTGGGCCACGCAATACCTGCGTACCGGTGCTCATCCGGTCCAGCCGGTCCCCCTCGACGGCTGGGAAGTCGTGCGCTGGAACCTGGGGCCAGGCGACACGGTGAGGTCAGGCGCGCGCGGCCGGGTGGACGTCACCTTCGCCGGTGCCGGCCAGACGAGCGTGCCAGGCGTGCGGATAGCCGGTCACTACTATCCGATCCTGCCAGGGGTCGAACTGGACAACATGGTGCATGTGCGTCCGTCCGGTACGCTGCCCACCACCCTGGCTCGACTCGACGAACTGATCGCGCGTGGCGCAGGCCCGATTCGCGTCACCTTGGGTGATTCGCCGGCCGAGGCAGCCAGGGTACTGGGCGGCTATACCGAAACCTTCGGCCAGCGCCTGGCGACACGTTTCCCCTCGCTCAGCGAGCACAGTCGAGCGGCGCTGGGCGAGCACCTGTTCAGGCAAGCGGAGCCGGCCACGCAGAACCTGACCCATACTCGCCTGGTGCAGTTGCAGCGGCGCCTGGCCGATTCGCACCTGGAGCCCTTGCGCGAGCTGGCAGCCACGCCGATCGATCGAGCATCGCGTCAGCTGGCGTTGCAATCGCGCACTGGCGCGTTCCAGCAGTTGGCCTGGCGGTTGCAACCGAGCGAGAACCAGGCCCTGCGCGAAGCATTGGCCGGGCTCGATTCACGGGCCTTCGACACGGTCATGCGCGAGGTACTCAGCGCTCGCGGATACCAGATCCTGCACAGCGTGGGTCCGGCACAAAATCACCTGATCATCTTCCGTCGCACGGGCTTGCCGCAGGTCTACGTACTCTTGCAGGAGCGCACGATGGGTCAGCTGTCGCTGCAAGGCGCCAATGGCCTGGTGCTGCTCAGCGAGCCGTGGCTGGACATGGTCATCGCCAACATCCAGGACATGCGTCTTGCCGGTTTGCTGCGCCTGGCCCGCCGCCAGGGCACGCTGCGACCGCTGCTGGGCGGTGTGCATCTGGAGGGGACAAGCGACAGCCTGTTGGTGTGGGAGCGAACGGTCGTCACCCTGGGCGATCAGGCCCCGCTGGGCAATCTGAGGAACTGGCGACACGAGCTGCGGGCGCTGGGCCCTGGCGATCGGGAGCTGATTCCGGGCTCGGGTCTGTACGGCATCGCTGGGGAGCCCAGCGTGATCGGTGCCAGGGTCAGTGGCCGCTACCTGCCGGTGTTCCCTGTCGAGCAGCAGAGTCGCGTGCTGCTGACTCGTTCGTCCAGTCTGCGCAATGCCTTGACCTTCGATGACCTGGAACGCTGTCTGCGTGAACGCTTCACCGAGCAGCCCTGGATCGTGGTGCGCGGCAACGAAGGGTGGAGCGTGCGCCGACCACTGTTCAGCGCGCCGCTGGAGCGCCGCGTTGGCCGTGCTCGGCCCGGACTGACGCGACAGAGCGCGTTGAACGCCGGTCGCCATGTGTTCGAGCGCGCCGAGGGCAGCGATCATCAGCGTCTGCTCTATCTGGAAAACGTCACCAGTGGCTGGGCTTACGGCACGCGTCCGGTGGACGCCCTGGCCGACCCCTTGCTGATTCTGCGTGAGCAGGTGCCCACCGGGCTGCAGGGCGGTGAGGCCTGGCACCTGGCGCTGTCGATCGACACCGTCAGCGCAACGCCGGGGCAGTTCTACCTCAGCCCCACGAGTCCACATAGCCAACGCCTGCTGGCTGCGGTAAGCGGCTCGCGCATGCGGCGCATGGCCCCCAACCTGATCGATGACATGCTCGTCGAGTACGGCCTGACTCGGCAGCACCGCGCAGGCACCGTGGCGTTGTATCACCAGCCTGGCACCGAGCGCAGCTACCTGGTGGCGCTGGCGACCACCGAGCGTGCAGGGGTCGAGTTCGCTTTCCATGACGGGCGAGCCTTGCTGTCCGAAGACTGGCTGGGCCACTGGCGACAGCAACTGCCGGCCGAGGCCGAGCGCTTGCTGCAACAGGCGCAGGCGCGCGGACGGCTCGAAAGACTGGTGGCCGTGTTGTGCCTGCAGCCGGGTCCGCATGCAGGACAGGTGGCGGTCATCCGCCTGGCACCCTTCTGAGGTCAGCGCTGGTGCACCCGACGACCGGCCGCGTAGGTTTCACGCACGGTGCGGTCGTCGCCCAGGGTGGTGAGCACGAACAGGGTTTCCTCGATGCTGCGCGACTGCTGCAGGCGGTAGTCCAGCAACGGGGTAGCCTTGTAGTCGAGCACCACGAAATCGGCGTCGTTGCCGGGGCGCAGGCTGCCGATGCGGTCGTCCAGGCGTAGCGCCCGGGCACCGCCCAGGGTGGCCAGGTACAGCGATTTGTACGGGTGCAGGCGCACGTCCTGCAACTGCATCACCTTGTAGGCTTCGTTCAGGGTATCGAGCAACGAGAAGCTGGTGCCGGCGCCAACGTCGGTGCCCAGGCCCACATTGACCTTGAAGCGCTCGGCTTGGGGCAGGTTGAACAGCCCGCTGCCCAGGAACAGGTTCGAGGTCGGGCAGAAGGCGATGGCCGAACCCGTCTCGGCCAGGCGCTGGCATTCCTCGTCGCACAGGTGCACGCCGTGGGCGAACACCGAGCGCTCGCCGAGCAGTTCGAAGTGGTCGTAGACGTCCAGGTAGCCCTTGCGCTCCGGGAACAGCGCCTTGACCCAGTCGATTTCCTTGAGGTTTTCCGACAGGTGCGTGTGCAGATACACGCCGGGATGCTCCTTGAGCAGGCGACCGGCCGCGGCCAGCTGCTCGGGGGTGCTGGTGGGCGCGAAGCGGGGCGTGACCGCGTAGTGCAGGCGCCCCTTGCCATGCCAGCGCTGGATCAACGCCTTGCTGTCGGCATAACCGGATTCGGCGGTGTCGGTGAGGTAGTCGGGGGCGTTGCGGTCCATCATCACCTTGCCGGCGATCAAGCGCAGGTCCAGGCGCTCGGCCTCCTCGAACAGCGCGTCGACCGACTCGGGATGGACGCTGCCGAACACCAGCGCCGTGGTGGTGCCATTGCGCAGCAGTTCCTGGAGGAAGATCTTCGCTACCTGATCGGCATGGGCTTTGTCGGCGAACTGCCGCTCGCAGGGGAAGGTGTAGGTATTGAGCCAGTCGAGCAGTTGCTCGCCGTAGGAACCGATCATGCCGGTCTGCGGGAAATGGATGTGGGTGTCGATGAAGCCCGGCGTGATCAGCGCGTCCTGGTGATGCACCACCTCGATGTCGGCGGCCAGCGTCGGCAGCAGTTCGGCCGCGTGGCCGATGGCCGCGATACGGCCCTGATCGATGACCAGCAGGCCGTCTTCATAGTACTCATGGGACGCCTCCAGCCCGACTTCGGCGGGGTCGGCGATGCTGTGCAGGAGGGCGGCGCGGTAGGCTTTGCGGGTGGCGGTCATGAAACGCTCGTCAAATGGCGTGGCTGCGCCGGGCGGGCGGCAGCAACTGGGCAATGGGGCCTGCGTTGGCACCAGCGTCGTGCTGGCCGAAACAGGCGTTGTAGGTGGCGATGATTTCGCCGGCGATGGAAATCGCGATCTCGATGGGCAGCTTGCCCTTGACCTGCGCCAGCCCCATGGGGCAGCGCATGCGCGCCAGCACGGCGTCATCGTAGCCGCGCTCGCGCAAGCGGTGCTCGAACTTGACCCGCTTGGTCTTCGAGCCGATCAGGCCGAACCAGGCGAAGTCGTTGCGCGCGAGAATGGCAGCGCTCAGCTCCAGGTCGAGCTGATGGTTGTGGGTCATGACGATGCAGTAGCTGCCGACCGGCAGCTCGGCCACTTCGTCGACCGGCTCCTCGCTGATCACCTGGGTCACCCCCTGGGGCATCAGCGGCGGAAATTCCTGCGCCCGCGCATCGATCCAGCGCACCCGACAGGGCAGCGCGGCGAGCAAGGGTACCAGAGCGCGGCCGACATGACCCGCACCGAACACGGCGATCTGCGCCTGCACCGGTGCCATGGGCTCGAACAGCAGCACGGTCGCGCCGCCACAGCATTGGCCCAGGCTGGCGCCGAGGCTGAAACGCTCCAGGTGCGGTGTGCTGCGCCGCTCGGCGAGCATCTGCCGGGCGATGTGCAGCGCCTTGAACTCAAGGTGCCCGCCGCCGATGGTGTCGAACAGCGCGTTGGCGCCGACCACCATCTTCGAGCCGGCGTTGCGCGGCGTCGAGCCACGCTCCTCGATGATGGTCACCAGGATGCAGGGCTCTCCGCGGGACTGGTGGTCGGCGAGGGCATTGATCCATTCGTGCATGATGCAACCTCTCTTGGCCATGGGGCACAAGTCCGAGCGCCGATGAACAGGCGCCCACAGGGCCTGGCGTCGTCAGTGGGCCACGGTTTCCAGTTCCGCGTCGGCAGGTCGTGCGTCACGCGCCGCCTGGCGCATCTGTTCGCAGCCCCACAGCACGCGCTCGGGGGTGGCCGGCGCATCGATTCGCGGCTGCACCTTGTAGTCGGCCAGGCTGGCTACCGCATCCTTGATCGCGCACCAGGCCGCGATGCCGAGCATGAACGGCGGCTCGCCCACGGCCTTGGAGTGGAACACGGTGTCCTCGGGGTTCTTGCGGTTCTCCACCAGCTTCACCCGCAGGTCCAGCGGCATGTCCGCCACGGCGGGAATCTTGTAGCTGGCCGGGCCGTTGGTCACCAGCTTGCCCTTGGCGTTCCACACCAGCTCTTCGGTGGTCAGCCAGCCCATGCCCTGGATGAAGCCGCCCTCGACCTGGCCGATGTCGATGGCCGGGTTCAGCGAGTCGCCCACGTCGTGGAGGATGTCGGCCCGCAGCATCTTGTACTCGCCGGTGAGGGTATCGATCACCACCTCGACACAGGCTGCGCCAAAGGCGAAGTAGTAGAACGGCCGGCCGCGGGCCTGGCTGCGGTCGTAATGGATCTTCGGCGTGCGGTAGAACCCGGTGCTCGACAGCGACACCTGGCCGAAGTACGCCTGCTGCACCAACTGCTCGAAACTCAGCAGCTGGTCGCGCACGCGCACGTGGCCATTGCGGAACTCGATGTCTTCCTCCGTTACCTGGTAGTGCCGGGCGGCGAATTCGGTGAGCCGGCGCTTGAGGGTCTCGGCGGCGTTCTGCGCCGCCTTGCCATTGAGGTCGGCGCCATTGGAGGCGGCGGTAGGCGAGGTGTTGGGCACCTTGTCGGTGTTGGTGGCGGTGATCTGGATGCGCGCGATATCGACCTGGAACACCTGCGCCACCACCTGGGCCACCTTGGTGTTGAGGCCCTGGCCCATTTCCGTGCCGCCGTGGTTCAGGTGGATGCTGCCGTCGGTGTAGATGTGGATCAGCGCACCGGCCTGGTTGAGGAAGGTGGCCGTGAAGGAGATGCCGAACTTCACCGGCGTGAGGGCCAGGCCTTTTTTCAGAATCGGGCTGGCGGCGTTGAAGCGGCGAATCGCCTCGCGGCGCTCGGCATAGTCGCTGCTGGCCTCGAGTTCAGCGGTCATTTCCTCGAGCAGGTTGTGTTCCACGGTCTGGTAGTAATGGGTGACGTTGCGCTCGTGCTTGCCGTAGTAGTTGGCCTTGCGCACGGCCAGCGGATCCAGGCCCAGGTGGCGGGCGATATGGTCCATGACCTGCTCGATGGCGACCATCCCCTGGGGGCCGCCGAAGCCGCGGTAGGCGGTGTTCGAGGCCGTGTGGGTCTTGCAGCGATGGCCGTTGACCGTGGCATCGCCCAAGTAATAGGCGTTGTCGGCATGGAACATGGCGCGGTCGACGATCGAGCCGGAAAGGTCCGGCGAGTAGCCGCAGTTGCCGGCCAGGTCGAGCTCGATGCCGTGCAGCCGGCCCTCGGCATCGAAGCCGACGTCGTATTCCACGTAGAAGGGGTGGCGCTTGCCGGTCATGGTCATGTCTTCGACCCTGGGCAGGCGCATCTTGGTCGGCTGCCCGGTCAGGCGCGCGATCACCGCGCACAGGCACGCAGGGCTGGCCGCCTGGGTCTCCTTGCCGCCGAAGCCGCCGCCCATGCGGCGCATGTCCAGCACCACCTTGCTCATGGGGATGTCCAGCACTTCGGCCACCAGCTTCTGCACCTCGGTCGGGTTCTGCGTCGAGCAGTACACCAGCATGCCGCCGTCCTCGGTGGGCATGACCGAGGAAATCTGGGTTTCCAGGTAGAAGTGCTCCTGGCCGCCGATGTGCAAGGTACCTTGCAGACGATGCGTGGCGCCGGCCAGGGCGGCGGCCGAATCGCCGCGCCGGTGGGTGTGGCTGTCGAGCACGAAATGCTTTTCACGCAGGGCCTGGACCACGTCCAGCACTGGTTCCAGGTCTTCGTACTCGATCAGCGCCGCCTGCGCCGCGCGGCGTGCGGTGTCCAGGTCGCAGGCGGCCACGGCGAGCACCGGCTGGCCGAAGAATTCCACCTTGTCGATGGCCAGCAGCGGATCGCCCGCCACTATCGGGCCAATGTCCTTCAGGCCTGGGATGTCCTCGTGGGTGATGACGATGCGCACGCCCTCGAAGGCGTAGCAGGGCGTGGTATCGATGCGCAGGATGCGTGCGTGGGCGCGGTCGGCGGTGCGCGCGTACACATGCAGCTGATTGGGAAATTCCAGGCGGTCGTCGATGTACTGGGCCTCGCCCGAGACATGCTTGTCGGCGCTCTCATGGCGCACGCTGCGACCCACGCCGCTGGTCAGGTCCTGGGCGAACAGCTCGGCCATCTCGGCCTGGCTCTTGACGATGTGATGGTTAGACATAAGCGGTCACCCGCGTCTCGATGGACGGCGATTGCTCTTCGATGAAGTACTTGCGCAGCAGGTTCTGCGCGGTGAGCAGGCGGTAGCCCTGGCTGGCGCGAAAATCGCTCAGCGGGCTGAAATCCTCGGCCAGCGCCTGGCAGGCGCGCTCGACCGTGGCCTGGCGCCAAGGCTGGCCGAGCAGGGCGGCCTCGCAGGCACGCGCACGTTTGGGAATCGCCGCCATGCCGCCGTAGGCGATGCGCGCCTCGGCGACCACGCCCTGGTCGATGCGCAGGTTGAAGGCGGCGCACACCGCCGAGATATCGTCGTCCAGCCGCTTCGAAACCTTGTAGGCGCGGAAGGTCCATGCCGGGCGCGCACGCGGCACGCGAATGGTTTCGATGAATTCTCCGTCCTGGCGGGCGGTGACGCGGTAGTCGATGAAGTAGTCTTCCAGCGCCAGGGTACGCTGGCGCTGGCCCTGGCGCAGGACGATGCGGGCGTCGAGGGCGATCAGCAGCGGCGGTGAGTCGCCGATCGGCGAGGCGTTGCTGATGTTGCCGCCCAGGGTGCCCTGGTTGCGGATCTGCAGCGAGGCGAAGCGTTGCAGCAGGGCGCCGAAGTCCGGGTATTCGGCGTTCAACGCATCGTAGCAATCGGTGAGCGCGGTGGCGGCGCCGATCTCCAGGTGCGTGGCGTCGATGTCGATGCGCTTGAGCTCTGCGACATGGCCGACATGGATCATCACCGGCAAGGTCTTGTGCATCTGCGTCACTTCCAGTGCCAGGTCGGTGCCGCCGGCGAGCAGCCGCGCTTCGGGATGCGCGCTATAGAGGTCGGCCAGGTCGGCGACGGTCAGCGGCACCAGGCAGCGCTTGTCGCCGCTGTTCAACTCAGCGGTCTGGCGTGGGGCGATGGCTTGCAGGCGGGCGATGGTCTGCGCCTGTTCGGCGTCGAACTGGTCGGGGCAGGAGTGAGAGCAGCTGCGCTCGGCGGCGTCGAGGATCGGCCGGTAACCGGTACAGCGGCACAGGTTGCCGGCCAGGGCCTCGTGCGCCTGGTGGCGGTCGGGGCCGTCGCTGTTCTTCTGCAAGGCGAACAGCGACATGACGAAGCCTGGGGTGCAGAAACCGCATTGCGAACCATGGCAGTCGGCCATGGCTCGTTGCACGCTGTGCAACTGGCCCTGATGCTTGAGCCCCTCGACGCTGATGAGCTGCTTGCCGTGCAGGGCAGAGACGAAGGTCAGGCAGGCATTCAGGCTGCGATAGCGCAGGGTGTCCCTGCCCTGGGCGTCGTGCGACAGCTCGCCGACCACCACGGTACAGGCGCCGCAGTCGCCGCTGGCGCAGCCTTCCTTGGTGCCGGTCTTGCCCAGCTGTTCACGCAGGTACTGGAGCACCGTCATGTTCGGGTCCAGCGCCTGTTCGCTGCGCAGCGTCTGGTTGACGAGAAACTGGATCACGGGAATGCCTCGCAGGGTTTTCTTGTTGTTCGAGCGACTCTAAGCAGGCGCTGACCCTGGGGTCAATAAAATTCTGACCCAAAGGTCAGGATTTTGCGCGTGCAGCAGGTGCGTCACTCGATTCAGCCTTGTTCCAAGCATAGATCGCGCCGAGTCGCCGCGCTGACCGGCAAGTCGCACAAACCCGTGCGTGGCGCTGCGCGGTTGCCTGGCGAGTGCGCTACAATCGCGCGCTTGTGCACCGTTTTCGACTCTGGTTTCGACTTCCAAGGACCCCCATGACGTTCAAGGCGCCTGACAGCCTCTGCGAGCAGATCGCTCACTACCTGGCCGAGCGGATCATCCGCGGTGAGCTCGTGCCCGGCGAACGCATCCAGGAGCAGAAGGTCACCCAGGCGCTCAACGTCAGTCGCGGCTCGGTGCGCGAAGCGCTGCTGATCCTCGAACGGCGCCATCTGATCGCCATCCTGCCGCGCCGTGGCGCCCATGTCACCGAGCTGGACGAGCGCAGCGTGCGCAGCCTGTGCGCGCTGATGGGCGAGCTGTACATCCTGCTCGGCTACGCGGTTGCCGAACACTGGCGCAGCGACGCCGACCTGCTGCCGTTCCTGGCTATCCAGCAGCGCCTGCACCAGGCCCGCGTCGCCCAGGACATCGAAGCCTTCGTCGCCGACAGTTTCGCGGTGATGCGCGCGGCCTATCCGTTCGCCGCCAACCCGTACCTGCAGGAAACCGTCGAGAACCTGCAGCCGGCCATGAGCCGCGCCTACTACCTGGCCCTGGACCAACGCCAGGCCAACATGGACGACTACCTCGAACTGTTCGCCCGTCTGCTCGAAGCCGTGCAGCAGCGCGACATGCCGCGCATCCGCCAGGTGCTGGTCGCCTACTGCCAGCGCAGCTGCGAGCTGGTGCTGGCCGCCCTGGCGCGGGGCTGATCGATGCGCCTGAAGTGCATTCGCCTGGCCGGGTTCAAGTCCTTCGTCGACCCCACCACGGCCAACTTCCCCAGCAACATGGCCGCCGTGGTCGGGCCCAACGGCTGCGGCAAGTCCAACATCATCGACGCGGTGCGCTGGGTGATGGGTGAAAGCTCGGCGAAGAACCTGCGTGGCGAATCGATGACCGACGTCATCTTCAACGGCTCCTCCGGGCGCAAGCCGGTGAGCCAGGCGAGCATCGAGCTGGTGTTCGACAACAGCGACAGCACGCTGGTAGGCGAGTACGCCGCCTATGCGGAGATCTCCATCCGACGCAAGGTCACCCGCGACGCGCAGAACACCTACTACCTCAACGGCACCAAGTGCCGACGCCGGGACATCACCGATATTTTCCTGGGCACCGGCCTCGGACCGCGCAGCTACTCGATCATCGAGCAGGGCATGATCTCCAAGCTGATCGAAGCCAAGCCCGAGGAACTGCGCAACTTCATCGAGGAAGCCGCAGGCATCTCCAAGTACAAGGAGCGCCGCCGCGAAACCGAGAACCGCATTCGTCGCACCCAGGAAAACCTGGCGCGCCTGACCGACCTGCGCGAGGAACTCGAGCGCCAGCTCGAACGCCTGCATCGCCAGGCCCAGGCCGCCGAGAAATACCGCGAATACAAGGCCCAGGAACGCCAGCTCAAGGCGCGCCTGTCCGCCTTGCGCTGGCGCGCCCTGGATGAACGGGTGCGCCAGCGCGAAAGCATCATCGGCGACCAGGAAGTGGCCTTCGAGGCGCTGGTGGCCGAGCAGCGCAATGCCGATGCCAACATCGAGCGCCTGCGCGACGGGCATCACGAGCTGTCCGAACGCTTCAACCAGGTGCAGGGCCGCTTCTATTCGGTGGCCGGCGACATCGCCCGGGTCGAGCAGAGCATCCAGCACGGCCAGCAGCGCCTGCGCCAGTTGCAGGACGATCTCAAGGAAGCCGAGCGCACGCGCCTGGAAACCGAGTCGCACCTGGGCCACGACCGCACCTTGCTGGCCACCCTCGGCGAAGAGCTGACGATGCTCGAACCCGAGCAGGACATGACCCTCGCAGCGGCCGAAGAGTCGGCCGCCACCCTGGAGGAGGCCGAGCAGGGCATGCACGGCTGGCAGGCACAGTGGGACGACTTCACCACCCGCTCGGCCGAGCCGCGGCGCCAGGCCGAGGTCCAGCAGTCCCGGTTGCAGCAGTTGGAAAGCAGCCTGGAGCGCCTGGGCGAGCGTCAGCGCAAGCTCGGCGAGGAACGCGAGCAGTTGGCGGCCGATCCGCAGGATGCGGCGCTGCTCGAAGTGGCCGAACAGGTGCAGGAAAGCGAGCGGCTGCTCGAACAGTGGCAGGCGCAGGAGCAGCAGGTGCTCGACAGCCTCGAAGGCGTACGCGAGACGTTGCAGCGCACCACCCGCGACCTGCAGCAGCGCCAAGGTGACTTGCAGCGCCTGGGTGGCCGCCTGGCCTCGCTCGAAGCCTTGCAGCAGGCCGCCCTGGAGCCGAGCCCCGGCGCTGGGCAATGGCTAGAGGCCCAGGGGCTTGGCGAGCGCCCGCGCCTGGCCGAAGGGCTGCGGGTGGCGCCGGGTTGGGAGCTGGCGGTGGAAACCGTGCTGGGCGCCGATCTGCAGGCGCTACTGGTCGACGAGGTGGCTTCGCTGGACTTCGCAGCGCTCGAGCAGGGCGATGTGCGCCTGCTGCTCGAAGGAGCGGGCGCCTGCCAGGGTGCCATGCCCGGTAGCCTGCTGGACAAGGTCCAGAGCCGTGTCGACCTGAGCCCCTGGCTGGGCCAGGTCGTGCCGGTGGACAGCCTCGAGCAGGCCCTGGCACGGCGTGCCACACTGGCCGCCGGCCAGAGCCTGGTCAGCCGCGACGGCTATTGGGTGGGCCGGCATTTTCTGCGCATCAGTCGTGGCGGCGATGCCCAGGGCGGGGTGTTGGCCCGCGCCCAGGAAATCGAGCGCCTGCAGGCGGAGCACGCCGAGCAGCAGGCCCTGCTCGAACAGCTCGAGGCGCAGGTGCAGGCCCTGGGCGAGCGTCAGCGCGACGAAGAAGCGCAGCGCGAGCAGTTGCGTCGCCACAGCCAGGCGGAAAGTCGCGCCCTCGGCGAGGCCAAGGCACGCTTGTCCGCCGGCCAGGCCCGCGCCGAGCAGTTGGAATTGCGTCGCCGGCGCCTGCATGAGGAGTTTGATGAACTTCAGGAGCAGCGCGCTTTGGAACTCGAGCAATTGGGTGAAGCGCGCCTGATGCTTCAGGATGCCCTGGACCTCATGGCTCAGGACACCGAGCAGCGCGAGCAGTTGCTGGCCAGCCGCGACACCCTGCGCGAGCGCCTGGACCGGGTACGCCAGGAGGCCCGCCAGCACAAGGATCACGCCCATCAGCTGGCCGTGCGCCTGGGCTCGCTGCGCGCCCAGCACGATTCCACCCGTCAGGCGCTGGAGCGGCTGGAGCAGCAGGCCGCGCGCCTGCATGAACGCCAGGAGCAACTGAGCCTGAACCTGGAAGAGGGCGAGGCACCGCTGGAGGAGCTGCGGCTCAAGCTCGAGGAGCTGCTGGAGCGGCGCATGGGCGTCGACGAAGAAATGCGTCAGGCGCGCCTGCACATGGACGAGGCCGACCGCGAGCTGCGTGAGGTCGAGAAGCGCCGCACCCAGGCCGAACAGCAGGCCCAGTTGCTGCGTGGCCAGTTGGAGCAGTCGCGCCTGGAATCCCAGGGCCTGGATGTGCGTCGCAAGACTTTGCAGGAGCAACTGCTCGCCGATGGCTACGACCTCGACGGGGTGCTCGCCACCCTCGAGCCTGAAGCCAGCGAGCAGGGCACCGAGCAGGAACTGGAGCAAACCGAGGCGCGTATCCAGCGCCTGGGGGCGATCAACCTGGCCGCCATCGAGGAGTACGAGCAGCAGTCCGAGCGCAAGCGCTACCTGGATGCGCAGAATGCCGACCTGGTGGAAGCGCTGGATACGCTGGAAAACGTGATCCGCAAGATCGACAAGGAAACCCGCAGTCGCTTCAAGGATACCTTTGATCAGATAAATGCAGGGTTGCAGGCACTTTTTCCAAAAGTTTTCGGCGGTGGCAGCGCTTATCTGGAACTGACGGGCGAAGATTTACTCGATACAGGGGTGACGATCATGGCGCGTCCCCCGGGCAAGAAGAACAGCACCATCCATTTGCTGTCCGGCGGCGAGAAGGCACTGACCGCATTGGCCCTGGTGTTCGCCATCTTCAAGCTGAACCCGGCACCGTTCTGCATGCTCGACGAAGTCGATGCGCCGCTGGACGATGCCAACGTCGGCCGCTACGCCCGGTTGGTGAAGGAGATGAGCGAGACGGTGCAGTTCATCTACATCACCCACAACAAGATCGCCATGGAAATGGCCGACCAGCTGATGGGGGTGACGATGCACGAACCCGGCTGTTCACGTCTTGTTGCAGTTGATGTGGAGGAGGCGATGGCCATGGTCGATGCGTGATACGCGAAGATGGGCCGGTATTTGTGGGTAAATGCGCCTCATCTGAGGGGACAGACGGTGTAAATTGCCGTGGGTCGTGCTAGCTTAACGTCACTCGTTTTGTGCGTGGGTAAAACGCCTGTCAGAACATAGAGTTGGCGCCACGTGTTAAAGGGCTTTCAAGCCTTTGTTTTCAAGCATATTTCTATAGAGGCACGGGATTACATGGAAATCGGTCTGCGCGAGTGGCTGATCGTCATCGGCATCATTGTCATCGCCGGTATTCTTTTCGACGGCTGGCGCCGTATGCGCGGCGGAAAGGGCAAGTTGAAATTCCGTCTGGATCGCAGCTATTCCAACCTGCCGGACGACGAAGGCGGTGCCGAGGTGCTCGGCCCTGCACGCGTACTGGACACGCATAAAGAACCCGAGCTGGACGAATCCGACCTGCCATCGATGAGCGCCCCTGAGCGCGAGCGCGATGCCAAGCCCGTCAAGCCGCCCAAGCGGGGCAAGCGAGCCGCCAGCGAATCCCATTCGCACGAGGCGCCCCTGGTCGCCGAGCCGCGTGAACCCGATCTGTTCGCCGATTCAGGTGACGAAGTCGTCGCTGACACCTCGCGCAACACCGGCTTCGCCAGCGGCAACAATGCCGCGAAGGAACTGCCTCCGGTGGAGGAAGTGCTGGTGATCAGCGTCATTTCTCGTGATGAAGGTGGCTTCCGAGGCCCGGCGCTGTTGCAGAACATCCTCGAAAGCGGCCTGCGTTTCGGCGAAATGGACATCTTCCACCGCCACGAAAGCATGGCCGGTCACGGCGAAGTGCTGTTCTCCATGGCCAACGCCGTCAAGCCAGGAATCTTCGACCTGGACGACATCGATCACTTCAGCACCCGCGCCGTGAGCTTCTTCCTCGGCCTGCCAGGCCCGCGTCATCCCAAGCAGGCCTTCGACGTGATGGTGGCCGCCGCACGCAAGCTGGCACACGAGCTGGACGGCGAACTCAAGGACGATCAGCGCAGTGTGCTGACCGCCCAGACCATCGAGCACTACCGTCAGCGCATCGTCGAGTTCGAGCGCCGCGCGCTGACCCAGAAGCGCTGATCGCACGGTGGACCTGTCGTCCGCCAGGGTTCAAGCACAAGAGCAGCCCCCTCAGGCTGCTTTTTTGTTTTGCAAGAGAAGATGAAAATGAACGCCGAAAACCGAATCCACGAACTGCGCGCCGAGCTGGACCAGCACAACTACCGCTACTATGTGCTGGACGAACCCAGTGTGCCGGATGCCGAATACGACCGGCTGTTCAACGCCCTCAAGGCTCTCGAAGCCGAGCACCCGCACCTGGTCACCCCGGATTCGCCCACCCAGCGGGTCGGCGGCGCGGCGCTGGCCGCCTTTTCCCAGGTGCGCCACGAAATCCCCATGCTCAGCCTGGGCAACGCCTTCGAGGAAGACGACCTGCGCGAGTTCGGCCGCCGTGTGGTGGAAGGGCTCGACCAGGGCGAGGCAGTGGACTACAGCTGCGAGCCCAAGCTCGACGGCCTGGCGGTCAGCCTGCTGTACCGCGACGGCCAGTTGGTGCAGGGCGCCACCCGGGGCGATGGCACCACGGGCGAGGACATCAGCACCAATGTGCGCACCATCCGCAATGTGCCGCTCAAGCTTCACGGCAAGGGCTGGCCCGAGGTGCTGGAGGTGCGCGGCGAGGTGTACATGAGCAAGGCCGGCTTCGAGCGGCTGAACGCCGCCCAGGCCGAGGTCGGCGGCAAGACCTTCGCCAACCCGCGCAACGCCGCGGCCGGCAGCCTGCGCCAGCTCGACTCGAAGATCACCGCCAGCCGCCCGCTGGAGTTCTGCTGCTATGGCGTCGGTCAGACCTCGGCCAGTGTCGGCGACAGCCACATCGCCACGCTCGAACAGCTCAAGGTCTGGGGCCTGCCCATCAGCCCCGAACTCAAGCATGCCGCCGGCATCGAGCAGTGCCTGGCCTATTATCACGACATCGGCGCACGGCGCACGGCGCTGCCCTACGAAATCGACGGCGTGGTGTTCAAGGTCAACAGCCTGGCGTCGCAACGCGAACTGGGCTTCCGCGCCCGCGAGCCGCGCTGGGCGATCGCCCACAAATTCCCGGCCATGGAAGAGCTCACCGAAGTGCTCGACGTCGAGTTCCAGGTGGGCCGCACCGGTGCGGTCACCCCGGTGGCGCGGCTCAAGCCGGTCAAGGTGGCGGGCGTGACCGTGTCCAACGCCACCCTGCACAACATGGACGAGATCGCCCGCCTGGGGCTGCGCATCGGCGATACGGTGATCATTCGCCGTGCCGGCGACGTGATTCCCCAGGTCATGCAGGTGGTGCTCGAGCGCCGTCCAGAAAACGCCCGCGTCGTCGAGGTGCCC
Source organism: Pseudomonas sp. S30 (assembly GCF_016518545.1). Lineage (GTDB taxonomy): Bacteria > Pseudomonadota > Gammaproteobacteria > Pseudomonadales > Pseudomonadaceae > Aquipseudomonas. The sequence goes on from NZ_JACVTO010000021.1 coordinate 56,332, forward strand.
AGTGCCTGCCCGGTGTGCGGCTCGCAGGTCGAGCGCACGCAACTGGTCAAGCGCAGCAAGGGGCGCGAGACCACCAGCGAGGGCGCGGTGTACCGCTGCGTCGGTCGCCTGGCCTGTGGCGCGCAGTTGAAGCAGGCGATCATCCATTACGTGTCGCGCCGGGCGCTGGACATCGATGGCCTGGGCGAGAAGAGCGTGGAGCAGCTGGTCGACGAAGGACTGATCCGCTCGCCGGCCGATCTGTACCAGTTGCAGTTCGAGCAGGTGGTCGAGCTCGAAGGCTTCGCCGAGGTGTCCAGCCGCAAGCTGCTGGAAGCCATCAAGGCGAGCAAGACCCCGACCCTGGCGCGCTTCATCTTCGCCCTGGGCATTCCCGATGTCGGCGAGGAAACCGCCAAGGTGCTGGCCCGCTCGCTGGGCAGCCTGGCGCGGGTGCAGGTGGCGCTGCCGCAGGTGCTCACCTACCTGCCCGACATCGGCCTGGAAGTGGCGTACGAGATTCACAACTTCTTCGAGGACGTGCACAACCGCGAAGTGATCGCGCAACTGCTCGCCAGTGGCATGCAGTTGCAGGACGAAGGCGAGCTGGCTGCCGAGTTCGCGGCCAGCACGACACTGGCCGGCATGCTCGCCAAGCTCGACATCCCCTCGGTCGGCCCCACTGGTGCCGAGAAGCTGGTGGACAAGCTCGGCACGCTGGACAAGATCATCGCCGCCGACGGCATCGACCTGCGCCAGGCGCTCAACACCAAGCAGGCCGAAGCGGTGCGCGAGTTCTTCAAGGTCGAGGCCAACCAGCAGCTCGCCCGCGCGATCGAAGCCCAGCTGGCGGACTTCGGCATGCACTGGCACAGCGAGAAGAAGACCGCCGACGGCTTGCCCCTGGCCGGCCAGACCTGGGTGCTGACCGGCACCCTGGAACGCATGAGCCGCGACATCGCCAAGGAGAAGCTGGAAAGCCTGGGGGCCAAGGTGGCCGGCTCGGTGTCCGGCAAGACCCACTGCGTGGTGGCCGGGCCTGGCGCCGGCTCGAAGCTGGCCAAGGCCAGTGAGCTGGGGGTGAAGGTGCTGGACGAGGACGCGTTCGTCGCGTTTCTGGAAGGACAGGGCGTCGCGGTCTGAGTCGCCCTGGTAGACGCGGCGGTTCGCCGTCGCAGTCTACCGATGCAGAAGTCCCACGATCCTGGTATGCGTCCCAACCCTTTGAGAAATGATGACTTTTTTCACCTCAACGGTTGTAACTTCCCCACGTCCCGGTACAATGGCGCCACTCATCGCCTGATGAGCTGCGTTATGGTGGCCCCACCGGTCCCCCCGCATTGATTACCCGTTAACCTGGTCAGGCCCGGAAGGGAGCAGCCACAGCGGGAACATCGAGTGCCGGGGTGTGGCTGGTGGGGCTGCCTCCATTTCAGAGCTTGGAAATTCTCTCCGGCGCTGCCTGAATAGCCTTCGATTACCTCATCGATCTCCACTTGGCCGTTGATTCGCTCGTCGAGGCTAACTTGTCGCGATACATCCTGAGCTTGGGCCTCGATCCCCATGTGATCGATTTCCGTAGTCAAACCGCCCTCAAAGCCCTATGTTCTCTTGCCCACCGTGCCACCAGGCGCGGCCTCGATCGGTCAGGAGACCCTCCCATGAAAGCGCTGCTGCTTCCCCTGTTGGCCTGCACCTTGCCGCTGGCCGCTCACGCCGCGGACATCGCCGCAGTATCACCCTCGCGGCTGGACAGCGTGCTCGAATCCGGCCAACTGCGGGTGTGCATGACCGGCGACTACAAACCCTTCAGCTACTACCGCGCCGACCAGACCTTCGAAGGCATCGACGTCGACCTGGCACGATCCCTGGCCACCTCGCTGGGGGTCAAGCCGGTGTTCGTCAAGACCACCTGGCCGACCCTGCTCGATGACTTCTCCCGGCAGTGCGACGTGGCCCTGGGCGGTATTTCCATCACCACCGAGCGCCTGAAGCGGGTGGCCTTCGCCGAGTCGCACCTGGTCGATGGCAAGGCGCCCATCATCCGCTGCGCCGACCAGGGCAGGTTTCCCGACTTCGCCGCCATCGACCAGCCTGGCACCCGCGCCATCGTCAATCCCGGCGGCACCAACGAGCGCTTCGCCCGCAGCCATTACCAGCACGCCCAGCTGACTCTGCACCCGGACAATGTCAGCATCTTCCAGGAGATCGTCGACGGCCGCGCCGACGTGATGGTCACCGATGCCAGCGAGACGCGCTGGCAGGCCCGCCTGCACCCGGAGTTGTGCCCGGTCAAGCCGGACCAGCCGCTGCAGTACGCGCAGAAGGCGATCATGTTGCCGCGCGGCGACGTGCCGTTCAAAGCCTACGTGGATGGCTGGCTGAACCTGGCCAAGGCCAATGGCGAGTTTGGGCAGATCATGGATCGCTGGTTGAAGCAGTGAAGCCGCGATGAATAGGGCGTTCCCGCCGGCGTGACGAATGCCAGTTCGAAGACCTGTTCCACATCTGCAAGCGCCGCATCTGGACAACTCAAAACGCCCTTGCTAGTTTCCCCAGCCATGTATTTCGAAGTGTAACTAAAAGTCCGCATTTGATACTGAAATGCTATTACTTCGCTCACTTGGCAAGGACGCAATCCTATGAAAAGCCTGCAAGGCCTTCCCAGTCTTATCAGCGCTTCGGTAGGCACTCCCGGCAAGGCGCGTAATGTGCCGACCGATGTCCAGTGCATTCAGTACCTGTTCAACCTGATCGGCGCGCAGATGGGTTTCCCGCTGCCGGAAAACGGCCGTTGCGACAACCAACTGGTGCAGCGCATCAGCCAGTATCAGTTCCGTCAGCTCAAGTACGCGCACCCCGATGGCGTGGTCGATCCCCGTGGGCGTACTTTCAACAGCCTGATCGAACAGGCCGTGCGCGTGCCGGTCAAGCTCAGCCCGGCGCTGCGCCTGCCGACCTTCATCAATGCCTTCGCCAACAACGGCGATGCCCAGGTGCAGGGCACGGTCAACCATTACCTGGACCGTGTGCGGGCGATGATCGAGGCCGAGCGGCGCAATCGGGCGATGGTCCTGCAGGTGACCTGCGACGGCAATACCAGCCTCAGCGACACCGATTACGACAACGCCGCCAAGCAGTTGGGCAACGGTATTTCAGCCAACTTGATCAAGGCCTTCGCCACCGTCGAGTCCGGCGGGCGCTCGGGTTTCGGCCCAGCGAAGCTGCCGGTCATCGCCTTCGAAGGCCACGTGTTTCAGCGCCTGACCAAGCACAAGTACGACCAGACCCATCCGCTGCTGTCGTACAAGTACGTCAAGAAGGCCGGGCCGCAGTGGCAGACCAACAACAAGGACCAGGCCAAGGCCTGGGAGACCATGGCCACGGCCTTCGGCCTGGATCAGGATGCCGCTTTGCAATCTGCATCCTGGGGCATGTTCCAGATGATGGGATTCAATTTCGCCGACTGTGGTCACGCCAACGTGTTCGAGTTCGTCGCGGCCATGAAGCTCAATGCCGGCGCCCAGCTCAAGGGTTTCCTGGGCTTCTGCACCAAGCGCCCGGCCTTCATCAAGGCGGCGAAGAACAAGGACTACGTCGGCATGGCGACCAGCTACAACGGCTCGGACTACGGCGACTACGACGTTCGCATCAGGAAAGCCTACGAGGCCCTCGAAGGGAAGAAATGACATGAGCCATTCGTTCACTCGCCGTTTGTTCGCCACTGCCACCTTGCTGATCGGCGTGGTGGGCGCCGTACAGGCCGACGCCGCCGCCTTCAAGCCCGGCAAATACGACGCGCTGATGCTGGCCGTCACCCCCGATCATCAGGTCGAGGGCTTCTATTCCGAAACCCTTGGCCAGGGCGTGACCCGCACCTGCGCGTTCTACTTCAAGGGGCCGATCCAGGCCGACGGCGTCGCGCCGCTGGCCACCTGGGAACACGACCGGTTCCCCGGTAGCCTCAAGGCCACCGACGACGGCGTAACCCTCACCATCCCCAAGGGTCGCGAGCATTCCGGTTGCCCCAGCGTGATCATGCCGCAGATCGCCACGGGGCTGGATCTGAGCCGTTACGCCGACAAGCCGTGGATCGGCCTGCTGAAGGTCACCGCCGACAAGGCCTACCTGCGCAAGCAGGCCCGTGGCAGCGCCGCCAAGCGCCCCTACATCGTCAAGGACGATGTGGTCGGCGTGCTCGCGGTGAAGGATGGCTGGGCCAAGGTGGAATACCTCAACGACGAGGACCGCTCGTTCACTGGCTGGATCAGCCAGGACCAGTACACGGGGCTGGTCCCGCCCAAGGAGTGAGGCGCCGCACCTGCATTTCTCGGCAAACAGGCTTATGATGCGCCTCTCGCAGCCCACCCATTCCTGAGAGAGGCCTTCAGCATGGATCAGGTCGACGATCTGACCCGCCAGCGCATCCGCGACTGGCAAGCCCGCCGTTTGCTCATCAAGGACCAGATGGCCGCCGAGCCCGAGCGCGTGCTCGAACTGTCCCGCCTGCTCGACCAGATGGAAGAGGAGCACGAGCGCATCCTCGGCGAGGCCACGCAGGGTACCGCCGAAGCGCCGCAGGCGCCCGACACCGCGCCTGTGCCCGGCCTGGACTTTCGCCTGAGCATCTCGGCACGCAATGCCGCCGACCTGCGCCAGCTGCTGAGCCTGGCCTTGCACGAGCTGGACGGCGCGCTCCTCGCCCAGGCCGGCGCGGAGCAGGGGGCGCGGCACGTCTACCCGGGCGGCATGTCCGGCTCGCTGGGCACGTATGCCTACGAGCTGGACGCCAACCCCCATCCCGATTCCGCTGAATGACCGGCGCCGATGCAACCTGAACACTACGATTTCGCCGGTGCGGCGTTCCTGCCGATCAGCCTGGACGTCTGCCAGGGCCTGCTCGAAGACGCCGCCGGGCTGGACGCGCTGGGCGATCCGCAACTCGCGGCGCTGCTGGTGATCCAGAACCTGCCCCAGGCGCGCGAGCAGGTCCTCGACCCGAGTGCGGCCGAGCGCATGCTGGCCAAGCTGCTGCAGTGGTCGGTGCATGGTCCGCGTTCGCCCGGCGTGAGCCTGGCCAGCGAGGCGCGGCGCGTGTTCGATGCCCACCAGCTGTACTTCGGCCTGGAGCTGCTCAAGGGCTCGCGCCTGCACCTGCTCGACGCCGATGAAGTGGCCGAGTGCGCCTATCTGCTGCCCGACGGCACCTGGGACAGCCGTTTCCGTGCGCGACGTCACCAGCGCCACAACCCGTTCAGCCAGCAGGCGGTGACGGGCCTGAACAAGGAGCGCTGGCTCACCGCCGAACAGGACAAGCTGCTGCGCGTGCTGCGCGCCAACCCCGACGAGGACCTGCACGTGCAGGGCTATGCGGGTATCGGCAAGAGCTACCTGCTCGGCGCGTTGATCGACTGCCTGCCCAGGGGCCGGGTGCTGGCCCTGGCGCGCACGCCGAACAAGCTCGACGCCCTGCGCCGGCGCATCGGCGGCGGGCGCCGCGGCAGTACTTTCGGCGACCTTGCCCAGGCCCTGCTCAGCGGGCCTGGACGGGCACCGGCGCGTGCGGTCGCGCGTCTGCCGAGCAAGCGCGCCGTGGCCGAAACCCTGGCCATCATGGGCTTTCGCCAGTACGACGGCGAAAAGACCCTGGACATCTGCCTGGAGGTGCTCAGGCTGTACTGCGAATCGCGCGACCACAGCCTCGGCCCGCGCCATCTGCCGCATTTCGCCCAGGCGCTCTCTAGGGTGGACGGCCAGGTGCTGCTCGAATATGCCAGCCGCCTGTGGACCTACCTGCAGGATCACCCGGCGTGGGATCGCCACACCGGCATCACCACGCTGCTGCTGCTCAAGCGCGCCTGCCTGGCCGGGCACGAGGTGCCGAGCCGCTACAGCCATGTGATCGTCGACGAGAGCCAGGACATGCCCGGCCCGCTGTTGCAGATCATCGAGCGGGGTCGGCAGGTATTGATCACCCTGGGCGACGAGTACCAGCGCGCGGACGGTCCTGGCCTGCGCCGGGGCCGCCAGGTACGCCAGCGCGACATCGCGTTCTCGGTGCGCTGCGGGCCGAAGGTCGAAAAGCTGATCAATCCGCTGATCGGCGTACATTCGAACAAGTCCAAGCTGGCCTTCGAAGGCGCAGGCAGCGTGGACGTGGGGCTGGAGCACTACCCGCTGGATTTCGTCCCGCCACCGGGCTGCGTGGTGCTCACCGCCTCGCACTGGGACTCGATGAAATGGGCGCTGCAACTGGCCGACAATCAATGCCGCATCGGCTTCGCCGACAACGCCGCGATGAAGCGCTTCATGCTCAATGCCGTGCGCCTGTTTCGCGCCGACCTGTACGGCCCGGACAGCGACGAGGAGCCTGCCCACCCGGCGTTCGCCCACACCCTGGACTGGACTCAAGTGCGCCAACAGCACCGCTTCGACGAGTCGTTCCTGTGGGTCGAGGCCCGTCTGCACGAGGGTTTTCGCGTCGCCCAGGTCAATGCGCTGGCCGCGCGCCTGAGCGAGGAGGCCGACCGGCTGCTGCTGATGCCTGCCCACGAGGCGGGAGGGCAGGAGTTCGATCAGGTTTTGCTGACCCAGGAGCTGATGGCGCTCAACCCATTCCAGGACGCCTACGCCTTCGACAACCGCATCTGCGCGGTCTACATCGCCCTGTCACGGGCGCGTCGGCACCTGTACCTGCCCTATGACGTGGACGAATGGGTGGTCTACCACAAGGGCCAGCCATTCAGGCAGGTGCACGGTTACTGAGGTGCGTGTAGAGCGCGGCGCGACGCCGTTGATCTCGTTTGCCGCGCTGCCAGGCCAGGGCGAGCGGTGCAGGGTGCAATTTTGCCCCCGCTCCGCTAGCATTGGCGATCTTCCGCTGGTTCTGGCTGCGATGGTTTTTCGATGAGTTATCAGGTTCTTGCACGTAAATGGCGGCCCCGCTCGTTCCGCGAGATGGTCGGGCAGACCCATGTGCTCAAGGCATTGATCAACGCCCTGGACAACCAGCGGCTGCACCATGCCTACCTGTTCACCGGCACGCGAGGCGTGGGCAAGACCACCATCGCGCGCATCATCGCCAAATGCCTGAACTGCGAGACCGGCATCACCTCGACGCCCTGCGGCACCTGCTCGGTGTGCCGGGAGATCGACGAGGGGCGTTTCGTCGACCTGATCGAGATCGACGCCGCCAGCCGCACCAAGGTCGAGGACACCCGCGAACTGCTCGACAACGTGCAATACGCACCGAGCCGCGGGCGCTTCAAGGTCTACCTGATCGACGAAGTGCACATGCTCTCCACCCACTCCTTCAACGCCTTGCTCAAGACGCTGGAAGAGCCGCCGCCCTACGTCAAGTTCATCCTCGCCACCACCGACCCGCAGAAGCTGCCGGCCACCATCCTGTCGCGCTGCCTGCAGTTCTCGCTGAAGAACATGAGCCCGGAACGGGTGGTCGAGCACCTGAGCCATGTGCTCGGCGCCGAGAACGTACCGTTCGAGCAGGACGCCTTGTGGCTGCTGGGTCGCGCCGCCGACGGCTCGATGCGCGACGCCATGAGCCTCACCGACCAGGCCATCGCCTTCGGCGAGGGCAAGGTGCTGGCGGCCGACGTGCGGGCGATGCTCGGCACGCTGGACCATGGCCAGGTCTACGGGGTGCTCCAGGCGCTGCTCGAAGGCGACGCACGGGCATTGCTGGAGGCCGTGCGCGAACTGGCCGAGCAGGGTCCGGACTGGAGCGGCGTACTGGCCGAGATGCTCAATGTGCTGCACCGCGTGGCCATCGCCCAGGCGCTGCCCGAGGCGGTGGACAACGGCCAGGGCGACCGCGAGCACGTGCTGGCCCTGGCCGCCGCATTGCCCGCCGAGGACGTGCAGTTCTATTACCAGATGGGCCTGATCGGCCGCCGCGACCTGCCGTTGGCGCCCGATCCACGCGGTGGTTTCGAAATGGTGTTGCTGCGCATGCTGGCCTTCCGGCCGGCCGATGCCGACGGCGCACCGACACCGGTGCTAAAGCCGGTGGGGATCAGCCAGGCCACAGCTGATCCTGCCAAGCCGGTGGCCGCGGCGGCCGCCGTGGTTGCAGCCGCCCCGGCGATCGCGGACCTGGAGCCTGAAGCCGATACGGCGCCTGCTGCCGTCGCGGCGGCAGATGCAGCGCCCGTCGCGCCTGAGCGTGAATCCCAGGCAACCGAGGCGATGCCTGCCGACGCCGAGCCTGCCGCCGCGTCGAGCGCTGAGCACGTGACTGATCTGCCATGGGAGGAGCCCGAGGCACCCCAGGTCGAGCAGCGTTCAGCGGACACCGAGCCCCGAGCGAGCACCCCGGCACATGCCGCCCAGCCCGACTACGACGAGCCGCCGTTCGATCCACAGGCCTACGCCTCGGTCGACATGAGCGGTGACGACGACGCCTCGGACGAGGACGACTACGCCCCTGAGGCCGATCCAGCCAGCTTCACCTACCTGGACGAACTGGCCGAGCACGTGCAGGAAACCGAGCCGCTCACGCCGCCCGAACCGCCGCCGGCCTCCAAGCCGGCCACGGGCCTTGCCCTGCAATGGCTGGAATTGTTCCCGCAGTTGCCGGTCTCGGGCATGACGGGCAACATCGCCGCCAACTGCACGCTGATAAGCGCCGAGGGCGACGATTGGCTGCTGCACCTGGATCCTGGGCAGGGCGCGCTGTTCAACAGCACCCAGCAGCGCCGCCTGAACGAGGCGCTCAACCAGCACCTGGGCCGTACCTTGCGCCTGCAGATCGAGCTGATCCGCCCCGAGCAGGAAACCCCCGCCCAGGCTGCTGCGCGCAGGCGCGCCGAGCGCCAGCACGAGGCCGAGGTGTCGATCGAGCAGGACCCGCTCGTCCAGCAGATGATCAAGCAGTTCGGCGCGCGCGTGCGCCACGATACAATCGAACCCGTGGAGGCTGCGCCGAGCGTTTCGCAGCCGTAGAACGAATACCTAGTGCCTGGCCCCGCGCCAGGCGCGCACATCACCCAATCGAGGACTCATCCCATGATGAAAGGTGGCATGGCCGGCCTGATGAAGCAGGCCCAGCAGATGCAGGAAAAGATGGCCAAGATGCAGGAAGAGCTGGCCAGCGCGGAAGTCACCGGTCAAGCCGGCGCAGGTCTGGTCAGCGTGGTGATGACCGGTCGTCACGACGTCAAGCGCGTCAACATCGACGCCAGCCTGATGACCACCGATCCGGACGACAAGGAAGTGCTCGAGGACCTGATCGCCGCGGCGCTCAACGACGCCGTGCGCAAGATCGAGCAGAACAGCCAGGACAAGATGGGCAACATGACCGCCGGCATGCAACTGCCGCCAGGCTTCAAGATGCCGTTCTGATCAGCACCACGTCGCGTACAGGGAGCACGACCGTCCGGTCGCTGCTCCCTTCTTCATTCTGTTCCAGCACAGGCCTGTCCCCATGAGCTTCAGCCCTCTGATCCGCCAACTGATCGATGCCCTGCGCGTGCTGCCCGGCGTCGGCCAGAAAACCGCCCAGCGCATGGCCCTGCAACTGCTCGAACGCGACCGCAGCGGTGGCACGCGCCTGGCCCAGGCCCTGGAGCAGGCGATGGAGGGCGTCGGTCACTGCCGTCAGTGCCGCACCCTCACCGAACAGGACCTGTGCCCGCAGTGCGCCGACCCGCGCCGCGACGACACCCAGTTGTGCGTGGTGGAGGGGCCGATGGATGTCTATGCGGTGGAGCAGACCGGCTACCGCGGCCGCTATTTCGTGCTCAAGGGGCACCTGTCGCCGCTCGACGGCCTGGGGCCGGAGGCCATCGGCATTCCGCAGCTGATGGCGCGGATCGAGGAGCAGGGCAGCTTCACCGAGGTGATCCTGGCCACCAACCCGACGGTGGAAGGCGAAGCGACGGCGCACTACATCGCCCAGTTGCTGGCCGAGAAGGGCCTGACCGCCTCGCGGATCGCCCATGGCGTGCCGTTGGGCGGCGAGCTGGAGTTGGTGGATGGTGGCACTTTGGCCCATGCGTTCGCCGGCCGCCGACCGATTACGCTGTAGTCCTGCAGGCGCAACGGTCGGTCGTGCCTGCAGGGCCTGCGCGCCGAGGTTACTGGCCGCTGTAGATCTGGTCGAACACACCGCCGTCGTTGAAGTGGGTTTTCTGCACCGTACGCCAGTCGCCGAAGGTCTTCTCCACCGAGAGGAAGTCCACTTTCGGGAAGCGGTCGGTGTACTTGGCCAGCACCGTGGCGTCACGCGGGCGCAGGTAGTTCTGCGCAGCGATTTCCTGGGCGGCCGGGGACCACAGGTACTTCAGGTATTCCTCGGCCACCGCCTGGGTGCCCTTGCGCGCGACCACCTTGTCGACCACGCTCACCGGCGGCTCGGCTTCGGCCGACACGCTCGGGTAGACCACCTCGAACTGATCGCGGCCGAACTCGCGGGCGATCATCTCGGCTTCGTTCTCGAATGTCACCAGTACGTCGCCGATCTGGTTGGTCATGAAGGTGGTGGTCGCCGCGCGGCCGCCGGTGTCGAGCACCGGTGCCTGCTTGAACAGCTTGCCGACGAACTCGCGGGCCTTGGCCTCGTCACCCCCTTGCTTGAGCACGTAGCCCCAGGCCGACAGGTAGGTGTAGCGGCCATTGCCCGAGGTCTTGGGATTGGGCACGATCACCTGCACGCCGTCCTTGAGCAGGTCCGGCCAGTCCTTGAGCGCCTTGGGATTGCCCTTGCGCACGATGAACACCGTGGCCGAGGTGAAGGGCGCGCTGTTGTTGGGCAGGCGGGTGACCCAGTCGTCAGGCACCAGCTTGCCGTTGTCGACCAGCGCGTTGATGTCGGTGGCCATGTTCATGGTGATGACATCGGCCGGCAGTCCATCGATCACCGCGCGAGCCTGCTTGCTCGAGCCGCCGAAGGACATCTGCACGTTGACCTTCTCCTTGTGTTCCTCTTCCCAGTGTTTCTGGAACGCCGGGTTATAGTCCTTGTAGAAATCGCGCATCACGTCGTAGGAGACGTTCAGCAGGGTGGGGGCGGCCTGGGCGAGGGTGCCCAGGGTCAGCCCGGCGGCGAGCAGCGAGGCACTGAAGAGTCGTTTCACTGGATGAGTCCTTGTTGTGCGTGAAAGTTTGGCAAACTGCCAGCAACTATAACCGTGTGCTCTGGGGGCCTTAAAGATCAAAACGATCTGGGCTTATGCTGCACCGCTGCGCGGGAACAGCGGGTTGCCGCAGCGGGAGCAGAACGCCGCTGACGGTTCGTGGGTGTTTTTCGCGCAGCTCGGGCAATCGTGGCGCAGCTGTTCGCCACGCATGGCGTTGGCCAGCTCGGCGGTGAAGATGCCCGTGGGCACGGCGATGATCGAGTAACCGATGATCATCACCATCGACGACAGCACCTGGCCCAGCGGCGTCTTCGGCACGATGTCGCCGAAGCCCACCGTGGTCAGGGTGACGATGGCCCAGTAGATGCCTTTGGGAATGCTGGTGAAGCCGTGTTCGGGCCCCTCGATCACGTACATCAGGGTGCCGAACACCGTCACCAGGGTCGAGACGCTGACCAGGAACACGATGATCTTCTGCTTGCTGCCGCGCAGCGCCTCGAGCAGGTAGTGCGCCTGCTTGAGATAAGGGCCGAGCTTGAGTACGCGGAAGATCCGCAACATGCGCACCACGCGCACGATCAACAGGTACTGCGCGTCGCTGTAGTACAGGGCGATGATGCCCGGCACGATCGCCAGCAGGTCGACCAGCCCGTAGAAGCTGAAGGCATAGCGCAGCGGCTTGGGCGAGCAGTACAGGCGGGTCAGGTACTCGGCCAGGAAGATCGCGGTGAAGCCCCACTCGATGCCCGCCAGCAGCCCTGAATAGCTGCGATGCACGGCATCGATGCTGTCGAGAATGACCGTCACCAGGCTGGCCAGGATGATGACCAGCAAGGTCTTGTCGAAGCGTCGGCCGGCCACGGTGTCGGATTGGAAGACGATGACGTAGAGCCGCTCGCGCAGGCTCGCAGGGGTGTCCATAGAAGGTGTTCCACAAGGCGTAGCGGCTGAGCCTATGGCCTGGCCGTCAGCCGTGCAAGCGCGGCGCGCCGCGTCGTCGTCCCAGAGGCGTCAGGTACTCGCCCAGGTGCATCAGCCAGCAGGCGATGACGAAGGGCGCGGTGAGCGCCGGCAGCGCCGCACGCGCGAACAGCGCCTGCACCAGCAGCGCCAGTAGAATCGCGAGCAGGGTCTTGTGGGGCCGCTCGCCCTGGCGGCTGAAGGCCAGAGCGGCGAGGGCGCTATTGAACCCGTACAGCCCCATGGCCGCCGCCTCGCCGTGACCGGCCAGCAGCGCGGCGCCGCCGCCCAGGGTCGAGCCCAGCAGCGCCCAGAGGCCGGCATAGGGATGAGCGATGAGCAGGCCCAGCGCGATCAGCGCGCCAGCCAGAGGGGTGTCCAGCACGAATACCTGCGCTAGTCCGCGCAGTACGCCATGAACCGAGTTGCCCTCTGCTTCCAGGCCGGGTGCCAGCGGGGCGATCGCCAGGGTGGCCCAGCCCAGCAGCACGAAGGGTGCGGTGTAGACCGTGAGCCGGGCACCGCCGCGTCTGCGCCAGTGATGCGTGAGCAGGCTCGACAGGCCGCCCGCCGCCAGGATCGCGGCTGGCAGGATGACCGTCCAGGGCAGTGCCGCGCTCATCAGCAGGCCGATCAGCACGCCGTTGTAGCCGTACAGGCCGGCCTGCCGGTCGCTGCGTGGGTAGCCCCGTCCCTGGGCCGTGAGCAGACCGGCGAGCGCGCCGAGCAGGGCGCCGCCGACCAGCTGCGGGGCACTGAACAGGATCGCCAGCAGGCAGCACAGGCCGCACAGGGGGTTGCGCAGCAGCAGCACTTGGCTGAAGCCGTTGAGCAGTGCCGTGGCCCAGTCGGGGCACGGGTTGACGCTGTCTCTGGTGTACATGGCAGTCTGGAAAAAAGAAGAATGGTGGGCCTCTGCGGGCCTTGGGTTCGCTGATACGGGTGTCACGAGCGCAGCTAGATCAGGGTCTCGATCCTCAGGGTATTGGTGGTCCCCGGCGTGCCGAACGGCACACCGGCGGTGATCAGCAAGGTGTCGCCGCGGCAGGCCATGCCTTGGGCCTGGGCGATCTCCAGCGCCGTGGAGCAGATCTCGTCGACCTGGTGCAGGCGATCGTTGACCACCGAGTGCACACCCCAGGTCAGGCTCAGCCGGCGAGCGGTGCGCAGGTTGGGGGTCAGGTTGAGGATCGGCGCGGCCGGGCGCTCGCGGGCAGCGCGCAGGGTCGAGGCGCCCGACTCGCTGTAGTTGACCAGCACCGCCACCGGCAGGATGGCGCTGATACGGCGGATCGCGCAGCTGATGGCATCCGACACCGTGGTTTCGGCCTTCGGCCGACCCACGTCGAGTTGGGCCTGGTAGTCCGGCCCGTTCTCCACCTGGCGGATGATCTTGCTCATCATCTGCACCGCTTGCAGCGGGTAGTCGCCCGAGGCGGTCTCGGCCGACAGCATCACTGCATCGGCGCCTTCGGCCACGGCATTGGCCACGTCCGTGACCTCGGCACGGGTCGGCGCCGGCGCGAAGCGCATCGATTCGAGCATCTGCGTGGCCACCACCACTGGCTTGCCCAGCTGCCGACAGGTGGCGATGATGCGCTTCTGGATCTGCGGCACGCGTTCGGCCGGTACCTCCACGCCGAGGTCGCCACGGGCCACCATGATCGCATCGGACAGTTCGGCGATCGCCTGCAATTGCGTGACCGCCGAAGGCTTCTCGATCTTGGCCATGAGGTAGGCCCGCTCGCCGATCAACTGCCGCGCCTCCACCAGGTCATCGGGCCGTTGCACGAACGACAGCGCCACCCAGTCCACGCCCAGGGCCAGGCCGAAAGCCAGGTCGCGACGATCTTTCTCGGTGAGCGGGGAGAAATCCAGCAGGGTCTGGGGCACGTTGACGCCCTTGCGGTCGGACAGTTCACCACCGGCCAGCACTTCGGTATCGATGGCCTCGGGATGCTTGGCAGTCACCCGCAGGCGCAGCTTGCCGTCGTCGAGCAGCAGGTCCATCCCCGGCTCCAGGGCGGCGATGATCGGCGGATGCGGCAGATTGACCCGGCGCGCATCGCCTGGCGTTTCATCCAGGTCCAGGCGTAGCGTCTGGCCGGTCTGCAGCTGTACCTTGCCCTCGGCGAAACGGCCGATTCGCAGCTTCGGTCCTTGCAGGTCCATGAGGATGCCCAGTGGGCGGTTGAGCTGGTGCTCCACTTCGCGGATCCACTGGTAGCGCCGGGCGTGGTCGGCATGCTCGCCGTGGCTGAAATTCAGGCGAAACAGGTTCACGCCAGCCTCCACCAGTTGGCGGATGTGCTCGCTGCTGTCCACTGCCGGGCCGAGGGTGGCGAGGATCTTCACTTTCTTGTCGGGCGTCATGGGTGCGGGGCCTCGAGGATCAGGATGGCGCGAAAGTCGTTGACGTTGGTACGCGTCGGCTCGGTGACGATCAAGGCGTCGAGGGCGGCGAAATACCCGTAGCCGTCGTTGTCGTCCAGCGCGGCGCTGCTCGACAGGCCCTTGGCCTGGGCGCGGGCGAAGGTCTCAGGGCTCATGACCACGCCGGCGTTGTGCTCCGAGCCGTCGATACCGTCGGTGTCGGCGGCCAGGGCATGGACCCCTGGCAGGCCCTTGAGGCTGTCGGTCAGGCTCAGGAGAAACTCGGCGTTGCGGCCCCCACGTCCGTTACCGCGCACCGTCACCGTGGTTTCGCCGCCAGAGAGGATCACGCAGGGTGCCTTCAGCGGCTGGCCGTGCAGCACGATTTGTCGGGCGATACCGGCATGCACCTTGGCTACCTCGCGCGCTTCGCCCTCCAGATCGCCGAGGATCAGCGGACTGAAACCGGCCTGGCGCGCTTTCACGGCCGCCGCTTCGAGCGACTGCTGGGGTTTGGCGATGAGCTGGAAATGGCTGCGCGAGAGGGCTGGATCGCCAGGCTTCACCGTCTCCGAAGCTGGATCGCGCAGCCAGTCGCGCACCTTCTGGGAGGCGTCGATGGCATAGCGATCGAGAATCGCCAGCGCCTCGGCCGAGGTGCTGGGGTCGGCCACCGTAGGCCCCGAGGCGATCACCGTGGCCAGATCGCCCGGCACGTCGGAAATGGCGTAGGTGTGCACGGTCGCCGGCCAGCAGGCCTTGGCCAGGCGCCCGCCCTTGATCGCCGAGAGGTGCTTGCGCACGCAATTCATCTCGCCGATGGTGGCGCCGCAGCGTAGCAGCGCCTTGTTGACCTGTTGCTTGTCGGCCAGGGTCAGGCCCGGCGCGGGCAACGCCAGCAACGCCGAACCACCCCCGGACAGCAGGCAGATGACCTGGTCGCCCTCGTTCAGGTCGCTGACCATCGCCAGCATGCGCCGGGCGACGTCCAGACCGGCCTGGTCGGGGACCGGGTGCGCGGCCTCGACCACTTCGATCGCGCGACAACAGGCACCGTGCCCGTAGCGGGTGACCACCAGCCCCGAGACCTCGCCTTGCCAGTGTTTCTCGACCACCTCGGCCATCGCCGCCGCGGCCTTGCCGGCACCGATGACGATGACCCGACCGCTTCTGTCGGTGGGCAGGCAGGGCTCCAGCACCTGGGCGGGATGGGCGGCGGCGATGGCGGTGTCGAGCAGCGCGCGCAGCAGGGTTTGCGGATCGACCGACATGGCGGGCTCCGTGAGTTTCAAATGAGAGGAAAGCCGCGGCAAGCGGCCAGTGTCGAACTGGTCGCCTGCCGTGCGTGGCGTCTACCGAATGGAGAAGTCGGCCATGTGCTCTAGGCCCTTGATCAACGCCGAGTGGTCCCAGTTGCCGCCGCCCAGGGCCTGGCAGGTATTGAACACCTGCTGCGCGTTGGCGGTGTTGGGCAGGTTGATGCCCAGCTCGCGGGCGCCCTGCAGGGCCAGGTTGAGATCCTTCTGGTGCAGGTTGATGCGAAAGCCTGGATCGAAGGTGCCCTTGATCATTCGCTCGGCGTGCACCTCGAGGATCTTCGACGAGGCGAAGCCGCCCATCAACGCCTCGCGCACCCTGGCCGGGTCCGCGCCGTTCTTGGCCGCGAACAGCAGCGCCTCGGCCACTGCCTGGATATTCAGGGCGACGATGATCTGGTTGGCCACCTTGGCGGTCTGGCCATCGCCGCTCCCGCCCACGTGGGTGATGTTCTTGCCCATGGCCTGGAACAGTGCCAGGGCGCGCTCGAAGGCCTGGGCCTGTCCGCCGACCATGATGCTCAGGGTGGCGGCCTTGGCGCCCACTTCGCCACCGGACACCGGAGCGTCCAGATACGCCGCGCCGCCGCGTTCGATCTTCTCGGCGAAGGCCTTGGTCGCGGTGGGCGAGATCGAACTCATGTCGATCACCACCTTGTTCGGGCCCAGGCCCTCGGCCACGCCCTGCTCGCCGAACAGCACGCTTTCCACCTGCGGCGTGTCCGGCACCATGACGATGATGAATTCAGCCTCTTGCGCCACCTCGGCAGGGGTGGCCAGCGCTACTGCGCCTGCCGCCACCAGCTCGGCGGGCGCGGCGGCATGGTGGCTCGAAAGGAACAGGCTGTGGCCCGCCTTCTGCAGATTCTGGGCCATGGGCTTGCCCATGATGCCGGTGCCGATGAAACCGATCTTGGCCATGTGAGATACCTCGTTGTTATTGTCGAATCTCGATGAAGCAGGTGCCACGACTGCCTTGGGCGCGGGCTCACCCACGAAGCGGGCGGTGTCACACGACGTTGTGGGTCTTCAGCCAGCCCAGTCCCGCCTCGGTCGTGCCCTTGGGCTTGTATTCGGCGCCGATCCAGCCCTTGTAGCCGATGCGGTCCAGATGCTCGAACAGGAAGCGGTAGTTGATCTCCCCGGTGCCTGGCTCGTGTCGACCTGGGTTGTCCGCCAGCTGCACGTGGTTGATCAGCCCCAGGTGAGCCTCCAGCGTGCGCGCCAGATCCCCCTCCATGATCTGCATGTGGTAGATGTCGTACTGCAGGAACAGGTTGGCACTGCCCACCTCGGCCTGTATCGCCAGCGCCTGCTCGGTGGTGTTGAGGTAGAACCCCGGAATGTCGCGAGTGTTGATCATTTCCATGACCAGGCGGATGCCGGCACCTTCCAGCTTCTGAGCTGCATAGCGCAGGTTGTCGACGAAGGTCTGGCGAATGCGGGCGTCGTCCACACCTTGCGGGCGAATCCCCGCCAGAGCGTTGACCTGCGTGTTGCCCAGCACCTTGGCGTACTCGATGGCCTTGTCCACCCCCGCGCGAAATTCCTCGACCCGCTCCGGAAGGCAGGTGATGCCCCGTTCACCCGCAGCCCAGTCGCCAGCCGGCAGGTTGAACAGCACCTGTGTCAGGCCGTGGGCGTCGAGCTCGCGCTTGATGTCGCTGGCGCCGAAGTCATAGGGGAACAGGTACTCCACGCCGCTGAAGCCGGCATCGGCGGCGGCCTTGAAGCGGGCCAGGAAGTCCTGCTCGGTGAACAGCATGGACAGGTTGGCGGCGAAGCGTGGCATGGCGATCTCCTTGCACAAGCAAAAGGGGGGGGCTGCCTGGCGCGGCAGGGGTGTCGACGGTCAATCGAGCAGCGAGACGGCGGTGGGGGCGTCGTTGCCGACCAGCGCCAGGTCCTCGAATTCGTTCACCGCATTGATCTCGGTGCCCATGGAAATGTTGGTGACGCGCTCAAGGATCACTTCCACCACAACCGGCACCCGGAACTGTTCGGCCATCTGCTGCGCCTTGCGCAGAGCCGGGGCGATCTCGCCCGGTTCGAACACCCGCAACGCCTTGCAGCCCAGCCCTTCGACCACCGCGACATGGTCCACGCCGTAGCTGCCGGCCTCGCTGGCATTGATGTTTTCGAAGGCGAGTTGAACACAGTAGTCCATCTCGAAGCCACGCTGGGCCTGGCGGATCAGGCCCAGGTAGGCGTTGTTCACCAGTACGTGTACATAGGGCAGGTTGAACTGGGCACCCACCGCCAGCTCCTCGATCATGAACTGGAAATCGTAGTCGCCCGAGAGCGCCACCACCTGACGCGCGGGATCGGCCTTGACCACCCCGAGGGCCGCCGGCACCGTCCAGCCCAGCGGCCCGGCCTGGCCGCAATTGATCCAGTGCCGTGGCTTGTACACATGCAGAAATTGCGCGCCGGCGATCTGTGACAGGCCGATGGTGCTGACGTAGCAAGTGTCCTTGCCGAACACCTGGTTCATCTCCTGGTAGACCCGTTGCGGCTTGACCGGCACGTTGTCGAAGTGGGTCTTGCGTTGCAAGCTGGCCTTGCGCTGCTGGCAGTCCTGCAACCAGGCCTTGCGGCACTTGAGCTTGCCGGCCGCCTGCCATTCGCGGGCCACTTCGATGAACACCTCCAGCGCGGCACCGGCGTCGGAGACGATGCCCAGGTCGGGGGTGAACACTCGGCCGATCTGGGTCGGCTCGATGTCGACGTGAATGAACCGCCGGCCCTCGGTGTACACCTCCACCGAGCCGGTGTGGCGGTTCGCCCAGCGGTTGCCGATGCCCAGCACCAGGTCGGACTCGAGCAAGGTGGCGTTGCCGTAGCGGTGCGAGGTTTGCAAGCCGACCATGCCGACCATCAGCGGGTGGTCGTCGGGCAGGCAACCCCAGCCCATCAGGGTCGGGATCACCGGCACGCCGGTCAGCTCGGCGAAGGCGACCAGCCGCTCGCTGGCATCGGCGTTGATGATGCCGCCGCCTGCCACCAGCAGCGGACGCTCGGCCTCGTTGAGCAGTGCCAGGGCTTTTTCGGCCTGGACCCGCGTGGCGGCCGGCTTGTGCACGGGCAGCGAGGCGTAGGCCTCGATGTCGAATTCGATTTCGGCCATCTGGACATCGAACGGCAGGTCGATCAGCACGGGCCCCGGTCGTCCGCTGCGCATCTCGAAGAAGGCTTTCTGGAACGCGTACGGCACCTGGCCGGGTTCCAGCACGGTGGTCGCCCACTTGGTCACCGGCTTGACGATGCTGGTGATGTCCACGGCCTGGAAGTCTTCCTTGTGCAAACGCGCGCGGGGCGCCTGGCCGGTGATGCAGAGAATCGGGATGGAGTCGGCCGAGGCGCTGTACAGGCCGGTGACCATATCGGTACCCGCAGGACCGGAGGTACCGATGCACACACCGATGTTGCCGGGGTTGGCACGGGTATAGCCTTCGGCCATGTGCGAGGCACCTTCGACATGACGGGCAAGGACGTGATCGATGCCGCCGGCTTTGTTCAAGGCGGAATAGAGCGGGTTGATGGCTGCACCCGGAATGCCGAAGGCCGTAGTGACACCTTCGCGGCGCATGACCAGGACCGCGGCATCGATTGCTCTCATTTTACTCATGATTTGTGCCTCATTAATTTTGTAATTGTATACAAACTGAGTGTTTCACGAGTGTATTCAGGTATGGCTTCGTAGGTCAATGGCTTTCGACCTCTCGTTCATACCGCCTGGAAATTGGGGGAATAATAACTTTGTCGAAAATATTGTATACAAAAATATGTAATAATGTTCTCTATTGATTGACGATTTTCAATCGCCCCTTGGGCCATGCACAACAATAAGAGGACCCACCCATGAACCCATTGACCCTTCACACCGCCAACAGCCTCGTACTGGCCGCCTTGGCGGCAGGCCGCAGGATCGACGCGGCCCCGCTGACGGTGGCCGTACTGGATGCCGGCGGGCACCTGCTGGCCTTGCAGCGCGAGGACGGCGCCAGCCTGCTGCGTCCGCAACTGGCGACCGCCAAGGCCTGGGGCGCCGTGGCGCTGGGCAAGGGTTCGCGCCTGCTGGCGCTGGACGCGCAGCAGCGCCCGGCGTTTTTCGCGGCGCTCAACGGTCTGGGTGGCGGCGCGGTGGTGCCGGCGCCGGGAGGCGTGCTGATCCGCGATCAGAACGGCACGGTGCTGGGTGCGCTGGGCATCAGCGGCGATTCATCGGATATCGACGAGCAATGCGCCATCAGCGCCATCGAGTCAATCGGCCTGCTGGCCGATGGCGGCGTGGTGGTCTGAGCCGCTCGCGCCCGTAGCGCGTAGGAGGTCAGGCGGGTTCCGGCGCGCAGCCTTTGAGCACCAGGCGGATGATGGTCTCGGCGGCTGCGTCGTAATCGCTGTCGGCCAGCTTTGCCTTGCCGGTGACCGCTGCGATCTGCCAATCGAAATCGGCGTAGGTCTGCGTGGCTGCCCAGATACTGAACATCAAATGGTAGGGGTCCACGGGTGCCAGTTGGCCACGCTCGATCCAGCGCTGGATGCACTCGATATTGTGCCGCGCCTGCTCGTTGAGCTGCTCGACCTGCGACGGCGACAGATGCGGGGCGCCGTGCATGATTTCACTGGCGAACACCTTGGAGGCGTGGGGCAGGTCGCGGGAGATGCGGATCTTCGAGCGAATGTAGTGGCTGAGCACCTGCTGCGGATCACCCTCGACGTTGAAGGGCGTGGAGGCCTGCATGATCGGCGCGATGATGCTTTCCAGGACCTCGCGGTAGAGGTTTTCCTTGGATTTGAAGTAGTAGTACACATTCGGCTTGGGCAGGCCCGCCTTGGCCGCGATGTCGCTGGTCTTGGTGGCCGCGAAGCCCTTGTCGGCGAATTCCTCGCTGGCCGCGCGCAGGATCAGTTCCTTGTTGCGCTCGCGAATGGTGCTCATGGTGCTGGACGGTCCTGATGGGGCTGCGAGCGGCGATGGTAACAAATATCCCACGAGGCCCGCACCCACCGTGGCGCTGCGTGCGGCGGTCAGTGCTGCAGCGGCGTAGCGACGACGCAAGGTGCATCCCGGCCAGCGAACCCGTATCCTGCCGCCTCGAAAACAGGAGGCGTGATGAACAGACTGATGGTGCCCGTGGCGATCTTCGTCAGCGTACTGGCGGCCGGCAAGGTGTGCGAGCACCTGGGGCTGAGCGCCAGTTGGACGATCGGGATCAGTTGCCTGGTGGCGATGCTGGTCACAGCGTGCGTGAACCGCTATCAGCGGCGCTGAGCCGACCTTGCGCCGGCCCAGGTCCGGTGCAATCTTTGCAGCACTGTCGGGTCTACGTTGCTGATGCGTGGTGCGAACGGTCGCAGCCGTTCGCCAGGCTCTTCGTTTTCTACTAAGGATCAAAGGACATGGCAGGCAGCAGTTTCTTTGCGTTGCTGGACGATATCGCAGCCTTGCTGGACGACATCTCGCTGATGAGCAAGGTCGCGGCCAAGAAGTCCGCGAGCGTGCTCAGCGACGACCTGGCGGTCAACGCCGAACAGGTCACCGGCATGAAGGCCGATCGGGAGCTGCCCGTGGTGTGGGCGGTGTTCAAGGGGTCGTTGCGCAACAAGGCCATTCTGGTGCCCTGCGCCCTGGTGCTCAGTGCCGTGTTGCCCGCCGCGGTCAAGTGGTTGCTCATGGCCGGTGGGCTGTACCTGTGCTATGAGGGCTTCGAGGCGATCAAGGACAAGTTCGCCCGCGAGCCCTCCGGCGAGCAGGCCCGCTCGACCCGGTCGGTGCCGCGTACCCCCGAAGAACTCGCCGCGTACGAGCAGCGCAAGGTGAAGGGCGCGATCAAGACCGATTTCATCCTCAGCGCCGAAATCATCGTCATCACCCTGAACGTGGTCGCCGAAGCCCCGCTGCATCAGCAGATCCTGACCTTGGTCATCATCGCCTTGCTCATGACGGTGGGGGTCTACGGCCTGGTCGCCGGTATCGTTCGTCTGGACGACGCCGGCTTCGCCCTGGCCAAGTCCAAGGCGCAGGGTGTGTGGGGCCGATGCGTCAAGGCGCTCGGTCGGGGGCTGGTGTCGGCGGCGCCGTTGCTGATGAAAGCCTTGTCCTGGATCGGCACCCTGGCCATGTTCCTGGTCGGCGGCACCTTCATCGGCGAAGGCATTGCGCCACTGGAGCACGCCATCGAGTCGCTTGTCGCCGCCAGCGGCGCCTGGGGGCCGGTGGTCAAGTACGGCCTGTTCGGGGTGATCGGTGCGGTGGCCGGGTGTGTGGTGGCGCTGGTGGTGGGCGGTGTCTCGCGCCTTCGGACCTCCACCGCGCACTGATCGCATCGCAGGCCGTGCGGGCTGCCGGAGCAGCCCGCCACACCCTCAGAAATGCACCTTGACCAGCAGGCTCATGGTGTTCTGGTCGGTGGTGAAGGCATCGCTGTCCTTGATGCCGTACTTGTTGCTCCAGTAATCGTACTCGATCCCCACGTACAACTGCTTTTCGCCCATGTGCAGGGCCTTGCCCAGGTCGTACTTCACCTGCGGGTTGAAGTGCAGGTTGGCGTGGTAGGTGCCGCGACGGTTCTGGTCGTTGTCCACCACCCAGTCCATGTAGCCGTCGATGAGCAGGTCCGAGTCGCCCAGCGGCAGGGTGTAGCCCCACACCGGGGTGATCTGCCAGACATGATCGCCCGGCCGGCTGCCATCGGTGGTGCGCTGGTAGAAGTTGAGCTGGAAGTAGTCGAAGCCCGGCACCGCCAGGTCGAAGCCCGGACCGATCAGGTAGGCTTCGCTGTCGCCTTCGCCGAACTCGTAGGTCATGGCCAGCAAGACATCGGTCACCGGGCCGAAGGCCAGCTTCTGGTCGAAGATCTTGCCGAACGACAGGCGCGGGGTGATTTCGCCATAGTAGGTGTTGGCGCCCTTGCTGCTGTCCTTCTTGCCTTGATAGAAGATCTTGTCGACGAACAGGAAGTTGTCCCCGTACTTCCACGAATCGACGTGCTCGAAGGTCAGGGTCTGCTGGGTCTCGGGGTTGACCTTGAAATTTTTGCCCCAGAGGTAGGTCAGGCTGTTGTTCTGCCAGTTGAGCAGATCGCCGGCCTGTCCGGTGGCGCAGGTGAGCAGGCCGCCGGCCAGCATCAGGCTGTTGAGAATACGCATTGGATGTTTCGCTCCCTTGATTGGATAAGTAGCGGCGCTCGTTTCGGCGCCTTTTTTTCTGTCTGTCTGGTCAGTTTTGACGCATGGGCCGCAGTTCCCTGGCAAGTGCCGAGCCAACATCGGGTGTTGGTCGCGGCCATCCTGCTCGACAGCGTTCTGAACAGTTGAACAAGGGGGCTGCTGGCTGGCAGAACATCGACCAACCGCCCGAATTCATTGACTGAGCGGTCAGTGGACGCGGGCAGCATCCGGTCTGCCCTGAGCGAGGGGGCGCGCAGATTACTGGCTTGCGCGCCGGGCCTCAAGTGCTCCTTCCTGGAGCGGGGTGTCGCAAAATTGGGCGTTCGGTCAGGTTGTCCGAGTGCGCTTGGAATCTGGCCACTCGGCGAGGCCAGGACCGACGCGGTCCGGCCAGGGTTCAGTGGCGATCACATGCCAGGTTGTGGGCTGCCCGCTCGGCGCCGCCGAGAATGTTGAACAGCAGGTTGAGCAGCAGGGCGCTGAGGGTCGCCATGGCGATGCCGCTGTGGGTAATCGGCGCCATCCACAGCGGCATCTGTGCGAAGAACTCCGGACGCACCACCGGGATCAGGCCGAAGCCGACGCTCACGGCGATCAGCAACTGGTTGCGCCGATCGGCGATGTCCGCCTCCTGCAGGATCTTGATGCCCGTGGCGGTGACCATGCCGAACATCGCGATCGACGCCCCGCCCAGGACCGCCGGCGGAATCGAGGCGATCAGGAACGCGGCCTTGGGCAGCAGGCTCAGCCCGATCAGCAGTGCGCCGGCCACCGCCGTCACCGAGCGACAGCGCACTCCGGTCATCTGCACCAGGCCGATGTTCTGGGCGAAGGACGAATGGGTGAAGGTGTTGAAGAACCCGGCCACGAACGATGCTGCGGCGTCGCACAGCAAGCCACGGCGCAGCAGGCGGGGCGTCACCTCGCGTTCGGTCACCTTGCCCAGCGCCAGGAACATGCCGGTGGACTCGACGAAGATGATCACCACCACCAGGCACATGGACAGGATCGGCGCCAGGCTGAAGGTGGGCAGGCCGAAGTGCAGGGGGGTGACCAGCTGCAGCCAGGGCGTTCGCCCCAGTCCGTCGAGATCGACCATGCCGATGGCGCCTGCCAGGATGTAGCCCAGCCCCATCCCCACCAGCACCGAGACATTGACCCAGAAACCGCGCATGAACCGGTTGATCAGCAGGATCACCGCCAGCACCAGCCCCGCCACCATCAAGTAGACGGGCGCGCCGAACGCTGTCGCCTGCTGACCGCCGCCGGCCCAGTTGACCGCCACGGGAAACAACGACAGGCCGATGGAGGTGATCACCGTGCCGGTCACCAGCGGCGGGAAGAAGCGCACCACCCTGGACATGAACGGCGCGATCAGCAGGCCGAACACGCCGGCGGCGATGGTCGCGCCGAAGATGCCTGGCAGGCCGACACCCGGCATGCCGGCCATGGCCACCATGCTGCCGACCGCAGCGAAACTCGCGCCCATCATCACCGGCATGCGAATGCCCACCGGCCCGATGCCCAGCGACTGCACCAGGGTGGCGACGCCGGCCACCAGCAGGTCGGCATTGATCAGGAAGGCGACCTCTTCACGCGGCAGTCCCGCCGCCTGGCCGATGATCAGCGGCACGGCGATGGCGCCGCCGTACATGAGCAGCACATGTTGCAGCCCCACCAGGATCAGCTGAAACAGCGGCAACGCCTGACGCGGTGGCGCAGCAGGACTCTGCGCCAGGGATGACTCGGACATGCAGCACCTCGGATCTTGTTCTTGTTTTGGGGGTGGCGGGGCACTGGGCGATTGGCGACTGGAAGCGGCTGCCAGTCGCCTGCCTGGCCAGGCTTGCCGCCTGGCCTGCCTATCGCCGGCACTCGCCGGGGCTCATCTCAGTTGACTGCAGCACCCTTGGCGATCCAGTCACCGACCAGCTTGCGTTCTTCCACGGTCATCTGGGTGATGTTGCCCAGCGGCATGATCTGGCTGGCCACGGCCTGGGCCTGGATGCGCGCGGCCTGGGCCTGGATCTGCTGCGGGGTGTCGAACATCACGCCGGCCGGCGCCGTGCTGAACAATGGGCTGGTGGGCCTGGCCGAGTGGCAGACGGTACAGCGCTCCTGGATGACGTGATGGATCGCCTCGAAGTTGCCGGGCGCGGCCTCGGCGCTGGCCTGGGCCGGTGCCGGTGCCGCCTGTGCCTGCGCCTGCGCCGCCTTGGCAGCTTCCTCGGCGCGGTGCTCGGCGGCGGTCTTGCCGCCGACGGCGCTGGCGGGCAGCGGCTGGTACTGGATCGGCGCTGCGGCCTGCTCGGGTGCTGTGGGCAGCGGCATGGGCGCGGTGACGTAGGCCAGGCAGATCATCGCCAGGGCGCCGGCTGGCAGGGTCCAGGCATACTTGTTGCTGGCATGACGGGTATTGAAGTAGTGCCGTACCAGCACTGCTGCCACGGCGATCCCGGCCAGGATCAACCAGTTGTACTGGCTGCCGTAGGTGCTCGGGAAATGGTTGCTGATCATGATGAACAGCACTGGCAGGGTGAAGTAGTTGTTGTGCCGCGAACGCAGCAGGCCCTTGGCCGGAAGCAAGGGATCAGGCGTCTGGTTGGCAGCGATCGCCGCCACCAGCTGGCGCTGGGCCGGCATGATGATGCGGAACACGTTGCCGACCATGATGGTGCCGATGATCGCGCCGGTGTGCAGGTAGGCGCCACGGCCGCTGAACACCAGGCTGAAGCCCCAGCAGGCGGCGATGATCAGCACGAACAGCACGGCGCCGAGCAGCGCAGGGCGCTTGCCCAGTGGCGAGTCGCAGAGCAGGTCGTAGACGAACCAGCCGGCGATCAGCGAGCCGATGCCGATGGCCACGCCCTCGGCGCCGCTCAGGCTGCTGCCGGGCGCCAGCAGGTAGAGGGTCGGGTTCCAGTAGAACACCACGCACAGCAAAGCGATACCCGACATCCAGGTGAAATAGGCTTCCCATTTGAACCAGTGCAGGTCATCGGGCATCTTCGGTGGCGCGAGCTTGTATTTCTCCAGGTGGTAGATGCCGCCACCGTGGATCGCCCACAGGTCGCCCGAAAGCCCGTCACGCGGATTGCTGCGGTTGAGGTTGTTCTCCAGCCAGACGAAATAGAACGATGCACCGATCCAGGCCACGCCGGTGATCATGTGAACCCAGCGAATGCTCAGGTTCAGCCATTCGTGAAGATGTGCTTCCACAGTATGTACCTCTGCCGGTCACCGGCAGGCTGCGGACCCGTGATGACCGACCTTCTCTTATTGGTGGGGATCGAGGATCAACATCTGCTCCTCGGGGAAGTAATGCTCGTCGCAGTTGTTGCCGGAACCACTGCGATCAACCACCAGGAAGTCATCCCGCTTTTCGATCGTCAGCACCGGGTGGTGCCAGACGCCGCGATGGTAATTGACGCCCTGCCTGCCGTTACTGCGGAAGGCGCGGACCAGACCCGATACAGGTGCATCGCCAAGAGGCGCGACCGCGATCAGAAAGGGGTTGCCGAGCAGCGGCATGAACGCCTGGCTGCCCAGCGGATGGCGCTCCAGCATGCGAATGGTCAGCGGCATTTCCAGGGCCTGGGCGCGGAAAATGCTGATGATCGCCTGATCTTCCGGCTCGGCGGTCTGCACCGTGACGAGCTTGTGGAAGCGCATGGTCGAGCCATTGTTGATCATGAAGTGGTCGCTGCCGTCGGTTTCGATCACGTCACCGAAGGCGGCGAAGGCTTCTTTGGTCAGGGGCTCGATCATCAGGGTACGCATGCTGGGTTCTCTTGTTCGTTATGAGGGATGAGGCAAGGCTACCTGCAGGCTAGCCTCAAAGCTGCTGCAAACGCAGCAGGGCGATTCGGTCGATCTGCGCCAGCGCTTCGCGGAACTCGGTCTCGGGGTCGTTGTGGATACGCTGCTCGAACGCGGCGAGGATCTGGTGCCGGTCGCTGCCGCGCACCGCCATGATGAACGGAAACTGGAATTTTGCCTTGTAGGCGTGATTGAGTTCGGTGAAGCGGGCGAATTCTTCGGCCGTGCACAAATGGATGCCGGCGCCGGCCTGTTCCTGGGTGCTCGACTCGGTCAGCTCACCGCGCACTGCCGCCTTGCCGGCCAGATCCGGGTGGGCGTTGATCAGCGCCAGTTGTTCGGCATGGCTGGCGGCCGCGAGCACCGAGCCGAGGCGTCGGTGCAGGCGCTGCACATCATCCAGTTCGGCACTGTCGGCCTGATCGAAGGCCCGCTCGGCGACCCACGGCGAATGCTCGTAGATGTCGGCGAAGGTCTCGATGAAGGCGGCGCGGTCCAGCTTCGACGGCGTGACGGTCTTGAAGGCGGTCATCGGGCGCTCCCTGCGCGGTACGGGTGGGTCGCGTGCCAGTGGCGGGCGATGTCCACGCGCCGGGCGAACCACACCTGCTCGTGGCCCTTGGCGTAGTCGATGAACCGCTTGAGCGCGGCGATGCGCGCCGGACGCCCGACCAGCCGACAGTGCAGACCGATGGAGAGCATCTTCGGCGCCTCGGCACCCTCGGCATAGAGCACGTCGAAGGCGTCCTTGAGGTACTGGAAGAACTGCTCGCCGCAGTTGAAGCCCTGAACCTGGGTGAAGCGCATGTCGTTGGTGTCCAGGGTATAGGGGATCACCAGGTGCGGCTTGTCGGTGGGCGTGTTCTTCTCCCAGTACGGCAGGTCGTCGTCGTAGGTGTCGCTGTCGTAGAGGAAACCACCTTCTTCCATCACCAGGCGCCGGGTGTTGGGGCCGGTGCGCCCGGTGTACCAGCCCAGCGGCCGCTCGCCGCTGATCTCGGTGAGGATGCGGATGGCCTCGAGCATGTGCTCGCGTTCCTGGGCCTCGTCCATGTACTGGTAGTCGATCCAGCGGTAGCCGTGGCTGCAGATCTCATGGCCGGCCTGGACCATGGCACGGATCACGTCCGGATGGCGCTGGGCGGCCATGGCCACGGCGAACACCGTCAGCGGCACGCCGCTGTCCTTGAACAGCTTCAGCAGGCGCCATACCCCGGCACGGCTGCCGTATTCGTACAGCGATTCCATGCTCTGGCAACGCACGCCCTGTAGCGGCTGCGCGGCGACCATCTCGGACAGGAAGGCTTCGGACTCCTTGTCCCCGTGCAGAATGCAGCGCTCGCCGCCTTCCTCGTAGTTGAGCACGAAGGACAGGGCGATGCGGGCGTTGCCCGGCCATTGGGCGTGGGGAGGTTGGCTGCCGTAGCCGATCATGTCGCGAGGGTAGTCAGCGCTCACTGCGGTATTCCTTATGAACGTGGAAGCGGGTGGTGACGACCGCGGCGGGTTGTCGCAGGCACCGGAGTGGGCTGATTGTATACAACCTGTACGGTAATTTGTAAGCCCGAAATGTCGTGTTTATCTTCGGTCGTCGTCTTTGGGCAGGTTTTCACTGCCTTGCAAGAAACCTGCCCATTCAGTCAGGTATCAACACGCAGAGTGGCATAGTCACAATGGGCGCACAATCATCTGTGTCAGAAGCACCCCGTCTGACCCAGAGCGGCAGTTGGTCGTAAAAATTGTGTACAATTTTCCAGCCAGATGCCCTAATGAGCACGTTTTCGGCGCTCGCTGCCCTGCAATGGGACACGCCGCCGCTCTTCGCCCAGATCAATCACAAGAGGCCTCATACCGATGGGACGTTTGACCACTCACGTGCTGGACGCCGCACACGGCTGTCCGGGCAGCTCCATCACCGTGGAGCTCTACCGGGTGCAGGATCAGCATCTGGAGCTCGTCACCCAGACCACGACCAACGGCGATGGCCGCGTGGACGCGCCGCTGCTGGAAGGAGAAGGTTACCGTACCGGTGTCTACCAGTTGCAGTTCAGCGTCGGTGACTACTACCGGGCGCGGGGCGTTGCGCTGGGCGATGCGGCGTTTCTCGATGTAGTGGTGCTGCGCTTCGGCATCGATGAAGGCCAGGACCACTATCATGTGCCGCTGCTTATTTCACCGTATAGCTATTCGACTTACCGCGGAAGCTGACGGGTAGTCGAAAGTCTCTTCGTAGGTAGTTGCCCGCTCTCGCATGGGCGGGCTTTTTTCATTTCGTAAAAGCTGTGACAGACGCGGCTTTTGCCGCTCCATGGCGCGGCTCGGCATGCTGGCGGCGTGCCTGAGCGCAGCGCGCTGAGCATCTGCTTTTCACTCCAAGCAAAAAGTTCCCGAATAGTCATGTTTATTTGACGCCACTATATTGCCACCTTATGATGCGCGCCGGTTACTGGCGTATGGCCATATAGAAGGGATCTACCGATGTGGCGTTCGGAACGCCGGACTTGGCTTGCGCTGCTGTCCGCACTTGCATACCTGAGCACCTCCGGCATGGCGCACGCCGCCTCGCCGCTGGACACGCCGGGGACCACAGACCTCATCCGCGAGCGCCAAGATCGCCTGCTCGAAGAGCAGCAGCGGCGCCTGGAGGAACTCAAGGAGCTGCCTGGCAAGTCGACGCTACCCGCCACTCCTGCGGCGCCAGTCGACAGTCGCTGCTTCGAGATCGAGCGCATCGAACTCGTCGGCGCCGATGCCCTTTCGCAGCGCGAGCGCGACGCGTTGGTTGCGCCCTACATCGGCCAGTGCCTGGGTGTGCCGCAGCTTAACGCGGTGCTCAAGGCGATCACCGATCACTACCTGGCCCGTGGCCTGGTCACCAGCCGGGCCTACCTGCCGCAGCAGGACCTCTCCAGCGGCACCCTGAAGATTCAAGTCGTCGAAGGCCGGCTCGAAGGCTTGAAGGGCGCGGACGGCAGCGGTGTCACCCCCCGACAGTTGGCGATGACCTTTCCCGGCAGCCGCGGAGAGTTACTCAACCTGCGTGAAGTCGAGCAGATGGTCGATCAGCTCAACCGCTTGCCCTCCAACCAGGTGCGCATGGAGTTAGCGCCCGGCAAGGCCGTAGGCGGCAGCGACGTGGTGGTGCAGAACACCCCGCAAAAACCGTGGCGCGTCGGCTTGTCGCGGCACAATGGCGGCCAGCGCAGCACCGGCGAGCAGCAGTGGGGCGCCAGCCTGGACTGGGACGATCCGCTGGGGCTGGCGGATCAGCTGTCGTTGCGCGGTGGTCACGACGCACTCAGCGATCACCAGAAGAGCTCGCGCAACTCGGCGCTCAGCTATAGCCTGCCGTTGGGCTGGTGGACCCTCAGCTACAGCTTCAGCCAGAGCGACTATCGCTCTGAGGCGCAGGCCAACGGCTTCACCTTCAAGCAGACCGGCGACAGCCAGAACCACCAGGTGCGCCTGGAGCGTGTCATCCATCGCGATGCCCTGAGCAAGACCTCGCTGAACACCGGGGTGGCCTACCTGCGCACCAACAATTACATCGAAGACAGCAAGCTGGCGCTGAGCAGCAACCGCCTCAGCGAAGCGCAGTTCGGCATCAACCATGGCCGGCGTATCGGCGGTGCCTTCCTCAACATCGACCTGGGCATGCAGAACGGCATCGGAGCCTTCGACGCCCAGGGCAATCATCACCCGCACCCAGGTCAGGCGGATGCGCGCTACCGCAAGTACACCGCCACGTTGAGCTACCTGCATCCGTTCACGCTGTGGGGCGAGTCGCTGAGCTTCAGCAGCCTGATGACCGGCCAGCGCAGCGAGGATGTGCTGTTTTCGCCACAACGCATGAGCCTGGGCGGGCAGTCGTCGATTCGCGGCTACAAGGACCAGATGCTGGCCGGCGACAGCGGCGGCTACTGGCGCAACGACCTGCGCTGGAGTCGCCCGATGACCTGGGCCTGGCTGCAACCGGTATTCAGCCAGTACGGCGCCAGCCTGGGCTACGACCAGGGCGTGATCAGCCACGGCCGCTACAACGCCGAGCAACATGGGCGCATGAGCAGCCATTCGCTGGACCTGTTCGCTGGCGGAAAGAACCTCTCGCTGGCGGTCACCTTCGCCCGTTCTCTGGAGCGACCGGCCGCCGTCACCGAGCGTGAGGCGCCGATCTACTTTCGCCTGGACCTTCTCCTGTAAATTTTCGTCGTGCCTTCGGGCACTGGGGTAACACATGGACGTTCGCCAGTACGCCTTCCTCGTGCGTCAGCCTTCTGCTGCCGTGAAGAGCCGTTCCCACTTCCTGGGAATGCCCAAGCGCGGGCTGGCCTTCATCCTGGCCAACGCCATGTTCTGGCAGCCCTTGCTGGTGCAGGCCGAGGGCATCGTGGTCAGTGCGCCGGGCACCACGCTCGGCCAGGCCGGCAACGGCGTGCCGATCGTCAATATCGCCGCGCCCAACGGCAATGGCTTGTCCCACAACCAGTACCAGGACTACAACGTCGGCGCCAACGGGGTCATCCTCAACAATGCCACCGCGCGCACCCAGGCGACTCAGTTGGGTGGCATCATCGTCGGCAACCCGAACTTCAACGGCAGCGCCGCCAACGTAATTCTCAACGAGGTCAACGGCGCCAGTCCCTCCCAGCTACGTGGCTACACCGAAGTGGCGGGGCAGGCCGCCCATGTGATCGTCGCCAACCCCTACGGCATCAGTTGTAACGGGTGCGGCTTCATCAACACGCCCCAGGCGACCCTCACCTCCGGCAAGGCGGTGATTGAAAGCGGCCAGGTCGCGCGCTATCAGGTCGACCGCGGCAGTGTGGCTATCGAAGGCTCAGGCCTGAACGCCAGCAACGTCGATCAGTTCGAGATCATCACTCGCGCTGCCACCCTCAATGCGCAGATCCAGGCCAACAAGCTGGCGATCGTGACTGGTCGCAACGACGTCGACGCGCGTACCTTGAGCGCCACCGCGCGCGCCGCAGATGGCAGCCAGACACCTGAGCTGGCCATCGACGCCTCGGCGCTTGGCGGCATGTACGTAGGCGCCGTCAAGCTGATCGGCACCGAGGCTGGCGTCGGTGTACGGCTGGCCGGCGACATGGTCGCTGGGGGTGACATCCAGATCGATGCGGCGGGTCATGTGGTCATGGGCCAGGCCTCCGCTGGCAGCAGCATCAGCGTCCAGGCGCAGAGCCTCGATGCTCAGGCGCCGGTGTACGCCGGGACCGATCTGTCGATCAAGACCCGCGCAGCGCTGAACAACCAAGGCAGCTTGGCGGCCCGGAACACCCTGACGCTGGACGCCGACGGACGCCTCACCAACCGCGGCATCATCGAGGCCGGCGTCAACGCTGACAACAGCCGCAATGGCCAAGGCGATGTGCGGGTCAAGGCACAGCATATCGACAACACCGGTCGCAGCGTCATCGCCAGCCGCGCGTTGAGTCTCACCAGCGGCGAAGTGTTGAACCAGGGTGGCACCCTCAGCGGTCAGCACAGTGCGCAGGTGACCGCTTCTATACTGGACAACCAGAGCCAAGGTCGCGTGCTCAGCGGCGGCAGTGGGCTGATCGCTGCCGAACGTCTGCTCAATGCCCAAGGCGGCCTGATCACCGCTAGCGGCCCCTTGACCGCTTCGGTGGGCCAGCTCATCAACGCGCGTGGCGAGCTGTCCAGCCTGGCGCAGGTCACGCTGCAAGTGGCTTCGCTGGATAACGTCGCGGGGCTGGTGTCGGCAGGGCAGGGCCTGAGCCTGACGGCCCAAGGTGCGGTCGACAACCAAGACGGTCGGATCGTTGCGCAGCAGGCCGTGCAGCTCGCGGCCGCCGCGCTGAACAACGGCCAGCAAGGCGTGCTCAACAGCCAGGGCAGCCTGGGCATCGAGGTCGGCGGCGCCCTGGTCAATCGACAGGGGCGCATCGAGTCCAGCACAGCCGCCTTGGTCAAGGCCGGTACGCTGGACAACCAGGGCGGCAAGCTCATCAGCCAGCAGACCCTGGACCTGAGCGCCGGTGCGGTCGACAACGGCGCCGCCGGTGAGATCGGCAGTGCCCAGGGGCTCAGTGCCAACCTTGGCAGCCTGGACCAGCACAGCGGCGGACGTTTCTACAGCAACGCCGATCTGGGCCTGAACCTCAACCAGGGCCATCTGGACAACCGCAGCGGCCTGATCAACGCCGCCGGGCAATTGACCTTCGCCAACCTCGGCGGCGTCGACAACCGCCAAGGCGAAATCTCGAGTGCGCGCGCCTTCGCCATAGCGGCGCGCAGCCTGGACAATGGCGCTGGCAAGCTGCTCAGCGATCAGGGCCTGACCCTGCGCATTGCCCAGGTCCTGAACAACGGTGCAGGCTCGATCGTCGCCAGTGGCCTGCAGATCGAGGCTGCCACCGTGGCGAACGACCAGGGCGGCACCTTGAGCAGCCGCGACACCCTCGGTATGCGCATGACGGGGGCGCTCGACAACCGCGGCGGCCACCTCGCCAGCACTGCCGCCAGCCAGCTCGACGTGGGCAGCCTGAACAACGCGGGTGGCCGGCTTTCCAGCCAGGCCAGCCTGCGTCTGGACCTCAACCGCGGTCACCTGGACAACCAGGGCGGTCTGATCAGCGCCCCTGGCCAACTCCTGCTGAACAACCTCGACAGTGTCGACAATCAAGGCGGCGAGCTGTCCAGCGCCACCGGCTTCACACTGGTCGCCGACACTCTGGACAACCGCAACGGCAAGGTGCTGAGCGACCGATCCCTGAGCCTGACGCTCGCCCGGGTATTGAATAACGCGGCAGGCCGGCTCAGTGCCGCGTCGCTGCAAGTGCAGACCGCCAGCATGGACAACAGCGCCGGCCATCTGCTGGCGCGTGACGGGTTGGGTCTGGGCGTTGCTGGCGGACTGCTCAACCGTGGTGGCGAGGTAGTGGGCCAGGATGTGCAGCTCACCGCCGGATCGCTGGACAACGGCCAGGGCCAGGTGCAAGGCGAGCGCTTGCTGAAGATCGTCAGTGGCCAATTGAGCAACCGCCACGGCACGCTCGCCAGTAACCAGAATCTGCAGATGACCGCTGCCAGCCTGGACAACGCCTTCGGTCGTCTCACCAGCAGTGCCAGCCTGAGTGCGGCGATCGCCGGTAACCTGCTCAACCAGAGCGGGCTGCTGACCACAGGCGCCGACCTGGACCTGAGCGCTGCCAACCTGAACAACCAGGCCGGCCAACTGGTCGCAGGCGGCGCCCTGCAATTGCGCGGCGCGCAGCTGGACAACAGCCAGGGCGGTCGCGTCACCGGCAACACCGTCAATGCCTCCGTGACCGGCCTCGATCAGCAGGGTGATGGCCGCCTCTTCAGTCAGGCAGGCCTGAGCCTGGACCTGGGCGGCGGCCACCTGAACAACCAGGGAGGGTCGATCACCGCCCCCGGTGCGCTGCTGCTCACCGGACTTTCCAGCGTCGATAACCAGGGTGGGCAGATCTCCAGTGCCCAAGGCTTCGGCCTGCAAGCGGACAGCCTGGACAACACCGGTGGCAAGGTCTTGAGCGAGCGGACCCTGGAGCTGCGCATCGCCCAGGCGCTGGAGAACGCCAAGGGCATGATCGCCGGTACTCACCTTCAGGTGCGCAGCGCGCGCCTGGGCAACCAGCAGGGCACCCTGAGCGCCCAGCACAGCGCCAGGCTGAACGTCGATGGCCTGCTGGACAACCGCAGCGGCAAGCTATTGGCCAGTGAGCTTGGGTTGGACGCAGGCGCCCTGGACAACGGTGCCGGGCAGGTCCAAGGCGACCGCAGCCTTGCCCTCGCCACGGGTGCGCTAACCAACCAGCGCGGAAGCCTGGCCTCCGTCAACAGCCTCGCACTGACCGCCACCAGCCTGGACAACACCGAAGGCTCGCTGACCAGCGAAGGTACCCTGACCGCCGCCATCGCCACCCACCTGCTCAACCAGGCAGGC
This sequence comes from Pseudomonas sp. S30, assembly GCF_016518545.1. Taxonomy (GTDB): domain Bacteria; phylum Pseudomonadota; class Gammaproteobacteria; order Pseudomonadales; family Pseudomonadaceae; genus Aquipseudomonas. Next base: position 90,996 of record NZ_JACVTO010000021.1, read on the forward strand.
ATGCTGGCCGCCGGTGGCAACCTCAGCCTGACAGTGGGCAGCCTGGACAATCGAGGTCAAGGCCGTATCAGCAGCAAGACGGACCTGAGCCTGGCCGGCACGACACTGGACAACCGCACCGGCACGCTCGGCGCGGTCGGCGCACTCGAGCTGGTTGGGTCGAGCCTGGATAACCGGCAGGGTAGCCTGTACGCCAACCAGCGCCTGGAACTGGCGTTGACCGATGCGCTGGACAACAGCCAGCACGGCAGCCTGCGCGGTGAAGTGGCGCTGCGCCTGAAGGCCGGAGAGGTGAACAACAGTGAGGGTGGACGCATCAGCGCCGGGCAGTCGCTCGAGGCCAGCGTCACGGGGCTGGACCAGCACGACGATGGCCGCCTGAGCGGCCAGGGTTCGGTTCGACTGGATCTCAACCTCGGCCTGCTGAACAACCAGGGCGGGACCCTCAGCGCCACGGGCCCGTTGCTGTTGAGCAACCTGCGGCAGGTCGACAACCAGGGCGGGGAGATCTCCAGCGGCCAGGCCTTCACGTTGATGGCCGACACGCTGGACAACCGCAACGCCAAGGTGCTCAGCGAGCAGGCCCTGACCCTGCGGATCGCCCAGCTGCTGGACAACACCAGAGGGCAGGTGTCCGCCAAGCGCCTGGCGGTGTCCGCTGGCACGCTGGACAATCTGAGCGGCACGCTCGGTGCCGGCGAAGACCTGACCTTGCAGGTCGAGGGTGCCCTGGACAATCAGGGCGGCAAGCTGCTCGCCCGCGCCGCTTCGCTCCAGGTGGGCGCCCTGGACAATCGCCAGGGCTTGGTGCAAGGCGACACCACCCTCGAGCTCGCCAGCTACGGCGCCGTGGATAACCGCCAGGGCACGCTGTTCGCCACCCAGGCCCTGGATCTCAGCGCGGCCAGCCTGGACAACAGTGGCGGTAAACTGAGCAGCGATGCGCAGCTCACGGCGACCCTCGCCGGCAACGTGCTCAACCAGGCCGGCCTGTTCATGGCTGGCGCCAGCCTGCAACTGAGTGCCGCCAGCCTGGACAACCGCAACGGCAAACTCGCCAGCCAGGCACACCTGACCGCGTCCATCGCAGGCCAGGTGCTCAATCAGACCGGCGACCTCAGCGCAGGCGCCGACCTGCAACTGCGCGCCGACAGCCTCGACAACCGTGTGCGGGGTCGCGTCCATGGCCATGACCACCTGAACCTGTCGGTCGCCGGCAGCCTAAACAATGCCCACGGCACCCTCCACAGCGACGCCGGCCTTGCGCTCGCAGCCGCTCAGGTCGACAACAGCGGCGGCGGGCGCATCACCAGCCAGCAGCAGCTCACGGCCTCGGTCACCGGCCTGGACCAGCATGACGACGGCGGTCTCTACAGCCAGACAGGGCTCAGCCTGAACCTGAACCACGGCCATCTGGACAATCAGGGTGGGTTGATCCACGCCCCAGGCGCGCTGCTGCTGAGTAACCTCGCCAGCGTGGACAACCGTGGCGGGGAAATCTCCAGCCCCCAGGCGCTGACCTTCGCTGCCGATACGCTGGACAATCGCCACGGCAAGTTGCTCAGTGAACAGGGGCTGCTGGTGCGCATCGCCAATGCGCTGGACAACACCCAAGGCCTGGTGCGCGCCAACGCTGTGGACCTGCGCGCCAACAGCTTGGTCAACGCCGCCGGCACGCTCAGCGCCCGGGACGCGCTGACGGCGCAGATCGCCACGACCCTGAACAATGACCAAGGACAGATCCTCGGCGCTACCACCCACCTCACCGGGGCCACGTTGGACAACGCCCAGGGCCTGATCCAGGGCGACCAGCAGCTGGCACTGCGCGACTGGCAGACGATTTCCAACCATCACGGTCGCCTCGTCAGCGGCCAGGCCCTGAGCCTGGACGTCGCCAACCTGGACAACAACCAGGGCACGCTCACCAGCGACGCCACCCTCGACGCCCTGGTCAGCGGCCAGTTGCTCAACCAGGCAGGGTTGATCGGGGCCAGCGCCCGCCTGCGGCTGAACGCCGCCAGCCTGAACAACCAGGTCAAGGGCCGGATCATCGGCCGCAGCGACCTGGATCTCACCTTCGGCCACTTCGACAACCGTGGCGGCAGCGCCGTGGCTGTGGCGCAACTGCGGGCCAAGGGCACCTCGCTGGACAACCGTGACGCTGGCCTGGTCAATTCAGGCCAGGCCATGAATCTGACGCTGGACACGTTGGACAACCGTGCCGGGGAGGTCTCCAGCGTGAGCGCGCTGACCCTCGCCGCCGGCGAACTGGACAACAGCGCCGGCGCCCGGATGCTGGCCAACGGTGACCTGCAGCTGACCGTGCAGCGCCTGAACAACCAGCTCAAGGGCATCATTGCCGGTCAGGCTTCGGTCACGCTGAACACCGTGCAGTTGCTCAACAGCGGCCAGGGCAGCCTGTATGCCAAGGGCGGCATGACGGTCACGGCCAGCGAGCAGTTCGACAACCAGCAGGGCGCGCTGCGCAGCGATGTTGGCCTGGACGTGAAGGCCGGCACCCTGGATAACGCCAATGGCCGTATCAGCAGCGCTGCGCCGCTGGTTCTGGCAAGCACTGGCATGGTCGGCAACCGCCAGGGCGAACTGCTCAGCGCCGCAGCCTTGACCTTGTCAAGCGCCGGGTTCGACAACCAGGGCGGCACCCTGGCCGGCGACGGCGCCGTGCAGGTCACCACCGGTGCCTTGAACAATCAGCAGGGCGGCCGCCTGACCAGTGCCGAGCGCCTCGACCTGGTGGCCGGGGCGGTGGACAACCGTTCCGGCGGACGCATCGCCAGCAACGACGCTCTCACCGCCAGCTTCGCCAGTCTCGACCAGCGCGGCGGCGGCAAGCTGTACAGCACGCAGGCCCTGACCCTGGACATGCACCAGGGCCACCTGAACAACGCAGGTGGCCTGATCAGCACGCCCGGCCCGCTGGTGCTGAAGAACCTCGCCAGTGTGGCCAACCAGGGCGGCGAGATTTCCAGCGAACGAGCCTTCGTGCTGGCGGCCCAGCGCCTGGACAACAGCGGCGGCAAGCTGCTGAGCGACGAGGGCCTGACCGTCGTCCTCGAGCGTGTGCTGAGCAACGTGAAGGGGCAGGTGTCTGCGGCAGGGCTGAAGGTGAAGGCTGCGACTCTGGACAATACCGACGGCGTGCTCGGCAGCGAACAGGATCTGGCACTGACCGCCACCGGCGAACTGATCAACCTGCGCGGCGAAGTCTCCAGCGCCGGCGCCAGCCGGGTCGAAGCCGCGAGCCTGGACAATCGCGCCGGTCAGGTCATGGGCGATGTCAGCCTAGACCTGTCGACCCGCGACGGCCTGAACAACCGGGGCGGCACCCTGGGTGCCGGACAACGCTTGCAGGTGACCAGCGCCAGCCTGGACAACAGCCAGTCCGGCAGCCTGGTGAGCGACGGCGCGCTCAGCGTGAAGGTCGACGGTCTGCTGGACAACCAGACCAAGGGTCGGGTGATGGCTAACGCCGGCATGGAGGTGCAGGCCAAGGTGCTCGACAACCGTGGCGGGCGCGTCTCCGCGCAGCAGCAACTCATGGTCCGTGGCGAGCGCCTGGACAACCGGGGTGGTGCAGTGCGTGCCAACCAGGACCTGAGCCTGCACATGGGTCAGCTGGACAACCGCGAGGGGGTACTCAACAGCAAGCAGGCCCTGGCCATCGCCGGCCAGGCGCTGCTTAACCAGGCTGGCCTCGTCAGTGCCATCGGCCCCGTAAGCCTGACCCTGGACAGTGTCGAGAACGCCCAGGGCCGTATCGCCAGTCAGAGCGACCTGCGCGCCGCGGTTGGCGTGCTGAATCAGCAGCGCGGCGAGCTTGTGGCCCAAGGTGAGCTGACCCTGAGCGGCACCACCCTGGACAACCGCGACGGCGGTCTGGTCGGCGCTACAAAAGCGCTGAAACTGACCCTCGACAGTGTCGATAACCAGGCCGGGGAAATCTCCAGCCAGGCCGGCGCCGAGCTGGGTGCCCAGCGCCTGGACAACAGCGGCGGCAAATTGCTCGCCGGCACAGCCTTGCACCTGGCCGTGGCGCAACTGATCAACCAGGCCAAAGGCCTGGTATTCGCCCAGAATGCGCGCCTGACCGGCGTGAGTCTGGACAACAGCCAAGGCACGCTCGCCGCCCAGCGCGCACTGGCGATCGAGCTGGGCGCCGGCCTGGACAACACCCAGGGCCTGCTCAGCAGCGAAGGCACCCTGGCGCTCGCGGGCCAGCGTATCGTCAACAGCGACGGGCGTATCACCAGCGCTGCTGCACTGGGTCTGACCAGCGCCGGCGAGGTGCTTAACCAGCGCGGCGTCATCGAGACCGCGCAGAGCCTCACGCTGGCCAGCGCCAGCCTGGACAACAGCCAGCAGGGCCTGCTCAAGAGCCAAGGCGCCGCGAGCCTTACCACCGGTATCTTCGACAACACTTCGGGCGGTCGTCTGCTCGCGGCCGAGGGGCTCGACCTCAAGGCCACGCAGCTCGCCAACGGCGGCCGTATCGCCAGCGCCGCGACCTTGAATGCCAGCCTCGATGGCCTTACCCAGCAAGGCGGCGAACTGCTCAGCAATACCCAGCTGAACCTGGACCTCAATGGCGGTGACCTGATCAACGCCGGGTTGATCAACGCGCCCCTGCTGATGCTGAAGAACCTGGGCACCCTGGACAACCGCAACGGCGAGGTGTCCAGTCAGAACGCGTTCGCCCTGGCGGCGCGCAGCCTCGATAACAGCCACGGCAAGCTGATCAGCAACCAGGGACTGACGTTGCGCATCGAGCAGGTCCTGGCCAACGCCAAAGGCCATATCAGCGGCGCCGGCCTGTACAGCCGCAGCGCCGGCCTGGACAACAGCGACGGCGTGTTCAGCAGCCGCGGCGGTCTGGACATCGGCGTCGACGCTCTGATCGACAACCAGCGCGGCACTCTGATCGGCGACGGTCAGGTGCTGCTCAGCGCTGCGAGCCTGGACAACCGTGGTGGCGAGATCGCCGGCAAGGCCGATCTGACCGTCAACGCGACCCTTCTGGACAACCGCAGTGGTCAACTGGTCGGCACCCAGGCCCTGCACCTGACCGGCGCCAGCCTCGATAACCGGGCCGGTCTGGTCGGCGCCACAAACGCGCTGAAACTCGACGTCGACACGCTCGACAACCGGGCCGGCGAGCTGACCAGCAACGCCGACCTCAGCCTCACCGGCCAGCGTCTGGACAACGGCGACGACGGCCTGATGTTCGCCGCCAGCGGCCTGACCCTGGCCGTCGAGCAACTGTTCAACCGCCAGGGCGGCACGCTCCGCGCCCAGCACGTTGACCTGACCGGTGCCAGCCTGGACAACGCCGGCGGCAGCGTCCTCAGCCAACAGCCGTTGCACCTGCGACTGGCCGGTGATCTGGACAACCGGGGCGGCCTGCTCAGCAGTGAAGATCGCCTGGACATCGAAGCCCGCAGCCTGGACAACAGCGGCGGCAGTGTTTCCAGTGCCCAGGGCCTGACGGTGGCGGTCAGCGGCCATTTGAACAACCAGAACGGCCAACTGGTCACCGACGGCGCCTTGGCCCTTGGCAGCGCCGCCTTGAGCAACCAGCAAGGCGCCATCAGCGGCAAGGCTCAGGTCACCGTCGACACCGGCGTGCTCGACAACCTCAACGGCCGCCTCAACAGCGGCGACACCCTGCACCTCACCGCCAGCCAACTGAACAACGGCGGCAGCGTCGGCAGTGCCAAGGCGCTGAGCGCCAGCGTCGGCGGCTTCGACCAGCAGGGCGGCAAGCTCTTCAGCCACCAAGGCCTGACCCTGGACGTGAAGTACGGCCAGTTCAGCAACCAGGGCGGCTTGATCAACGCGAGCGGTCCGCTGGTGTTGAACAACCTCGCCGAGGTCAGCAACCAGAACGGCGAGATCTCCAGTGCCGAAGCCTTCACCCTTGCCGCGCAGAGCCTGGACAACAGCAACGGCAAGCTGCTCAGCAACCAGGCCCTGGTGCTGCGCATCGATCGCGCCCTGACCACCGTAAAAGGCCTGATCGGCGCGGCCAGCCTCGATGCGCGCGCCGCCACCGTCGACAATCGCGGCGGTACGCTGACCAGCCGCGGCGACCTGCAACTGACCAGCGATGGCCTGCTCGACAACCGCGACCAAGGCCTGATCAGCGCCCGGCAGACCCTGGCAGTGCGCAGCGCCGACCTGAACAACCTCAACGGCAGCCTGCTCGGTACAGCAGGCGTGACGCTCACCGCCCTGGCCCTGGACAACAGCCTGGGCGGCCTGATCAACAGCCAGGGCACCCTCGACCTGAACGCCGCCAGCCTGAACACCGGCAGCGGTGGCGAAGTCTCGGCCCGGGGCGCAATGGGCCTGACCCTGAGCGCCCTGGCGCTGGCGGGCGGTCGGTTGATGGGCGAGCAGGGCGTGACCCTGGACCTCAACGACAGCGACCTGGACAATCGCAGTGGGCAGATCCTTGCCAAGGGACCGCTGACCCTCAAACGCCTGCGCAGCTTCAGCAACCAGAACGGCGAACTGTCCAGCCAGGGCAGCCTGAACCTGAGCACGGGCACTCTGGACAACAGCGGCGGCAAGCTGATCAGCAGTGAAGTGCTGACACTCGAAGCCGCCAGGCTGATCAACCAGAACGGCCTGATGTCGGGCTGGCAAGGGCTGAACGTCGGCGGCGGCAGCCTCGACAACCGCCACAACGGCACCTTGTCCAGCCGCAGCGGCGCGGTCGATGTGCGGCTCTCCGGCGAACTGCTCAATGCCGGGGCCGGCGCTCTGGTCAGCCAGGGCGCGCTGACCGTCAGCGCTGCCAGCCTGGATAACAAGGGCGGCATACTGTCCAGTGGCGCAGGGCAGACACTGGTGGTCAGCGGTACGCTCGAAAACGCCAGCGGCGGCCTGATCGACAGCGGCGCGGAGCTCGATGTACAGGCGGCCAGCCTGAACAACACCGCTGGCACTGTCACAGCCCAGCGAGCGCTGGCCGTCACCGCCACCGACCTGGGTAACCAGAGCGGCATCCTGGCCAGCAATGGCCGCCTGACCCTCGATCTGCTGGGCCGCCTGGTGAACACTCAGGGCAAACTGGCCAGCGCCGGTGCATTGCTGTTGCAGCGCGCCACCCAGGTGGACAACCAGGGCGGCCAGATCGCCAGTCAGGGCGTGCTGACGCTGCTGGCCGGCGGCATCGACAACCGCCAGCGCGGCACCCTCGCCGGCAAGGACCGAGTGACGCTCACCAGTACCGGCGTGGTGCAGAACGATGCTGACGGCTTGATCTACAGCCAAGGCGCGGACGTGCAACTCAGTGCCGTCAGCCTCAGCAACCGCGCGGGCGTCATCCAGGGCCAGCAAGGCCTTGGCCTGAGCATTACGGGCGGCCTGGACAACGAAAGCGGTACGCTGCTGGCCCAGACAGGCGACCTGACCGCCACGGCCAGCACCCTCGACAACCAGGGCGGCACGCTGGCCAGCGTGGCGGGGTTGCTCGATGTCCGCGTTGACGGCCCGTTGCTCAACGGCGTCGATGCCGCTCACAAGGCAGGCGTGATCCAGGGGCAGCGCTTGAACCTGGTGGCCGCCAGCGTCGACAACCAGCGCGGCGGCATCGCGGCGCAAAACGGCGACGCGCTGATCAATGCCCGCTTCTTCGCCAACGCCTACGGCGGCCTGTATGCCAAGCACCTGCTCCAGGTAGTGGGCGCAGCGCTGGACAACAGTGCCGGTCAAATAGCGGCCAATCGCCTGGACCTGATACTCGACGGCCAGCTCGGCAACCGTGGCGGCATCGTCGAAAGCGACACCGTGCTCAACGTTCGCGCCAGCGCCGTTGATAACCAAGGCGGTCAATTGCGCGCCCTGGGCAGCAGCGGCAAGACCGATTTCCAACTGCTTGGCGGATTCGATAACCGCAGCGGTCGCCTCGAAACCCGCAACAGCGACCTGACCCTGAACGCCACTGGCTTGCAGAACCAGGGCGGTAGTGTGCTGCACGGTGGCACCGGCACCTTCGACATTGCCACTGCTACCCTCTTGGCGGCGGGCGGCGACGTGGTCACCAGCGGTGGCCTGACCCTCACCGCCGATACCTGGACCAACAGCAGCGTGATTCAGGCGGGCCGGCTGACGGTGAATGTCGCTGAGCTGAGCCAGACGGCCACGGGGCAGTTGCTGGCAGCGGAGCGTTTCTCCGGCAGCGGCAACAACTGGAGCACGGCTGGGGTCATCGCCAGTGACGGAGGGCTTGACCTGAACTTGATCGGCCGCTTGAACACCAGCGGCCGCGTCAGCAACCTCGGTGTCATGGACCTCAAAGTGGGTCAAATGGTCCTGGGCAGCGGCGCCAGCATCGCCTCAGGTGCGGATGCGAACTTCACGGTCGGTGGCCAGTTGAGCAACGCCGGACGACTGACCTCAAGCGCCAATCTGACCATTCACGCCGCGGGTATCGACAACACGGGCTCGCTGGGCAGCGGGCAACGGCTGACCCTGAGCGCTGGCGATCTTTCCAACCAGGCCGGCTTTATCTACAGCGGGGCCGACATGGCCCTGTATGGCCAGCGAGTGACCAACCGCCAAGGGGATATCTACAGCCTGGGCGACATTCGTGTCGCCCAGGATGCGCAGGGCACGCGGTCAGCGTTGCTTGAGAACCTGTCCGGCACGTTCGAGAGTGTTGGCGATTTCACCATTGCCGCCAGCAGCGTTCGCAATGAGCGCGTGGATTTCACGCTCAGTTCGACGCTGCAATCCGGTTACATCGGGGTGCGCTGCTACAGCTGTACCAGCTATATGGACCACAGAGGGCAAGTCATCTCGGAGTCGCATCTTGTATGGGGCAAAACCTACACTTTCCAAGCGGTTGGGCAGGTAGAGAAAGAGTCAAGTCTAGTGGCCGGGCGCAACTTGAGTGTGATGAGTGAGACATTCGCGAATACTAACTCGACGATTTCCGCAGCCGGCGATATCACAATCAATACAGGGCTATTCAGCAATACCGGGACCTCGTTAGGTGACTATTCCGAACTCACGTACATCGATGTCGGTTATGTAGATCCTAGACTGTGGTTAGATATCACACGCTACAACGCAGACAATGATGCAGGTTACACCGGCGGCGTCCGTTTTTGGAACGCTGCGGATGAACAATCGATGAGTTCAATCACTCGTGGTAGTCGAACGGCTGGAAACGGTAATACTTACGCTTGGTTGAACATTGCTAGTATGGGAGTAACTCTTGCTGAGGGAACCCACGTCCCGACCAGTTTGACTGCCTACACCCCCACCCCAAATTACGGCAACGGCCAGCCTCGCACTGCGCCGGCAGTCATCCAGAATGCCACACCGTTCCGCATCGAGCGTGTGGAAAATGCCGGCTCCAGCTACTTACCCTCGGTGGTGCAGGCAGGCGGTGCAGTCGCCATCACAGCGGCCAGCACCCTTTCCAATGGAGTGGAGCGGGCGCACAGCCCAAGCGCCTCGACAGCTGCGAGAGGTCTGGACACCGCCGCTCTGGGTGCCGGTGCGGCACCCATCATCGTCGTGAACCGGCAGCTGCCGCCCGACCTGGCCCAGCAGCAGGTCAACCCCGTCGCGCTTCCAGGCTTCAGCCTGCCCACCGGCCAGCACGGTCTGTTCCGTTTGAGCGGGCAGGGCGCCAGCAGTGTGCAGATGACCCAGGCCGACGCTGGGCCTGCTAGCTGGACCCTAGGCGCCTCGACCGTCGGCCTGGCGCAGCGCCAGCAGCACCTGCCCGCCACCCTAGGCCGCACGATCCAACTGGCCGAGGTGGCCCAGGTAGCGGCCGACAGCCGTCAGGTATCGGTGGAAGCGCGCGACGCCAGTGCCATCCACGCCGACATCCGCGCGGTCCGCGTCTCCGGCGTGGGCGATGCCGAAATCGGCACCTTGCAACCCGGACGCAGCGGCGGCGGCACCATCAGCACAGTCGACGGCATCACCGTACGCAAGCCCGGAGGCGGTTTCCAGGCTGTGCTCGACCTGACGCGTCCAGATACCGATCTGTCTGGCCTGACGCTCGCCGAGCGTGACGCGCGCATCGTACTGACCACCCACGACGTCAACCGTCCCGACGACACCGGCCCCGAGTTGAACGTCCCCGGCCTGTCCACAGCCGAGCGCGGCACTCAGGTGATCCCCGGTGCAGTAGAGAGCGTACGTCCAAAACTCGATCTGCCTGACGTTGCCCCGCTGGCGCCCGCGCTGCAGGTCTCCGTCGAGCGGCCGCAACCGTCGACCGTGGTCACGGTAGCCCCCATCCAGCGAGATCTGGTGGCAGCCACCTCTGTGGCCGGTCAGCCGGTGCCCGCGAGCACCATCACCCGGCCAGGCCCGATCACCCTCGAGGCGATCGCCGCCGAGCCGACCCCGGTCACCAGCCAGACCATCGAGCGCGTCCAGGGCCTTCCGGAGAAACGTGCGGTGACGCAGCCGCACAAGTATCTGGTCGAGACCAATCCGGTGCTCACCGACCTGAAGCAGTTCATGAGCTCGGACTACCTGCTTGCCGGCCTGGGCTACAACCCCGACGAAAGTGCCAAGCGCCTCGGCGATGGCCTCTACGAGCAGCGCCTGGTCCAACAGGCGGTGGTCGCCCGCACCGGCCAACGCTTCCTCGCCGGCCAGACCACCGACGAAAAGCTGTTCAAGCACCTGATG
>NZ_JACVTO010000022.1 GCF_016518545.1 Pseudomonas sp. S30
TATCCGGTGGATCGTAAGGCTGCTCCGCTTAAGTGAACAGCATTACGGCAGATGCCGGGCTTTTTCATGCCCTGCCGACCAGACCGTCCGCCCATCGCTGTACGCTTTCGTTCGACCTCCGTACAATGCGGGGTCATTTCATACACTCAGGCAATCGACACGGCTCCCCATGCGCACCAGTCACTATTTGCTCGCCACCCAGAAAGAAACCCCGGCAGACGCCGTCGTCATCAGCCACCAGCTCATGCTGCGCGCCGGCATGATCCGCAAGCTGGCTTCGGGTCTGTACACCTGGCTGCCGATGGGCCTGCGGGTGATGCGCAAGGTCGAGCAGGTGGTGCGCGAGGAAATGAATGCCGCCGGTGCTCTCGAAGTGCTGATGCCGAGCATCCAGCCCGCCGAGCTGTGGCAGGAGTCGGGTCGCTGGGAGCAGTACGGCCCGGAGCTGCTGCGCCTCAAGGACCGTCACGACCGTGATTTCTGCGTGGGCCCGACCCACGAGGAAGTGATCACCGACCTGGCACGCAACGAGCTGTCGAGCTACAAGCAACTGCCGCTGAACATGTACCAGATCCAGACCAAGTTCCGTGACGAGATCCGTCCGCGCTTCGGCCTGATGCGAGGCCGCGAGTTCATCATGAAGGACGCCTACTCGTTCCACGCGGACCAGGCCAGCCTTCAGGACACCTACGACCGCATGCACCAGGCGTACACCAACGTGTTCACCCGTCTGGGTCTGGACTTCCGCCCCGTCCAAGCCGACACCGGCTCCATCGGCGGCAGCTACTCCCACGAGTTCCACGTGCTGGCCTCTTCCGGTGAAGACGACGTGATCTTCAGCGACAGCTCGGATTACGCCGCCAACATCGAGAAGGCCGAGGCCATTCCGCGGGAAACCGTGCGCCCTGCGCCCACCGAGGAGCTGCGGCTGGTCGATACGCCGAACGCCAAGACCATCGCCCAGCTGGTGGAAAACTTCGGGCTGCCGATCGAGAAGACCGTCAAGACTCTGATCGTGCGCGGCAGCGAAGAAGGCAAGCTGATCGCCCTGGTGGTACGTGGCGATCACGAGCTCAACGAAGTCAAGGCCGCCAAGCTCGAACAGGTGGCCGACCCGCTGGTCATGGCCAGCGATGCCGAGCTGCGTGACGCGATCGGCGCGGGCGCAGGCTCCCTGGGCCCGCTGAACCTGCCCCTGGAGTGCGTCATCGACCGTTCGGTCGCCCTGATGAGCGACTTCGGCATCGGCGCCAACATCGACGACAAGCACTACTTCGGCGTGAACTGGGAGCGTGACCTGCCCGTGCCGCAAGTCGCCGACCTGCGCAACGTCGTCGAAGGCGACCCGAGCCCGGACGGCCAAGGCACCCTGGTGATCAAGCGCGGCATCGAAGTCGGGCACATCTTCCAGCTCGGCACCAAGTACAGCGAGGCCCTCAAGTGCCAGGTGCTGGGCGAGAACGGCAAGCCCGTGGTGCTGTCCATGGGCTGCTACGGGATCGGCGTATCGCGCGTGGTCGCTGCTGCCATCGAGCAGAGCCATGACGACAAGGGCATCATCTGGAATGATGCACTGGCGCCCTTCCAGATCGCACTGGTGCCTCTGCGCTACGAGACCGACGCCGTGCGTGAAGCCACCGACAAACTCTATGCCGAACTGACTGCGGCCGGCTTCGAAGTGCTGCTGGACGACCGTGACAAGAAGACCAGCCCTGGCATCAAGTTCGCCGACATGGAACTGATCGGTATTCCGCACCGCATCGTCGTCAGCGATCGCGGCCTGGCCGAGGGCAACCTGGAATACAAGCACCGCACCGAACAGGACGCCCAGCCTCTGCCGCTGAACGAGGTACTGAGCTTCCTGCAGGCCCGCATCCGCCGCTGACCACAGTGTACGAGTGAACATGTCCAAGCGAAGTACCACGACCCTGGGGGGCGCCGCGCTGTGCGGTGCCCTGCTGCTCGGCGGCTGCGCCAACCCGATGTCCCAGCGCAGCGATCACGAGGAGCGTGTCGAGCGCAAGCTGCTCGAACACAGTCTGCAGATCGACGTCGGCGAGCCCAAGGTGATGGAATTGCCGCAGCGGCGCGTTCGCGTGAACGAACAGCGGCGCTTCGAGGTGACCGAGTTCGAAGTGACCCGCCGCTACGATCGCTACACGCCCTACCAGCCCTGGCGGGAGCTCTATGAGATTCCACTGGGCGCGGTGGCAGTGGTGGCTGGAATCGGCGCCAACGTGGTCAACGTGCTGACCTTCGACAGCCTGCCCGAGAGCGTCACCCACGATTGGTTGAGCTACGGTCTGGCCGGTATCAACCCGTTCATGAACGTGCAGTCCAACGGCCGTGCCCAGCAGAACCTGGCTGGAATCAGCGAGGTGCAGAAGGACCAGCGCGAGGAATTCACGCGCCTGCCCTGGAGCGAGCGACTGGTCGAGGTCAAGGCTGGCAACAAGACCCACGAGCTGACCACCGACCGCAACGGTGTGCTGCGCCTGAACCTGCTCGACAGCCCCTTCGCCGAGCAGAACCTCGACCGGGTCGGCACGCTGCACCTGGCGGTGGTCGATGAAGACAACGGCATTCGTGGCGACGCCAGCCTGCTGGTCGGCGCGAGCCTGCGCAACAAGCTGGTCGAGGCCCGCGAGTTGATCTTCGACGATCTCGAGGACGATGACGTCGGGCAGTGGGTTCACCGGGTCAAGCGCCTGTCCGAGCTGGGCCTGGAAGAGGAAGCCAGCGAGCTGGAGCAAAGCCTGGTCGAACTGACCCGCAACGATCCTGAGTTGCAGCAGGAATTTCTCAAGGCCCTGACCAAGGAAACCGGCCGACTGGTCGCCGACCCTGGCGTTCGCTGAGCCACCCACCAATGTCGCTGGAGTGAAGGTGGCAGTGCCCGGCCGAAGGGCACTGTCCAGCCTCGGTCAGCCCAGTCACTGGACCGGGAACAGCTCCAGTTGCTCCAGAGCTCCGCGCAGATCGCGCAATCTCACGCCCACGCCCAGCAACCTCACCGGCTTGCCGCCCCGAGCGAAGGCCTGACTGAGCAGTTGCCGATAGCTCTCGAGATCCCTCCCCGCCCCCGCCTGCTCCAGCGTGGTCTGGCTGAAATCATGGAACTTGACCTTGACGAAGGGCTTGTCCGGTTTGTAGCTGCTGTCCATCCGCGCAATGCGCTCATTGAGGCTTTCGAGCAGCTCCGGCAATTTCGCCAGGCAGCTGGCGAGGTCTGGCAGATCGTTGTCGTAGGTGTTCTCGACGCTGACCGACTGGCGTCGACTGTCGGGTTGCACGATGCGCTCGTCTATACCATGTGCCAGCCCCCACAGCCGCTCTCCGAAGCTGCCGAATTCGCGCACCAGGCTCAGCCGGGACCACCCACGCAGGGTCTGACAGGTATCGATGCCCAGCCGCGACAGCTTGTCGGCCGTGACCTTGCCCACACCATGCAGGCGTGCGACGGGCAATGCGGCGACGAAGGCCTCGACCTGTTCGGGCCTGATGACGAACAAGCCATTGGGCTTGCGCCAGTCGCTGGCGATCTTGGCGAGGAACTTGTTCGGTGCGACGCCCGCGGACACGGTGATGTGCAGGGTCTGCGAGACGCGGCGGCGGATGTCTTCGGCAATGCGCGTGGCGCTGCCGGAAAACCATTGGCTGTCGGTGACATCCAGGTAGGCTTCGTCGAGGGACAACGGCTCGATCTGATCGGTGTAGTCACGAAAGATCGTATGGATTTCCCGTGAGGCTTCGCGGTAGGCCTCGAAGCGGGGCTTGACGATCTCCAGGTCGGGACACAACTTGACCGCGTGGCCCGATGACATGGCCGACCGCACTCCATAGGCTCTTGCCTCATAGTTGCAGGTGGCGATGACACCACGCTGCCCCGGCTGACCGCCCACGGCCATGGGCCGCCCGGCCAAACGCGGATCGTCACGCATCTCGATGGCTGCATAAAAGCAGTCGCAGTCGATGTGGATGATCTTGCGTGATGACATGGATGGCAGCTACCACTGTAAATTCATACAGACATTACAGCACGCCTTTACTGTCGCGTCAGCTCTCACGCGACTGTTAGGGCTATGACCCTTCGGCACCACGACTCGAGCAGCTCTACGCCGCATCCACCACCACTGCCGCTAGCCACCGCTAACAGTTTGAACAAAAAAGGTTTTTTTGAAATAAAAGCTTGACTCCCCCAGGGATCTGCGTAGAATTCGTTTCCACAGGCGCGGGATGGAGCAGCCTGGTAGCTCGTCGGGCTCATAACCCGAAGGTCGTCGGTTCAAATCCGGCTCCCGCAACCAGATTCGAGAAAAGGCCACTGTTCACACAGTGGCCTTTTTCTTTGCCTGAAAAAAATCGTCGAAGAATCAATGATTAACCCTTGACACCAGCGCAGCAATGCGTAGAATGCGCACCACTGACGCGGGATGGAGCAGCCTGGTAGCTCGTCGGGCTCATAACCCGAAGGTCGTCGGTTCAAATCCGGCTCCCGCAACCATATTCGTCAGAACAGGCCCCGCCTATCCCAGGATAGAGCGGGGTTTGTTGCGTTTGGCGTTCGAAAAATGCCTTGTCTTGCGTATCCTGTACCCCTCGCCACCTCAATGAACTAACTTTAACTAACTTGAAACGGATAAAGCTGCTCCAGCCGGGGTAGTATCCGGACACGTTTTCCAAAGGGACTTTCACTTGGCCGTACGTCTCCCCTGCCTCGCGCTGAGCGCTCGAGGTGCCTCATGACCTCCAGCACTCCAGACTCCCAGGCCCCGATCACCGCCGCCCTGCCCGCTGCCGCGCAACGCCTGCCCTGGCTCGAACGCCTGAGCAAGTACAGGCAGCCGCTCGGGTTGGCCGTCACCCTGCTGCTGTTCGCCATGGCCTTGATCGCCTGCCGTCACCTGCTCAGTGAACTGGACATCTACGCGCTGCACGATGCCATGCTGAGTGTGCCGGCCCATTCATTGATCGGTGCGCTGCTGGCCACGGTGGCGGGCTTCGTGATCCTGCTGGGGTACGAGTGGTCGGCCGCTCGCTATGCCGGCGTCAAGCTCCCTGCGCGCATCATGGTGCTGGGTGGTTTCAGCGCCTTCGCCATCGGCAATGCCATCGGTCTGTCGATGCTGTCCGGCGGTTCGGTGCGCTACCGTCTGTACGCTCGCGAAGGTGTCGGGGCGGGTGAAGTGGCGCGCATGACCGTCTTCGCCAGCCTGTCGCTGGGGTGCGCACTGCCACCGCTGGCGGCGCTGGCCACCCTGAGCGACCTGGACGCAGCCTCCACGGCGCTGCGCCTGCCGCCGCTGTTGCTGGGCAGCATCGCCACGGCCGTGCTGCTGGCCAGCGCGGTGCTAGCGATCGGCCTTTACCGTCGCCGTGCCGCGGAACAGCCACTGGCCGACAACCTGCTGGTGCAGGTAGGACGACGAACCTTGCGCCTGCCGGGCGCGCGCCTCACGGGCCTGCAACTGCTGATCACCGCATTGGATGTCGCTGCAGCGGCCACGGTGCTGTACCTGCTGCTGCCCGAGGCCCCGCCGTTCGGCGCGTTCATCCTGGTCTACCTGCTGGCCCTGGCGGCCGGTGTGCTCAGCCACGTACCGGGTGGCGTCGGGGTGTTCGAGGCCATTCTGCTGGCCGCGTTCGCCAATCAGTTGGGGGCCGCGCCGCTTGCTGCTGCCCTGCTGCTGTATCGCCTGATCTATGTGGTGCTGCCCCTGCTGGTGGCCTGCGTCCTGCTGCTGGTCAACGAAGCGCGCCGCCTGCTGTTCACGCAACACGCGATCCGAGCCGCCTCAGGTCTGGCGGCGCCGGTACTGGCCATTCTGGTGTTCCTCTCCGGCGTAGTGCTGCTGTTCTCCGGGGTCACGCCTGAAATCGACGGGCGCCTGGAGCACATGGGTTTTCTCATCCCCCATCGACTGATCGACGCCTCGCACTTCGGCGCCAGCCTGATCGGCGTACTGTGCCTGCTGCTGGCCCAGGGCCTGCGTCGGCGCCTGTCTGCCGCCTGGTTGCTGACCACCGTACTGCTGCTGATCGGTGCCGTGCTGTCACTGCTCAAGGGCTTCGACTGGGAAGAGGCCACGCTGATGCTCTTCACCATGGCCCTGCTCGCGCTGTTCCGCCGCTCGTTCTACCGTCCCAGCCGCCTGCTGGAGCTGCCGTTTTCCCCCATCTACCTGGTGGCCAGCGCCTGTGTGGTCGGTGCCTCGATCTGGCTGCTGCTGTTCGCCTATCAGGATGTGCCCTACAACAACAAACTGTGGTGGCAATTCACCCTCGATGCCGACGCCCCGCGCGGCCTGCGCGCGGCACTGGGCAGCGCCGTGCTGCTGGTGATCGTGGCCCTGACCTGGCTGTTGCGTACCGCGCGCCCGGTGATCCACCTGCCGACCGAGGACGAACTGCTGCGGGCCAACCGCATCCTGCTGGCCTCCGATCAACCCGACGGCGGGCTGGCGCTGACCGGCGACAAGGCGCTGCTGTTCCACCCCAACGACAACGCGTTCCTCATGTACGCGCGTCGCGGCCGCAGCCTGGTGGCCTTGTACGACCCGATCGGCCCGGCCCAGGAACGCGCCGAGATGATCTGGCAGTTCCGCGACCTGTGCGATCTGCACCATGCCCGTCCGGTGTTCTATCAGGTTCGCGCAGAGAACCTGCCGTTCTACATGGACATCGGCCTGACCGCCATCAAGCTGGGTGAAGAGGCGCGTGTGGACCTGCGCCGCTTCGACCTGGAGGCAAAAGGCAAGGAAATGAAAGACCTGCGTTACACCTGGAACCGCGGTGGTCGCGACGGCCTGACGCTGGAGGTGCACGAGCCTGGCCAGGCACCACTGGAGGAACTGCGTGAGATCTCCAACGCCTGGCTGTCGGGCAAGAACGTGCGCGAGAAAGGCTTCTCCCTGGGTCGCTTCAGCTCGGAGTACCTCAAGCATTTCCGCATCGCGCTGATCCGCTTCCAGGGTCGCCCGGTAGCGTTCGCCAA
Organism: Pseudomonas sp. S30; assembly: GCF_016518545.1. GTDB lineage: Bacteria > Pseudomonadota > Gammaproteobacteria > Pseudomonadales > Pseudomonadaceae > Aquipseudomonas. Next base: position 6,995 of record NZ_JACVTO010000022.1, read on the forward strand.
CCTGCTGGAAACCCACAGCAACGAACTGGCCAGCCTGGACCTGATGCGTGCGCATCCCGAAGCGCCAAAGCTGACCATGGAATTCATGATGCTGGGGCTGATCCTGCACTACAAGAGCCACGACTACGCACGGTTCAGCCTGGGCATGGTGCCACTGTCCGGGCTGCAGCCGCGTCGCGGCGCCCCGCTGACCCAGCGCCTGGGCTCGATGGTGTTCCGTCGTGGCGAGCAGCTCTATAACTTCCAAGGCCTGCGTCGCTTCAAGGACAAGTTCCAGCCGGACTGGGAACCCCGTTACATGGCAGTGCCGGCCGGGCTTGATCCCCTGGTCGCTCTGGCCGATACCGCCGCCCTGATTGCCGGCGGCTTGACTGGATTGGTGAAACGCTGATGATTCGACGTTACTGGCTGTACCTGCTGGTTCCGCTACTGCTGGCCGCACTGGCAGGTGGGGTGGCTTTCTGGATGTGGACCCGGCCGGCGCCCGATGCCCGGGTCGAGCACCTCACCCTCGACGATGGCAGCGCCCTCACCCGCGTCACCCCCGGCGTACGCGCCAAGACCCTGGTCGCGGTCGGCGTGCCCCACGACCAGGCCCTGACCGACAAACAGTTGCTGGACCTCAGCCAGGCCGGTGAAGCCCAGCTGGTGCAGGTGATCCTGCCTGCTGACGACTGCGCCAAGCAGCAAGTCGCCCTGGACCAGGCCATGGCCAAGCTGTCGGGCAAGCCTGGCCTGGTGGCCGGCATCGGCCCTGGTGCATCCCAGGCCTGGCGCTGGCTCGCCGAGCAGCGTGACGACAAGGCCCGAGCCATTTCCGTGGACTTCAAGCTGGAGCAACCCGGCTGCCAGGCGGCACTGCCCAAGTCCGCCGCCCACGGCCACTGGAGCGTGGCCTGGAACGACAACCCCGACGACGCCAGTGCGGGTTTCGTCCGTGATCAGCGCAATGCCGAAACCAGCATCAGCGATTACGACATCCATCTGCCACAGGTGCTCAAGGCCCAGTTGACCCAGGCCCTGGTGGGTCGCGAAGGCAATGCGCTGGCCATCCCGGTGGTCGAAGTGCCGGCGGGCCAGACCACCGACACCGTCACCCTGTTCCTCTCGGGCGATGGTGGCTGGCGCGACCTGGACCGCGACGTGGCTGGCGAAATGGCCAAGCTTGGCTATCCGGTGGTAGGTATCGACACCCTGCGCTACTACTGGCAGCACAAGACACCCGAACAGAGCGCGATCGACCTGTCCGAACTGATGCAGCACTATCGTCAGAAATGGGGCACCAAGCGCTTCGTGCTCACCGGCTATTCGTTCGGTGCCGATGTGTTGCCGGCCATCTACAACCGCCTGCCGCAATCAGATCAGAAACGCATCGATGCGGTGATTCTGCTGGCCTTCGCGCGCAGCGGCAGCTTCGAGATCGAGGTCGAGGGCTGGCTGGGCAAGGAAGGCCAGGAAGCGCCGACCGGCCAGGAAATGGCCAAGCTGCCACCTGCCAAGGTAGTGTGCATCTATGGCGAGGAAGAAACGGACGAAAGCGGCTGCACCGACAAGACCGCCGTGGGCGAGCGCCTGAAGCTACCGGGCGGGCACCACTTCGACGAGAACTATCCGGCATTGGCCAAGCGCATGATCGATGAGATCGAGACCCGTCAGGGCAAGTCCAGCGTCGCCGAGCAGCCGTGAAGCGCCACCGCTGTCATTGCACACCATGAACAAGGGGCCGCAATAGCGGCCCCTTTGCATTTCGGGACGCCGCATCGCCGGCGCCCCTCTGGACTGACTCGGGCACCTCAGATCTCGACCTGAGTACCCAGCTCGATCACCCGGTTCAGTGGCAGTTTGAAGAAGCGCAGGTTGCCGTTGGCGTTCTTCAGCAGGAACGCGAACAGGTTGCTGCGCCAACGGGACATGCCCTCCAGGCGCGAGGCGATCACGGTCTCGCGGCTGAGGAAGTAGGTGGTGCGCATGGGGCTGAAGTCCAACGCCTCGAGGTGGCACAAACGCAGCGCCGAGGGTACGTCCGGTTCATCCATGAAACCGAAGTGCAGCAGCACGCGGAAGAAGCCGTCGCCGTACGCCTCGACCTCGAACCGTTCGGACTCCGGTACGCGCGGACGGTCTTCGCTGACGACGGTCAGCAGCACCACCTGACTGTGCAGCACCTGGTTGTGCAGCATGTTGTGCAGCAGCGCATGGGGCACGGCATCGGGCCGCGCGGTGAGGAACACGGCGGTGCCTTCGACCCGGTGCGGCGGTTGGACGCGGATGCTGCCGATGAACACCGGCAAGGGCAGCCCCCCTTCGTCGATGCGCTCGACGAGTATCTGCTTGCCGCGTTTCCAGGTACTCATCAGCACGAACAGCACGATACCGGCCAGCACCGGGAAGGCGCCACCCTGGACGATCTTCGGTACGTTGGCCGCGAAGAACAGCCCGTCCACCAGCAGGAAACCCACCAGCAAGGGCACGGCCAGCAGCGGCGGCCACTTCCAGAGCAGCAGCATCACCGCCGAGACCAGAATGGTGGTCATCAGCATGGTACCGGTCACGGCGACGCCGTAGGCCGCCGCCAGTGCGCCGGAGGATTCGAAACCGATCACCAGCAGGACCACGCCGATCATCAGTGTCCAGTTCACCGCGCCGATGTAGATCTGCCCCTGCTCGTCGCTGGAGGTGTGCTGGACCTGCATGCGTGGCACATAGCCCAGCTGGATGGCCTGGCGCGTCAGCGAGAAGGCGCCGGAAATCACCGCCTGCGAGGCGATCACCGTGGCCAGGGTCGACAATGCCACCAGCGGCAGCAGCGCCCAGCTGGGCGCCAGCAGGTAGAACGGATTGCGCGCCGCCTCCGGGTTCTGCAGCAGCATGGCGCCCTGGCCGAAATAATTGAGCACCAGCGCCGGCAGCACCAGGGCGAACCAGGCGCGGGCGATGGGCTTGCGACCAAAGTGGCCCATATCGGCATACAGCGCCTCGGCGCCGGTCAGGGCGAGCACCACCGCGCCGAGAATCGCCACGCCCATGCCTGGATGCACGATGAAGAAGTGCAGCGCCCAGCCTGGATTGAAGGCCTTGAGCACCTCGGGACTCTGCTGGATGCCATGCACCCCGAGGACTGCGAGCACCAGGAACCAGACCACCATGATCGGCCCGAAGGCCTTGCCGATCTTCTCGGTGCCGTGCTTCTGCACGAGAAACAGCGCCACCAGCACCACCAGCGAGATCGGCACGACCCAATGGTCGATTCCGTCGAACGCCAGCCCCATGCCCTCGACCGCCGAAAGCACGGAGACCGCCGGCGTGATCATGCTGTCCCCATAGAACAGCGAGGCACCGACCAGCCCGCAACCGACCATCAGCATGCGCAGCCGTGGATGCTGCGCCGTGGCGCGGCGGGCCAGCGCGGTGAGCGCCATGGTGCCGCCCTCGCCCTGGTTGTCGGCACGCAGGATGAACATGACGTACTTGAACGACACCACCCACAACAGCGACCAGAGGATGAGCGACAGGATGCCCAACACTCCGTCATGGTCCACCTGAACCCCGTAACCGCCGGTGAAGACCTCCTTAAGGGTGTACAGCGGACTGGTGCCGATATCGCCATAGACCACCCCCACGGCTGCCACCAGCAGGCCCAGCGGACGCGCCGCCCCCTGCCCGCCTTCGGCGTGACTGCTTGCCTGAACCATCGACCACTCCCGCAGACGACCCCATCGGGCCGATTGTATTCGCACCGGGCGCCATGCCTGCAGCGCCCGAACCGCCGTCGATCTCCAGCCAGGGCTGATACGCGGAGCCGACGGCGCGAAGCATAGCGCAGCGCTCGTCGCTTTTGTGCTGGTCAAGCGACTTCGCGCTCGCTAGAATTGCGCACTTTTTGATCAGAGGCGCCGAAAGCGTCCGCCTGGATCGCTCCGCCAGCAGCTGGAGCGACCTGTTCCGATACCGAGGTTAGCCATGTCCATCACCCCCGCCACGCCGAAGGTCGGCTTCGTTTCCCTGGGTTGCCCCAAGGCCCTGGTCGACTCCGAGCGCATCCTGACCCAGCTGCGCATGGAAGGCTATGAAGTCGTCCCGACCTACGAAGACGCCGACGTGGTGGTGGTCAATACCTGTGGTTTCATCGACAGTGCCAAGGCCGAGTCGCTCGAGGTGATTGGCGAGGCAATCAAGGAGAACGGCAAGGTCATCGTCACCGGCTGCATGGGCGTCGAGGAAGGCAACATCCGCGACGTGCACCCCAGCGTGCTGTCGGTCACCGGGCCCCAGCAATACGAGCAGGTGGTCAACGCCGTCCACGAGGTGGTACCGCCACGCCAGGACCACAACCCGCTCATCGACCTGGTGCCGCCGCAGGGGGTCAAGCTCACCCCGCGGCACTACGCCTACCTGAAGATTTCCGAAGGCTGCAACCACAGCTGCAGCTTCTGCATCATCCCTTCGATGCGCGGCAAGCTGGTCAGCCGACCGGTCGGTGAAGTGCTGAGCGAGGCCGAGCGCCTGGTCAAGGCCGGTGTGAAGGAGATTCTGGTGATCTCCCAGGACACCAGCGCCTACGGCGTGGACGTCAGGTACAAGACCGATTTCTGGAACGGTCGCCCGGTCAAGACCCGCATGCTGGAACTGTGCGAGGCCTTGAGCAGCCTGGGCGTGTGGGTACGTCTGCATTATGTTTATCCGTATCCCAACGTCGACGACGTGATCCCGCTGATGGCCGCCGGCAAGCTCCTGCCGTACCTGGACATTCCGTTCCAGCACGCCAGCCCCAAGGTGCTCAAGTCGATGAAGCGGCCGGCGTTCGAAGACCGTACCCTGGCGCGCATCAAGCAGTGGCGCGAGCAGTGCCCGGAGCTGGTGATTCGCTCGACCTTCATCGTCGGCTTCCCGGGCGAAACCGAAGAGGATTTCCAGTACCTGCTCGACTGGTTGACCGAAGCCCAGCTGGACCGCGTCGGGTGCTTCCAGTACTCGCCCGTGGAAGGCGCGCCAGCCAACCACCTGGGCCTGGAGGAAGTGCCGGACGACGTCAAGCAGTCCCGCTGGGATCGCTTCATGGCCCATCAGCAAGCCATCAGCAGTGCCCGCCTGCAGTTGCGTATCGGCAAGGAGATCGAAGTGCTGATCGACGAGGTCGAGGAGCAGGGGTCGGTCGGGCGCAGCTTCTTCGACGCACCGGAGATCGACGGCAGCGTGTTCATCGATGGTGACCATGGCTTCAAGCCCGGTGACAAAGTACGTTGCCGTATCGTCGATGCGGACGAATACGACATGTGGGCCGAGCCGATCTGACAGGCTCGGCGCCCGCCTGGGCCCATGACCGGAGCGGGCATCCTCGATGCCGCTCTGCTCTGACTGCCCTGGCTTGCTCTATGATGACCGCTGGCTAACCCGCGGATCCCACATGACCTCGTCGCTGACCCTGGACACTCCGCACTACGCCGACTACCCCGAGCTGGCACAGGTCTGGGAGAGTGCCGTGCGGGCCACCCACGATTTCCTGCCAGAGCCGTACATCCTGCTGCTACGTGACCACGTGCTCGGCCGTTACCTGGATGCGGTGATGCTGGTGTGCTGCCGTGAGGCCTGCGGCCGTATCCTGGGATTCGTCGGGGTCGCCGGTGGGCGGGTCGACATGCTCTTCGTCGGCGCCGAGCATCGCGGACAGGGCGTGGGCCGCAAGCTCCTGCGCCATGCCATCGAGGTGCTGGGCGCCGACCGTCTGGACGTCAACGAGCAGAACGCGCAAGCCTTGGGTTTCTACCGGCACGAGGGCTTCGAGATCACCGGACGCTGCGAGACCGATGGCCTGGGCCAGCCGTATCCCTTGCTGCATCTGCAGCTGCGCGACACTCATCGGTAGGACCGTGCCGGGTCGTTCGCGAGAAATGCCCGAGCCTGTGCAGATTGCCCGCCGCCCTGCGGCAGGGACAGGTACAATGGACGTTTTTCCTGCCTTGCGAATACCTGCTCATGTCTGAACCCGTCCGCCTCTCCAAACGCCTGATCGAACAGCTCGGCTGCTCCCGCCGCGAGGCCGAGCAGTACATCGAGGGAGGCTGGGTCACGGTCGACGGCATGGTGGTCGAACAGCCCCAGTTCAGGGTCCAGAGCCAGCGTGTGGAACTGCTGGCCGGTGCCCGCGCCGAAGCCCTGGAGCCGGTCACCCTGCTGCTCAACCAACCGGCGTCGCTGGACGCTGAAGCTGCCCGCGCCAGCCTGAGCATGAGCACCCTCAGCGAAACCCACCGCGACGGCGTGAAACCCCTGCATGGGCATTTCGCTCGACTGAACTGCGTGGCTGCGCTGGAACCCGGTGCCAGTGGCCTGCAGATCTTCACCCAGGACTGGAGGGTCACGCGCAAGGTCGAGGCCGACCTGCGTCGGCTCGAGCAGGAGTACATCATCGAAGTGCGCGGCCAGACCACGCCCCAGGCGCTCGAGCGCCTGGCCCGCGGCGCCACCCGTAACGACCGGGAACTGCCCCGTGCCAAGGCCAGCTGGCAGAACGAAACCCACCTGCGCCTGGCGTTGAAGAACCCGCAACCTGGGCAGATCAGCGAAATATGCGCCTACCTGCGGCTGGAGATGCTCGGCCTGCGGCGCATCCGTATCGGTGGCGTGTCGATGGGCAAGCTCGCGCTCGGGCAATGGCGTTACGTGGCTGGCAGCGAACGCTTCTAAGCGATACCGCTGCGCTCAACGGCGCAGCCTAGAACAGGATTCCCTACACATGATCCACAACGATGTCCTGCGCAGCCTGCGCTACATGCTCAAGATCAACGACGTCAAGATGGCCGAGATCATCGCCCTGTCCGGTCTGGAGGTGAACCCGCTGGTGCTGGCCAGCTATATCAGGAAGGAAGACGAAGCCGGATTCGTACGCTGCCCGGAGCGGGTCATGGCGCACTTTCTCGACGGCCTGGTGATCCACCGCCGCGGCAAGGACGACAGTCGCACGCCCCAGCCGGTGGAACTGCCGGTAAGCAACAACACGGTCCTGAAGAAATTGCGGGTGGCGTTCGAGCTCAAGGAAGAAGACCTGCACGCGATCCTCAAGTCGGTCGACTTCCCCGTTTCCAAGCCCGAGCTGAGCGCGCTATTCCGCAAGGTCGGACATGACAACTACCGTCCTTGTGGTGATCAGCTGCTGCGCAACTTCCTCAAGGGTCTGACCCTTCGCGTGCATGGCTGAGTCGATCATGCACCACAGCGTCACGCCAGTGGGAATCGTTCACTCCTGCTTCAAGGAGAAGTTCGCCATCCCTCGCCAACCGCGCCTGGCGCCGGCCGCCCGTGGCGTGCTCGAACTCCTGCCCCCGTTCGATCAAGGCGAAGCGGTGCAAGGGCTGGAACAGGTGAGCCATGTCTGGCTGCTGTTTCTGTTCCATCACGCCCTCGAGGACAAACCGCGATTGAAAGTGCGCCCACCGCGCCTGGGGGGCAACCGGAGCATGGGCGTGTTCGCCACCCGCGCCACCCACCGCCCCAACGGCATAGGCCAATCGGTGGTGCGCCTGGACGGCATCGAACCCGGCCGCCTGCTGCTGTCGGGCATCGATCTGCTCGACGGTACGCCGGTGCTCGACATCAAGCCGTACGTGCCCTACGCCGACAGCATCGCCGAAGCCCGCAACGCCATGGCCGACGCGGCACCCGCCGCCATCGCAGTGCACTGGAGCGATGCCGCGCGACTCCAGGCTCAGACGCATGCCCAGCGGATCCAGGAGCCGCTCGTGGCCCTCATCGAGCAGTGCTTGTCACAGGATCCAAGGCCGGCGTACCAAGTGCCCCCGCCTGAGCGCGTGTACGGTGTGAAGCTGTGGGATGTGCAGGTACGCTGGCGCTACCCTCAGCCGCATTTCATCGAGGTACTGGAAGTGGTGCCGGCCGCCTGAGCGTAGCGCTCGGGCATAAAAAAACGCAGGCCGTGGCCTGCGTTTTCGTGTGTGTCGGTCGCCTTACTTCTCGACGAATGCACGCTCGATCAGGTAGTCGCCCGGCTCACGCATCCGCGCCGACACCTTCAGACCGAAGCTGTCCAGCACTTCACTGGTTTCGTCGAGCATGCTCGGGCTGCCGCAGATCATCGCCCGATCGTCTTGCGGGTTGATCGGCGGCAAGCCGATGTCGGAGAACAGCTTGCCACTGCGCATCAGGTCGGTCAGGCGTCCCTGGTTCTCGAAGGGCTCGCGGGTCACCGTGGGGTAGTAGATCAGTTTCTCGCGAACGGCTTCACCGAAGAATTCGTTCTGCGGCAGGTGCTCGGTGATGAACTCACGGTAGGCCACTTCGTTCACGTAGCGCACGCCGTGCACCAGGATGACCTTTTCGAAACGCTCGTAGGTTTCCGGGTCCTGGATGACGCTCATGAACGGGGCAAGGCCTGTGCCGGTGCTGAGCAGGTACAGGTGCTTGCCCGGATTGAGGTCGTCCAGCACCAGTGTCCCGGTGGGCTTCTTGCTGATGATGATCTCGTCGCCTTCCTTCAGGTGCTGCAACTGCGAGGTCAACGGGCCATCGGGCACCTTGATGCTGAAGAACTCCAGGTGCTCTTCCCAGTTCGGCGAGGCGATGGAGTAAGCGCGCATGAGCGGACGGCCGCCTTCCTGCTGCAGGCCGATCATCACGAACTGACCGTTCTCGAAGCGCAGGCCCGGATCACGGGTGCACTTGAAGCTGAACAGGGTGTCGTTCCAGTGGTGCACACTGAGGACACGTTCGTGGTTCATGTTGCTCATCGAGTGGGGCTCCTGAAGAAAAACGCGGCGCGCACGGGCGCACAATTGCGCGATAGTTTAGGGGCAGCGAGAATATCTGTTAACTTAATTATCAAGATATGTGTTATCGGTTATATAGATATGCGATTCACCCTTCGTCAGCTCCAGGTCTTCGTCGCCGTCGCTCAGCACCAGAGCGTGTCACGGGCCGCCCATGTGCTGGCCCTTTCGCAGTCGGCAGCCAGTACCTCGATCACCGAGCTGGAGCGTCAGTCCAGTTGCCAGTTGTTCGATCGCGCCGGCAAGCGCCTGAGCCTCAACGCCCTGGGCCATCAACTGCTGCCGCAAGCCGTGGCGCTGCTCGACCAGGCCAAGGAAATCGAGGACCTGCTCAATGGCAAATCCGGCTTCGGGTCGCTGGCGGTCGGCGCCACTCTCACGATTGGCAACTACCTGGCAACCCTGCTCATCGGCAGTTTCATGCAGGTCCATCCCGAAAGTCAGGTGAAGCTGCACGTGCAGAACACGGCCCACATCGTGCAACAGGTCGCGCACTACGAAATTGATCTGGGCCTGATCGAAGGCGATTGCAACCATCCCGACCTGGAGGTTCAGCCCTGGGTCGAGGATGAGCTAGTGGTGTTCTGTGCCCCACAGCACCCCTTGGCAAACATCGGCAGGGCCGACATCGATGCACTGTCCCAGGAGGCGTGGATCCTGCGCGAACAGGGTTCTGGCACCCGCCTGACCTTCGACCAGGCCATGCGTCATCACCGTGCCAACCTGAACATCCGTCTGGAGCTCGAACACACCGAGGCGATCAAGCGCGCAGTGGAGTCGGGGTTGGGGATCGGCTGCATCTCTCGCCTGGCGCTGCGTGATGCGTTCCGGCGTGGCAGCCTGGTGGCGGTGGAAACCACGGAACTGGACCTGCTGCGCCAGTTCTATTTCATCTGGCACAAACAGAAGTACCAGACCTCGGCGATGCGCGAGTTCCTCGATCTGTGTCGCAGCTTCACCGCCGGCGTGCGACGCAGCGACGAGATCGTGCTGCCGTCCATCGCCTGACCCTCAGCCCAGCAGGATCACGCCCCACACCAGCGCCACCATGCTCAAGGCGACGAACTGGGCGGCGCTGCCCATGTCCTTGGCATTCTTGGACAGCGGGTGACGCTCCAGGGAAATACGATCGATGGCCGCCTCCACCGCCGAGTTGAGCAGCTCGACGATCAGCCCGAGCAGACACACCGCAATGAGGATGGCGCGCTCGGCTCGGCTCACGGGCAGCCAGAAGGCGGCGGGAATCAACAGCAGGTTCAGCAGCACCAACTGGCGAAAAGCGGCCTCGCCCCTGAAGGCGGCCCGCAGGCCATCGAACGAATAGCCGGCGGCATTGAAGATGCGTTTGAGGCCGGTCTGGCCCTTGAATGGCGACATGGGGTGTACCTGAGAAAAGCTGGCAGGCTAGTGCACGCCGGGTCAAAAAAGCGTGAAGTCGGCCGTCTCAGCTCGCAGAAACGGATTCGAGTTGTTGCAACAGCAAGGCGGCCTGGGTTCGGGTGCGAACCCCCAGCTTGCGGAAAATCGCCGTGACGTGCGCCTTGATGGTCGCTTCCGAGACACTGAGCTCGTAGGCGATCTGTTTGTTCAGCAGGCCTTCGCAGACCATCGTCAGCACACGGAACTGCTGGGGCGTGAGGCTGGCCAGCCCTTCGCTGGCGGCTTTGGCCTCGGCCGAGACATCAACCTTGTCGAACGCCTGGGGCGGCCACCACACTTCGCCATCGAGCACCTTGTGCACGGCATCCTGGATGGTTTCCAAGGGGCTGGATTTGGGAATGAAACCGCTGGCACCGAACTCCCGCGATTTCACCACCACGGCCGCCTCTTCCTGGGCGGACACCATCACTACCGGTATTTGCGGGTATTGCCCACGCAGCAGCACCAGCCCGGAAAAACCGTAGGCCCCCGGCATGTTCAGGTCGAGCAACACCAGGTCCCAGTCGGCTTTTTCGCTGAGACGGGTTTCCAGCTCGGCGATGCTGGCGACCTCCACCAGCCGGACATCTGGCCCGAGCCCCAAGGTCACGGCCTGGCGCAGCGCGCTGCGAAACAGCGGATGGTCATCGGCAATCAGGATTTCGTAGCTAGCCATCGATCCAGGAGTCCTGTTCTGTACCAGGCAGGGCGGGCGGCGAAGCCGATGCCTGGTGGGCAACGCGAAACGCTGGCGACGGCGTCGCCTGCGGCGAGGATGCGACACGGCCGGCAAGGGCGCAGGCGTCATGGCCGAATCGGCGCCAAGGATGCCGAGCACTGTCCGGGTGGTCAAGCCAATTGCCCTGCGGTCAACGGCTCGCTCCCTGCCGGACAGTATGAACCTGTCCGCCGGGTCTGCACCTTCGACTATAGAAAGGGCTGCAGCCGCCGATGCGCTTCATCTTGTACGTCCAGCGCCCAATGTCGCTTGCCACTGAGGTAGTGCAGGCTGAACACATCCAGGTAGGCATCCAGCGCCTGAGACGCGCGATGGTCGCCTGCCAGATCCAGGCACATGGCTGCTACTTCCGCGGTGCAGAAATGGTCGTCGCGCTTGGAACGTCGCAAGCGGTAGCGCGACATCTGCTCGGCTTGCAGGCTCAGCACCGGGAAGCGATCCAGGTATGGGCTCTTGCGGAACATCTTGCGCGCTTCGGTCCACGTGGCGTCCAGCAGTATGAACAGCGGTCGCTTGCCGGGCGTGCTGGCGACCTCCGTGACCACTCGCTGCGGCGCGACGAACTCCCCCGGGAACACGATATAAGGTTGCCAGCGAGGATCGTCCAGCAACGCCAACAGGCGTGAGTCGACGTCCGTGCGTTGCCAGCCAAACGCCCAGGTCTCTGCGATCAGGTCGGCGATCAACCATCCGGTATTGGTGGGCTTCAACGGCTCGGTATCATGCATCACCAGGCACATGGCGGACTCGGCCTGGACACGCGGCTTCCAGTCACACAGGCAATGACTGGCGATCACCCGGCAATCGGGGCAGCGATCGGCGCGTGAGCCGCGGGCGATGAAGGGCTTGTTGCTGCGCGCCAGTCGTTCGGCGCGCAAACGGGCTACGGCATGACTCATGGCTGCATGCCTGAAAACGGAAGATGAGCAAACACGGAGCGACTCGGGTCAGGCAAAGCCGAAGTTTACCAGAGCACGATCAGGTTTGCCGTGCAGGACACCTTCCTGCTCCCCTATACTTCCAGCCCTGCGACGTCCGCCGTCGGCCCAGGCGCTCATGGAACGCCGCCTGCCAGCGCCGGTCCAAGCGCCAGTTATCGAACCAGGAGAGATCCATGCTGCGTGTTATCGTCCCGACCCTGAGCCTGATGCTCGCTTTGCCACTGGCGGCGCAAGCAGCCTCCAAGCAGGACTACGAGCTGAACCAGCTGCTGCAGAAGGTTGCCAAGGAAAGCAGTGTGGGTACGCCTCGTGCCGTCAATGAGGACATTCTCGATCAAGGCTACACCGTCGAGCAGGGCAGAGCGCTGGTCAATCACTTGAGCGTGCGCCCCGAGCATGCCGCGCGCATGCAGCAGAGTCCCGAACAAGTCCGTGACCAACTGGGCCAGAGCGTGTGCCACAATACCGGTTATCGCCAACTGATGACCAAGGGCGCGGTGATGGTGTATCGCTTTACCGTCTACAAGACCAACGAACCGGTCATGGATCAGGCCTTCGACGCCGCCAGTTGCCAGGCTGGCAACAAGAGGAAGTGATTCTCGAATACTGAGCCAGGCAGGCGGGCCGCTCCGGTGGTTAGGCGCGCAGACCAGGGTCGGAGTGCTCGCTCGACACTCTCGATCCATGAATGCGTGTCGACGGCCGCGCGCGTAGCGGCCGCTACCCTCGATCTGAACCCCGATCTGAACACTGGACCGCTCGCCACTGATGCATCCTGGCACTGAAAACGGAATGCCGTGCCGAGCCTGCGCGGGTCGCTGTACAAGGAGATGTCGAATGCCCTACCTACCCAATGAGCTTTTGTCCGCCTACCTCAACGAACAGGGCGTCGACCTCAGCGTCATCGACCCGCTGCTGCAACAGGCCGCCCCCGACAGCCCTAACCTGCCACTGTACCGCGAGATGATGCAGACCGTCCTGCGCATGGCCTGCGACGACGCGAGCCGCTGGAATGCCAAGATCACCCTGCAGGCGCTTCGCGAGCTGGATCAGTCGTTCCGCAGCCTCGAACGCTACAAGGCTCGGCGCAAGGTCACGGTGTTCGGCTCGGCCCGCACGCCTCAGGAGCATCCAATCTACTCCCTGGCCCGCGAGCTTGGCGCGCAACTGGCGCACGCGCAACTGATGGTCATCACAGGGGCTGGCGGTGGCATCATGGCGGCGGCCCATGAGGGTGCAGGCACCGACAACAGCCTGGGTTTCAACATCCGCCTGCCGTTCGAGCAACATGCCAACGCCACGGTCGAGGGCACCGACAAGCTACTGCCCTTCCATTTCTTCTTCATTCGCAAACTGTTCTTCGTCAAGGAAGCCGACGCGCTGGTGCTCTGCCCAGGTGGCTTCGGTACCCTCGATGAAGCGCTGGAAGTGTTGACGCTTATCCAGACCGGGAAAAGCCCGCTGGTGCCCGTGGTGCTGCTCGATACACCTGACGGCAGCTTCTGGCGGGACGCCCTGAGTTTCATCAAGCATCAGCTGGAGGACAATCGCTACATATTGCCCAACGACCTCAAGCTGGTACGACTGGTCCACAGTCCCGAGGAGGCGGTTGAGGAGATCACCCAGTTCTACCGCAACTATCACTCCAGCCGGTGGCTGAAAACCCAATTCGTGCTACGCATGCAACGCCCCTTGAGCGCCATCGCGCTGGCTGAAATGCAGGAGCGCTTCGCAGACCTGTGCCTGAGCGGCGACTACGTGCAAAAGCTCCACAGTGACGGCCCGTACGAGGACGACGGTCACAGCCAACTGCCCCGCCTGGTGTTTACCTTCACAGGCCGCGATCAGGGCCGCTTGCGCGAGCTGATCGACTTCATCAATGTGCCGGAGCACTGGTCGACCTCGGCGTGCCCCTGACACCCGGTGTTCTCGCATTTCAGTTCCGATCGAACGCAAAACGGCCTACATGACTGACTCGACGGGCATGCGTCGAATCAGCCATGTAGGCCGTCGTCATTCACAAAGATCGCGACCGCTGAGCAATCTGCCGATCATGTCCAGGGAAAAACCCCGATAGGCCAGAAAACGTGTTTGCTGAGCACGAGCCCGGGGATCCGCCGGGCGCTCACCGTTGTATTTGCGCTGCCAGACGTCGCGTAGTCGAGCAGCCCAGTCCACGCCACTGTCGCGCAGTGCCTGTTCGACATCGCTTCGATCAAGGCCACGCTGGCCCAGCTCTTCACGAATTCTCGCCGGGCCATAGCCGGCACCTGATCGATACCTGATGAAGCTTTCCAGATAACGGGCTTCGCTCAGCAGTCCTTCCTCAGCGAGCCGATCCAGTGCGGGCTCGATGAGCTCGTCGGTGGCGCCCCGCTGTCGCAACTTGCGGGTCAGCTCGACCCGCCCGTGTTCACGACGGGCGAGCAGGTCCATGGCTGTCCGTCGAACGGCGACGGGTGTGTCGAGTACGACGGACACGGTTGCCTAACCTCGCTGATCAGACGCCAGCCTCAGCCTCGGCCGCGTCGGCAGCCCCTGCCTCGGCTGCTGCTGCCTTGCCGGCAGCAGCCACGGCACCGGCGTTGAGCAGCTTGTCACGAATCTGCTTCTCGATTTCACTACCGATGGCTGGATTCTCTTGCAGGTACTTGGCCGCGTTGGCCTTGCCCTGGCCAATCTTGTTGCCCTGATAGCTGTACCAGGCACCGGACTTCTCGACCAGACCTTGGGCAACGCCCAGGTCGATGATCTCGCCGTTACGGTAGATACCCTTGCCGTACAGGATCTGGAACTCGGCCTGGCGGAAGGGTGGCGAGACCTTGTTCTTGACGATCTTGACGCGGGTTTCGCTACCGACCACCTCGTCGCCCTCTTTCACCGCACCGGTACGGCGGATGTCGAGACGTACGGACGCGTAGAACTTCAACGCGTTACCGCCGGTCGTGGTTTCAGGGCTACCGAACATCACGCCGATCTTCATGCGGATCTGGTTGATGAAGATGACCAGGCAGTTGGCGTTCTTGATGTTACCGGTGATCTTGCGCAGGGCCTGGGACATCAGGCGCGCTTGAAGGCCGACGTGCATGTCACCCATTTCGCCTTCGATCTCGGCCTTGGGCACCAAGGCAGCCACGGAGTCGACGATGATCACGTCTACAGCGTTGGAACGCACCAGCATGTCGGTGATTTCCAGAGCCTGCTCGCCGGTATCGGGCTGGGAAACCAGCAGGTCGTCGACGTTGACGCCCAGTTTGCCCGCGTACTCGGGATCCAGGGCGTGCTCGGCGTCGACGAAGGCGCAGGTGGCACCGCTCCTCTGAGCTTCGGCGATGACCGATAGGGTCAGGGTGGTCTTGCCCGACGACTCGGGACCGTAGATCTCGACGATACGGCCTTTGGGCAAACCGCCGATGCCCAGGGCGATGTCCAGCCCGAGAGAGCCGGTGGAAATGGCAGGAATGGCCTGGCGCTCGTGGTCGCCCATGCGCATGACAGCGCCTTTACCGAATTGACGTTCGATCTGACCCAGGGCCGCAGCCAAGGCGCGCTTCTTGTTGTCGTCCATTGAAATCCTCACGTGTTCGACTTGGCCCTGACGGCCGGGAATACCTGTATAAGTAGCCAGTATTATTCCACAGGGATTCGTTTCCGCCTACCCCCGCCGGACGATTTACTCCCCGCCAAGCTGTAACAAGCCGTCTAAAGCGGCCATCACCGTCTGCCGCCGCACAGCTTCGCGGTCGCCGTCGAACTGGCGACGCGCACTGAGCACACGGTCGCCGTCGGCCCACGCCAGCCATACGGTGCCGACCGGCTTGGCCGCCGAGCCGCCGTCCGGCCCAGCGACCCCGCTGACGGCCACGGCGAAACGCGCGCCGCTGGCTGAACGGGCGCCACGGGCCATGGCCTCGACCACCTCCTGGCTGACCGCACCGACCTGCTCGAACAGCGGCGGCGCCACGCCGAGCTGGCGCGTCTTCTGGGCATTGGAGTAGGTCACATAACCTGCCTCGAACCAGGCAGAACTGCCGGGAACTCGGGTGATCGCTTCGGCGATACCGCCACCGGTACAGGACTCGGCAGTGCTCACCTGGGCACCCAGGCGCCGCAGGTGATCGCCGAGGCGAATGGAAAGATCGGTGATGGGGTCCATGGCAGGCTCCTGGCGTGACAGCGCTCTACCCTACCACCCTCACCCGCCCAAACAAGGGTTCAAGGTGCCAGTGCGCGCACATAGGCCTGGCAGGCACGCAGGGCGATCAGCCCCCGGTCGCCGTCGTCGGTGATGGCGATAATTCGTCGAGCATGCGTCGGGTCAAGTCGGGCGCGTATGGCGCCATGATCCACGCCGCTGGCGCCGGTGGCGGCAGGCACCGGGGCGCAGGCGCTATCGCGCTCGACAAGGGCCGACAGGCGCAGATCGGCAGTAGCAAGGCGATCGCGCAGGCGAGCCTGAGTGAGTTGTGCATCGGTCAGCTCCTGGAAATGCTGGGATTCACTGGCGTTCAGACGGCTTTCAAGACCCTGGCGCTGCACCCGTTCGGCATGCAGCTGAGCGTTCAACGCCTCGACCTGCTCGACCCGCTGCTGGGCCTGCAACTGATCCGACTCGGCCTGCATACGCTCACAGCGCCAGCCCTGGACCTGCCAGCCCAATGCCGCTGCCGCCAGCATCAGCACCAGGCAAGCAGCCAGGTGCCAACGGCTCAGCACAAGACCTCCCGGGCGCGGGCCCACAGGGCGAGACGATCGTCCAGACCATTGAGCCCACCATTGATATGCCGGGTGATGCGGTTGAATTCGCCCCGATCGGCCAGGGCGTTGAGGCCGCGGGATTGCCAGAACCAGCCGGCCGATTCGCAGGCCCAGCGCGGCTGTTCGAGCAGCTGCGGTTGCGCCAGCAGGCGCTCGTCGCCGAACAGCGCGCGGCTGCAGGCCTGATAGTTGTTGTGCCCGGTGACCTGGATCAGCCCCCGGCCACGATAGCGCTGGCCATCGCCATCGACCTCGGGCGTGTTGCCCAGCCGCAATGCCAGCGCGCCGGTGTCGTAGCGAGCCAGGTAGCTGTCGCTGCCCAGCTCCCTGACGTAACGCAGTTGACCGGACTCATGGCCGATCTGAGCCAGGAAAGCCGCAATGCGCTTGGGATGGTCGATCTGCCAGTGGGCCATAGCCAGGTTCAGTGGATCGAGGAACTGGCCGACACGCGTGCCGGCCAGGGGAAAGATATGAGCCAGTTGAGCGTCTGTGAGCATCGGTTACCTCCGCTTCACGCTGAAAAGCCCAGGCAGTGCCCGGGCTCGTTCGAGAAAGTGAGTGAGGGGACGGCTCAGATACCCAGCGAGGCCATTTCCAGCGGCGAACGATAGGTGGCCGCAGCCTGGGCGATGCAGGCCCGGGCCTGGAAGTTGGCGTCCTTGAGTTCCTGGATCTGATCGGCGATCTTCTGCGCGCCCTTGACCAGCCACTCGCGCGAGTAGACGGCAGCCGCCACGCCGCCAACGACGATGATCAGCGCCGAAAAGAAGTCGGCCAGCCGTTGCGAGCAGAGGCTGATCTGCTCGACGGTGGTGCGGACCACTTCGACCACTTCTTCGTTGTAGTCGAGGTTGTCAGCCACACTGGCGCCCCAGATGCTGGTGACCAGTGCCTTGCAGTCCTGAATGTCCTGTGGGGTGAGCGACATGATTACATTCTCCATTGCTATCGGTAGGGTCGGCGGAGCACTCCGCCAGTGGATCGCTCGCAGGCGAGGGCTCGACGCTCGTGGCGTTCACATGATTCAAGGTGCGACAGCGGCCGCACTTGATCTGGAGTTCGGAAGCGGGGGTGATGCGGGCCAGCAGCTTGCGGCACTGGCCACAACGAAAATCGACGAGCATTGGTAGCTCCTTGCTGAACAGGCAGAATCGGCTCACGCCTTGAGCGAGCCGGCCCTGCGGGGTCCCTGCCCCTTGTTTCGGGCCTTGCCGGTGCGCCCCCCGTTGCACTGCACGGTGGTCCGCCAGCCGGAAAGGGTGAACCGCTGCTCGACCGAGTCGACCAGGTATTGGCCATCGAGTCCGTCGACGAAACCTGCGATGTCCAGGCTGCGCTCTACGAACAGGTCGGTGCGCCCCGGCATGTCAAGGCGCACCTGCGCGGTGTCGCGGTTGAAGCTGGCCAGGTGGGCCCGCGCGGCTTGCTCGGCGGCGCTGCGATCGGGGTACAGATGACGATCCGTGTGCACCGGTCGAGCGTTGCCCGAGCTGTCGGAATTGGCCAGCTCGACCACCTCCAGCGCCCCGGTGGCCGGGTTCTGGTAGCAGGTGCGCACGGCCTTGCGCGAGGCCTTGTCGTCCAGGCGGAACTGCCACTGGCTCACCTCGCTGCGCATCACCCTCACCACGCCCAGTGCCTGACCGCTGGCGCTCTTGCCGGCCTGGCGAGGTAGCACCAGCAACTGGCCGTTGGCGAGCTTGGCGGTGCAATCGTATTGACGCGCCAAGCGGGTGATGAAGTTGAAATCCGACTCACCGAACTGATCCACGCGCAGCACGCGGGTCGTCACCGGGCAGATCGCCTGCCAGCCATTACGGGCGCCGATCTCGGCGACGATGCGCTGCAACGACGCATTCTCCCAACTGCCGCTGCGGATGGTCCTGCCGCTGCCGCACAGGTCGCTGGCCTTGCCGCGGATCACCAGGGTGTCCGGCGGACCGGACAGCTCCACCTCATCGACCGTGTAGCGTCCCAGCAGCGTCAGCGGCTGGCCCGCGTAGCCCAGGTGCACTTCCAGCAGCGCCCCCCGCGACGGCAACGCCAGCGCGCCATCGCGGCTGTCGAGGCGCAGCTCGAATTCGTCCGCGTCCAGACCCGGTCTGTCGGTGGTGCGCAGCAACAGCAGGCGGTCGTCGATCAGGGCGGTGACGTCCTGCCCGTCGGCGCGGATGCTGAAGACAGGTGTCATGGTTTGGACCTCCATGGGCGAAAGTGGATGGCGGTCGTCAGTCCCACAACTGCACGCCGCTGGCGCTGACGACAGGGCTGTCGGGCAAGTCGATGATCACCCCTGCGCGAAACGGCTGCGCTTCGTCGGCTAGCCCCTGATTGGCCTGCAGGACCGCTTCGAGCGTGCCTTGCAAGTGGCCGTAATAGTGCTGGCAGAGCGTGTCGAGCACATCGCCCTCAGACGTTCTGCAGGTCTTGGCCATAGCGGGTGAACTCCAGTGAGAAAGCCTGTTTACGTGGAATGCCGCCGGCCAGCAGATTGCTCTGGTCCTCATCGATCCGGGTCAGGCACCAGTTGCCCAGGACCTCGCCGTAACCGGTGGTCAGGCTAATCGGCAGCAGCTGGCGACCGATGCTGCGCAGCGTCTGCAACTGACCCAGGCCACCTTTGAAGGATGGGAAGATCGCGCCGCTCAGGCTGATGGTCTCCTCGCCCTGGCCGACGGCCTGTTGTGCGCTTTCGCGGCTGAGGCGCGCCTGCGCGGCCCAGTTGAATCGGGTCTGCCGACGCAATTGATCGAATGCGGCGGTGTCGAGATTGAAGTAGTAAGGC
Organism: Pseudomonas sp. S30; assembly: GCF_016518545.1. Taxonomy (GTDB): domain Bacteria; phylum Pseudomonadota; class Gammaproteobacteria; order Pseudomonadales; family Pseudomonadaceae; genus Aquipseudomonas. The sequence continues at coordinate 26,420 of NZ_JACVTO010000022.1, forward strand.
GCTGCGTTGGGCCTGAGCGGTTGCAGCACCAGCAGGTGGGGAAACGGCTTGATCGCCTCGGCGGCCGGCGTGGTCAACGGCGCGAAGCCAAGGGCGGCGAGCACGCCCTGGCCCACGGCCCGGACATCGCCGACCACCTTGCGGATAGCCGCGCCGGCCTTGCCCAGGTGCTCGGAAAACGCATCGATGCGTGTCTGTACCTTGCGCACCTCGTCGAGGGTCTTGTCGTAGCGGGCGATCACCTTGTTCACCCGCGCCTGCGCCGAGTCGATGGCACGCATCGTGCGTTGCAGGCGCTTGCCAATGGTCGGGCCGACCCACGGCAGCGCTTGCAGCTCGCTGGCCGCTTCCTTGACGTGATCGACCGCCTGGCCCATGGGATCGAGCATGGCGCCGGCACGCCGACGCCCCTGCTCGCCCGCCTTGACCAGCGCATGCAGGGCACCCTGCAATTGCTCCAGGTAGGTCATGAATGTGGCTCCCGTTAGAAGAGTCGCAGAGGATCCGCCAGACGTGCCTCCTCGGCCCTCTGGCGTTTCTCCAGTACGCTGCGCACGGCCGCTTCCAGATCCAGCGCCAGCTGATCGTGGGTGACGGCCGGGGCTTGCACCGTGATGGGGATGTGGGTGGTGAAGTTGACCGGCGGGCTGGCGGCAGGCGGCTCGGCGGCACCGCGAGCTGGCTGCGCCGGTGCCAGGTTTTTCGGCAACCTGCTGGTCGCTGGGGGGACCGCTAGCTCCGTCGCCGGCGCTTGCAGGCTCACCGCGACTGGGAAATCGACTGGCTCCGGCGCCATGGCCGGCAGTGCCGAGAAACCCGTCACCACGGGAAATCCTGCCGGAGTGCCAAGTACACTTCGCGACACGACAAGGTGATGCATACCCCGGCCAACGGTAGGTACCGATGACCGCTCAGCGGTCGAAGGCTGGCCGATGGCGCTCCCCAGGGGAATGTGGGACATCGCGTCGACCGGTAGCTGTGCAATGGGTCCGTTCGGGACGGTCGACATCAGCCGTGGCACTTGCGAGACGCGCGGCGATACCCGCGGCAGCCCCGCTGCAGAGGTCGACCTTGACGACACCTGGCGAGATTGCGCGGGAACACGAATGTCGAGGTTCGGCAGTGACATCACCCCCGGTGCCAGCGAAGGGCTCGAGATCACTGGCGGCCAGCCTTGGCGACCAGACGTGGTAGCGGGTTGCGGCTGTGCATCATCTACCGCATTTTCCGCCTCTGCCGCATTTACCACATCTACCGCATTTACCGCATTTACCGCCTTGCCCGCCTTGACCGCGACGGGTGGGACGAGCCGTATCGACTGTCGCTCGACAACAGCCTTGCCCAGGGACGTCGCAGCTCGCAAGGCGGGTGACTGATCACTGGACGGGCCCGCGACCTTGGTGCCGTCTGCTGGCCGCTCGGCGTCGATGACCCTGGGTACATCCGGATTCGGCGATGCCGGCAAAGACGGCGTCACGCTTTTGGACCGATCGGCGGCGCCTTTCACATCTTCCGGCTCGGATGAGAAGAACGTGGCGCCCAGGTAGCCCCCGACCGCCGAGCCGATCTGGTCGCCGAGGAAGTTACCGATCATGACCCCGACGGGTGCAGCGGCAGCCAGGCCAACGCTGGTGAGCGCCGCCCCCACACCTGCTCCCAGCAGCACACCCCCTACCGCCCCGCCGTATCCAGCCCCCCGTTCCTCGGCGGTCTTGGCTGTCGCAGCGGTGTAGGCCCACTTCGCTGCGCCCTCGGCCGCCAGCCAGGTCACCGGGTTGTAGGCAGGCCCCTTGCTCACCTGTGAAACCAGCGAGGGTAGTGCCTGCTTCCAGAGGCGCTGCTTGGTCGCCTCCCATCCTGCGGCCGCCGTGCCGACCACGGCGGTGGTGGCCGCCGCATCGTTGAGCGTACGCATCATCTTCGAATACGGATCGACCTGCGCGGGGTCCGCCACGCCCTGCGCTGTGGGCGGCTTGGCCAGCAGTGCCTTGGCAAGCGAAGGCCCCGCCTTGTCGGCAGCCATGCTCAAGGCGATGCCGCCCACCTCGGACGCGACCTTGCCAGCAGCACCGGGGAACAGGTATGCGCCCACGGTCTTGCCCGCAAGCCCCGCCAGAGGCGCTCCAACGGCGCTTGCATAGCCGGACAGCTGCTGCTCGGCACTGCCTGCGTTGAAGGTGGTGAAGGCGCCTTTGAGCGCGATGTCCAGTACCGTTCCCGAGCGTCCGCCCTGGGCTTCGGCAACTGCCCTGCCCAAGCGCGTTGGCTCGCTGGGGGCGAGCGCTGGACGCGACGTGACCTCTGCCTGCGAGACACGGCGTGAAGTACCCCCTGGCTCAACCACTGTCGAGCGACGTGGCGTCTCCTTCTTGCGCTTGCGGACCGATCGCGAGGGTTTGATCCGGGGCTCAGGCTCGGCCGTGATTTCGATCGGGGGGAGTTCAAGCACCCCTCCAGAATCCCGGCCGGTCGAGCCGGCGCTCGCTGCAGCGGCAGACGTGACTGTATGGCCAAGGGTTGGCTGGGCGGAAACTGGTTTGCCAAACTGCCAGGCAACGGCAGCGGACGAAGGCTGCCCAGGCCCCTTGGCATAAGGCGCCCAGGCGGGTGGAAACCTCCACGGGTAGGCCTCGAACGCATTCGCCGAGGCGCGGGTTGCTGAGGGACCATTGCTCGCCGCGTGCTCTGGAAGATGCCACTGGTTGATACCTGGAGACACCATCAATGGAGCGTCGCCATAAGGCGACCAATGATCGGCGAACCTGGCGCGGTAATGATCGAATATCGTCGGGGAGACCGTACTGGATGCGTAGGCCTCCCCCAGAACAGTCTCTGGTCGTTTCGCCATCCATCACTCCTCGGAATCCACCAGCCACCAGACCATGTCGCTGAACGACATGGTCATGATTTCGCTGGCAGAAAAGTTCAGCTCCTTGGCCAGCCGGCGAGCGGCGGCCTTCTGCCGGGCCGGGTCAAACCGCGTCGTCCTGCACCAGGCGAAAGTATCCGGCCTGCAGGCGGCCATAGTCCTTCAGGGTGAGGCCCTCCAAGTCCTTGATGCCCACTTCGGCCAGGGACGCGAACAGATTCAGTTCGCGCTGCTCGTCGTCCTTGGCGCCGCCGGCCTGGGCGTTGCGCATGTCACGCACGGTCGGGGCGCGCAGCGACAGGCTGTCGACCTGCACGCCATTGGCCTCGCTGGGTCGCGACAGCCTGACGGTGACGCGATCGGCGGCCACGTGCAGCCACGCGGGCTGCGCATTGTGCTGAGTCATGCCGCGCTCCTTACAGACCCAGCGCAGCGCGCTGGGAAGCCAGTTGATCGACACCATCGATGACCCGCTTCATGCCCAGGGCGTCGATCTCGTAGACCAGTCGGCCATCGACTTCCAGCTTGTAGTAGGTCAGCGCGACGCTGTGCTTGATCTCGGCCTTGTCGCCGGATTTCCAGTCGCCCATGTCGACTTCCTTGAGCGCGCCGCGCAGGGTGACGATCACGGGGTTGATCTGGCCCTTGAGGCCCTTGAAGGCGCCGCGGAAGGTGCCATTGAAGGCCGTGCCATCGGCCAGGCCGAAGAATTTGAGCGACTCGCGGCGCACGCCGCTGGTGGTGAATGCCGCTTCCTGCTTCTCCATGCCCTGGTCCATCGAGACGGGCAGGTCCATGCCGCCGGGGCGGTACTCCTCCATCTTCAGAGCGAGTTTGGGCAGGGTCAGGCTGGGTACATCGCCCTGGAAGCTCACACCGTCGACGAACAGGTTCAGGTTGGCCAGGGTTTCGGGAATCATTGCCATGTAGATGCGCTCCTTAAGCGGCGGTATCGAGGACTTCGGTCAGCCACTGGTTGGTGACTTCGACGCGGAAATTGGGGTTTTCGGCAGGTGGGACGTCGGTGAAGCGGATGTTCCAGTACACCTTGCCCTGCTCCAGCTGGCTGGCGGTGTTCAGCTCCGGGTCGGCGAAGACCTCGAAGTTGATGATCGCGCCCTGGTTCTTCAGGTCGCGCATGAAGGCTTGCAGGCCTTCGGTGACGTCCTTGACGTAGGTGGCGGTGATGGAGCGGTCCACGGCCCATTTGTGGCCATAGAGGATCGCGTCCATGACGATGTCCAGGGTGCGCACGCGGGTGACGAACGCCCACTTCGGATCGCTGGACAGCGTACGGTTGCCCCACAGGCGGAAGCCGTCATCGCGGATCAGCGTGGCGATGTTGGCGTTGTTCAGCAGGTTGGCGCGGCAGCTGTCGTCGCCGTCGAGGAATTCCACCGGACGGGTGGTGCCGGTGATACCCACCAGTTCCTTGTTCGACGGCGAAGCCCAGAAGCCGTATTCACGGTCGGTCCAGGCGAACAGACCGGCGATCCAGGCGGAGCCGGGAGCATCGACGGTGGCTTGGGCGGCGGTGTCGAAATAACGCACGCCCGGATCGACCAGGAAGGCGCGCTTGGCACCGAAGTTCTTGGCGTAGGCCAGGGCCGCTTCATCGGTGGTGTTGGGACCGTCGATGATGGCGATGCCGCGCAGCTTGTCGGCCAGGGCGATCAGTGCGGTGGCGACGGCCTGGGTCGCACTGTGCTTGGGGGTCACCAGCAGGCGCGGCTGGGCGTTGAAGCGGCTCTTGCCGTCGAGCAGTGCCTGCAGGCCTGTGCGCTTGCCGTCGGGCTGGACAGCGCCGATGATGGCGGCGGTCTGCTCGGCGGCATCCTCCAGCTTGCTCACGCCGCAGGCGACGATCACCGCCTTGGCGCGGCTGTAGATGGCCCGGCAGGCCTGGGTGATCGCCGCATTGGCGCCGAAGGCGGCGACCGCCTCGCGCTCGCTGGTGATCAGCACCAGGTCGTTGGCCTTGGCCGTGACGCCGGCACCTTCGGTGAAGGTGTCGACCAGGCCGATGATGGAAGACGACGGCAGGGCGATGTTGCGCGCGCCGGTGTCGACGTTGGTGACGGTGACGCCGTGGAAGAATCCACTCATGTAGGGTTACTCCGGTGTGTGATGGAAATGAAAAGGCCCCGCGGGATGCGGGGCCTCGGGCTGTTGCGAATCGGCGCGTCAGATGAGTTTGATACGCGCTGGCAAACCGATGTTTCGTGGCCTTGGGCGATACTCGTAGAACAGCATGTCGCTGGTGTTGTTCTGGTAATTGGTTCCCGCCGGATAGATGGCGCCGCCATTTGCCGGGGTGGGCAATTGAACGAACTCATCGGCGTCCTCGAGCTGGTACAGGCTGTCGCTCCACCAGGCGCCAAGTGCACCGATGCCTTTGGCACCGCCACCGTAGGCGAAGCGTGTGCCCCTCTGTAATGCACCTCCTCGCCGGTCTGGATGAATGCCACGCCCCTCGTCCAGACAACGCAGGAATTCGCTTCGCAGATCCGGTATGCGCAGGTTGCTCGTGCCATCACCTCGGCTCCAGGCACCTTCCATGCCGGTACGCTCCGATTCGGCCACCAACATTCCGGACTGCTGGGCGTGATCCCACAACCAAGGCCATTGCTGCCGATCGAACAGGCGACCGTCGCAGGCCTGCCAGCCACCGGGATTGAGCACGGTCGTGGTTTCGAATACACAGCGGCCCAACGACGTGGTGTCCAGCCGGTCCATTAGCTGCCAGCCGCCTGCGGCATCGCTGCGCAAGTGCCAGAAGTCGTCGGCGCCGATCAATACGAAGAACGGGTAGCCGCCGGCGCGAAGACGGGTATGAAAGCGGATGGTTTCGCCACCAGCGGCTTGAATCACCAGCCGGTTCAGAGCGTTGTCCACCCGCTGCACGCGCACATCCATGATCTTGTTGGCCCGCGGAAGCGTGATGGTGAGGTTGCCTGCCGACGCATCGACCAACACCACACCGGTTTCGTGTTCCCCGAGGATCTTGTCGCGAGTGAGAGGACGATTACCGAGCCCTCTCACGGCGGCCATGCCGCGCTCCAGCGCGGCCAGTTCATCAGCACGACTCATGGTCGCTCCTCCAGGCTGTCAGGTAAGTCCGGTGCCACCGGGCGAGCCGACTCATCGGGAAAGCTACCGCTGGCCGGCCATTCACGCAGCGCCTGTCGATAGTGCAGCAGCGCTTCGTATTGATCGGCGCTGAGCGTGGTAGGCAAGCCCAATGCCTGTTCTTCGGTATGGCGCACGACGAGCCACTGATCGCCTTGCAGCCGGGCATCGCGCCAGGCCCGTTCGCGAGCGGAACGCTCGGCGAGCGTAGGCGCGGGCCGGTCTATGAGCACGGGCAAACCATTTTCATCGTGGTCGCGCACCTTGTCGGGCTCAGGATTGCAGATGACCTGCAGGAATACACTTTCCGGTAACGGCACGGCGTCGGCTGGCATGTGTGAATGGACACCGACTAGATAGGTGGTGCCGGTGCTCTGACTGTAGAACCGCTTCATGGAGACCTCCCTGTTCAAAAACCAATTGCGAAATAGGGACAGGCGGACAGCGTGGGACCGCCCCAGCCGGTTGAGCCTCGAGTGAACGTGCCCATGTTCAGCACGTTCATGCCTGCAGTGTTCAGTCCACGGAACTGCCAGAACGCACGGATGGTGCCACCGGGCGGGGTGTTGTCGTACGCCCCGACCCAGAAACAGCGGTTGGGAAAGGCTATCGGGAAGCGAACCTCGGCACTTTCGGTAGTGGTCGCGCTCGAGCCGTATTGAAGGATCAGCCCCCCTAGCCACGTAGGAAATACCATGTAGCCATTGGTGCCGAACTGGGCGGAAAAGCCCCACCGCATCTTCTTCGGGGTCACGATCGCGTTGTCGACGACCCCACTGTCGACCTCGCTCTGAGAGGCCAGCCGTGCCGTCCCATTGGTAACTTCGGTCGCCTGGGCGGTAAGCGCAGCCAGGGACGCGACGTCCAAAGTGCCCTGATTGACAGGCACGTTCCAAGCCTTGATGCACCACATGACCGCCAGGTTACGCGGCCGTGTTTCTGCACCGCCCGTACTGCCGGAGGTCAGCCCGAGAATCGACCCCTCCAAGGAGCCTGGGGAGGTTTCCTGGTATGCCTTGGCGGTCGACGACGTGCTGTTGCCGTAGCCTTTGCCATACAGGGTGGAGACGGTCCCTGTGGCCCCGGTGATCCCTGAGATACCGGAGCCTGCCCCCACGTTATCGATGAAGCCAACATCCTTGTGCGCGTGTGCCCTGAAGGCATCGTCCTGTGAACTGCCCAGCGTTCGCCCCGGATCCACGCCGCGACCATGGTCCCACCCGCGCAAGAACTCACCGCGCGAATCGGGCAGACGGAAGAAACCGCCAGGCTCGTCACCCTTGTTGAAGGCGGTGCCCAGGTAGGCGGCCAAGTCCGGGTACACCGACGCGCTCTGGACGCTGCCGTCCACCTCGAGGAAGCCGGCAGGCACTGTGCCACGCGCGAATGGCAACATGGTCCCGACAGGCAAGGCCGACGCCGTGGCCAGTAATGCCTGGGTCTCGGCCTTGGTGTAGGCATCGGCCGAGCGGAACGTGCCGAATGCCAGGATTTGTACCGACTCGCCAAAACCACAAGGTGCCAGGAAGGTGATGCTATGTCCGTCGGATAGATAATCGGTGATCTCACGCCCGTTGCGTAGCACCACGGTACTGCCGACGCTGTGAGGCAGCTCGAAGACCGTCTGCCCCACCGAAGTCTCGAACGAGTAGCGCTGGAAAGCATGGTCCGCAGCCACCCCGACGCTGAGCTGGAAGGCGCTGCCATCGTGGTTCAAGGCGTAGACGCCGCCTGCGCGGATGTCGCCTTGCACCAGATCGACCAACCCTTCTCGGGCAACTTTCCTGACGGCCAAAGGCGGCAAGCCATTGATGCTCACGGTCACCGCGGCATTGTTGGTCTCGGTCGCCTTGAATTGAAAACGCTGCCCTGCCGTATAGGCCTTGAGCACGGTCTCGGTGCTGGCGAATTGCAGGACCAGCGCGTCAGCGGTGCCTTTGGCTTCGCCCAGCCAGGCCAGCGGGCCATCATCCTTGGCCGCGTCGGCGCGGCGCAAGTATTGCGGATGGGGATCGCCAGCCTCCAGGTGCGTCTTGAGCAGATTGCGCGCGTACAGCTCGGTGGCCTCACGGGCCTTGTCGACGTAATCGCGAGTGGCCAGAACAATGCTGGGATCGATCTTCAGCGTCACGTTGGCAACGTTGCCGAACACCACGTGCATGCGAATGGTCTGGGTGCGACCGGAGCCCTGGACCAGCAGTGGCTTGTAGCTAGGTGCTGGCTTGGCCACGGCAATCAGATTGCCGCTGCCGTCTTCCAGACCCAGTTCACGAATCCACCATCCCCCGGTCTCGGGAGGCAGAACGAGTTCGGCGACCAGCACGCCAGGATCGGCCGGCGACGGATAGAGAGCATTGAGCGGCGCGCGATAAACTTGACGGACCAATGCACTCTGAGTCGGTTTGGGCGTGGGTTCGGCAGTTTGCGAAGGCTCACCGCCGGCATCGCCGATGAGCATGTGGGTGATGTTCCATGGCTGTCCCAGCGCGGCCGTATTGGCCTGCTGGGCGACGCCGACATTGGTCAGGAACCCACCGAATTGAGTGGTCGTGTTAGCCATTGAGGTAGATGTCCAATAGATCTGTAGTGTGATCGTTGATCCGGTGGTAGGCGATCAGGCGAACATCGATGTCCGCCGTCTCCCAGGGGTAAACCTCGAGGGTATCGCCGTCGTTCAGAGCGATGGCCTGATAGTCGGGAATCACGGTTTCCAGGCTGATATCCAGGCCAATCAGATGACGGCTGAGCGGCTTTGCGTCCTCGATCAACCGGGTCAACTCCAGATAGGTCTGCTCGTCGATGCCGCTGTCGGTCACCCCCACCTTCAAGGCAAAAGTACCGGGCACACCCGCAGGCTCCATCTGCCACCACTCCTGCACCTCGATGAGGTAGCCGAAGGGTTCGACCACCCGCCTGAGGGCGCCGAGGGTGCCTTTGTGGGCGTGGACGAAGAAGGTGGAGCGGATCACCGAGCGCTTGATGCTGTCGCTCCAGTTGTCGTCCCAGCGGTCCACCGACCAGGCCCAGGCCAGCTGATAGAGCAAATGCGCCGGGCAGGTGTCGGGGTTGTAGAGTTGCCGCAACGAAACCTTCAGGTCTTCGTCGCCAGCGCGCTCAAGGGCGCGCTCCAGTGGCGTGCGGTTGAGCGGTAGAAGGCTTTGCATGTCAGCCTCCGCGCTTGAGGTCGAAGCCTGTGCACCAGGCCGCCTGGGCCTTGCTCGGGCGGATGTCGGTCCAGTCGATCAGCTCGACCCGACTGACGCCATCGATGTGCAGCTGGGCGTCGATGCCGGAGCGGGCCACCTCCACGCCCAGGCGCCGGCGAGGATTGATCCAGGCCTGCAAGCGGCGCTGGCACTCGGTGAGGATGGCCTCGTATTCGGGACCACTCTCGGCCATGTGCAGCACGGCATCGATCCGATAGGGCAGTACCTGGGCGCTGCGCACATTGACCCGGTCGGCGACCGGGCGGATGTCGTCATCGTTCAGGTAGGCGCGCACTTCATCCAGCAGCGCCTGGGAGGCCACGCCCTGATCGTCGAAGCTGAGCACCGTGACATCGACCACCGCTGGCGAAGGACTCTCGGCGGTCGCGTCAGCGACCCGTCCCGAGGCATTGCGGGCGTGGAGGATGTAGCTGTTGCGCGGACCGGCCGTGGTCAGGCCTTCGTAGACCAGTTGCACCCGTTCGCGCAGGGCATCGTCGGACTCCAGAACCGCCTCGGTGGGCGGCACGGTGCTGGAGTCGGCGACTTGGATCACCAGGCGCTGCAAGGCGACGTTGGCGGCCAGGTGATCGAGATCGCTGCCTTGGGCGTACGCCAGCAGCAAGGCCTTGGCCGCGTCGTTGACCCGCGCTCGGTTGAGCAGCTTGCGATAGGCCCCGACCTCCAGCAATTTGCTCACTGGATCGCTCTCCAGGCGAGCGCTCCACTCCTCGCCCAGCTGGGCTGTGACGGTGTCGAGATCGGCCTGGTACAGCGTCTCGAAGTCCAGGTCCTCGAGCAGTTGCGGCGCGGGCAGTTTGGACAGGTCGACCTGGCTCATACGCTCACCTCCAGCAGTGCGTCATCGCCTAGATAGCGCCCCTTCAGGGCGAGGCTGACCTGCCCGTCCAGCACAGCGACGACCTGGATGCGCTGCAGTTCCAGGCGCGGTTCCCAGCGACCGAGGGCGCGGGCGACCTCGGCCTGCACTGCGCTCTTCCAGCCCTCGGTGACCGGTAGATCGACGTAACGGCGCAGCTGGCTGCCGTATTCCGGGCGCATGCGCCGGCTGCCCAACGGCGTGGTGAGGATGTCCTCGATGGACTGGCGCAAATGGGCGATGCCGGCCAGCGGCTGACCGGTGCGACGGTCCATGCCGATCATGGTCCACCTCCCGGCACGGCCCGGCCGCGTTGATAAGCATCCATGGCGTTCTCCTGGCAAAAAAAAGCCCGCGATGGCGGGCTCGATTCAGTGTTTGTGGTTGGGCGTGTTGCCAGCGGTGTCGATGATCCGCCCGCCGCCGTTGATGTCTGCGCTGACCGTCAACGGGCCGTTGATCGACACGTTGCCGGTCAAGGAGATGCTCGACGCATTCAGGGTGATGGCCCCGTCGGTGATCGTCAGTGTGCTGGCGCCGACCTTGACCTGGGCGTTGCCGCTGGGCAGGTCGATGTCGTAGCGCTTGGCCTGCCAGTCGTAGACCAGCGAACCGCCGTCGGCGAAGCGCCAGACCTCGGCATGGTCACGGTTGTCCGGCGCGCGGCCGGCATTGCCGTACAAGCCGGCGAAGAAAGTGCCCTGGGCGGGTTCGCCACTGGGGCTGAGCAACACGCCCTGCTCGCCCAGGCTGGGTGAGCGCCAGTGCCGGGCCTGGCCCGCCGCCTGGGCGTGCCAGCGTACCCAGGCGCTGGTCCAGCCGCCGCCGTCGGAAACCCTGACGCGAGCAGCGGCCAGGTCCACCGCCACCACGCGGCACGGAATCACCAGGCTGGCCAGCATGCGGTCATGCAGGGCGCTGACATAGCTCATGCCAGGTCCTCCGGCGAGAGATAGCGCGGCTCGTTACCAGCACCGGTCTCGGGACTGAACCCCAGCTTGAGGCTGCCGGGCGGCTCGTCAGGCCAGTGCCATTGCAGTTCACCCATCAGCACCGGCTGATCCCAGCGCACTCGCCAGCCGGAGCCCGTGAAGAAGGCACGCACGTCGCGGCTCGGTTCCACGAAGTCCAGGCCCCAGAGCTGCTGCCGTAGCAGGTCCATCATCTGCGCAGCCAGCAGGCTGCCCTGCAATCGGGCCTGGGGTCGGGAGGCGTCGGGGGTGATGTAGGCTTCGAAGGTGGTGATCAGCACTGATCGGCCGTCCCGAGGTGCCGGGTCGGCCATCATGCGCACGATGCCGTGGCGCAGAGCCGGAAATGTCGGCGGTGTACTGCCTTCGGTGTAGGCATCGACGGACGCCAACTCCGGAATGGCCGCCCTGATCGTGTCGGTCAGCGCGCTGTGCAGCGTTGCCAGTTCGCCCATGTTCGCAACTCCTATCGTTCGTCCCTCAACCCGAGGCGCCGGGCCGCCCAACGCTCATAAAGGCCGATGGCGACATCGGCGCCGGCCATGGCGGTGAGGCAGCCGAAGGCGCTCGCGCTCCAGATCGTCATGCCGCTGGCGTACAGCAGCATCACCGTCGACACCCCACAGACCATGCAAGCCCCGGAGCGCAAGGCCAGTCGCCGAATCAGCGACCAACCGCGCGCGCCGGCCTTGTCGGCCCGCCACATCTCGCCGGACAGACCGCCCAGCAACGCCAGGACGATCACCAGCCACAGCGGCATTTCCAGTAACGTCTGTTGCTCGCTCGTCACTGTCCTGTCTCCTGTCCAATGCCCACCGGCGACTGCCGGCGGATCCCTTGCCGTATCACGCGGCATTCCGAAAGGCCCGCCGAGGCAGGCCCTTGAGTAATGCGTTGTCCAACCGCCGGCCACGACTGGTGACGCCGGACGGTTGCGCTTCAAATTGGTGACTCCGACCGCGGCCGCCTGCCCGCCGGATAACTGATCGTGGTGCTTTACGCTGCACACCCGGGCCAGTTGCCAACCCTCTGAACAGTCAAGGCCTGTTCATCGCTGCCTGTGTTTCAACCGGTTACTGACCGGCTTGAGACACAGGTTATGCATTGATGCATATGCAGTCAATGCATTTTTGAAAATATTTTTGCACTGGCAAATGCTTCAGTGCATGAAGGCCGCTAGATGTGCATGCCGTAGGCAGTTTCTAGAAGCTGCGAAGGAGAACTCTCGCCCGGTCTGACCCAGCAGCCATGAGGCGAAGGCAGGCGCCTTTCTGCGGGCATTAAAAAACCCGCCGAAGCGGGTTTTTGTCGAGCCAGCCGTCAGCGGGCGTACATGCCCCACCAGAAGACGTGCCCCAGCAAGCTGATCTGCTCGTCCTGCATCTGCTGGAAGCTGTAATCTTCATCGGGATGCTCATCCCGGTTGAAGCTGCGCAAGCGAATGCCGGTGGGCAGACGATACACCTGTTTGACGCGCAGCTGACCGTTGTGATTGATGGCATAAAGGTCGCCATCGATGATGTCGCCAATGGCGAATCTGCCCGTGTTCACCCCTACTGTGGCGCCATCGCGCAGGACTGGCAACATGCTGTTGCCACGTACCGTCACGCACTTGGCGTGTTCGAACTGCACACCGTTGTGGCGCAGGCTGCGCTTGCCGAAGCGCAGGTGAGCGCGTTCACTTTCCTCGATCACGAATCTTCCTGATCCTGCTGCCAATTCAACCTCTCGAAGGAAGGGCACGGAGACTTCGTCGTCCTCGACGGGTGTCTCGTCGTCCCACAGACTGATATCGCTCAGTTGAGCGCCCCCCTGCGCAGGCTCGGCGACCTGGGAGATGCCAAGCTCCGCACGGCCACGCAATTGGTCGGTGCTCACGCCGAAATATTCGGCGATGCGCGACACGTGTTTGTCCGACGGATCGACGATCTTCTCGCTGAGGATCCGCGACAGGGTGGATTGAGGGACGCCCGTGCGCCGGTGCAGCTCCGTCGGTGACAGGCCGTGGCGGTCGAGCAGTGCTCTGAGTACGGAGGCTACGTTGCGTTTTTGCATAACATGCATAATGCGATGCTTTTTCCAGAAATGCAAATGCATCATGGCACCGTGTTCTGCAGGTGAACGCAAAAGCCTGTACCATTGCCGGTTTCGAAATAGCCACCAGACCACTGCTTCAAGGCCCTGAATGTCTGATCTTTCCGCACACACCCCGATGATGCAACAGTACTGGAAGCTGAAGAATCAGCATCCGGACCAGCTGATGTTCTACCGCATGGGCGACTTCTACGAGATCTTCTACGAAGATGCGAAGAAGGCCGCGAAACTGCTGGATATCACCCTGACTGCGCGGGGTCAGTCGGCAGGTCAGTCGATCCCCATGTGCGGGATCCCGTTCCACTCCCTGGAAGGTTACCTGGCCAAGCTGGTCAAGCTGGGCGAGTCGGTGGTGATCTGCGAGCAGATCGGCGATCCGGCCACCAGCAAGGGCCCCGTCGAACGTCAGGTGGTGCGCATCATCACGCCGGGTACGGTGAGTGACGAGGCGCTGCTGGACGAACGTCGAGACAACCTGATCGCTGCCGTGCTCGGCGATGAGCGTCTGTTCGGCCTGGCTGTGCTGGATATCACCAGTGGCAACTTCAGCGTGCAGGAGATCAAGGGCTGGGAGAACCTGCTGGCCGAACTGGAGCGGCTCAATCCGGTCGAGCTGCTGATCCCGGACGACTGGCCACAAGGTCTGCCGGCCGAGAAGCGCCCCGGCGCACGTCGGCGGGCGCCGTGGGATTTCGATCGCGATTCGGCACGCAAGAGCCTGTGCCAGCAGTTCGCGACCCAAGATCTGAAGGGCTTCGGCTGCGACAAGCTGACCCTCGCCATCGGTGCCGCCGGCTGTCTGCTGGCCTATGCGAAGGAAACCCAGCGTACCAGTCTGCCGCACCTGCGCAGCCTGCGCCACGAGCGCATGGACGACACCGTGATTCTCGACGGCGCCAGCCGCCGCAACCTGGAACTGGACATCAATCTGGGCGGGGGCCGCGACAATACGCTGCAATCGGTGATCGACCGCTGCCAGACGGCCATGGCCAGTCGCCTGCTCAGCCGCTGGCTCAACCGGCCGCTGCGCGACCTCAAGATCCTGCAAGCCCGCCAGGACTCGATTCGCTGCTTCCTGGAAGGCTACCGCTTCGAAAAGCTGCAGCCTCAGCTCAAGGACATCGGCGACATCGAGCGAATTCTTGCGCGCATCGGCCTGCGCAACGCGCGGCCGCGCGATCTGGCCAGGCTGCGCGACGCCTTGGGTGCCCTGCCGGAATTGCAGAACGCCATGGCCGAGCTGGAGGCGCCTCATCTGGCGCGCCTGGCGACCATCGCCGGCACCTACCCCGAGCTGGCCAGTCTGCTGGAACGAGCGATCATCGACAATCCGCCTGCGGTGATCCGCGATGGCGGCGTGCTCAAGGCCGGTTACGACAGCGAACTCGATGAGCTGCTGTCGATCAGCGAAAACGCCGGGCAATTCCTCATCGACCTCGAAACCCGCGAGCGCGCCCGCACTGGCCTGGCCAACCTCAAGGTCGGCTACAACCGTGTGCACGGCTACTTCATCGAGCTGCCGACCAAGCAGGCCGAGCAGGCGCCGGCCGACTATATCCGGCGCCAGACGCTCAAGGGTGCGGAGCGCTTCATCACCCCCGAGCTGAAGACCTTCGAAGACAAGGCGCTGTCAGCCAAAAGCCGCGCATTGGCGCGTGAAAAGATGCTGTACGACGGGCTGCTCGAAACCCTGATCAGCCATCTGGCGCCTCTGCAGGACAGCGCGGCGGCCCTCGCCGAACTGGATGTACTGAGCAACCTGGCCGAGCGCGCGCTCACCCTGGACCTGAACTGCCCCACCTTCGTCGACGAGCCATGCCTGCGCATCGAGCAGGGTCGGCATCCGGTAGTCGAGCAAGTACTGACTACGCCCTTCGTGGCCAACGACCTGGGCCTGGACGACAGCACCCGCATGCTGATCATCACCGGCCCCAACATGGGCGGTAAATCCACCTACATGCGCCAGACGGCGCTGATCGTGCTGATGGCGCACATCGGTAGCTTCGTGCCTGCGGCGCGGTGCGAGCTGTCGCTGGTCGACCGCATCTTCACGCGTATCGGTTCCAGCGACGACCTGGCCGGCGGCCGCTCGACCTTCATGGTCGAAATGAGCGAAACGGCCAACATTCTGCACAATGCCACCGAGCGCAGCCTGGTGCTGATGGATGAAGTCGGACGCGGTACCAGTACTTTCGACGGCCTGTCGCTGGCATGGGCAGCGGCCGAGCGCCTGGCGCAACTGCGCGCCTACACCCTGTTCGCCACGCACTACTTCGAGTTGACGGTGTTGCCGGAGAGCGAGCCCCTGGTGGCTAACGTGCACCTCAACGCCACCGAACATAATGAACGCATCGTGTTTCTGCACCATGTCCTGCCCGGCCCCGCCAGCCAGAGCTACGGCCTGGCCGTGGCGCAACTGGCCGGCGTACCGGCGCCCGTGATCCAGCGCGCCCGCGAGCACCTCGGTCGACTGGAAACGGCCAGCCTGCCTCACGAACCGCTCAGCAACAGAAACCCCGCGGCGCCGTCTGTCCCGCATCAGAGCGATCTGTTCGCCAGCCTGCCACATCCGGCCATCGAGAAGCTGGGTAAGCTGGACATTGATGGCCTTACGCCTCGTCAAGCTATCGAAATGCTATATCAACTGAGAAACCTGTTATAACGGCGATCCGCGCAAGCTGATAGAATCCGCCGCGGTTCGTCGGCGCTGCAGGTTATTAGCCTGGTCTGCAGCCGCTCTGAATCGCGCCACCCTCAAAGGAAGGGTGCGCCGCCGTCGCCTGAGGAGAGAATTTAGAAATGACCTTCGTCGTCACCGACAACTGCATCAAATGCAAGTACACCGACTGCGTGGAAGTCTGTCCGGTGGACTGCTTCTACGAAGGCCCGAATTTCCTGGTGATTCACCCGGACGAGTGCATCGACTGCGCCCTGTGCGAGCCTGAGTGCCCGGCCCAAGCCATTTTCTCCGAGGACGAAGTGCCGGCAGGCATGGAAAACTTCCTCGAGCTCAACGCCGAGCTGGCAGAGATCTGGCCCAATATCACCGAGAAGAAGGATGCGTTGCCTGACGCCGAAGCGTTCGACGGCAAGACTGGCAAGATCGCCGATCTGGAACGTTGATACGTTCAGCGTGACGAAACGACAAAAGGCCCTGATGGGCCTTTTTTGTTTTCAGGGACGCCAAGAGCGGTAATGACCGCCAGCCGGCTGAATTGCAGACAAAAAAAGGGGCGGTTTGACCCGCCCACATTTTTTCCGTAGTCCCTGCTATTCCCTGTCATCATCCTGATGAATCGCGTCATGCGATGTCCTTGGCCGTCATCCTTGAAAGCCTGCACCAGTCCGTCGGCGCACTTCAGATACTAATGATTTCCCAAGGCAGAGCAACCCCTGCAGGTGTGCAAATGCTACGCTTGAAACACAAATACACACCTAGAAAATCGTTATAAATCATTGATTTAGTAAAATGCCACTTCTGAAAACGACAATGATTTACTGACACTCCCTATAAAGGCTTACACCTTGAGTAAGCAATGTCCTACAGTCTGATCAAGAAAGCGAACCCTTCGGGAAATTTTCCTAATCCGCAAAAAAATGCCCCGAGTAATCGGGGCATTTTGCAGCGCTCGGACCCATTACTGGAAAAGCGATTCGCTGGAGAGACCGTTCTTCTCGAGAATCTCGCGTAGACGCTTGAGCCCTTCTACCTGAATTTGCCTGACCCGCTCGCGGGTCAGGCCGATCTCCAGGCCCACATCCTCGAGCGTACTGCTCTCATGACCACGCAAACCGAAACGGCGTATGACCACTTCGCGCTGCTTGTCGGTCAACTCACCGAGCCACTGATCGATACTGCGCGACAGATCGTCGTCCTGAAGCAGCTCGCAGGGGTCGGTGGGACGGTCATCGGTGAGGGTGTCCAACAGCGTCTTGTCGGAATCTGGGCCCAGGGACACGTCCACTGACGATACCCGCTCATTGAGGCCCAGCATGCGCTTGACCTCGGCAACCGGCTTCTCCAGCAAGTTGGCGATTTCTTCGGGAGAAGGCTCGTGGTCCAGCTTCTGGGTGAGCTCGCGAGCAGCCCGCAGATAGACGTTCAGCTCCTTGACCACATGAATCGGCAGTCGAATGGTGCGCGTCTGGTTCATGATCGCCCGTTCGATGGTCTGGCGGATCCACCAGGTGGCATAGGTCGAGAAGCGGAAGCCGCGCTCCGGGTCGAATTTCTCGACGGCGCGGATCAGCCCAAGGTTGCCTTCTTCGATCAGGTCCAGCAACGACAGTCCGCGATTCACGTAGCGTCGGGCGATCTTGACCACCAGGCGCAAGTTGCTCTCGATCATGCGCTTGCGGCCTGCAGCGTCACCTTTCTGCGACAGGCGCGCGAAATGCACTTCCTCTTCCGGGGAAAGCAGTGGTGAGAAACCGATTTCGTTGAGATACAGCTGCGTGGCATCGAGTGCACGGCTGTAGTCGATGTACTTGTGCTGCTTGAGCGAGGAGCCGGACTTGGCTCTGGTCCGAACCGGAGGTACGACAGGTTCGTCTGACACCACATCCGTTTCCAAAACGATGCCCGTCTCCATCACCAGGAGGTCATCGTCGATGTCAAACTCCGGCGCTTCTTTGCTGAGAGCCATTGTTGTAGTCCTTTGCTGAGTTCGTACCTCAGACTCTAACGCCGCCTGCTTCCCTGGCAGCGCTAAAGCCTGTCCCCTTTACGCCATCAGGAACAGGCTGGTGCAACAATCAACGGCGTGGCAGAAATTGTAGTGGGTCGACGGGTTTGCCTTGACGGCGAATTTCGAAATGCAGCTTCACCCGATCAGTGCCTGTGGACCCCATTTCCGCGATCGTCTGCCCTGCCTTGACCTGCTGCCCCTCCCGAACCACGAGCCTGCGGTTATGACCGTAGGCACTGACGTAGGTATCGTTGTGCTTGATGATGATGAGCTCGCCGTAGCCCCTCAAGCCGCTCCCGGCGTAAACCACTGCACCGTCAGACGCAGCAAAAACAGGCTGTCCCAAATCTCCGGCGATATCAATGCCTTTATTCAAACTACCGTTTGAAGCAAATTTTCCAATCAGGACACCGTTGGCAGGCCATGTCCAGCCTCCCACGGCGCGCTCAGCGGCCGGCACCTGGGTCACGACCGGGGCTGTCGCACCAGAGGCTGCGGCTGCCGTCTTGTCACGAGTTGTTGCTGGGGAAACCGTAGCGCCTACAGGACGGCGTGTGACCGTGGTGCGGCTCGAAGAGGAAGGACTGGAAGTGACCACCGTGGTGCTGCCGCCCGCCCCGCTGCTGAAGCGGATCGGCTGGCCCGGGCGAATGGTGTAGGGCGGGGCGATACCGTTGCGCGCTGCCAGCTCCTTGTAATCCCAGCCGTAGCGAAAGGCGATGGAAAACAAGGTGTCACCCGGCCTGACAACGTACTGGCCGGACGTCACAGTAGGACGCTTGGGCGCCGAACTGTTGCGGTCGACCACACGGGCGCCACTGGAGCCAGAGCTGGAACATCCCGCCAGCAGCGTGCCCATGGCCAGCGCAACCACCAGAAGCTTAAAACCCGACCGATCCCTGCGCTGCCGAATGATTGTGTGACCCACCCGCGCTCCCCTCATGGTGCCTGAATCTGGATAAGACGATATGCAATATTGTTGCAATTATAACCGACGCGGGCCCAGGTGATCGCCAGGCACGCACGCCTGCGCCAGCCCGATGATTTGCCTGGCTCCGGCACATAGACCGGCCGGCGCCGCGAGAATTCGCCGATTCGGCAAATATCGCAGGTTCAGCGCCGTGTCCGTCAGGCCAGGGGCCCGTTGAGCAAGGGGACGAATCGCACCGCGCCCAAGACCCGGCGTGAGAACCCCTGCTCCTCGCGCACGATGAGCAGCAGCTGCTGCGCCTCGCCTGCCGGCCCCACCGGGATCACCAGGCGTCCGCCAGGCGCCAGCTGGTCGAGCAACGCCTGGGGCACCTCGGACGCCACTGCGGTGACGATGATGCCGTTGTAGGGGGCCAACGCCGGCCATCCCTCGCAGCCGTCGCCCCAGCGAAACACCACGTTTCGCAGGTTCAATTCCAGCAGACGCTCTTTGGCCCGGTCCTGCAGCACCTTGATCCGCTCCACGGAAAACACCCGCTCGACCAACTGCGCGAGGATGGCGGTCTGATAGCCGGAGCCGGTACCGATCTCCAGCACCTTGTCCAGCGGCCCGGCCTCGAGCAGCAGCTCGCTCATGTGCGCGACCATGAACGGCTGCGAGATGGTCTGGTTGTGGCCGATGGGCAGCGCGGTATCCTCGTACGCCCGATGCGCTAGCGCCTCGTCGACGAACAGGTGGCGCGGAGTACGGCGAATGCTCTCCAGCACTTGGGTGTTGGACACCCCCTCTTCGTAAAGCCGCTGGATCAGCCGTTCGCGCGTTCGCTGGGAAGTCATGCCGATGCCGCCGCGACGTTGCAGATCGTCCTGATCGCGCATCAGAGCAAGCCCTCCAGCCAGCTTTCCAGATGCTCGAAGGCTTCCTTGAAGGTGCGATCCAGCTGCAGCGGGGTGATGGACACGTAGCCTTGCATCACGGCATGGAAATCGGTGCCTGGCCCGCCGTCCTCGGCATCGCCGACCACGGCGATCCAGTAGCCTTCCTTGCCTCGCGGATTGACCTCGCGGGTGGGCGCGGCGGCACGCGCACGATGGCCCAGGCGGGTCAGGCGCACCCCGCGAATATGCTCCAGCGGCAAGTTGGGGATGTTGACGTTGAGTACGGTGCGCGCAGGCAATTGCAGGCGCGACTGCGCCTGAACCACGCGGCGGGCGATATCGGCGGCGGTCGGCAGGTTGTCCGGCTGGCGCGACAACAGCGAGAACGCCAGCGAAGTGGTGCCGAGGAATCGCCCCTCCAGCGCCGCACCGACGGTGCCGGAATACAGCACGTCATCACCGAGGTTGGCGCCCAGGTTGATACCCGACACGACCATGTCCGGCGTCTCGGGCAACAGGCCGTTGATGCCCAGGTGAACGCAGTCGGTCGGCGTGCCGTTCAGGCCGATGAAGCCATTGCTCAGCCGTGTCGGGTGCAGCGGGCGGTGGAGGGTCAGCGAACTGCCGGCGCCGCTCTTGTCTTGGTCCGGGGCGATCACCGCGCATTCGGCATGATCCTTGAGCGCGTCGTAAAGCGCCGCCAGGCCGGGAGCGGTGACACCGTCATCGTTGGAAATCAGAATACGCATGGGCTGTCCGTCTGCCCTGCCGGGACCAGATCCACAAGCTCGCGCACCACCACGGTGGCGAAGCATCCGGCCGGAAGGACGAATTCCAGTTGCAGGATATCAGGCTCGGGATAATGCCACGTCAGGCGCGCAATAGGGAGCCGCAGGATGCGCCGTTCGTGATCCAGTCCCGCCTTGCCCAGCCATTGGCACAGGGCGGGCTGCTCGGCGCCGATCGCCGTTTCCAGCGCGGCGACGGCGCCAGCGGTGGGCGGCAACCCGGCACCCCACATCGGGCCAGTGGGGTGGAGGTCGAGAATGGCCAGTCTCGGGTCGGAGCATTCCGCTTCACCGGCAGGAAAAAAGCTACGACTGTCGGTGAAGGCCAATAGATCGCCCACCTGTGCGCGGTTCCAGCTACCGTCGCTCACCCTGGCAGCCAGAGCCTGGTTGAACAGGTAGCTGCGCGCCGCCGAGAGCAGCCGCGAGCGCACGTTACGCTGCTCGGGCAGCGCCTGGCGAGCGGCCCAGCTCAAGGCATCCTGCACATTGCCACCGGCGTGCCCGAAGCGCTGGGTGCCGAAGTAGTTGGGCACACCCTGGGCCTTGAGCTGTGCCAGGCGTTCGTCCAGTACCGTACGGTCGGCGCTCAAGCCTGCCAGCCTCAAGGTGAAGCCGTTGGCCGAGTGCGCGCCGCGCTGCAGCTTGCGCTGATGGCGCACGCGCTGCAGTACCCGGAGGCTGTCGTCCTCGGCGCGGCACAGGTCCGGATCGGCCTTGCCAGGCAGATGCAGGCTGAACCACTGCCGCGTCAGGGCCTGGCGGTCCTTCAAACCGGCGTAGCTGATGGCGCGCAATGGCACGCCGGCCGCACGAGCCAGCCGCCGGGCCGCCTCCTCGGTGTTCAGCTCACGTTTTTCCACCCATAGCCACAAATGTTCGCCTTGGCCGGAGAGCGGAATGTCCAGCACTTCATCGACCTGGAAATCGTCGGCAGTGGCCTTGAGCACGGCGCGGCCCAGGGCCTCGCCGTTGGCGCGCGGGCCCAGCAATTGCGATTCGGTCATAGCGCCAGCAGCAGGGCGACCGCGTGCACCGCGATCCCCTCCTCCCGGCCGGTGAAGCCCAGTTTCTCGGTGGTGGTGGCCTTGACGTTGACCTGATCGAGCTGGACCTGCAGGTCTTCGGCGATCAACTGGCGCATGGCCTCGATGTGCAGCGCCATTTTCGGCGCCTGGGCAACGATGGTGGCATCGACGTTGGCGACCTTCCACCCCTTGGCCTGAACCACGCCCACAACATGGCGCAGCAGTACACGGCTGTCAGCGCCCTTGAACTGCGGATCGGTATCGGGGAAGTGCTTGCCGATGTCGCCCAGCGCCGCAGCGCCCAGCAGTGCGTCGCTCAGCGCATGCAGCAGCACATCGCCATCGGAATGGGCCAGCAGGCCGTGCTTGTGGGGAATACGCACCCCGCCCAAGGTAATGAAATCACCGTCGGCGAAACGGTGCACATCGTAGCCGTGGCCAATACGCATAGAAAAACGCCCTGATTGAGTCAGGGCGAGATTCTACCT
Source organism: Pseudomonas sp. S30 (assembly GCF_016518545.1). GTDB lineage: Bacteria > Pseudomonadota > Gammaproteobacteria > Pseudomonadales > Pseudomonadaceae > Aquipseudomonas. The sequence continues at coordinate 48,370 of NZ_JACVTO010000022.1, forward strand.
GCATTTGCGCCGACAGGCTCGGGGCTTGATGCCCTGGGCCGGCCGCCGCCGTTCAGCGGCCCAGGGCCTTGGCGTGATGGCGCAGGTGCTCGCCGATGAAGCTGGCGATGAAGTAGTAGCTGTGATCGTAGCCTGGTTGCAGGCGCAAGGTCAGAGCGTGACCGCCCTTGCGAGCGGCCTGCTCCAGGGCCTGGGGCTTGAGCTGGGTGTCGAGGAAGTCGTCGCGGTCCCCTTGATCCACCAGCAGTGGCGGGCATTCGCTGGCCTGTGCCAGGAGCACGCTGGCATCCCACTCGCGCCAGCGTGAGCGGTCCTCGCCCAGGTAGCGCGAGAACGCCTTCTCGCCCCATGGGCAGTCCATGGGGTTGCTGATCGGCGAGAACGCCGAGATCGACCGGTAGCGTCCCGGGTTGCGCAACCCACAGACCAACGCACCGTGCCCGCCCATCGAGTGGCCGCTGATGCTGCGTTGCTCGGAGGCCGGGAAGTGGGCCTCGATCAAGGCGGGCAACTCGTCCACCACGTAGTCGTGCATGCGGTAGTGCTGAGCCCAGGGCTGCTGGGTGGCGTTGAGATAGAACCCGGCACCCAGACCGAAGTCCCAGGCGCCCTCGGGATCGTCCGGCACCTGCTCGCCACGCGGGCTGGTGTCCGGGGCGACGATGATCAGCCCGAGTTCTGCAGCCAGCCGCTGAGCGCCCGCCTTCTGCATGAAGTTCTCGTCCGTGCAGGTCAGGCCGCTGAGCCAGTACAGCACGGGCAGTTTTTCGCCTTGCTCGGCCTGCGGCGGCAGGTAAACGGCGAACACCATGTCGCAGCCCAGCACCTTGGACGAGTGCCGGTAGCGCTTGTGCCAACCGCCGAAGCTTTTCTGGCAGGAGATGTTTTCCAGGCTCATGGCAAACCTCAGAAGTGAATCACGCTACGGATGCTCTTGCCTTCGTGCATCAAATCGAAGGCCTTGTTGATGTCCTCCAGCCCCATGGTGTGGGTGATGAAGGTGTCCAGCGGGATCTCGCCCTTCTCGGCCATTTCCACATAGCTGGGCAGCTCGCTGCGCCCGCGCACGCCGCCGAACGCCGAACCGCGCCAGACGCGACCGGTGACCAGCTGGAACGGACGGGTGGCGATCTCCTGACCGGCACCGGCCACGCCGATGATCACCGACTCGCCCCAGCCCTTGTGGCAGCATTCCAACGCGGCGCGCATGAGCTGCACATTGCCGATGCACTCGAAGGAATAGTCCACGCCGCCGTCGGTGAGGTCGACGATCACTTCCTGGATGGGCCGGTCGTATTCCTTCGGATTGACACAGTCGGTCGCACCCAGCTGGCGGGCGATCTCGAACTTCGCCGGGTTGATGTCGATGGCGATGATGCGCGAGGCCTTGGCCTTGACCGCCCCGATGATCGCCGACAGGCCGATACCGCCCAGCCCGAACACGGCAACCGTGTCACCCGGCTGAACCTTGGCGGTATTGAGCACGGCACCGATACCGGTGGTCACGCCGCAACCGAGCAGACAGACCTTTTCCAGCGGCGCCTCTTTCTGGATCTTGGCCACCGAGATCTCCGGCAGCACGGTGTACTCGGAGAAGGTCGAGGTGCCCATGTAATGGAACAGCTGCTGGCCCTTGTAGCTGAAACGCGTGGTGCCGTCGGGCATCAGCCCCTTGCCCTGAGTGGCACGGATCGCCTGGCACAGGTTGGTCTTGCCGGACAGGCAGAACTTGCATTTGCCGCATTCGGGGGTGTAGAGCGGGATCACGTGATCCCCGACCGCCAGGGAGGTCACACCCTCCCCGACCGCCTCGACGATCGCGCCGCCCTCGTGGCCGAGGATGGACGGGAAGATACCTTCGGGGTCGGCACCGGAAAGCGTGTAGGCATCCGTATGGCAGACACCGCTGGCCACGACACGCAACAGCACTTCGCCGGCCTTGGGCATGGCCACGTCGACCTCGACGATTTCCAGGGGTTTCTTGGCCTCGAAGGCGACAGCGGCACGGGACTTGATCATCAGGCTCTCCATAAGGGATGGTGCGATGAAACAGTGTAATTGACCGCCTTTTAATGAATAATCCTGCCCAACACAAAACATTATTGCCATGCAGGGATAATCGATGGGCAGTCGCTGGGAGGGGATCGATGAGTTCGTGGCCGTGGCCGAGTCGGGACAGTTCACCGCAGCGGCCGAGCGCCTCGGTGTGTCGTCCTCTCACGTCAGCCGCCAGATCGCCCGCCTGGAAGAGCGCCTGCAGACCCGCCTGCTCTATCGCAGCACTCGGCGCGTGACCCTCACCGAAGCCGGGCAGACTTTCCTCCAGCATTGCCAGCGTCTTCAGGACGGGCGCGAGGAAGCGCTTCGGGCCATGGGCGATCTGGCCAGCGAACCCAAGGGACTGTTGCGCATGACCTGCGCAGTCGCCTACGGAGAGCGTTTCATCGTGCCCCTGGTGACCCGCTTCATGACGCGCTATCCGCACTTGCGCATCGATGTGGAGTTGAGCAACCGGCCTCTGGATCTGGTGCATGAAGGCATGGATCTGGCCATCCGCCTGGGTCGCTTGCAGGATTCGCGGCTGATAGCCACCCGCCTGGCGCCGCGGCGCATGCACCTGTGTGCATCGCCCGCCTATCTGGAGCGCTATGGCCGCCCGCACAGCGTGTCGGAACTGGCGCGACACAACTGCCTGGTCGGCAGCTCCGACCTCTGGGTGTTGCAGCAGGAGGGCCGCGAAATCAGCCTGAGGGTTCAGGGCAATTGGCGCTGCAACAGCGGTCAGGCGGTACTGGACGCGGCGCTGCTGGGCATGGGCCTGTGCCAGTTGCCGGATTACTATGTGCTGGAGCACCTGCACAGCGGCGCCCTGGTCTCACTGCTCCAGGCGCATCAACCGCCCAATACCGCCGTGTGGGCGCTGTATCCACAACAACGACACTTGTCGCCCAAGGTGCGGCGGCTGGTGGATGCCCTCAAGGAAGGGCTGGCTGGACTGCCGGAATATCGCTGATGCCGCACCGGCCCGATCAGGATCGCCCGGCCCAGCGCTGGCGCAGCCACTCCAGGTCTTCGGGTCGAGTCACCTTGATGTTGTCGCTGCGCCCTTCGATCAGGCGTGGTGCGTAGCCGGCCCATTCGATGGCCGATGACTCGTCGGTCACCGCCACCTCCGCGACCAGGCATTCGGCCAGTGCCCGATGCAGCAGGCCAAGCCTGAACATCTGCGGCGTATAGGCCTGCCAGATGGTGCTGCGATCTACGGTGGTGCTGACCCGCCCGTCAACGCTGGCGCGCTTGAGGGTGTCGCGAGCCGGCACCGCGAGCAGGCCGCCCACAGGATCGTCCGCCAGTTCACACAGCAGCTTGTCCAGATCGCTACGGGCCAGATTGGGCCGCGCGGCATCGTGAACCAGCACCCAGTCGCCGTCCTCAGCGCCCTGGGCGTGGAGCAGAAGCAAGGCGTTGAGCACCGAGTCGGCCCGCTCGCGTCCGCCACGGGCACGTCGAATGCGAGGATGGCTGGCGCATGGCAGAGTTGGCCAGAAGGGATCGTCATCGGCCACGCTGACCACCACGCCAGTGAGGGTGGGGTGGTCGAGAAAACCATCGAGGCTGTGCTCCAGGAGGGTCTGCCCGCCCAGTTTCAGGTACTGCTTGGGGCGATCGGCAGCCATGCGGGCACCAACGCCTGCGGCAGGGATCACGGCCCAGAAGGTCGGCGTCGGCTGGATCATTTCTGCGGCAGCTGGTAGAGGGTTTCCCCCTCCTTGACCATCCCCAGTTCGTGGCGAGCGCGCTCTTCGACGGTTTCCATACCTTTCTTCAATTCCAGCACTTCGGCGTCGAGCACGCGATTGCGTTCCAGCAGCCGTTCGTTTTCGGCGTGCTGGTCGGCGATCTGCTGTTGCAGCTCGGCCACCTGCGCCAGACTGCCATTACCCACCCACAGGCGATACTGCAGACCCGCAAGCAGCAACAGCAGAACGAGGAACAACCAATAGGGACTGCGCATGAAGGTATCCAGGAGTAAAGGCCGCCGCAGGCCACAGCGAGCTTCCGATAGCACGAAGCCTGGCCGAGGCCAGGCTTCATTGACAGAGCCCTGTCTGAAGGCGCCGATCGTTCAGTAGGAACGCTCGGACAACCCCGGCTGCTGCCTTTTTACCATCTCTTGCTCAGCCGCGAAACTCGGCGCGGCCACGGTAGACGGCCTTGGCACCCAATTGTTCCTCGATACGCAGCAACTGGTTGTACTTGGACACACGGTCGGAACGGCACAGCGAGCCGGTCTTGATCTGACCGGCAGCGGTACCGACGGCCAGGTCGGCGATGGTCGAGTCCTCGGTTTCACCGGAACGGTGGGAGATGACGGCGGTGTAGCCCGCAGCCTTGGCCATCTGGATGGCTTCGAGGGTTTCGGTCAACGAGCCGATCTGGTTGAACTTGATCAGGATCGAGTTACCGATACCCTTCTCGATGCCTTCCTTGAGGATCTTGGTGTTGGTCACGAACAGATCGTCGCCGACCAGTTGAACCTTGGCGCCGATCTTGTCGGTGAGGATCTTCCAGCCCGCCCAGTCGGACTCGTCCAGGCCGTCTTCGATGGAGACGATCGGGAAGCGTTCGGTCAGGCCTTTGAGGTAATCGGCGAAGCCATCGGCATCGAACGACTTGCCTTCACCGGAAAGATTGTACTTGCCGTCTTCGTAGAACTCGGAAGCCGCGCAGTCCAGGGCCAGGGTGACATCGGTGCCCAGGGTGTAGCCGGCCTTCTCGACCGCCTCGGCGATGGCCGCCAGAGCGTCTTCGTTGGACGCCAGGTTCGGCGCGAAACCACCCTCGTCACCCACGGCGGTGCTCAGACCACGGGCCTTGAGCACGGCCTTGAGGTGGTGGAAGATCTCGGTGCCCATGCGCAGGCCGTCGGAGAAGGTCTTGGCCCCCACTGGCTGAACCATGAATTCCTGGATGTCGACGTTGTTGTCGGCGTGCTCGCCGCCGTTGATGATGTTCATCATCGGCACCGGCATGGAGTACTGGCCCGGGGTGCCGTTGAGGTTGGCGATGTGGGCGTACAGCGGCAGGTCCTGATCCTGCGCCGCTGCCTTGGCCGCGGCCAGGGACACGGCGAGAATGGCGTTGGCGCCCAGCTTGGCCTTGTTCTCGGTACCGTCCAGTTCGATCATGGCGCGGTCCAGTGCTTTCTGGTCGCTAGGGTCTTTGCCCAGCAGCAGGTCACGGATCGGACCGTTGATGTTGCCGACGGCCTTCAGCACGCCCTTGCCCAGGTAACGGCTCTTGTCGCCATCACGCAGCTCCAGCGCTTCGCGCGAGCCGGTGGAAGCACCGGACGGCGCGCAGGCGCTGCCGATGATGCCGTTGTCGAGCAGTACATCGGCTTCCACGGTGGGGTTGCCACGCGAATCGAGAACTTCACGACCTTTGATGTCGACGATTTTTGCCATTGTTGTAAGCACTCCAGAATTGACGAAAACGACGCAGCTTGAGGAATTCTTGCCTTGCACCGGTCGGCTTTTACAACCAGGGCCGGCTCAAGGACGCCCCTGACCGGCAGATCAGGGGCGGAACGGGCGGTACTTTACCCGAGAAAAGCGCTTTACGCGGTTTCTACCGTCGGAAAACTCTTCACAAGGTCGTCCAATTGCTTGAGCTGCGCCAGGAACGGCTCCAGCTTGTCCAGGCGCAGGGCGCAAGGACCGTCGCACTTGGCGTTGTCCGGGTCCGGGTGGGCTTCGAGGAACAAGCCGGCCAGCCCCTGGCTCATGCCAGCCTTGGCGAGGTCGGTGACCTGGGCGCGGCGGCCGCCAGCCGAGTCGGCACGGCCGCCTGGCGTCTGCAACGCATGGGTCACGTCGAAGAACACCGGGTACTCGAACTGCTTCATGATGCCGAAGCCGAGCATGTCCACCACCAGGTTGTTATAGCCGAAGCTCGAGCCACGCTCGCACAGGATCAACTGGTCGTTACCGGCTTCCACGCACTTGGCGAGGATGTGCTTCATCTCGTGGGGCGCCAGGAACTGGGCCTTCTTGATGTTGATCACCGCCCCGGTCCTGGCCATGGCCACCACCAGGTCGGTCTGGCGCGAGAGAAACGCGGGCAACTGGATGATGTCGCACACCTGGGCAACCGGTTCGCACTGGTAGGGCTCGTGGACGTCGGTGATCACCGGGACGTCGAAGGTGCGCTTGATCTCCTCGAAGATCTTCAGCCCTTCTTCCAGGCCCGGACCACGGTAGGACGTCACCGAGGAGCGGTTGGCCTTGTCGAAGCTGGCCTTGAAGACGTACGGGATACCGAGCTTCTCGGTGACCCGCACGTACGCCTCGCAGACCTGCATGGCCAGATCACGGGACTCCAGCACGTTCATGCCGCCGAACAGCACGAAGGGCTTGTCGTTGGCGATCTCGATGTTACCGACGCGAATGATCTTCTGGGTCATGGGTCAGGCCTTGTTCTTCTGCGCCAGGGCAGCCTTGACGAAGCCGCTGAACAGCGGGTGGCCGTCACGCGGGGTCGAGGTGAACTCGGGGTGGAACTGGCAGGCGACGAACCATGGGTGATCCTTGGACTCGACCACCTCGACCAGCGCCCCGTCTTCGGAACGGCCCGACACCATCAGGCCGGCATCGACCAGCTGCGGCAACAGGTTGTTGTTGACTTCGTAGCGGTGACGGTGACGCTCGGTGATCACGTCGCGGCCGTAGCAGTCGTGGACCTTGGAGCCCGCCGCCAACTGGCAGTCCTGGGCGCCCAGGCGCATGGTGCCGCCCAGGTCGGAAGCTTCGGTACGGGTCTCGACGGCGCCCGTGGCATCGGCCCACTCGGTGATCAGACCGACCACGGGATGCGCACTGTTACGGTCGAACTCGGTGGAGTTGGCGTCAGTCCAGCCCATCACGTTGCGGGCGAACTCGATCACCGCGACCTGCATGCCCAGGCAGATGCCCAGGTACGGCACCTTGTTCTCGCGGGCGAACTGCACGGCCTTGATCTTGCCCTCGACACCACGCAGACCGAAGCCGCCCGGCACCAGGATGGCGTCGGCGCCTTCGAGCAGGCTGGTGCCCTGGTTCTCGATGTCTTCGGAATCGATGTAGCGCAGGTTGACCTTGGTGCGGTTGGTGATACCGGCGTGGCTCATCGCTTCGATCAGCGACTTGTACGCATCGAGCAGCTCCATGTACTTGCCGACCATGGCGATGGTGACTTCATGCTCGGGGTTGAGCTTGGCGTCGACCACCTTGTCCCATTCGGACAGATCGGCGCTGTTGCACTGCAGACCGAAGCGCTCGGTGACGAAGTCGTCCAGGCCCTGGGCGTGCAGGACGCCTGGAATCTTGTAGATGGTGTCCACATCTTCGAGCGAAATGACCGCGCGCTCTTCGACGTTGGTGAACAAGGCGATCTTGCGGCGCGACGAAGCGTCGACCGGATGATCGGAACGGCAGATCAGCACGTCGGGCTGCAGGCCGATCGAACGCAGTTCCTTGACCGAGTGCTGGGTCGGCTTGGTCTTGGTTTCGCCCGCGGTGGCGATGTACGGCACCAGGGTCAGGTGCATCAGCATGGCGCGCTTGGAGCCCACCTCGACGCGCAACTGGCGGATGGCCTCGAGGAACGGCTGCGACTCGATGTCGCCGACGGTGCCGCCGATTTCCACCAGGGCCACGTCGGCATCGCCGGCGCCCTTGATGATGCGACGCTTGATCTCGTCGGTGATATGCGGAATGACCTGGATGGTCGCGCCCAGATAGTCACCACGACGTTCCTTGCGCAGTACGTGCTCGTAGATGCGGCCGGTGGTGAAGTTGTTGTTCTGGGTCATGGTGGTGCGGATGAACCGCTCGTAGTGGCCCAGGTCGAGGTCGGTCTCGGCGCCGTCTTGGGTGACGAACACTTCACCGTGCTGGAACGGGCTCATGGTGCCCGGATCGACGTTGATGTACGGGTCCAGCTTGAGCATGGTGACCTTGAGCCCCCGCGCTTCCAGGATGGCCGCCAGGGAAGCCGAGGCAATGCCTTTCCCCAATGAAGAAACAACACCGCCCGTGACGAATATGTAGCGCGTCATGAAAAACCCTAGAAGTCTGCGTTAAGGCGGTCAGCGCCGCCGGAGAAAGCGAAGGAAGGCCGAAGCCCCCGATCACCTGCGTCAATCACAGTGCATCTCGAACAACTGCCGCGTCTGTACAGACCGGGGGTATCCCCAGTGTGGAGTTCGCTCGTCATTTTAAGAATCAGCCCAGCAAAAAACTGCTTGGTAATCGGCAACTGCCGTGATTTCGAAGAAGCCACAGAAGTTGTATCAAGAAGGGAGGGTAGTCTACCGGAATCTCCCCCTCACCTCAAACCTTGCGCACACTCCGGCGGCTGCCAATGCAGGCGCCAGTCGGCCTGGGCCAGCTCCGACAGGTTGGCCACCGCCAGCAGACGCGAGCCCTGGTACAGCAGCGGCAGGCGCGAGCGGACGAACGCCGGGAGCTGGCGCTCGTTGAGCAGGCGCTTGAGGTCGCGCTCGCCACGACCCGGCAGCACCAGACGCTCGCCGCCCTGGCGATAGACGATGCGCAGCCCATCGGGCGGCGGCGGACCTTCCAGGCGCACCCTGCCGTTGCCAGGGAGCGCCAACGGCTGCCGCGGATCGGCCCAGGGCCACTGACCGCCTGCCGGTTGCAGCCAGTCGCCGCTGAGCCACCAGAGGCGCTCATGGCTGCGCAACAGCGCGCCGTCGGTCAGCGACCAGATCGGCTGCGCGTCCGGGACGGCGTCGCGCAGCGCGTCCCAGCCCGCCCAGTGACGCGCATCCGGCAGGCGGGTGCGCGGGCTGAGCCAATGTTGCAGGGCATTGCGCTGGCGCGCTGGCGACAGCGCTCTGAGGGGCTGCAGATCCAGAGAGTCCAGCCCCAACCAGGGATGAGGTGCTCCCTTCGCAGCGTCTGCGAGATCGTCGCCAGCCAGTTCCTCGAGCAGCCCGAGCGCCTCGCCGAGGTGCTCGGCAGTGCGAGCCAGCTGCCGAGCCATGTGCGGCCAGCGCTGACGCAGCGGCGGCATCACCTGGCTGCGCAGATAGTTGCGGGTGAATCGTGTGTCCTGGTTGGAAGGGTCTTCGACCCAGGAAAGTCGCGCCGCCTCTGCATAACCCTCCAGGCGCTCGCGTGGCACCGCCAGCAACGGCCTGACCAGGCGCCCCTGGCCCAGCGCCCGTACAGAAGGCATCGCAGTGAGGCCGCGCAAGCCAGCGCCGCGCAACAACCTGAGCAGCAGGGTTTCGGCCTGATCGTCCTGGTGCTGTGCGGTGAACAGCACCTCGCCAGCGCCCAGGCGGCTGGCCAGAGCCGCGTAGCGTGCCTCGCGCGCCGCCTGTTCCAGGCTGGCCCTCGCCGGCACGGCAATGGCGATGATCTCCAACTCCACGCCCAAGGCCTCGCACACGGCGCGACAATGCCGTGGCCAGTGCTCGGCAGCGGCCTGCAGACCATGGTCGACATGCAAGGCGCGCAAAGGCGGCGCGGGATGGTGGCGGCGATACTCGGCCAACAGATGAAGCAGGACCGTGGAATCGAGGCCTCCAGAGAAGGCGACGTACCAGGCAGGGGCGTTCAGCCAGGGGGTGAGGTTGAGCATCGTGGCCTCACAGGGAGGGAGTAGCCAGGGGCGCCATGCGCCCCATTCGCGACACCAGGCCGCCGTACCCGGCCGAGCACCGCATCAGGGGCGAGCCAGGACGGGCGCGGCCTCGCCTGCGGGCTTACTGCAGGCCGTAGCTCATCAGGCGATCGTAGCGACGCTTGAGCAGCGCGTCGTTGTCGAGCTTGCCGAGCATGTCCAACTGCTCGAGCAGGTCGGCGCGGATGCTGGCCGACATGGCGGCAGGATCGCGGTGCGCGCCGCCCAGCGGCTCGCCGATGACCTTGTCGACGATGTTCAGGCTCTTCAGGCGCTCGGCGGTGATGCCCATGGCCTCGGCGGCGTCGGCGGCCTTGTCGGCCGTCTTCCACAGGATCGAGGCGCAGCCTTCGGGCGAGATCACCGAATAGGTGGAGTACTGCAGCATGTTCAACTGGTCGCACACGCCGATCGCCAGCGCGCCGCCCGAGCCGCCTTCACCGATCACGGTGGCGATGATCGGAGTCTTCAGGCGCGCCATGACCCGCAGGTTCCAGGCGATGGCCTCGCTCTGGTTGCGCTCCTCGGCATCGATGCCCGGGTAGGCGCCCGGGGTGTCGATGAAGGTCAGGATCGGCATCTTGAAGCGCTCGGCCATCTCCATCAGACGGCAGGCCTTGCGATAGCCTTCAGGACGCGGCATGCCGAAGTTGCGGCGCACCTTCTCGCGCACCTCACGACCCTTCTGGTGACCGATGATCATCACCGGCCTGCCGTCCAGGCGCGCGGTCCCGCCGACGATGGCGGCATCGTCGGAGAAATGGCGATCGCCGTGCAGCTCTTCGAATTCGGTGAAGATGTGGTCGATGTAGTCCAGGGTGTACGGACGGCGCGGATGGCGAGCCAGGCGCGCGATCTGCCAGCTGGTCAGGTTGCCGAAAATGCTTTCGGTCAGAGTGCTGCTCTTGTCTTGCAGACGGGCAATTTCATCGCTGATGTTCAGCGAATTGTCGTTGCCGACCAGGCGCAGGCCTTCGATCTTGGCTTGCAGGTCGGCAATCGGCTGTTCGAAATCGAGAAAATTCGGGTTCATAGGCATCCGTCTTGGGTCTACGGCCAGGCGGCCGGCCGGTTGATCCGTTTGGCGCCATACCTTACGGAAGTGGCGCGTTCAGGTCGAGATTAAAATACGTCGTTTCAACGGTATTGCAGGAAGACGTTCTCACGTCCGAACTGGTCACGCAGGGCCTGGATCAGGCCATCGGCAGGGTCGATGGACCACTGGTCGCCGAACTGCAGCATGGCCTTGGCGTCGCTGCTGGTGTATTCGAGGGTGATGGGGCAGCCGCCTCGATGGCGGGTGATCAGCTCGCCGAGCCAGGCCAGGCGGTCGCCCTTGAGCGCCTCCACCGCAACCTTCAGGCGCAGGCTTTCGGCCAGCTTGGTGCGCGCGTCCTCGAGCGTCATCACCTGCTTGACGCGCAGGCGCAGCCCCCCGGAAAAATCATCGTTGCTCACTTCACCCTCGACCACCACCATGGCGTCGGTCTGCAGCAGCGCCTGGGCGGCCATGAACGCATCGGCGAACAGGGAGGCCTCGATGCGCCCGGAGCGATCGTCCAGGGTAACGAAACCCATCTTGTCGCCTTTCTTGTTCTTCATCACGCGCAGGGCGATGATCATCCCGGCGATGGTCTGGGTCTCGCGCGAAGGCTTGAGGTCGACGATGCGCTGGCGGGCGAAGCGGCGGATCTCCACTTCATATTCGTCGATCGGGTGACCGGTGAGGTACAGCCCCAGGGTGTCCTTCTCGCCCTTCAGGCGCTCCTTGAGGGTCAGCTCACGGGCCTTGCGATGGTTGGCGTAGACATCGGAATCTTCCTCGACGAACAGGCCGCCGAACAGGTCGACATGGCCACTGTCGGCGCTGCGTGCGGTCTGCTCGGCCGACTTGATCGCCTCTTCCAGCGCCGACAGCAGCACGGCACGGTTACGGTCGATGTTGGCGTGGTAGGCCTTGATCTCGTCATGGAAGTGCGGCCCGAGACGGTCCAGCGCACCGCTGCGGATCAACGCGTCGAGGGTGCGTTTGTTGATGCGTTTCAAGTCCACGCGCGCGCAGAAATCGAACAGGTCCTTGAACGGCCCACCGTCGGCCCGTGCCTCGACGATCGCCTCGACCGGCCCCTCCCCCACCCCCTTGATCGCACCCAGGCCATAGACGATGCGACCGTCATCGTTGACGGTGAACTTGAAATCGGAAAAATTCACGTCCGGAGCGTCCAGGCGCAGCTTCATGCTGCGCACTTCCTCCACCAGCACCACCACCTTGTCGGTGTTGTGCATATCGGCCGACAGCACGGCCGCCATGAACGGCGCGGGATGGTGAGTCTTGAGCCAGGCGGTCTGGTACGACACCAGGCCGTAGGCGGCCGAGTGCGACTTGTTGAAGCCGTAGCCCGCGAACTTTTCCACCAAGTCGAAGATGTTGCCCGCCAGATCGCCATCGATGCCGTTGTTGGCGCAGCCTTCGATGAAACCGCCGCGCTGCTTGGCCATTTCCTCGGGCTTCTTCTTGCCCATGGCCCGGCGCAGCATGTCGGCGCCGCCGAGGGTGTAGCCGGCCATCACCTGAGCGATCTGCATCACCTGCTCTTGATAGAGGATGATGCCGTAGGTCGGGGCGAGCACCGGTTGCAGGCCATCGTACTGATAGTCCGGGTGCGGGTAGGCCAGCTCGGCGCGGCCGTGCTTGCGGTTGATGAAGTCGTCGACCATGCCCGATTGCAGCGGCCCCGGACGGAACAGTGCGACCAGGGCGATGAGGTCTTCGAGGCAGTCAGGCTTGAGCTTCTTGATCAGCTCCTTCATGCCGCGCGATTCGAGCTGGAACACGGCCGTGGTCTCGGCCTTCTGCAACAGTTCGTAGGTCTTGCGGTCATCCAGCGGGATGAAGTCGATGTTGACCTCGGGCAGGTCGTGCTTGGCCTGCTCGCGGTTGATGATCTCCATCGCCCACTTGATGATGGTCAGGGTACGCAGGCCGAGGAAGTCGAACTTGACCAGGCCGGCCGCCTCGACGTCATCCTTGTCGAACTGGGTGATCAGGCCGCCGCCCTCTTCATCGCAGGCGATGGGCGAGAAATCGGTGAGCTTGGTCGGCGCGATCACCACGCCGCCGGCGTGCTTGCCGGTGCCTCGCGTGACGCCTTCGAGCTTGAGCGCCATGTCCCAGATTTCGCGGGCGTCTTCGTCGCCCTTGAGGAAATCGCGCAGGATCTCTTCCTGTTCGTAGGCTTTCTCGAGGGTCATGCCCACTTCGAACGGGATCATCTTCGACAGGCGATCGGCCAGGCCGTAGGACTTGCCCTGGACCCGTGCCACGTCGCGTACCACGGCCTTGGCGGCCATGGTGCCGAAGGTGATGATCTGGCTGACGGCGTTGCGGCCATAGGCCTCGGCCACGTAGTCGATCACGCGGTCGCGGCCGTCCATGCAGAAGTCGACGTCGAAGTCGGGCATGGAGATCCGTTCGGGGTTGAGGAAGCGCTCGAACAGCAGGTCATAGGCCAACGGGTCGAGGTCGGTGATCTTCAGCACATAAGCCACCAGCGAGCCGGCACCCGAACCACGGCCCGGGCCGACCGGCACGCCGTTGTTCTTGGCCCACTTGATGAAGTCCATGACGATGAGGAAGTAGCCGGGGAAGCCCATCTGGATGATGATGTCCAGCTCGAACTTCAGGCGATCCAGGTAGGTCTGGCGCTTCTGTTCGTAATCGGGCGTGGTGTCCTTGGGCCAGAGCACCTTGAGCCGCTCTTCCAGGCCTTCGTGGGACACATGGCGCAGGTAATCGTCGATGCCCATGCCGTTGGGCGTGGGAAAGTCGGGCAGGAAATACTTGCCCAGTTGCACGGTGATGTTGCAGCGCTTGGCGATTTCCACCGTGTTGGCGATGGCGTCCGGCAGATCGCTGAACAGCTCGGTCATCTCCTCGGCAGACTTCAAGTACTGCTGGTCGCTGTACAGGCGCGGCCGCCGTGGATCGTCCAGGGTCCAGCCCTCGCCGATGCAGACGCGTGTTTCGTGGGCATCGAAATCGGACTGCTTGATGAAGCGCACGTCGTTGGTCGCCACCAGCGGCGCGCCCAGTCGGTCGGCCAAGGCGACCGCTGCGTGCACGTACTCCTCGTCGCCAGGGCGATTGGTACGCTGCACCTCGACGTAGAACCGGTCGGGCATCATCTGCATCCAGTCCTGCAGCAGCGCTTGCGCCTCGTCGTGACGCCCGCCGAGCAACGCCATGCCGATGTCGCCTTCACGCGCGGCGGAAAGGCCGATGAGGCCGGCACTGGCGGGGGCGATCCAGTCACGCTGAATGATCACCAGGCCGTTGCGCTGGCCGTCGGTCCACCCCTTGGAGATCAATTCGGTGAGGTTGCGATAGCCTTCCGGGTTCATCGCCAGCAAGCAGATGCGCGACAGCGGCGCTTCGGGCTCGGCGCCCGCCAACCACAGGTCGGCGCCGCAGATCGGCTTGATACCAGCCCCCATGGCCGACTTGTAGAACTTGACCAGCGAGCACATGTTGCTCTGGTCGGTGATCGCCACCGCCGGCATGTTCATCCCGGCCAGGGCCTTGGCCAGCGGCTTGATTCGCACCAGGCCGTCTACCAGCGAGAATTCGGAGTGCACGCGCAGGTGAACGAAGGGAACCGGCATGGAAATTCCTGTAGCAGTGCTGAACGACAAGCGCGGGATTGTAGCCTAACCCGACTGCATCGCGCAGCCCGACGGACAGGCGTGATCTGGACGGATGTGGCTCAGAACAATGCGTCGCTCACGCCCAGGCGGGCGTCCCAGGCGGCACGCACTGGCGCGAACGAACGCCGATGAATGGGCGTGGGCCCAAGCCGCGCCAGGGCCTCGAGGTGCACCGGCGTAGGGTAGCCCTTGTGCCCACCGATGCCATAGCCAGGATAGATCAGCTCGAAGGCGCTCATCTCCCGATCACGGGTGACCTTCGCCAGAATCGATGCCGCAGCGATAGCCGGCACCTGTGAATCGCCCTTGATCACGGGCGAGGCCGGTACCGCCAGCTTGGGACAGCGGTTGCCATCGATCAGCGCCAGCCTGGGCAGGATGCTCAGCCCCTCGACCGCACGCTGCATGCCCAGCATGGTGGCGTGCAGAATGTTCAACCGGTCTATTTCCTCCACTGAAGCGCGCGCGATGCAGAAGGCCAGGGCCTTTTCGCAGATTTCCTCGAACAGCGCTTCGCGGCGGGTTTCGGTGAGTTTCTTCGAATCGTTGAGGCCGAGGATCGGCCGACTGGGGTCGAGGATCACGGCCGCAGTGACCACGTCCCCACACAAGGGGCCGCGACCGACTTCATCGACTCCGGCCACCAAGGCCTCGACCAGTGTGAAATCCAGTCCCATCTGCATGTCATCGATCCCCCAGCAAGGCCAGCACCGCGTCGGCCGCCTGATTGGAGGCATCGCGGCGCAGGGTCTGGTGAATCTGGTCGAAGCTGTCGGTCTGCTGGTGGCCATCGGCAAGCAGTGGCACCAGGGTGGCGGCCAGCGCATCGGGTGTAGCCGCATCCTGCAACAACTCGGGGACCAGCAGGCGCTGGGCCAACAGGTTGGGCAAGGACACGTAAGGACTACGCACCATGCGCTTGAGGATCCAGAACGTCAGCGGTGCCAGGCGATAGGCGACCACCATCGGCCGCTTGTACAGCAGGGCTTCCAGGGTTGCCGTACCGGAGGCGATCAGCACGGCGTCGCAGGCTGCCAACGCCAGGTGCGACTGGCCGTCGAGCAGCGTGAGCGGCAGATCGCGACCTTGCAGCATCTGTTCGAGCTGGGCGCGACGCGATGGGTTGGCGCACGGGCAAACGAAACGCACCCCGGGGATCGCCTGCCGAATACGCGCCGCGGTGTCCAGGAACAGCTCGCCCAGGCGGCCGACCTCGCCTCCCCGGCTTCCCGGCATGAGTGCCACCACGGGCCCCTCGCCAAGCCCCAGCGCTGCCCGCGCCGCTGCGCGGTCCGCGTGCAGCTCGATGCTATCGGCCAGAGGGTGGCCGACGAAACGAACCGGCACGCCCTGCTCTTCGTAAAATTTCGCTTCGAAGGGCAGCAGCGTCAGCATCAGGTCGCAGCCCTCGCGGATCTTCAGCACACGCTTCTGCCGCCAGGCCCAGACCGAGGGGCTGACGTAATGCACGGTCTTGATCCCGGCCTGGCGTAGCTTGAGCTCGATGTTGAGGGTGAAGTCCGGGGCGTCGATGCCGATGAACACGTCCGGTCGCTCGTCGATCAGCGTCCGGATCAGCGCCTTGCGTCGTTTGAGCAACTCACGCAGGCGCCCCAGCACCTCGACCAGGCCCATCACCGACAGCCGCTCCATGGGGAAATAGGATTGCAGGCCTTCGGCTTCCATGAGCGGGCCGCCTACCCCGATGAAACGCACCTCTGGGTGGCGCGCCTTCAGTGCACGCATCAAGCCGGAGCCAAGAATGTCGCCGCTGGCCTCGCCTGCCACCAGCGCTACGCAGAGTGCGGCCATGTCAGCGCGTGATGCCGCGGGCGGAGTTGATGATCGACTGACGGAACAACTCGACTTCCGGGTGCAGGCCAGCCAGCTCATCCAGCTCTTTGGCCGCGTCCTCGACGGTGAGGCCATGGCGGTAGACGATCTTGTAGGCGCGCCTCAGGTTCTGGATGACCTCGTCGCTGAAGCCACGCCGGCGCATGCCTTCGAAGTTCATGCTGCGCGCCTCGGCGGGGCTGCCGAACACCGTGACGAAGGCGGGAACATCCTTGCCGATGGCCGTACCCATGCCGGAGAAGGCATGGGCACCGATGTGGCAGTACTGATGCACCAGGGTGTACCCGGACAGGATCGCCCAGTCACCGACGTGCACATGCCCGGCCAGCGCGGTGTTGTTGACCAGGATGCAATGGTTGCCGATCACGCTGTCGTGGCCGATGTGGGCATAGGCCATGATCAGGTTGTGGTCGCCCAGGGTCGTCTCGCAGCGGTCCTGGATGGTGCCGCGATGGATGGTGACACCTTCGCGGATCACATTGTGATCGCCGATGACCAGGCGCGTCGGCTCTCCCTTGTACTTGAGGTCGGGCGTGTCCTCGCCAATGGAGCTGAACTGGTAGATACGGTTGTGTCTGCCGATGCGCGTGGGCCCCTTGAGCACCACGTGCGGGCCGATGACGGTGCCCTCCCCGATCTCGACGTCGGGGCCTACGATCGACCAGGGGCCGACCTCGACGCCTTCGGCCAGCTTGGCCGAAGGGTCGATGATGGCCCGCGGATCAATCGAATTCATAGGGAGCGTTCCGCACAGGTGATCTCGGCCGAACACACGGCCTTGCCGTCGACCAGCGCACGGCACTCGAACTTCCAGATCATGCTCTTGCGGCTCAGGAACCTGGCTTCGAGCACCAACTGATCGCCCGGCAGCACGGGCTGACGGAAGCGCAGTTTATCGGAACCGACGAAATAGTAGAGCGTCCCGTCGGCAGGCTTCGCATCGAGCATCTTGAAACCGAGAATTCCGGCGGCCTGGGCCATCGCCTCGATGATCAGCACGCCCGGCATGATCGGGTGCGCCGGGAAGTGACCGTTGAAGAACGGTTCGTTGATGCTGACATTCTTGTAGGCACGAATGCTCTGAGCCTCGAAATCCAGGTCCGTGACCCGGTCCACCAGCAGGAACGGGTAACGGTGAGGCAGGTATTCGCGAATCTCGTTGATGTCCATCATTTCGGGGGGGAAGCCTGTAATAAGAATAGGGAGCGCAGGTGCTGACCACACGCTCCTTTTGCAATCAAAAGAGGAGCCAGCGAGCGACTGTTCACTCTTGCTCAGGAAATGGTATCAGCCTTGTGATGCCGGCTGATCGCCTGAGGTCACGGTGTCGACACGTTTTTCAAGTTGTTGCAGTCGCTTGCTCATGTCGTCGAGCTGACGAATGCGGGCCGCGCTCTTGCGCCACTCGGCCAGCGGCTGCATGGCGGTTCCGGAAGAATAGCCGCCCGGCTCGGTGATCGAGCGCGTGACCATGGTCATGCCCGACACGAACACGTTGTCGCAGACCTCGATGTGACCCACCATCCCGACGCCGCCCGCGATCATACAGTGCTTGCCGATGTGGGTGCTGCCGGAAATGCCGACGCAGGCGGCCATGGCGGTGTGATCACCGACGTGGACGTTGTGGGCGATCTGGATCTGGTTGTCGAGCTTGACGCCATTGCCGATGCAGGTATCGGACAGCGCACCTCGGTCCACTGCGGTGTTGACGCCGATCTCGACGTCATCGCCGATGGTCACGCCGCCGATCTGGGCGATCTTGTTCCACACCCCCTTCTCGTTGGCGAAGCCGAAGCCCTCCGCGCCGATCACCGCGCCGGACTGGATCACCACCCGCTTGCCGATGGTGACATCGTGATACAGGGTCACGCGCGGCGCCAGCCAGCCACCCTCACCGATGACCGATCGTGCACCGATGAAGCAATGCGCCCCGACGGTGACGTGGGCATCGACACGCGCACCGCTTTCGATGACCGCGAACGCTCCGACGCTGGCGCTGGGATCCACCTGGGCGTCGTCGGCCACCACGGCGCTGGGATGGATTCCCGCCACAGCCTTGGGCTTCGGATCGAACAGATGGGAAATACGCGCATAGGCCAGGTAAGGATCGGCCACGATCAAGGCATGCCCGCCGAAGCCCTCGGCATCTTCGGCCTTGATCAGGACCGCCGCCGCCTGGCTGTCGTCGAGAAATTTACGGTACTGGCGGTTGGCCAGGAAGCTCAGCTGCCCGGGACCCGCCTCCTGCAAGGTGGCAAGGCCCGTGATCGCAAGCGACTCGGGGCCACTGAGTGTGGCCCCGAGGGTTTCGGCCAGTTGACCGAGGGTGATGGACACGGTCATATCAACGCGCTTGGTTCATGCGCTCGATGACCTGGCGGGTGATGTCGTACTGAGGCTTGACATCGATTACCGCGCCACGCTCGAGCACCAGGTCGTAACCGCCCTTCTTGATGACTTCCTCGACCGCGCCATCGAGCTTGGGCTTGAGTTGCTTGAGCATGTCACGGTCGGCCACGGCCTTGGCTTCGTTCAGTTCCTTGGACTGGAACTGGAAGTCGCGCGCTTTCTGCTTGAATTCAAGCTCCAGGCGCTCGCGCTCGGGCTGCTGCATCTTGTCGCCGCCTTTGATCAGGCGATCCTGGATGCCCTTGGCGCTGCTTTCCAGCGTCTTGAGCTGGTTCAGCTGAGGACCGAACTTCTTCTCGGCGTCGACTGCGTACTTCTTGGCGGCGTCGGATTCGAGCAGCGCCATCTGATAGTTCAGCACGGCAACTTTCATTTCGGCGAAAGCCGGGGTGGCGACCAGCGCCGCGGCCACTACGGCCAGTTGAGTCAACTTACGCACGATGCACTCCTGGATAAACCGTTGTCGTTAAGCGAGGGCCGCGCTTAGAAAGTCTGGCCCAGAGAGAATTGGAACACCTGAGTATCGGCATCTTTCGGCTTCTTGACCGGCATTGCCAGGCTGAAGCTCAACGGGCCCAGTGCAGTGATCCAGGTCACACCCAGACCCACGGAGCTGGCCATGTCGGAGAAACCGACCTTGGTGCAATCGGGCTTGCTGCCGCAGTTGGTGTCGAACACGTTACCCACGTCCCAGAAGACCGAGGTGCGCAACGAGCGTTGATCCTTGACGAACGGCAGCGGGAACAGCAGCTCGGCACCGCCCTGGATCAGCACGTTGCCACCGAAGGGCAGCGGGTCCTGGTCCGGGTCGCGGATGGTGCCGGGATTGACCCCGGTGCTCGGCGTGCTGCGCGGACCCAGCGTGCTGTCCTTGAAGCCACGGACCGAGTTGAAGCCACCGGCGTAGTAGTTCTCGTAGAACGGCAGGCCCGAGGTGCTGCCGAAGCCATCGCCATAGCCCAGCTCAGTGTGCAGACGCAGGGTGTAGTCGTTGGTGATCGGCTTGAACAGCTGGCCGCGGTAGTCGAGCTTGTAGAACGACAGGTCGCTGCCGGGCACGGTGGTTTCCAGGGTCAAGCTCTGGGAATGACCCCGGGTCGCCAGTACACCTTTGTTCAGCGTCGATTCGGACCAGCCGATGGACGCCTTGAAGTTCAGGAAGTTGTCGCCTTCCTTCTCGAGGAAATCGAAGATCTCGTCGACGGTGTAGCGGCCGGTCTTGATCTTGTCCTGCTGTACGGTCAGGCCATAGGTCAGGCGCGAGGTTTCGCTGATCGGGTAGCCGAGGCTGACACCGGCACCGAGGCTATCGACCGCGTAGCTTGCCACGTCGACGTCGAGGTCGTCGTAGTTGGTGCTGCGGTAGAAGGCGTTGTAGCCCAGGCTGACGCCGTCCGGCGTGAAGTAGGGGTCGACGAAACCGAAGTTGTAGCGGGTCTGGTATTTGCTGCGGGTCAGACCGATTGAGACCTTGTTACCGGTACCCAGGAAGTTGCTCTGGCTGATCGAACCGCCGAGGATCAGGCCCGCACTCTGGGCGAAACCGACACTGGCAGTGATCGAACCGGAAGCCTGTTCCTCGACCGCATAGTTGACATCGACCTGGTCATCGGTGCCAGGCACCGCCGGGGTCTCGACGTTGGCTTCCTTGAAGAAGCCCAGGCGCTCCAGACGCGTCTTGGACTGGTCGATCAGGTAGGTGGAAGCCCAACCGCCTTCCATCTGGCGCATCTCGCGACGCAGCACTTCGTCCTCGGTCTTGGTGTTGCCCCGATAGTTGATGCGGTTGACGTAGGCACGCTTGCCCGGATCGACGACGAACATGATGTCGACGGTATGATCCTGGTCGTTGGGCTGCGGAATGCCGTTGACGTTGGCGAAGGTATAGCCTTCGTTGCCCAGGCGACGGGTGATCAGGTCGGACGTGGTGGTCATGACCTTGCGCGAGAACACCTGGCCGGGCTGCACCAGCATCAGCGACTTGACCTGGTCTTCCGGCACCTTGAGGTCACCGGAGAGCTTGACGTCACGGACGGTGTACTTCTCGCCCTCGTTGACGTTGACGGTGATGTAGACGTGCTTCTTGTCCGGGGTGATCGACACCTGGGTAGAGGCGATGTCCATGTTGATGTAGCCGCGGTCCAGGTAGTAGGAACGCAGGCGCTCCAGGTCACCGGACAGTTTTTCGCGGGCGTACTTGTCGTCGTTCTTGAAGAACGACAGCCAGTTGGTGGTCTTGAGCTCGAACAGCTGGGTCAGCTCATCGTCACCGAACACGGTGTTGCCCACCACGTTGATGTGCTGGATGGCAGCGACCGTGCCTTCGTTGATCTTGATCTTCAGGCCGACGCGGTTGCGCGGCTGGGGCACGACCTCGGCGTCTACCTCGGCCGAATAGCGACCCTGGGCGACGTACTGGCGCTGCAGCTCGTTACGCACGCCTTCGAGGGTCGCGCGCTGGAAGATCTCGCCTTCGGCCAGCCCGGACTGCTTGAGACCTTTCATCAGGTCTTCGGTGCTGATCGCCTTGTTGCCCTCGATGTCGATGCTCGAGACCGACGGGCGCTCGACCACATTGATGATCAGGACATTGCCGTCGCGATCCAGCTGAATGTCCTGGAAGAAACCGGTCTTGAACAGCGAGCGGGTCGACTCCACCAGGCGGCGGTCGTCGACCTGGTCGCCCACGTTCAACGGCAACGCGCCGAACACACTGCCGGCGGATACCCGCTGCAGGCCGTTGACGCGAATATCGGAGATGGTGAAGGACTCGGCGTGAACTTCAGCGATCATCAGTGCGGAGAGCACCGCAGTTAGCAGCAGACGTTTCATGAAGTCCTTTTATTCCAACTGGCAATAAACAACCTGCCAGCGCAACGCGGCGGCAGGTTCGCAATAGAGCGAAGTGTTAAAGTCGACCCAGATCGTTGATCAGGGCGAGCAACATCACGCCGATGACCAAACTGATACCGATCTGGATCCCCCAACCTTGTACCCGATCGGAAAGCGGACGACCGCGCGCCCATTCGATCAGGTAGAACAGCAAATGCCCCCCATCCAGTACCGGAATGGGCAGCAGGTTAAGAACCCCCAGGCTTATGCTCAGGTAGGCCAGGAAATTCAGGAAATCCCCAACGCCCGACTGGGCTGAAGCGCCCGCCACTTTAGCAATGGTTATCGGTCCGCTCAAGTTTTTTACCGAGAGCTCGCCGAAGAGCATTTTCTTCAGCGATTCAAGGGTGAGGACGCTCATGTTCCAGGTGCGCGCAAGCCCTTCGCCGACGGCCTCGAGCGGCCCGTAGCTGACTTCGCGGAGCATGCTTGGCGGCCATTCGCCACCCTTGACCCCGGCGCCCAGGTAACCGCTGGCCGCCTTGCCTTCTCCGCGGCTGGCCAGGGTGACGGGCAGTTCCAGCTGCGCGCCGTCGCGCTCGACACGCACCTGCACCTTGGCCTGCGGCTGAGCGCGCACGCGGTCCACCACTTGCTGCCAGTCGCCGAGCGCGACGCCGTCGAGGGCCAGCAAGCGATCGCCGGTCTTCAGGCCCGCTGCGGCGGCCGGCCCTTTCGGATCGATCTCGGCCAGTACCGGCGCCAATGCCGGGCGCCAAGGGCGCAGTCCCAGGGACTGGATCGGATCGGGCTCGTCGGCGCCCTTGAGCCAGTGGTCCAGGGCGATGTCGTGCTGACGCTCCAGGGTAGCGCCCTCATCGGTGACGCCCACGCGCAAGGTCCCGCTCTCACCCAGGCGACGCACCAGTTGCAGGTTGACCGCTGACCAGCCGTTGGTCGGTTTGCCATCGATGGACACGATTTCCTGGCCTGGGGCCAGGCCGGCCGCTGCCGCCAGGCTCCCGGACTCGACCGCACCGATGACCGGACGCACCTGCTGGCTGCCGAGCATGGCGACCACCGAGAAGAACAGGATGGCCAGGAGGAAGTTGGCGATCGGACCCGCTGCGACGATCGCGATGCGCTGACCGACCGGCTTGCGATTGAACGACTGGCCGAGCAGCGCAGTTGGCACCTCCCCTTCCCGCTCGTCGAGCATCTTCACGTAGCCGCCCAGGGGGATGGCTGCGACCACGAACTCGGTGCCGTGCCGATCGTGCCAGCGCAGCAACGGCGTGCCGAAGCCGACCGAAAAGCGCAGCACCTTGACGCCGCAGCGCCGTGCGACCCAGAAATGGCCGAATTCATGGAAGGTCACCAGTACACCCAATGCCACCAGGGTGCCGATGATCATGTAGAGCGCTGTCATATCTCTCTCCGAACGACGTTCAGCCGGGCCGCAGACCGACAAAGGTCAGCGGTCGTGATGCCTCAACCAATCCTGGGACAGCGTGCGCGCACGCTGGTCGACGGCGAACACCGCCTCCAGCGAGTCCAGCGCGATCACCGGCTCGCGCTCCAGCACCTGCTCGATCATACCTGCGATCTCCGGGAAGCGGATACGCCCCTGCAGGAAGGCATCGACGGCCACCTCATTGGCGGCATTGAGCACGGCAGGCGCGCTGTTGCCTGCTTCAGCGGCGGCACGGGCCAGGCGCAGGCACGGAAATCGCTGTTCGTCAGGGGCCTGGAAGTCCAGGCGGGCGATGGCGAACAGGTCCAGGGGCGCGACGCCGGAGTCGATGCGCTGCGGCCAGGCCAACGCATGGGCGATCGGCGTACGCATGTCGGGATTGCCCAGCTGGGCCAGTACCGACCCGTCGACGTAGTCGACCAGCGAATGGATCACGCTCTGCGGATGCACCACCACCTCGATCTTCGAGGGCGCCGCATCGAACAGCCAACACGCTTCGATCAGCTCGAGCCCCTTGTTCATCATGCTCGCCGAGTCGACCGAGATCTTGCGTCCCATCGACCAGTTCGGGTGCGCGCACGCCTGCTCCGGGGTCACGTTCTCCAGCGCGGCCGCCGAGGTTTCCCGGAAGGGTCCGCCCGAAGCGGTCAGCAGGATGCGCCGTACGCCAACCGGGGCCAGGCCGCGGGCATAGTCTCCTGGCAAGCACTGGAAGATCGCGTTGTGCTCGCTGTCGATGGGCAACAGCACGGCCCCGCTGTCGCGCACCGCTTCCATGAACAGGGCGCCGGACATCACCAGCGCTTCCTTGTTGGCCAGCAGCACCTTCTTGCCCGCGCGCACCGCCGCGAGCGTCGGGCGCAAGCCCGCAGCGCCGACGATGGCCGCCATCACGGCGTCCACCTCGCTGGCCGCAGCGACCTGGCACAGGCCGTCTTCCCCTTCCAGCACCTGGCAGCGACTGCCGGCCGCGGCCAGCGCCTGACGAAGGCGCTCGGCCGACGGGGCATCGGGCACCACGGCATAAACCGGGCGGTGGCGCAGGCACAAGCCGAGCAGCTCATCCAGCCGGGAGTAGCCCGACAGTGCAAAGACTTCGTAGCGCTCGGGGTGACGCGCGATGACATCCAGCGTGCTCAGGCCGATCGAGCCGGTCGCCCCGAGCACGGTGATGCGCTGCAGGGCCGTCACAGTACACCCCATTCGGCAGCCCACAGCAGCACGGCGAACATCGGGATGGCCGCCGTCAGGCTGTCGATACGGTCCAGCACGCCACCGTGGCCCGGGAGCAGGTTGCTGCTGTCCTTGATGCCTTCACGGCGCTTGAACATGCTCTCGGTCAGGTCACCGACCACCGACGACATCACCACCACCACAGCACCGATCAGGCCCAGCAGGATCTGGCCAAGACCCCAGTCGCGCACCACACCGACCACCAGGGTGATCAGCAGGCTCACCAGCAGACCGCCGTAGACACCCTCCCAGCTCTTGCCAGGACTCACCTGGGGCGCCAGCTTGCGTTTGCCGAAGGCTCGGCCCGAGAAATAGGCGCCGATGTCCGCCGCCCACACCAGCACCATGACCGAGAGAATCAGCCCGTTGCCCGACGGCCAGTGCTTGAGCAGCACCAGCCCTTGCCAGGCCGGCAGCAACACCAGCAGGCCGATCAACAGGCGGCAGGCCGCGCTGCTCCACAACTCGCTGCTGCGTGGATAGGTCAGCACCAGCCAGGTCGCCAGCGCCCACCAGATCACCGAGCCGCCCAGCACCCAGGGCGCCAGATCGGGCATCAGGTAGAGCAGCATCAGCGCCCCGGCTACCACGGCCGCGTAGGCCAGACGCAGCGGCTGGGCGGTCAGCCCGGCCAGGCGCGCCCACTCCCAGGCGCCGACGGTGACCACGAAGCCGATGAACAGGGCGAAGTCGGCACCGCCGAGCAGGAAGAAACCACACAGCGCGATCGGCAGCAGGATCAGCGCAGTAATGATGCGTTGTTTAAGCATTAAGCACGGGCTCCAGCCTCGACCTGCTCGCTGGTCTTCCCGAAGCGGCGTTGGCGCGAAGCGAAATCGGCCAGCGCAGTGCGCATGGCCTCGTGTTTGAAGTCCGGCCAGTAGAGGTCGGAGAAGTACAGCTCGGCGTAGGCCAGCTGCCAGAGGAGAAAGTTGCTGATGCGATGCTCACCGCCGGTACGAATGCACAGGTCGGGCAATGGCAAGTCGCCGGTGACCAGGCAGGTCTGCAACAGGTCCGCCGTGATGTCGTCCGGGCGCAGATGACCGGCCTGCACCTCGCGCGCCAGGCGCTGGGCGGCCTGGGCGATGTCCCACTGTCCGCCATAGTTGGCAGCGATCTGCAGGATGAAGCGGTTGCTGCCTGCGGTCGCCGCCTCGGCCTCGCGCATGGCGGCCTGTAGCTCTGGATGAAAGCGTGAGCGGTCGCCGATGATGCGCAGGCTGATGTCGTTGTCGTCGAGGCGCTTGGCCTCGCGACGCAGCGCCTTGAAGAACAGGTCCATCAGGGCACTGACTTCATCCGCCGGCCTCTGCCAATTCTCACTGGAGAACGCGAACAGTGTCAGCACCTCGACCTTGGCCTCGGCACACACTTCGATCACGGCGCGCACCGCATCGACACCCGCCTTGTGCCCGGCGACGCCGGGCATGAAGCGCTTCTTCGCCCAGCGATTATTCCCATCCATGATGATCGCCACGTGACGCGGCACCACGGAGGGTACAGTCTGCTTGGTCTTGTCCATGAAAACGTCCTGACCCTCAGAAGGCCATCAGGTCCTTTTCTTTTTCTTCCGTCGCCTTGGCGATCTGCGCTTCGAAATCCTTGATCAGCTTGTCGATGTCGGCGCTGGCGCGACGCTCTTCGTCTTCGCTGATTTCCTTGTCCTTGGACAGCTTCTTCAGGTCGCCCAGCGCATCACGACGGATGTTGCGCACGGCCACGCGCGCATCTTCAGCCGCAGCACGCGCCTGTTTGGTGAAGCCCTTGCGGGTTTCCTCGGTGAGCGGGGCCATCTTGATCAGCAGCAGCTCGCCCAGGTTGGTCGGGTTCAGGTTCAGGCCGGCGCTGCCGATCGCCTTGTCAATGGCCGCCAGCATATTGCGCTCGAACGGCACCACTTGAAGGGTCTGGTTGTCCTTCACGGTGACGTTGGCCACGCCGGTCAGCGGGGTGTCGGCACCGTAGTAAGGCACCATCACGCTGCCCAGGACGCTGGGGTGAGCCTTGCCGGTACGGATCTGGCCGAAGGCGTGATTCAGCGACTCCAGGGACTTCTTCATGCGCTCCTGCGCGTCTTTCTTGATTTCGTTGATCATTTTTGAACTTCCTCGATCAGAGTTCCTTCAGCACCACCATGCACGATGTTCAGCAGGGCGCCGGGCTTGTTCATGTTGAAGACGCGCAGCGGCATCTTGTGATCACGGCAGAGGCAGATTGCCGTCAGGTCCATCACGCCCAGCTTGCGATCCAGCACTTCATCGTAGGACAGATGATCGAACTTCTCGGCATGCGGGTCCTTGAATGGATCTGCAGTGTATACACCATCGACCTTGGTCGCTTTCAAGACCACGTCGGCATCGATTTCGATGGCGCGCAGGCAGGCGGCGGAGTCGGTGGTGAAGAACGGGTTGCCGGTACCGGCCGCGAAGATCACCACTTCCTTGGCGTTCAAGTGGCGCATGGCCTTGCGGCGGTCGTAGTGATCGGTCACCCCGACCATGGAAATGGCCGACATGACGATGGCGGTGATGTTCGCTCGCTCCAGCGCGTCGCGCATCGCCAGGGCGTTCATCACGGTGGCCAGCATGCCCATGTGGTCGCCGGTGACCCGATCCATGCCGGCTGCACTGAGCGCCGCGCCGCGAAACAGGTTGCCGCCGCCGATGACCAGGCCCACCTGGACGCCGATACCGACCAGTTGGCCCACTTCCAGCGCCATGCGATCCAGAACCTTCGGGTCGATCCCGAACTCTTCCGAGCCCATCAGGGCCTCGCCGCTAAGTTTGAGTAGAATGCGTTTATAGCGAGCCTGATGACCACTGCCCTGCTGAGCCATTGCGAATCTCTCCTGCGGCGTTTGTAAAAAATCTGGCGGGCTGTTTCAGCCTGCGCGTAACTCTAGCGTGACGCAGCGTCTGCGTCAGCGGATGGCGGTTGGATAAACCGCGGCCGCTTTGACAAAGAGGCTGCGCGCGTGAGCGGGCAGCCTCTTCGGGGCGACGAACGAGTCCGTCTTACTGCTTGGCGGCGGCGAGCTGGGCGGCCACTTCCTCAGCGAAGTTGTCGACCGGCTTCTCGATGCCCTCGCCTACCTTGAAGTAGGTGAAGGAGACGATTTCGGCACCGGCTTTCTTGGCCAGTTCGCCCACCTTGACTTCAGGGTTCATGACGAAGGCCTGCTCTTTGAGCGAGGCCTCTGCCTTGAACTTGGTGATACGGCCGTTGATCATGTTCTCGACGATGTTTTCCGGCTTGCCGGCGATCTTGTCGGCGTTCAGTTGCAGGAAGACATTCTTCTCGCGCTCGATGGCTTCGGCGGAAATTTCCGACGAGTCCAGGAACTCGGGGTTGGACGCAGCGACGTGCATGGCGATGTTCTTGGCCAGCTCGACGTCACCGCCTTTCAGAACGACCGCGGCGCCGATCTTGTTGCCGTGCAGGTAGGCACCGACCACGTCGCCTTCCACACGCACCAGGCGGCGGATGTTGACGTTTTCACCAACCTTGGCGACCAGCGCTTCGCGAGCGGCTTCACGCGAAGCGATCAGCGGAGCGGCGTCGGTCAGCTTCTGGGCGAAGGCTTCTTCCAGGCTTTCGGCAACGAAGGTCTTGAAGTCGTCTTGCAGGGCCAGGAAGTCGGTCTGCGAGTTCACTTCCAGCAGGACGGCGGATTTACCGTCGGTCTTGACTGCGATGGCGCCTTCGGCAGCGACGTTGCCGGCTTTCTTGGCGGCCTTAATGGCGCCCGAGGCGCGCATGTCGTCGATGGCTTTTTCGATGTCGCCGCCGGCCTTTTCCAGGGCCTTCTTGCAATCCATCATGCCTTCGCCGGTACGCTCGCGCAGTTCTTTGACCAGCGCTGCAGTAATTGCTGCCATTTCAAAATCCTCTTGGAAAGTTTTTCAACCATTCCACCCGTGCAACACGGGCGTTCAAATCGGTGGTTCCCTGTCATCGCTTCTGCCCGGCGAGTGTGGCGCATGCCGGCTGACAGAAGGATTTCAGGTGGCAAAAAGGGGGCCAAGCCCCCTTTTCGCGTGCCAAGTAGACGCCAGGCGGCAATTACTCGGCCGCTGGTGCCGCCGCTTCTTCAGCGTAGACTTCGGTGCCGCCGGCAACGTTGTTGCGGCCGCGGATGACGGCATCGGCCATCGAAGTCATGTACAGCTCGATGGCGCGAATGGCGTCATCGTTGCCTGGGATGATGTAGTCGACGCCTTCCGGGCTGCTGTTGGTATCGACGACGCCGATGACCGGGATGCCCAGCTTGTTGGCTTCGGTGATCGCGATGCGCTCGTGATCGACGTCGATGACGAACAGCGCGTCAGGCAGACCGCCCATGTCCTTGATGCCGCCCAGGCTGCGATCCAGCTTTTCCAGATCGCGCGAACGCATCAGGGCTTCTTTCTTGGTCAGCTTGGCGAAGGTGCCATCGTCGGCCTGGGTTTCCAGGTCGCGCAGACGCTTGATCGAAGCACGGATGGTCTTGTAGTTGGTCAGCATGCCGCCCAACCAGCGGTGGTCGACGTAAGGCGAGCCACAACGAGCCGCTTGCTCGGCGACCAGTTTGCCGGCCGAACGCTTGGTGCCGACGAACAGGATCTTGTTCTTGCCCTGGGCCAGGCGCTCGACGAACGACAGCGCGTCGTTGAACATCGGCAGGGTTTTTTCCAGGTTGATGATGTGGATCTTGTTGCGCGCGCCGAAAATGTACTTGCCCATTTTCGGGTTCCAGTAACGGGTCTGGTGGCCGAAGTGCACACCGGCCTTCAGCATATCGCGCATGTTGACTTGGGACATGATAGTTCCTTGATAAGTCGGGTTGGGCCTCCACGTATCCCAATGACCAACCCGCGGATCCATAGATCCCGGGCACCCAGGCCATCGTGTCGACACGTGTGTGGGTTGGTGCTCGCGGGGACACCCCCGAAAGCGGCGCATGTTATACCACAGGGCTGCGAAAGGAGGAAGCAGCTTGTGCTGGCAGACCATGCAGCCCGCTGCCCCCAGCTCTGGTAGAATGGCGCCTTTCCCGTTTTGTCGCGCGCAACGTCGCGCCGTAGAGAGCCTGTATGACCGTTACCATCAAGACCGCAGAAGACATCGAGAAGATGCGCATCGCTGGCCGCCTGGCCGCCGACGTCCTGGAAATGATCGAGGAGCACGTCAAGCCTGGCGTGACCACCGAGACCCTCAATCGCCTGTGCCACGACTACATCGTCAACGTGCAGCAGGCCATTCCGGCACCGCTGGACTACAAGGGCTTTCCCAAGTCGATCTGCACCTCGATCAACCACGTGGTCTGCCACGGCATCCCCAATGACAAGCCGCTGAAGAATGGCGACACCCT
Organism: Pseudomonas sp. S30; assembly: GCF_016518545.1. Lineage (GTDB taxonomy): Bacteria > Pseudomonadota > Gammaproteobacteria > Pseudomonadales > Pseudomonadaceae > Aquipseudomonas. The sequence goes on from NZ_JACVTO010000022.1 coordinate 77,922, forward strand.
GAACATCGACGTCACCGTCATCAAGGACGGCTACCACGGCGACACCAGCCGCATGTTCCACGTCGGCAGCGTCGCCCCCTGGGCCGAGCGCCTGTCCCAGGTGACCCAGGAATGCCTGTACAAGGCCATCGAGCTGGTCAAGCCAGGTTGCCGCCTGGGCGACATCGGCGAAGTGATCCAGAAGCATGCGGAGAAGAACGGTTTCTCGGTGGTTCGCGAGTTCTGTGGCCATGGCATCGGCCGGGTGTTCCACGAAGAGCCGCAGATCGTGCACTACGGCAAGGCCGGTACGGGCATGGAGCTCAGGGAAGGCATGACCTTCACCATCGAGCCGATGATCAACCAGGGCAAGGCCGACACCAAGGTGCTGGGCGACGGCTGGACCGCCGTGACCAAGGACCACAAGCTGTCGGCCCAGTGGGAGCACACCCTGGTGGTCACCGCCACCGGCTACGAGATCTTCACCCTGCGCAAAGACGACACCATCCCCCGTACCTCGGCGTGACTCGAACTCAGGAAGGCGACCCGATGCCCCAGGTGGACCCAGAGCTGTTCGACCGTGGCCAGTTCCAGGCGGAACTGGCGCTCAAGGCAAGCCCCATCCCCGCCTTCAAGAAGGCCTTGCGCCAGGCCGGCGAGGTGTTCGACCGGCGTTTCAGGGAAGGCGCCGAGATCCGCGGCCTGATCGAGGATCGCGCGTGGTTCGTCGACAATATCCTGCAGCAGGCATGGGGGCAGTTCGACTGGGGCGACCTCAGTGGTATCGCCCTGGTGGCGGTCGGCGGGTACGGCCGTGGCGAGCTGCATCCCTGGTCGGACATCGACCTGCTGATCCTGCTGGAACGCGCCGACCATGAGCAATACCGCGAGGCCATCGAGCGTTTCCTGACGCTGTTGTGGGACATCGGCCTGGAAGTCGGTCAGAGCGTGCGCAGCGTGGAAGAATGCGCCGAACAGGCACGCGCCGACCTGACGGTGATCACCAACCTGATGGAGAGCCGCACGGTGGCCGGCCCCGAACGCCTGCGCGAGCGCATGCTGGAGGTCACCGGCACCTCGCACATGTGGCCGGGCAAGGCGTTCTTCCTGGCCAAGCGCGCCGAACTCCAGGCCCGCCACCACAAGTACAACGACACCGAGTACAACCTGGAGCCCAACGTCAAGGGCTCGCCCGGCGGGCTGCGCGACATCCAGACCGTGCTGTGGGTCGCGCGTCGCCAGTACGGCACACTCAACCTCAATGCACTGGCTGGCGAGGGGTTCCTGCTGGAGAGCGAGAACGAACTGCTGGCCTCCTCCCAGGCCTTCCTCTGGCGGGTGCGCTACGCCTTGCACATGCTCGCCGGCCGCGCCGAAGACCGCCTGCTGTTCGACCACCAGCGCAGCGTCGCCACCCTGCTAGGTTACGGCGACGAGAGTCCCAAGCGCACCATCGAGCAGTTCATGCAGCAGTACTACCGGGTGGTGATGAGCATCAGCCAACTGTGCGACCTGATCATCCAGCACTTCGAGGAAGTGATCCTGGCCGACGACAGCGGCAGCACCCAGCCGTTGAATGCGCGCTTCCGGGTCCATGACGGCTACATCGAAGCGGTCAGCGCCACCGTGTTCAAGCGCACGCCTTTCGCCATGCTGGAAATGTTCGTGCTGATGGCCCAGCACCCGGAAATCAAGGGGGTACGCGCCGACACGGTGCGCCAGCTGCGCGAGCAGCGCCACCTGATCGACGACAAGTTCCGCCACGACATTCGTAACACCAGCCTGTTCATCGAATTGTTCAAGTGCGAAGTCGGCATCCACCGCAACCTGCGTCGCATGAACCGCTATGGCGTCCTGGGTCGCTACCTGCCGGAGTTCGGCCTGATCGTGGGGCAGATGCAGCACGACCTGTTCCACATCTATACGGTCGATGCGCACACCCTCAACCTGATCAAGCACCTGCGCAAGCTGCAGTACACACCGGTGTCGGAGAAATTCCCGCTGGCCAGCAAGCTCATGGGCCGCCTGCCCAAACCCGAGCTGATCTACCTGGCCGGCCTCTATCACGACATCGGCAAGGGCCGCCAGGGCGACCATTCCGATATCGGCGCCGTGGATGCCCGCGCCTTCTGCGAGCGCCACCAGCTGCCGGCCTGGGATTCGCGACTGATCGTCTGGCTGGTGCAGAATCATCTGGTGATGTCCACCACGGCCCAGCGCAAGGACCTCTCCGACCCGCAGGTGATCCACGATTTCGCCCTGCACGTCGGTGACGAGACGCGCCTGGACTATCTCTACGTGCTGACCGTGGCCGACATCAACGCCACCAATCCCAGCCTGTGGAATTCCTGGCGCGCCAGCCTGCTGCGTCAGCTGTACACCGAGACCAAGCGTGCCCTGCGCCGTGGCCTGGAAAACCCGCTGGACCGCGAAGAGCAGATTCGCCAGACCCAGAGCGCTGCGCTGGACATCCTGGTGCGCGAGGGCACCGACCCGGACGACGTCGAGCAGCTCTGGTCGCAACTGGGCGATGACTACTTCCTCAAGCACACCGCCGCCGACGTGGCCTGGCACAGCGACGCGATCCTGCAGCAGCCGGCCGACGGCGGGCCGCTGGTGCTGATCAAGGAAACCACCCAGCGCGAATTCGAAGGCGGGACGCAGATCTTCATCTATGCACCCGACCAGCATGACTTCTTCGCCGTGACCGTGGCGGCGATGGCGCAGCTGAACCTGAACATCCACGACGCGCGCATCATCACCTCCAGCAGCCAGTTCACTCTCGACACCTACATCGTGCTGGATAACGATGGCGGCTCGATCGGTGACGATCCGCAGCGCGTCAAGCAGATCCGCCAGGGCCTGACCGAAGCGCTGCGCAACCCCGAAGACTACCCGACCATCATCCAGCGCCGCGTTGCGCGCCAACTGAAGCACTTCAACTTCCCGCCCCAGGTGACCATCCACAACGATGCACAGCGTCCGGTGACCATCCTCGAGATCACCGCTCCGGACCGTCCCGGCCTGCTGGCACGCCTGGGGCGGATCTTCCTGGAGTTCGACCTGTCGCTGCAGAACGCCAAGATCGCCACCCTGGGCGAGCGCGTGGAAGACGTGTTCTTCATCACCGACGCCGACAACCAGCCGTTGTCCGACCCCAACCTGTGTCGCCGCCTGCAAGAGGCCATCGTCCAGCAGTTGCAGGCCGGCCAGGCCAACGACACCAGCGCCACCCGCGTGACCTTCTGACGATTACGAGACCTTGCGCCGATGAACCATGCCTTGACCCAGCTTCAGCCCTACCCTTTCGAAAAGCTCCGCGCCCTGCTGGGCGGTGTCGAGCCGCCGTCGGGCAAGCGCGCCATCGCCCTGTCGATCGGTGAGCCGAAGCACCCATCCCCGGCGTTCGTCGCCCAGGCCCTGGCCGACAACCTCGACAAGCTGGCGGTCTACCCCAGCACCCTGGGGCTTCCCGCCCTGCGCCAGGCGATTGGACACTGGTGCGAACGTCGTTTCGGCGTGCCACAGGGGTGGCTGGATGCCGAGCGCCACATCCTGCCGGTCAACGGCACCCGCGAAGCCTTGTTCGCCTTCACCCAGGCCGTGGTGCAGCGCAGCGACGACGGGCTGGTGGTCAGCCCCAATCCCTTCTACCAGATCTACGAAGGCGCGGCCCTGCTGGCCGGCGCCACCCCGCATTACCTGCCTTGCCTGGAAGACAACGGTTTCAACCCCGACTTCGCTGCCGTGCCGACCGAGGTGTGGAAGCGCTGCCAGATCCTGTTCCTGTGCTCGCCAGGTAACCCGACCGGCGCGCTGGTGCCGATGGAAACCCTCAAGCAACTGATCGCGCTCGCTGACCAGTACGATTTCGTCATCGCCGCCGACGAATGCTACAGCGAGCTGTACTTCGACGAGGACGCGCCACCTCCAGGACTGCTGAGCGCCTGCGCCGAGCTGGGCCGCAGCGACTTCAAGCGCTGCGTGGTGTTCCACAGCCTGTCCAAGCGCTCCAACCTGCCGGGCCTGCGCTCGGGCTTCGTCGCCGGCGACGCCGAGATCATCAAGCCGTTCCTGCTGTATCGCACCTATCATGGCTGCGCGATGCCCCTGCAGACCCAGCTGGCCAGCATCGCCGCGTGGCAGGACGAAGCCCACGTGCGGGCCAACCGCGACCAGTACCGTGCCAAGTACGATGCCGTGTTGCAGATCCTGCAACCGGTCATGGACGTGCAGCGCCCGGACGGCAGCTTCTACCTGTGGGCCAAGGTGCCGGGCTGCGATGCCCAGTTCACCCGCGACCTGTTCCAGGCCGAGCACGTCACCGTGGTGCCGGGCTCGTACCTGTCGCGCGAAGTGGAGGGCGTCAACCCCGGCGCCGGGCGCGTGCGCATGGCGCTGGTGGCATCGCTGGCCGAGTGCATCGAGGCGGCCGAGCGGATTCGCGGCTTCCTCCAGGCGCATGGCTGAGCACCATCAGCGCACTGCGCCCAGGTTCGCCTCGTTCATGTCCAGCTCACCCAGCACCTGACGCACCACGTCATCGCCCACCAGGTGCTGGCGATGCAGGCTGTACAGTTCCAGGCGCTGGGCGCGCAGCGCACGCAGGCGCAGGCGCCGCTCCAGCAGGTTCATCTGCTCGGCCAGGGCGCGCGCTTCCGCGCTGTCGTTGTAGCGTTGCAACTGGTCGCGGTATTCGGCCATGAGCCGCGCCTTTAGCTCGACCGCCTGAGTGGCCAGGGCAGCATCCTGGGCAGCATCGGCATCCACTACGTCCTCCGCTTCCAGCGCGTGCACGGCGGCTTCGGCCGTGCGGCGCCACGCCTCCTTCACCTCCTCGTGCAGGCGCTCGTCCGGGCTCAGGGTGACCCCGCGCAGCAACAGCGGCAGGGCGATGCAGGCGCTGATCAACGACAACAGGATCACCCCGGCCGCGATGAAGATCAGCAGGTCGCGCTCGGGAAAGGCATGACCGGCGCTGATCAGCAAGGGTACCGACATGACGCCGGCCAGTGTCACCGCGCCGCGTACGCCACCCAGGGTCAGTAGCCAGCAGGAGCGTGCGCTGGGCACCATCACCAAGGCGGGCTTGCCGCGCCAGCGCCGCAGCGCGCCGATCGCACGCCACACGCTCTGCACCCAGATGAACCGCAGCAGCACCAAGGCCACGAAAATCGCGATCACGTCCAGGCAGCGCCAGGCCAACGTGGGCCACAGGGACGTCTCGTGACTGACCACCGCCTTGACGATGTCCGGCAGTTGCAGACCCAGCAGCAGAAAGATCAGCCCGTTGAAGGCGAATTCCAGCAGCGACCACACGCTGCGGTTGAGCAGTCGCGTGCTGGTCTGGCGCGGCAGCAAGTCCAGCCAGCTCTGCATCATCCCTGCTGCCACGGCCGAGAGAATGCCCGACACGCCCAGGCGCTCGGCGAGCACGTAGGCGGCGAATGGCAGCAGCAGCATGAACACCACGTGGGTAGCCGGATCGTCCCAGCCGCGGGCGATCATCCAGGCGCGCAGGCGCCCGACCAGCCAGCTCAGCGCCACACCTGCGGCCAGGCCGCCGATGGCCACCAAGGCGAAGCTCAGGCTGGCGTCGGCCAGGGAAAATACCCCGGTGATAGCCGCCGCCAGGGCGAACTTGAAAGTCACCAGGCCCGAGGCGTCGTTCATCAGCGCCTCACCCTGGAGCATGTGCATCAGCGGCTTGGGCAGGCGATCCTGAGTGATCGCCGAGACCGCGACCGCATCGGTCGGCGACAGCACCGCCGCCAGGGCGAAGGCGACCGGCAATGGAATGCTCGGCAGGATCCAGTGGATGAAGTAGCCCGCGCCGACCACGGTGAACAGCACCAGGCCCACCGCCAGGCCCACGACCGGACCGCGCAGCCGCCACAGCTCGCGCTTGGGCATGCGCCAGCCGTCGGCGAACAGTAGCGGCGGCAGGAACAGGAAAAGAAACAGTTCCGGGTCCAGCGCCACGTGCAGGCCCAGGGTCGGCCAGGCCAGCAGCGCACCTGCGCCAATCTGTACCAGTGGCAACGGAACAGGGAGCACCCGTCCGACCAGCTTGGAGACGCTCACGAGCATCAGCAGGATCAGGACGGTATAGGCTGACTGCATACGACAGGGCTCCTCGGGATTGAAGTACAGCGTGGCGAGATCGCATAGAGCGATGTCGCCCTTTGAAACAATATGTTAAAGCGAAATCGCGCGAGCGTACGATCCTGGAATGTGGGGCGTGGGTTGATACATAGCCGCTCAGCCAAAACCACGATGACTAAGTCAACATATAAAAATCACGATATTGACATATCTCGATATTGAAATTATTCTTCAGCCCTTCACACCTGACGCCAGACAGGCGCTGCGGCGGGTCCGTCCATCGCGAATGAGGCACAGGGACGTAGCTTGGCGAGCGCCAGATGACGCAGCTGCTGGGCGTCACCTCACGCGCAACAGGCCGCTTTGAATCTGTTTTTCTAGATATATAGGTATTTCAAATTGAAAGACTCCGTGTTGTTCACCCCCACCGACCTAGGCCCCTACACCCTGAAGAACCGCATCGTGCTGCCGCCTCTGACTCGCTCTCGCAGCAGTCAGCCGGGCAACATTCCGAACGACCTGATGGCAACTTATTATCGGCAACGCGCCGGAGCAGGCTTCATGGTCACCGAGGGAACTCAAATCGAGCCGCGGGGCCAGGGTTATGCGTGGACGCCAGGTATTCACAGCCCTGAGCAAATCCAGGGCTGGCGAAAAGTCACCGATGCCGTGCATGCGCAGGGTGGCATCATTTTCGCCCAGCTGTGGCATGTCGGTCGGGTTTCCCACACTTCGCTGCAGCCCAATGCACAGGCGCCGGTAGCGCCCTCGGCCATCGCTGCCGACAGCGTCAAGGTGTTCATCGAAACCGGCCCAGGCGCAGGGACGCTGGCCGCCCCCTCCATGCCCCGTGCGCTCACCACGGCTGAAGTCAAGGAGCTGGTGAAGCTTTACGCCCAGGCGGCACGTAACGCGCTCGATGCGGGCTTCGATGGTGTGGAGATCCACTGCGCGAACGGCTACCTGGTCAACCAGTTCATCTCGGCGCACTCCAATCGGCGTGAGGACGAATACGGTGGTTCCCTGAGCAATCGCCTGCGCTTCCTGCGTGAGGTCACCCAGGCCGTCGCCGATGTGGTGGGAAAGAACCGCACCGGTGTTCGCTTCGCGCCGCTGTTCGAGACCACCGACGAAGACCGCGTGTACCTGGGCCTTGTGGAAGACGACCCTCACCAGACCTACCTCGAAGCAGTGAAGGTGCTGCAGGAAATCGGCATCGCTTACCTGTCCCTCGCCGAGGCGGACTGGGAAAATGCGCCCGAACTGCCCGAAGCGTTCCGTGATGATGTTCGTCGCGCCTTCGAAGGTCGCATCCTGTACGCGGGCAAATACACCGCCGAGCGTGCGGTGCGAGTCATCGACTCAGGGTGGGGCGACCTGATCGCGTTCGGTCGTCCCTTCATTGCCAACCCAGACCTCCCCGAGCGCATCGCCAATGGCTGGCCGCTCAACCCCGTCGACCCCCCCAGCATGTACGGAGGCACCGACGAGGGCTATACCGACTACCCCACCTACAACGCCTGAAGCAGTGCCCAGGGGTGCCTGCACGAGGCCGTGAAGGCCAGGCCACTTCTCAGGCTGCTCACGGCAGGCGGCAGCGAAAACATGACATATCTAAATATTGCTATAGCATGGATTTCATAACCGCCTTTTCGACCACGGTCGCTGCCGATGAGGATGCGAGACCGTCGCGTGAAAAGCCCGTGGGCTAGCTCTTCATCGAGGCGGGTCACGGATCGAATCGACCAGCCTGGATGAACCCTGGAGTGTGCAAGATGAGCGTAGAACTGAGCGAAGCCCTGAAAGCGCTCGACAACCCCAAGCGTCTGCAGATTCTGTCGATGCTCCGAGAGCCTCGCAAAAGTTTCCCCGAGCAAGAAGTCGACCCCGATGAGGTGGGTGTGTGCGTCAGCATCATTCAGGCGCGCGTAGGGCTTTCCCAGTCGACCATTTCACTCTATCTCACCGCCCTTCAGCGAGCTCGCCTGGTGACATCGCAGCGAATCGGGCCCTGGACCTACTACAAGCGGGACGAAGGTAACATCGCCGCATTCCTGGAGCGATTGTCCGGCACCATCTGAAGCTCGCCGTGGGCACGGCGCGGGGTGTGCGCCAGCCGTGTCGCTCAGTTAGCGGCGCACACCGTCGGGTCGACGCGGCGCATGTCACTGATGCGGGTATGACACAAAGCGTTCCAATCCGGTGGGCAGCCAGCCGTGGCGCCAAGGGCAGCGTTGCCGCATAATCGGCCAACCCATTCCTCAAGGAGTAGAGGGTCGGCACGGCACCGCCGACGGCCCTGGCATTCAATGGCATATACGCTCTACGGCATCAAAGCCTGCGACACCATGAAGAAGGCCCGTACCTGGCTGGATGACCACGCCATCGGCTACGCCTTCCACGACTACAAGACCCAGGCCATCGACCGTGACAGCCTGACACGCTGGTGCGACGAGCATGGCTGGCAGGTCGTGCTCAACCGCACTGGCACCACCTTCCGCAAACTCGACGAGGCCAGCAAGGCCGACCTGGATCAGGCCAAGGCCATCGAACTGATGCTGGCCCAGCCGTCGATGATCAAGCGCCCGGTGCTGGATCTGGGCGACCGCACGCTGGTCGGCTTCAAGCCGGACCAGTACGCCGCGGCGCTCACCTGAATTCGCTCCATACCCCTTTCTGCACGAGGTAATCCCATGTCCACCACCCTGTTCAGCCTGGCCTTCGGTGTCGGCACCCAGAACCGCCAAGGCACCTGGCTGGAAGTTTTCTACGCTCAACCCCTGATCGTCCCGAGCGCCGAACTGGTCGCCGCGATCAGCCCGATCCTCGGCTACCAAGGCGGCAACCAGGCCCTCGCCTTCAGCCCGGCCCAGGCCGCCCAGCTGGCCGACGCCGTGCGCAGCATCGACGTGGCCCAGCACGCGCTGCTGACCCGCCTGGCCGAGAGCCACAAGCCGCTGGTCGCCACGCTGATCGCCGAGGACACCGCGCTCGCCTCCACGCCCGAGGCCTACCTCAAGCTGCACCTGCTGTCGCACCGCCTGGTGAAGCCGCACGGTGTCTCCCTGGCCGGCATCTTCCCGCTGCTGCCCAATGTCGCCTGGACCAACCATGGCGCCATCGACCTGGCCGAACTCGCCGAACAGCAGCTCGAAGCTCGCCTCAAGGGCGAGCTGCTGGAAGTCATTTCCGTGGACAAGTTCCCGAAGATGACCGACTACGTGGTACCGAGCGGCGTGCGCATCGCCGACACCGCGCGGGTGCGCCTGGGCGCCTACATCGGCGAAGGCACCACCATCATGCACGAGGGCTTCGTCAACTTTAACGCCGGTACCGAAGGCCCGGGCATGATCGAGGGCCGCGTCTCGGCCGGCGTGTTCGTCGGCAAGGGTTCGGACCTGGGCGGCGGCTGCTCGACCATGGGCACCCTGTCCGGCGGTGGCAACATCGTCATCAAGGTCGGCGAAGGCTGCCTGATCGGCGCCAACGCCGGCATCGGTATTCCGCTGGGCGACCGCAACACCGTCGAAGCAGGCCTGTACATCACTGCGGGCACCAAGGTGAACCTGCTCGACGAGAACAATGCGTTGGTCAAGGTGGTCAAGGCCCGGGACCTGGCAGGCCAGACCGACCTGCTGTTCCGCCGCAATTCGCTCAACGGCGCCGTGGAGTGCAAGACCCACAAGTCTGCCATCGAGCTGAACGAGGCGCTGCATGCCCACAACTGAGTGACGGGCGACAGGCCCACACCAGCGAACCCGATGGGTTCGAAATGCTAAGATCGGGTCTGGCAGTCACTGCCAGACCCGTTTTTCATTCCAGGCCTCGCACTCATGTTCCAGCCTTCTCCCTGGCGCGCCGACTTTCCTGCCATCGACGCGCTGCAACGTCAGCACCAGACCTACCTGGACAGCGCTGCTACCACGCAGAAGCCCAAGGCAATGCTCGACGCGCTGAACCAGTACTACCTCAGCGGGGCCGCCAATGTGCACCGTGCCCAGCATCTGCCAGGCGCGCTGGCGACCCAGGCCTTCGAATCCAGTCGGGCGAAGGTCGGCGCCTGGATCAACGCAGCTGACAGTGCACAGATCATCTTCACCCAGGGCGCCACCTCGGCGCTGAACCTGCTGGCCTACGGGCTCGAGCACGGCTTCGAAGCCGGCGACGAGATCGCCGTCAGCGCACTGGAGCACCATGCCAACCTCTTGCCGTGGCAGCAACTGGCCCAGCGCCGCCAACTGCGCCTGGTGATCCTGCCCGTGAACGCCCAGGGGCAGATCGACCTGAATCAGGCCATGCAACTGATCGGTCCGCGCACCCGCCTGCTAGCCGTCAGCCAACTGTCCAACGTGCTCGGCACCTGGCAGCCGCTGGCGGGGCTGCTCGCCCATGCTCGGGCCCAGGGTGCCCTCAGTGTGGTGGATGGCGCCCAAGGGGTGGTTCATGGCCGCCCCGACGTGCAGCATCTGGGCTGCGATTTCTACGTATTTTCCAGCCACAAGCTCTACGGGCCTGATGGCGTCGGCGTGCTCTACGGCCGTAGCAACGCCTTGCGGCAACTGCGCCACTGGCAATTCGGCGGAGAAATGCTGCACCTGGCCGACTATCACGAAGCCAGCTTTCGTCCGGCCCCGCTGGGATTCGAAGCCGGTACCCCGCCGATCGCCGGCGTGATCGGCCTGGGGGCGACCCTGGACTACCTCGCCAGTCTCGACCCGGCCGCGATCTCGGCCCATGAAGCGCTGCTGCATCGTCAACTGCTGCAAGGCCTGGAAGCGCGCGCGGGTGTGCGCGTGCTCGGCGCACCGCAGGCGGCGCTGGCCAGCTTCGTCGTCGAGGGCGTGCACAACGCCGACCTGGCCCATCTGCTCACTGAACAGGGCATCGCCGTGCGCGCCGGTCATCACTGCGCCATGCCGCTGTTGAACGGGCTGGGGCTGGAGGGCGCATTGCGGGTGTCGCTAGGCCTGTACAACGACAGTGACGATCTGCAGCGTTTCTTCGATGCACTGGACCAGGGCCTGGAGCTGCTGCGATGAGCCTGCCGGTATCCGCCCAGGAGGCACTGTCCAGCTTCGCCGAGACCAAGGGCTGGGAACAGCGTGCGCGCCTGCTGATGCAGTGGGGCGAACGGCTTCAGCCGCTGGATGAGGCCGACCAGTGCGAGGCCAATCGGGTGCATGGCTGCGAAAGTCGGGTATGGCTGGTGGCCAAGCGCGTCGGCGACCACTGGCAGTTCAGGGCCAGCAGCGATGCGCGCGTGTTGCGCGGGCTGCTGGCGCTGCTGTTGGCACGCGTGCAGGACCTCACTGCGGAGCAGCTAGCCGGGCTGGACCTGCGCGAATGGTTCACCCAGCTGGGCTTGGAGCGACAGCTATCGCCTTCGCGCAGCAACGGCTTGCACGCTGTGTTGCAGCGCATGGCCGAGCTTATCCGCCAGCCGTGATACGCCGGGCCTGCTTTACACGGCAGGTCCGGCAAGCCATCACTCCGGCTTGACCCGCTCCGACGGGCGTCGCGCGCCCGCGACCAGCTTTTCCACCGCCTTGCTGACCGCCGCCATGGCGAAAGTGGCGGTCACCATCATCACCGCACCGAAGCCACCCGAACAGTCCAGCCGTACGCCATCGCCGACGAAACTCTTTTGCAGGCACACGCTGCCGTCCCCCTTGGGATACCGCAGTTGCTCGCTGGAGAAGACGCACGGCACCGCGTAGTTGCGGCTCACGTTGCGCGAGAAGTTGTAGTCGCGGCGCAGGGTGGAGCGCACCCGCGAGGCGAGCGGGTCGTTGAAGGTCTTGTTCAGGTCGGCGATCTGGACTCGAGTCGGGTCGATCTGCCCACCGGCACCACCGGTGGTGACGATGGCGATCTTGCGGCGACGGCACCAGGCGATCAGCGCGGCCTTGGCCTGGACGCTGTCGATGCAGTCGATGACGCAGTCCATCTCCTCGGTGATCAGCTCGGCCAACGTATCGCGGGTGACGAAATCGGCGACCGCATGCACGCTGCAGGCTGGATTTATCGCGCGCAAGCGCTCGGCCATGACCTCGACCTTGGGCCGCCCGACCTGCCCCTCCAGGGCATGGGCCTGGCGGTTGGTGTTGCTGACGCACACATCGTCCAGGTCGAACAGGCTGATTTCGCCCACGCCGCTGCGAGCCAGGGCTTCCGCTGCCCAGGAACCCACGCCACCGATACCGACCACGGCGACGTGGGCCTGGCGCAGGCGTTGCAGGCCCAGGTCGCCGTACAGCCGGGCGACGCCGGCGAAGCGTGGATCTTCTGTACTCATGCTGTTGCCCCGAAAAAACCGGGCCATATTATAGGGCAAGCACAGCCAAGGGTGGGCGCCGGTTGACGTCCGGGCCTGCTGAGCAGCTGCGCAGTCCCTCGAAGGTGACTTGGTGACCCCGCCCTGGTGCGTCTTGCCAGCAAAGACACTCACTCGACTGGCATAACTATCGACCCTGCTTTAATGTCAAATTGTGACTCGGGCACTGACGCTCATCGCCCGAACCTGGAATCGCCCCGGCATTGGCCGGCCTCACGCTTGGAAGCTTTAGCACCTATGTCCTCACGCAAACTCGGCCTCAACCTGGTAGTGGTCCTGGCCATCGCCGCGCTGTTCACCGGCTTCTGGGCGCTGATCAATCGCCCGGTGTCGGCGCCCGCCTGGCCGGAGCAGATCTCCGGTTTTTCCTATTCGCCGTTTCGGCTGGGCGAAAGTCCGCAAAAGGGTCAGTACCCCAGTGAAGACGAAATGCGTCAGGACCTGGAGCAACTGAGCAAGCTCACCGACAACATTCGCATCTACACCGTCGAAGGCACCCAGGCGGAAATTCCGCACCTGGCCGAGGAGCTGGGCCTGCGGCTCACGCTCGGTATCTGGATCAGCAACGACCTGGAACGCAACGAGCGCGAAATCGAAAAGGCCATCGGCCTGGCCAACAGTTCGCGCAGTGTGGTGCGCGTGGTGGTGGGCAACGAAGCGCTGTTCCGCGAGGAGGTCACCCCCGAAGCCATGATCCAGTACCTGGATCGGGTCCGCGCGGCGGTGAAGGTGCCGGTGACCACCAGTGAGCAGTGGCACATCTGGAAAGCCCACCCGGAGCTGGCCAAGCACGTCGATCTGATCGCCGCGCACATCCTGCCCTACTGGGAATTCGTGCCTGTGGGCGACTCGGTGCAATTCGTGCTGGACCGCGCCCGCGACCTGCGTCACCAGTTCCCGCGCAAGCCGCTGTTGCTGTCCGAGGTCGGCTGGCCGAGCAATGGCCGCATGCGTGGCGGCGCCGATGCGACCCAGGCCGATCAGGCGATCTACCTGCGCACGCTGGTCAATACCTTGAACCGTCGCGGCTTCAACTACTTCGTGATCGAAGCCTACGACCAACCCTGGAAGGCCAGTGACGAAGGTTCGGTGGGCGCCTACTGGGGCGTGTTCAATGCCGAACGCCAGCAAAAATTCAACTTCGAAGGCCCGGTGGTGGCCATTCCACAGTGGCGCGCCCTGGCGGTGGCCTCGGTGGTGCTGGCGATGATCGCCCTGACGGTGCTGCTGATCGATGGCTCGGCGCTGCGCCAGCGTGGCCGGACCTTCCTGACCTTCATCACGTTCCTGTGCGGTTCGGTCCTGGTGTGGATCGCCTATGACTATAGTCAGCAGTACAGCACCTGGTTCAGCCTCACCGTGGGCGTGCTGCTGGCCTTGGGCGCGCTGGGGGTGTTCATCGTGTTGCTCACCGAAGCCCATGAGCTGGCTGAAGCGGTGTGGACCCACAAGCGTCGACGCGAATTCCTGCCAGTGCAAGGCGACACGGCCTACAGGCCGAAGGTGTCGGTGCACGTACCCTGCTACAACGAGCCGCCCGAGATGGTCAAACAGACCCTGGACGCGCTCGCGGCCCTGGACTATCCCGACTACGAAGTGCTGGTGATCGACAACAACACCAAGGACCCGGCCGTCTGGGAGCCGCTCAAGGCCCATTGCGAAAAGCTCGGCGAGCGCTTTCGTTTCTTCCACGTCGCGCCCCTGGCCGGGTTCAAGGGCGGCGCCCTGAACTACCTGATTCCGCACACGGCCAAGGACGCCGAGGTGATCGCGGTGATCGACTCGGACTACTGCGTGGACCGCAACTGGCTCAAGCACATGGTGCCGCACTTCGCCGATCCGAAGATCGCCGTGGTGCAATCGCCCCAGGATTACCGCGACCAGCACGAAAGCGCCTTCAAGAAACTGTGCTACAGCGAGTACAAGGGCTTCTTCCACATCGGCATGGTCACCCGCAACGACCGTGATGCGATCATCCAGCATGGCACCATGACCATGACCCGGCGCAGTGTGCTGGAGGAGCTGGGCTGGGCCGAGTGGTGCATCTGCGAAGACGCCGAGCTGGGTCTGCGGGTGTTCGAGAAAGGCCTGTCGGCCGCCTACGCCCACAACAGCTACGGCAAGGGCCTGATGCCCGACACCTTCATCGACTTCAAGAAGCAGCGCTTCCGCTGGGCCTATGGCGCCATCCAGATCATCAAGCACCATGCCAGCGCCCTGCTCAGCGGCAAGGGCAGCGAACTGACCCGTGGCCAGCGCTATCACTTCCTGGCGGGCTGGCTGCCGTGGATCGCCGATGGCATGAACATCTTCTTCACCGTCGGCGCACTGCTCTGGTCGGCGGCGATGATCATCGTGCCGCACCGCGTCGATCCGCCACTGATGATCTTCGCCATCCCACCACTGGCGCTGTTCTTCTTCAAGGTCGGCAAGATCGTGTTCCTCTATCGTCGGGCAGTGGGCGTGGACCTGCGCGATGCCTTCGCGGCGGCCCTGGCGGGCCTGGCGCTGTCGCACACCATCGCCAAGGCGGTGCTGTACGGCTTCTTCACCAGCAGTATGCCATTCTTCCGCACACCGAAGAACGCCGACAGCCATGGCCTGCTGGTGGCGCTCTCCGAAGCCCGGGAGGAGCTCTTCATCATGCTGTTGCTGTGGAGCGCTGCGGCGGGCATCTGCCTGGTGCAGGGCCTGCCCAGTTCGGACATGCGCTTCTGGGTGGCGATGCTGCTGGTGCAGTCACTCCCCTACCTGGCGGCGCTGGTGATGGCCCTGCTGTCGTCGCGGCCCAAACCGGTCGGAACGGGCGTGCAGACCCAGGCGGCCTGAGCGAAGGTGGCTGGACGAGCCCTGCCGTAAGGCAGGGCGGTCCGGCGATCGGCCCAATCCGCCATGCCCGAACCCGCAACTTGATATAAGATAACGCCCCTCGCATTTTCCGCCCTGCCTTGCCCGGAGTACCCCATGACGGCCCCAGCCGAGCTCTCGCCTACCCTTCAACTGGCCTGCGACCTGATCCGTCGCCCCTCGGTGACCCCGCTCGACGCCGACTGCCAGACCCAGATGATGAAGCGCCTGGGCGCCGTGGGCTTCCAGCTCGAGCCAATGCGCATCGAGGACGTCGACAACTTCTGGGCCACCCATGGCAACCAGGATGGGCCGGTGCTGTGCTTCGCCGGACATACCGACGTGGTGCCCACCGGTCCCGTGCAGAAGTGGCAGCATGAACCGTTCGATGCGCTGATCGATGCCGACGGCATGCTCTGCGGTCGAGGCGCTGCCGACATGAAAGGCAGCCTGGCCTCGATGGTGGTCGCCTGCGAACGCTTCGTGGCCGATCACCCCGACCACCGCGGCAAGGTCGCCTTCCTCATCACCAGCGACGAAGAAGGCCCGGCCCACCATGGCACCAAGGCGGTGATCGAACGGCTCAAGGCGCGCAACGAACGCCTGGACTGGTGCATCGTCGGCGAACCCTCGAGCACCGACCTGCTGGGCGATGTGGTCAAGAACGGCCGACGCGGCTCGCTCGGCGCCCAGCTGACCGTGCGCGGCAAGCAGGGTCATGTGGCCTACCCGCACCTGGCGCGCAACCCGATTCACCTGGCGGCACCGGCGTTGGCGGAACTGGCCGCCGAGCACTGGGATGAGGGCAACGCCTTCTTCCCGCCGACCAGCTTCCAGATCTCCAACCTCAATGCCGGTACCGGTGCCACCAACGTGGTACCCGGCGAGCTGACCGCCCTGTTCAACTTCCGTTTCTCCACCGAGTCGACGGTCGAGGGCCTGCAGGGTAGAGTCGCGGCCATCCTAGACAAGCACCAGCTGGACTGGTCGATCGACTGGGCCCTGTCGGGCTTGCCGTTTCTCACCGAACCGGGCGAGCTGCTCGACGCCGTGTCGTCGAGCATCCTGGCGGTCACCGGGCGTGAAACCCGGCCCTCCACCAGTGGCGGCACTTCCGATGGCCGCTTCATCGCCACCCTGGGCACCCAGGTGGTGGAACTCGGTCCGGTCAACGCCACCATCCACCAGGTGGACGAGCGCATCCTGGCCAGCGACCTGGACCTGCTGACCGAAATCTACTACCAGACCCTGGTGCGGTTGCTCGCCTGATGCTCGCCTGCCCTCTCTGCCAGGCGCCCCTGGCGCCGCTCGACACAGGCGTGGCCTGCCCGGCCGGTCATCGCTTCGACCGCGCCCGCCAGGGCTACCTGAACCTGCTGCCGGTGCAGCACAAGAACAGCCGCGATCCTGGCGACAACCAGGCGATGGTCCAGGCGCGCCGCGACTTCCTCGACGCCGGGCACTACGCGCCGGTGGCCGCGCGCCTGGCGCAGCTGGCGGCCGAACACTCACCCCGGACGTGGCTGGACATCGGCTGCGGTGAAGGCTACTACACCGCGCAGATCGGTCAGGCCCTGCCTGCCGCCGACGGCTATGCCCTGGATATTTCGCGCGAAGCGGTCAAGCGCGCCTGCCGCCGCGCGCCGCAGTTGACCTGGATGGTCGCCAGCATGGCACGGGTGCCCATGGCCGATGCCAGTTGCGGCTTCATCGCCAGCGTGTTCAGCCCACTGGACTGGCAGGAAGCCAGACGCCTGTTGGCGCCAGGGGGCGGTCTGATGCGCGTCGGTCCTACCAGCGGCCACCTGATGGAGCTTCGCCGCCTGCTGTACGACGAGGTACGTCCCTATGCCGACGACAAGCACCTGGCCCTGGTACCGCAGGGCATGCAGCATGCCCACGGCGAGGTGCTGGAATTCACCCTGACGTTGCGCGAAGCCCAGGCTCGCGCGGACCTGCTGGCCATGACCCCGCACGGCTGGCGCGCCAGCGCCGAGAAGCGCGCGCGGGTCGTCGAACAGGCAGCCGCGCTCGAAGTCACGGTTTCCATGCGCTATGACTATTTCGTGCGCCACGATGACGCGCACCCGGAGACCTGAGATGCGCCAACCCGATATCGAGATCTACCTCAAAGACGCCGACGTCGATCACCAGCGGATCGCCGCCTGGCTGACCCAGGCCCTGGGCCCGTGCAGCGAATGGGCACAGAAGGGCCAGACCTACAAATGCACGGCCGGTAACATTCCGGTCACCTGGTTACCCAAGGCTGTAGGGAAATGGAACAGCCTGTACCTGGAAAGCGACCAGACGCCCTGGGCCGATGACGTCGCCTGCGCCAGGGCCGCGTTCGCCGCACTGAACGTGGAAGTGCGCTGCGCGCCGGGTAGCTGGGTAGAGGAAGACGGCGAAGAAGACGCCGACCGCTGGATCCGCATCAGCGCCGACGGTGAAGAGGAAATCACCTGGCGCACCTGAGCGCAGGCGCGAGCCGCTAGCTACTAGCCTCTAGTAGCTAGTCACTCAATCCCCTGCTCAGAGCCCGACCACATCCTCGGCCTGCAAGCCCTTCTGACCCTCTATCAGGGAGTACTCCACCTGCTGTCCTTCGGCCAGGGTACGATGGCCCTCGCCACGGATCGCGCGGTAGTGAACGAACACATCCGCCCCACCGTCACGCTGTATGAAGCCAAAACCCTTGGCATCGTTGAACCACTTCACGTTCCCAGTCTCACGAGACGACATCTGCAGCACTCCAGGTTTTTATTTTCGAATTCACTGTGAAGGCAGAGGATCTCCAGCCTCTACCTACGCAGCTCGCGGAAATTTCCTGCAAGGTGCGGACCGACTCCATGACGGGCGACAAAAAAATATGATGACAGCGCCTCGACGATGCTTTTAGCTGAACTTATGCCGATACGGCAGCCTAACGTGCTGGTCTATCTCCTGATTCTTCTTTCCAGGGCAAACACCCCATGACCCGTTCTCCCCTGCGCCGCCTGATCTTCGGTGCCCTGCGTCGCGTCCTGTACCTGTGGGTGCGCTCCGAAACCATCAACCAGTCGTCGTTGACCCTCAACCTCGATCGTGGCAGGCCGGTGTTCTATGCCCTGCCCTCGCCCTCGCTCACCGACCTGGCGGTGCTCGACCGCGAATGCACCAAGGCGGGGCTGCCGCGTCCCGTACTGCCCGTGGCCGTAGGCCCCCTGCACGAGCCGGCGGCCTTCTTCTACCTCACTCCCGATCCGGACTGGCTCGGGCGCCAGGACAAAAGCGGCGCGCCGCCTACTCTGGAGCGTCTGGTGGCTACGCTCGGCCAGCACGCCGAGGAAGACGCGCAGATCATTCCGGTGAGCGTGTTCTGGGGCCAGACCCCGGCCAGCGAGAACAGCCCGTGGAAGCTGCTGTTCGCCGACAGCTGGGCCGTCACCGGACGCCTGCGCCGCCTGCTGACCGTACTGATCCTGGGCCGCAAGACCCGTGTGCAGTTTTCCGCGCCGATCCACCTGCGTGAGCTGGTGCAGCACAACAAAGGCCAGGAGCGCACCGTGCGCATGGCCCAGCGGGTGATGCGCGTACATTTTCGCAACCTGCGCACCGCCGTGATCGGGCCGGACATCTCGCACCGCCGCAACCTGGTCAAGGGTCTGGTCCACGATCCGCTGGTGCGCCAGGCCATCAGCGAGGAAGCCGACCGCGAGAAGATCCCCTATGCCAAGGCCGAAGCCAAGGCCCTGCACTACGGTAACGAGATCGCCTCGGACTACACCTACACCGCGATCCGCTTCCTGGAAGTGGTGCTCAGCTGGTTCTGGAACAAGATCTACGACGGCATCAAGGTCAACCACATCGAGCAGGTGCAGGAAATCGCCCCGGGTCACGAAGTGATCTACGTGCCGTGCCATCGCAGCCACATCGATTACCTGCTGCTGTCCTACCTGCTGTTTCGCAACGGCCTGACACCCCCGCACATCGCCGCTGGCATCAACCTCAACATGCCAGTGATCGGCGGCCTGCTGCGCCGTGGCGGCGCGTTCTTCATGCGCCGCACGTTCAAGGGCAACCCGTTGTACACCGCCGTGTTCAACGAGTACCTGCACACCCTGTTCACCAAGGGTTTCCCGGTGGAGTACTTCGTGGAGGGTGGACGCTCGCGCACCGGACGCATGCTGCAACCGCGTCCGGGCATGCTGGCCATCACCTTGCGCAGCTTCCTGCGTTCCTCGCGCACCCCGATCGTCTTCGTGCCGGTGTATATCGGCTACGAGCGGGTGCTGGAGGGCCGCACCTACCTGGGCGAGCTGCGCGGTGCGAGCAAGAAGAAAGAGTCGATCTTCGACATCTTCAAGGTCATCGGCGCGCTGCGTCAGCGCTTCGGCGAGGTGTACGTCAACTTCGGCGAACCCATCCACCTGGCGGCCTTCCTCGACCAGCAGCAGCCGGACTGGCGCGAACAGGCACTGGCACCGCAATTCCGGCCGGCCTGGCTCAACGAAACCACCAGCCGCCTTGGGGCGACGGTGGCCCGCCACCTGAACGGCGCGGCGGCGATCAATCCGGTCAACCTGGTGGCCCTGGCGCTGCTGTCCACCAGCCGCCTGGCGCTGGACGAGCGGGCGCTGATCCGCGTGCTGGACCTGTACCTGACGCTGTTGCGCCAGGTGCCCTACTCCTCGCACATCACCCTGCCCGAGGGCGACGGTCGCACCTTGATCGAGCACGTGCGGGGCATGGAACTGCTCGCCGAGCAGAAGGACGCACTGGGCCGCATCCTGTATCTGGACGAAGCCAATGCGGTGCTGATGACCTACTACCGCAACAACATCCTGCACATCTTCGCCTTGCCGGCGCTGCTGGCGAGCTTCTTCATGAGCAGTGCGCGGATGAACCGCGAGCTGCTGGGCCAGTACGTGATGGCATTGTACCCGTACCTGCAGGCCGAACTGTTCCTGCGCTGGACGCCCGAGCAGCTCGACGAGGCGATCGACCAGTGGCTGGCGGCGCTGGTGGAGCAAGGTTTACTGCGTCAGGAGGACGGGGTGTACCTGCGTCCGGCGCCCAGCTCGCGCCAGTTCGTCATGCTCACCCTGCTGGCCCGGGCCATCACCCAGACCTTGCAACGGTTCTACATGGCCACCTCCCTGCTGCTCAACAGTGGGCAGCACAGCCTGGATGCCGAGGAACTGGAAGGCTTGTGCGTGACCATGGCCCAGCGCCTGTCGATCCTGCATGGCCTCAATGCCCCGGAGTTCTTCGACAAGACCCTGTTCCGCCACTTCATCCAGACGCTGATCAGCGAAGGCGTGCTGCACCCCGACGAACGCGGCAAGCTGGGTTACCACGACAAGCTTGGCGAGCTGTCCGAAGGTGTCGCCAAGCGGGTGCTGTCGGCCGAGCTGCGCTTGTCGATCCGCCAGGTTGCGCTGCATCAGGACGAGACCGGCGAGATGGCCATCGTCTGAGCCAGTGTGGCCTTTTCGCCGAGCAAGTTCGCGAAAAGGCCTACGGCCTGGGTTTCCTTCTCGCCCGGGCATTGCGCTAAAGTCGTGAAATCGGCCCTGTGCCACGCCTAGGATAGCGAAACCGCCATGAAAACCCTCGCCACACTGTGCGCCTCCATGCTGCTCGCGGCCTGCAGCCACTCGACGACACCCACCCCCGCGCATCTGGACGGTGAAGTGTTCTACCTGCAACGCATGGCACTGCCGCCTGCCGCCACCCTCGAGGTGAGCCTGCAGGACGTATCGCTGGCCGATGCCCCGGCGCGCATCCTGGCCAGGCAATCGGGTCCGGTACAGGGCAACGTGCCCTTGCCCTTCCACCTCCAGTACGACCCCCGCGAGCTGCAGCCCGGCCATCGCTACGCCGTGAGCGCACGCATCGAACTCGATGGCCGGCTGCTGTTCATCAACACCGAGCACCACGGCGTCAACCTCGACGGCAAGGATCCGCAGCCCGTGCGGATCAAGGTCGATCCGGTTCGCTGACTCCGATTCACTCTGCCCACAAGGAATTTCCCATGACCCGTCATTCCCTGCGCTTGACCACCCTGTGCGCCGGCCTGGTGCTGTCGGCCAGTGCCTTCGCCCTGTCGCTAGGCGACCTGTCCCAGAAGGACGCCGCCGGCGGCCTCAAGGATGCCCTGACCCAGGGCGCGCAGATCGCCGTCAAGCAACTGAGCACGCCGGGCGGTTTCAGCGACAACCCCGACGTGCGCATCGAGCTGCCCGGCAAGCTGGGCAAGGCCGCCCAGGCCATGAAGATGTTCGGCAAGGGCGATCAGGTCCAGGCGCTCGAGACCAGCATGAACAAGGCGGCCGAAGCGGCGGTGCCCCAGGCACAGGCCATTCTGGTGGACGCGGTGAAGAAGATGACCGTGACCGACGCCAAGGGCATCTTGAGCGGTGGCCAGGAGGCCGCGACCCAATACCTGGACAAGAGCAGCCGCGAGCAGATCCGCGCCAAGTTCCTGCCCATCGTCAAGCAGGCCACCGACAAGGTCGGCCTGGCCCAGCAGTACAACAGCTTCGCCGGCCAGGCCAAGGGGCTGGGCCTGATCAAGGATGACGCCAACCTCGAGAACTACGTGACCGAGAAAGCCCTGGACGGTCTGTTCGAGATGATCGCCAAGCAGGAGCAGAGCATTCGCGAAAATCCTGCACAGGCGGCCACCAGCCTGGCCAAGAAAGTCTTCGGCGCGCTCTGACGCCCTAGCGGCCGAAGCCCTTGCCCTGCCGTCGGGTGTGGGCTTCGGTGCGACAGGGCCTTCGCCATGGAGGCTTGTCCGGGAGGATACCGCCTCCACAGGCGAACGCCTGGCTGTCACATCGCATCTGCATCCTGAGGGTCCGCGCAGCCTGTTCGACAGCGCTGGTGACAACGCGAATGCCCTTCTTAGGGCCAGGAGTCGATGACATGAGGCCAGAAATCGCCGTACTCGATATTCAAGGTCAGTACCGGGTGTACACGCAGTTCCATCGCGCAGCCTCGGCGCAGCACACGGTCGTGCTGGTCAATGGATCCCTGGCGACGACGGCGTCGTTCGCGCAGACGGTGCGCAACCTGCATCCGCAGCTCAACGTGGTGCTGTACGACCAGCCCTACGCCGGCAAGTCCAAGCCGCATAATCGCCATGAGCGGCTGATCAGCAAGGAAACCGAGGCGCACATCCTGCTGGAGCTGATCGAGCACTTCCAGGCCGATCACGTCCTGTCGTTTTCCTGGGGTGGGGCCTGCACGCTGCTGGCCCTGGCCTACCAGCCGCAGCGGGTGAGCCGGGCGATCATCGGTTCGTTCTCGCCGGTGATCAACGGACCGATGCGTGACTACCTGGAGCGCGGCAGCCTGCACCTGTCGGCCTGCGATCGCCCGCGGGTGGGCAATCTGGTCAACGAGACCATCGGCAAACACCTGCCATCGCTGGTCAAGCGCTTCAATTATCGTCACGTCAGCAGCCTGGACAGTCACGAGTACGCGCAGATGCACTTTCATATCGAACAGGTGATCGGTCACGACCTGCCACGGGCGCTGGAGCGCGCGCGCAACATCGCCATTCCCGTGCTGTTCGTCAACGGCGAGCGCGACGAGTACACCACGGCCGAGGATGCGCGACAATTCGCCCGACATGTGCGCAGGAGTCAGTTCAGCGTAATCAGCAATGCCGGACATTTTCTGGACATGGAGCACAAGGCGGCGTGCGATGACACCCGCAGGGCGATGCTGGATTTTCTCGAGCCTGCCACTGGGCGCTGGCAGTGCGAATGGGGGATGGCGGAGCATCGGGCGCTGGCGGGGTGAGCAGCCGGAACACCCTGCAGCCAGATATCCGCAAAGTTTTTAACGTTCGGCCTTTCAATGAGCCTTGGCTTCTGGTAAAAAGTTGGGCTGCGAAGCGGGTATAGTTTAGTGGCAAAACGAAAGCTTCCCAAGCTTTAGTTGAGGGTTCTTATTGGACACGCCACTTTGGTGCACCGCCGAGACGAGATAAGCGGGTATAGTTGAATGGTACAACTATTGCTTCCCAAGCAATCGGTGAGGGTTCGATTCCCTCTACCCGCTCCAGCTTCTAGCCAGTATTTCCGGGCCCTCTAGGGGATTTCCCCGATCCCAGCCCCCCATCACAATCTCTTCCCCCAGCATCCAAATCCCTACCCAAACCTCACCAGAAGCCACCTAGAGTCACCAAATTTTGGTGCACCGTCGACGTTGTCCGAAATGACGAATCGATGAGCAGACCTCCAGCTTGCTGCCGCCCAATAAATCCCAAAAAGCTCATCCGATACCCCTGCCACTCCCTCCG
>NZ_JACVTO010000023.1 GCF_016518545.1 Pseudomonas sp. S30
AAAAACCGGCGTACTTATGCACGATATAATACGTGCGTGCTCTATTGGGGGGCAGTCATCGTTCGCAAACACGCGTGATCAATGACCTGTTCCGCAGGGTCGCCAACTATGGCCGAGAAGTGATCGATCGTGTTCGAGGCGAGGAGGCCGAGCCTGCGCCATGACAAGCCCGCCCGCAAACAACCGAGTCAAGGCAATAAAACGGATGGCTTACGGCTACCAGAATAGAGAATTCTTTTTCACGAAGATCAAGAATCACTTTCCCGGCAATTCATGAAGAATCAAAAAAAGCCCCGGTCCCCCGGGGCTGCTGTTGCCAGGCGTCTGCCTACGCCTGCCCGACGCGAACCGAGCGCAGGGCGGGCAACAGGTAAGCGAGCGGTTCGGGCACGCCCTGGGCGGCACGAACCGAAGGGAATCATCGCACTGCTGCGCGAGCGCCTGCAGGACGATCACCCGGCGTACACCGGGCGAACGGGCTGCCAGGCCACCCAGTGCTCAACGCACCAGGCAGGGCCGCTTGTTGTCGAAGCACCACCCCGGAACCAGGTACTGCATGGCCACGCTGTCATCGCGTGCCCCCAGGCCCAGGCCGAGATAGCATGCATGCGCCTTGGCCAGCTGCTCTTCGTCCAGCTCCACCCCCAACCCCGGCCGGCTCGGCACCGCCACGTGCCCATCGACGATACGCAGCGGCTGGCGCGTGAGCCGCTGGCCGTCCTGCCATATCCAGTGGGTATCGATGGCCGTGATGTCGCCCGGTGCGGCTGCCGCCACCTGGGTGAACATCGCCAGCGAAATGTCGAAGTGGTTGTTGGAGTGCGAGCCCCAGGTCAAACCCCAGTCGTGGCACATCTGCGCCACCCGGACCGAGCCCTGCAGGGTCCAGAAATGCGGGTCGGCCAGCGGGATGTCCACGGCCTGCGACTGGATCGCGTGGCCCATCTGCCGCCAGTCGGTGGCTATCATGTTGGTGGCGGTGCGCAGGCCCGTGGCGCGGCGGAACTCGGCCATCACCTCGCGCCCCGAGTAGCCGTTCTCGGCGCCGCACGGGTCTTCGGCATAGGCCAGCACCGCCTGCTGGTCGCGGCACAGGGCAATGGCCTGCTGCAAGGACCATGCGCCGTTGGGGTCCAG
Source organism: Pseudomonas sp. S30 (assembly GCF_016518545.1). Lineage (GTDB taxonomy): Bacteria > Pseudomonadota > Gammaproteobacteria > Pseudomonadales > Pseudomonadaceae > Aquipseudomonas. Next base: position 1,138 of record NZ_JACVTO010000023.1, read on the forward strand.
GGTGATGCGCGCCTGGGGGAAGCGTTCGGCCAGTGCGGTGACGGCCTCGATTTCCTCTTCGCCGCGCAGCACGCCGCCCTTGAGCTTGAAATCGCTGAAGCCATAGCGAGCCTGCGCCGCTTCCGCCAGGCGCACCACCGCTTCCGAGGTCAGGGCCGGTTCATGGCGTACACGGAACCAGTCGTCGTCGCTGTCGGCTTCGTCGCGATAGGCCAGGTCGGTCCGGCGGCGGTCGCCAATGTAGAACAGGTAGCCGAGCATCTTCACCGCCTCGCGCTGCTGGCCCTCGCCCAGCAGTGCGGCCATCGGCACATTCAGGTGCTGGCCGAGCAGGTCGAGCAGCGCCGACTCGATGGCCGTCACCGCGTGCACGGTGATGCGCAGGTCGAAGGTCTGCAGGCCACGGCCTGCCGAGTCACGGTTGGCGAAGGTCTGGCGCATGGCATTGAGCACACGCTGGTAATGGCCGATCGGCTGGCCCAGCACCAGGCTGCGGGCGTCTTCCAGGGTCTGGCGGATCTTTTCGCCGCCTGGCACCTCGCCGAGTCCTGTGTTGCCGGCGCTGTCACGCACCACCACCACGTTGCGGGTGAAGTACGGGCCATGGGCGCCGCTGAGGTTGAGCAGCATGCTGTCGTGGCCGGCCACGGGAATCACGCGCAGCTCGGTGACCACCGGGGTGCTGGCATGAACGGAGGAAGGTACGGGCATATTCATGGTCGTGGTCTCGCAGGGGTCAGTGAGTGTGGCGAAGGCCCGAGGCCGTCTGGAGCGCATCGAAGTCGGCACCCTTGGGGCGAGTGCGCACGAAGAAAATGGCGATGGCCGCCAGGACCGAGGTCACTGCCAGGCCGTAGAGGCCGCCTTGAATGGAGCCGGTCTGCTGCTCCAGCAGGCCGAAGGTGGTCGGCGCCACGAAGCCGCCGAGGTTGCCGATCGAGTTGATCAGGGCGATCACCGCCGCTGCGATGCGTGCATCCAGGTAGCCCTGGGGGATCGGCCAGAACAGCGACGACGCCGACTTGAAGCCGATGGCCGCGAAGCACACGGCGACGAAGGCGAACACCGGCCCACCGGTGGTGGACATGAACATGCCGATGGCCGCCACGATCAAGGCGCCGGCGACCCAGGCCTGCTGGTACTTCCAGCGCGCCGAGCCGGCGGCGAAGGCGTACATGGCCAGGATCGAGATCAGCCAGGGGATGGAGTTGAAGAAGCCGACCTGCAGGTCGCTCAGATCGCCCATGCGCTTGATGATGCTCGGCAGCCAGAAGGTGGCGGCGTAGATGGTCAGCTGGATGCAGAAGTAGATCAGGCAGAACAGCAGGATCTGGCGGTCCTTGAGCAAGCTCCAGGCCGAGGTCCGCACCGTGCCCATGGCCTCGCGCGCCTGCTGTTCGCGGTCGATGGTGGCTACCAGCGCGGCTTGCTCGGCCGGGCTCAGCCATGCAGCGTCCTGGGGATTGGAGTCGAGCCAGAAGAACACGAAGAAGCACAGCGCCACCGAGGCCATGCCCTCGATGAACAGCATCCATTGCCAGCCATGCAGCCCCAGGCCCTGGATCTGCATCAGCGCACCGGCCAGGGGGCCGGAAATCAGCGAAGCCACGGCCGAGCCGCTGAGGAAGATGGCGATCGCCTTGCCGCGCTCTGCGGCCGGCAGCCAGCGCGTGAAGTAGTAGATCACGCCGGGAAAGAACCCGGCTTCGGCCACGCCGAGCAGAAAGCGCAACACATAGAACTGGGTTTCGTTCTGCACGAAGGCCATGGCCGTGGCCACCAGCCCCCAGGTGAACATGATGCGCGTCAGCCACAGGCGCGCCCCGACCTTCTGCAGCAGCATGTTGGACGGCACTTCGAACAGCGCGTAGCCGATGAAGAACAGGCCAGCGCCGAAACCGAAGGCGGCGGCGCTGATACCCAGGTCGCTCTCCAGGTGCGGACGCACGAAGCCGATGTTGACGCGGTCGAGGTAGTTGACGATGAACATGATGACGAACAGCGGCAGGACGTGGCGTTTGACCTTGGCCACGGCACTGGCCAACGCGTCGCCGTCGTTTCGAGCGGACGGAGCGAGGGTGTCGTTCACTTGCGGATCTCCCACTAATTGTTTTTGTGCGGGTCGGGGTTGTCTGACAGGGCAGTGACACGAGCATAGGGTCGACACGGTTGTACGACAAGATCCAGAACATCACTCAAATGGCGAAATACAAGCGATAAATCTGCCTAAATTCACCGAAACCGCTATCACTGATCATGTGATGAACAGCTTCTTCGGTAAATTATTCGGCAGAAAATATTTTTATCGATTAACTTGTCGTACAAGCAAAACCGACAGGAGACACTTCATGACCTCCGGCCATGCGCGCACCCGCGGTCACAGCCGCGCCCACGAACTGGTCTCGCACCTGACCCAGCAGATTCTGCTCGGCACCTTCGAGCCGGGCGACAAGCTGCCCTCGGAAAACACGCTGGTCCGTGAGCATGGGGTGAGCCGTACGGTAGTGCGCGAAGCCTTGTCCAAGCTTCAGGCCTCGGGCCTGGTGCAACCTCGGCACGGCATCGGCACGTTCGTCATGGAGCGCCAGCCACAGGCCGGCCTGCGCATCGCCGCGCACAGCGCGGCGGATGTACGCGACCTGCTGGAGTTGCGCATGGGCCTGGAGGGCCAGGCCGCCGCCCTGGCGGCGCTGCGCCGTGATGCCGGGCACTTGGCACGCATGCGCCAGGCACTGGACGACTATCAGGACCGGGCCGCGGCCGGCGACAGCTGCATCGAAGCCGACCGGCGCTTTCACCTGCTGATCGCCGAGGCCACCGGCAACGTCTATTTCAGCGAGATGCTGCTACAGCTGGGCAACGGCCTGATCCCGCGCAACCGCATGACCCAGGCCGAGCGCGGCGGTGCGAAGCTGGCGCGCCAGGCCTACCTGGCCAACCTGGAGCATGAAGCGATCCTCAACGCCATTGCACGCCAGGATGCCGATGCGGCACGTGCGGCGCTCTGCCTGCACCTGTCCAACAGCCGCGACCGTTTGCTGCCGGACTGACCTGCGTTCAGCGCAGCGCCCGATCCACCAGCACTTGTAGGCGGCCCTGGGAACACCGCTCGACCCGTGCCTGAACCCCGTACACCTGGGCCAGTCGCTCGGGTTGGAGCACCTCGCGCGGCGTACCGCAGGCCACCACCCGGCCCTTTTCCAGCATCACCAGGCAATCGGCATGGCTGGCCGCCAGGTTGATGTCGTGCAGCACCGCCACCGCCAGCAGGCGATGCCGTGCCACGCGCTCGCGCACGGCATCCATCACCCGCAGCTGGTAATGCAGGTCCAGGGCGCTGGTGGGCTCGTCGAGCAGCAGTACCTGCGGATTACGGGCCAACAGCTGGGCCAGGGCGACCAACTGGCGCTGACCGCCCGAGAGACTGTCCAGCCCCTGCTCGGCCAGGTGCTCGATGCCGAGTTGGCGCAGGGCCTCGAACGCGGAGCCCAGCATGTCATCGGCGGCGCCCACGCGCAGAGCCGCGACGATGCTCTCCAGCACCCCGAGCGCCAGACCCGGCGGCAGCTGCTGCGGCATGTAGGCCAGGCGGCGGGCGCGCTCGGCGAAGTTCAGGCGCGTGACGTCCTGCCCGTCGAGGTGCACGGCGCCGCTCATTCGCTCGAGCCCGGCCAGGGCACGCAACAGGGTGGACTTGCCGGCACCGTTGGGCCCTACCAGCGCCACCAGGCTGCCGGCCGGCAGTTCCGGCAGGCTCAGGCCCTCGATGATCGAGCGTCGCCCGTAGGCCACCGACACGCCGTCGATACGCAGGCTCACAGCCGTCTCCCGCGCTTGAACACCAGCACCACGAACACCGGCACGCCCACCAGGGCGGTGACGATGCCCACCGGCACGATCACCCCGGGCAGGATCAGCTTGCTGGCGATCGACGACAGCGACAGCAGCAAGGCCCCGACCAACGCACTGGCCGGCAGCAGGAAGCGCTGATCCTCGCCCACCAGCAGGCGAGCGATGTGCGGACCGACCAGGCCAATGAACCCGATGGTGCCGACGAACGCCACTGCCGTGGCCGACAGCAGGCTGATGCGCAACAGGGAGGCCACGCGCAGACGTCGGGTATCCACGCCGAAGCTGCGCGCGCGGTCCTCGCCCATGCGCAGCAGGGTCATGGCCGGCGCGCTGCGCAACGAAAAAGGCAGTACCAGCGCCAGCACCCCGGCGAGGATCCCGAGCTTCTGCCAGTTGGCCCTGGCCAGGCTGCCGAGGGTCCAGAACACCAGTTGCTGCAGCACGTCCTCGGTGGCCAGCAGTTGCAGCAACGACACCAGGGCGTTGCAGCTGAATACCAGGGCGATGCCGAACAGCACCAGGCTCTCGACCCCGGCGCCCCGTAGCCGCGACATGCCCTGCAGCAACAGCACCGACAGGCAGGCGAAGACGAAGGCCATCACCGTGACCTGTGCGCTGGGCGAGACCCAGGCGAACGTCAGCGGGTAGGCGATGGCCAGCGAGGCGCCGAGCGCAGCGGCCGACGACACGCCCAGGGTGAAGGGGCTCGCCAGCGGGTTGTCGAGGATCGCCTGCATTTCGGCGCCCGCCAGTGCCAGCGCCGCGCCCACCAGCACTGCCATGAGGGCATAGGGCAGGCGCACGTTCCAGATGATCACCCGCTGCGTGGCGCTGAGTGTGTCGGGTTCGAGCACCCCGTGCAGCAACTGCCCCAGTCCCATGCCCGAGGCGCCGCTGGCCAAATCGCCGAGTACCGCCAGCAGCAACAGTGCGGCCAGCGCGCCGACCAGGCCAGCGCGTCGCCACAGCAGGCGGCGATAGGCGTGCGCCGCCTGCTCGACCCCGGGCAAGGCCTGCGCGGTCACTTCGCGTCGATCCAGTAGTGGCCATCCAGGCCGACTTCGAGCATCTGGTTGATCTGCCCGAGGGTCGCCTGCGGATCGAGGTCCTTGAACTGTTCGGGATGAATCCAGCGCGCCATGGCCTCGATGGCCAGGATGTTGAACGGCGAGTTGTAGAAGTCATGCCACAGGCCATGGGCCTGGCCATCGCGAATCGGTCGCAGGGGCGCGAACTCGGGCCGTGCGGTGATCTTCGCCAGGCTCTGGCGGGCGGTATCGGCGCTCACGCCGGCGCCGAGCAGCACGCCCGGGGCACGGTTGCCGGTAGCGATGTAGACATCCGGATCTGCCTTGAGCACGTACTCCACGCTCACGTCGCCCAGCGCGCCGGGCACCACGTCGGCGGCGATATTGTGCCCTCCCACGGCCTGGACCACGCTGCCCAGGCCGCTCTTGCCGGTGGTGTGCCCCGGCGCCTGCCAGACACCGGCCAGCAGCTCGAGGAACACCTTCGGCCGCGGCCGATCGCCCAGTGCCGCTACCTGGTCGGTGACGCGCTCGAGGTGCTGGTCGTAGAAGCTCAGGTACTGCTGCGCCTGCTGTTCGCGCCCGAGCAAAGTGCCCAGCGCCTGGAGGCTGACCCGGGTGTTCTCGATCGGGTGGACCCGGAAATCGATGAACAGCACCGGGATGCCGGCCTGTTCCAGCAGGTCGGCCACCGGGCTGTGCTGGGTCGGGCCTTCGCCGGCGATGCTGAAGATCGCCAGGTCCGGCTTGAGCGCGAGGATCTGCTCGGCGCTCACGCTCTGCTCCGAGGCCTGGCCGATCAGCGGCAGCTTGGCCACCTGTGGATAACGCTTGGCATACACCTGGAAGGTGTGAGGGTCGAGCAGGCGCATATCGTTCTGCCAGCCGACCACCCGTTGGAACGGGTTGTCACGGTCCAGCAGCGCCAGGGCGAAGAACAGCCGCCCCTCGCCCAGCACGATTCGCTGCGGCGCATGGTCCATCTCCACCTTGCGCCCCAGCACATCGGTGACTTGAACGGCGCTGGCGGTCTGGGCCAGGCCGAGGCTGGCCATGAAGACAACGACGTACGGCAGCGCGCGCCGAGCGTAGCGGAGGAAGGCGGACATGAGGGCTCCTGCGACTGCGGATGGCTGATGGAGAATCGGTCTCATTCAGCCGCGCATTCTAGTCGGCGCCCTGCCCTGGCCTGTGTTCGAGAATGTAGCGCGATGTCATGGGATGTAACGACACCCCCTTTCGCCCGCCGGTTTCAGTCGAGCAGGGCCTTGAGCGCCGCGCAGTCGCGGGCATGCCAGTCGGCAAGGCCGGGCCAGGGGTTTTCCGGCAGGTTGACCAGCACGGTACGGGCGCCGGCGGCGCGGCCGCAGTCCAGGTCGTGGCGGTGATCGCCGACCATCACCAGCGCCTCTGGCGCCACGTTCCAGGCCCGGGCGATGTGCAGCAGCCCCGCCGGCTGCGGTTTTGGCGCGGCCTCGTCGCGACCGAGCACCTGCTCGGCGGCGAAGCAATCGGCCAGGCCGATGGCCTGCAAGGTGAGGTGCGCCAGTTCGCGGGCATTGCGCGTGAGAATGCCCAGCCGGCAGCCCCGCGCGGCCAGCTCGCGGACCAGTTCCACGGCGCCGTGCGCCGCAGTGGATGCCAGGGCCAGCTCGCGCTCGTGGTCGAGCAGCCAGGCGTGCTTGGCCGCCGCCTCGGCTTCAGGCAGCGCGGCCAAGTGGCCGAGAATGTCGTCTTCCGGAGGAATCTCCAGGTGCCGTCGAATGGCGGCGAAGTCGTGCACCGCCACGGTGAGGGTGCCGTCCATGTCGAACACCCAGTGACGCGCCTCGCGCAGGCTCATGCCCAGTCCTTGCGGTGGCGGATCAGCCCTTCCTGGGTGCTGGACGCCACCAGTTGCCCGGCCCGGTTGTAGATGCTGCCACGGGTGAAGCCGCGGGCATTGCCCGCCCAGGGGCTGTCGGTGGCGTACAGCAGCCACTCGTCGGCGCGCAGGTCGCGGTGGAACCACAAGGCGTGGTCCAGGCTGGCGATCTGCATGTCCTTCTGCCACACCGAGCGCCCGTGGGGCTGCAACGCCGTGGTCAGCAGGCCGAAGTCGGAAGCGTAGGCCAGCAGGTACTTGTGCAGCGCCGGTACGTCCGGCAGGTTGCCGTCAGCGCGGAACCAGGCGTACTTGACCGGATCGCCCGGCTGGGGGTCGAACGGATCGCGCTCGGTCACCGGGCGGATCTCGATGGGCTTGGCGCACAGCACCTTGTCGCGAATGCGCTCGGGTAGCTTGTCGGCCATGGCCCGCGCCAGTTCCACCTCCGTGGGCAGATCCTCCGGGCCCGGCACGTCGGGCATGGCGCTCTGATGCTCGAAACCGCCTTCGTCGTACTGGAACGAGGCGCTGCAGGTGAAGATCGGCTGGCCCTTCTGGATCGCCGTGACCCGCCGCGTGCTGAAGCTGCCGCCATCGCGCACCCGGTCGACCGAGTACACCACCGGCATGCTGGCATCGCCCGGACGCAGGAAATAGCCATGCAGGGAGTGCACATGGCGGGCATCCTCGACGGTCTGGCTGGCTGCCGACAGCGACTGGCCCAGCACCTGCCCGCCGTACAGCTGACGGAAGCCCAGGTCCTGGCTGCGGCCACGGAACAGGTTCTCTTCGATGGGTTCGAGGCTGAGCAGGTCGACCAGGTCGTCCAGTACGTGGCTCATCGGTGGTGTCTCCTAGGGCATTACGGCAATCAGGGATGGCGCGGATGATACAGAATTTGTCAGCGCCGCCGCGCCCGAGTGCCGTTCAACTGCGCAAGGTCTGCTCCCATCGGGCCCGGTCGATGCGGTACAGCACGTGCGGGCGCAGCGCATGGCCCGGCGGCAAACGCGGATGCTCGAACGTGCCTGCCAGGTCCTGGACCATGCCGATGGCCTGCATCACCTTCTGCGAAGGCACGTTGTGCTGGCTGGCGAAGGACACCACCTCGTCCAGGTGAAGTTGGGCGAAGGCGCACCGCAGGCAGGTCCAGGCCGCTTCGCTGGCGAACCCCTGCCCCCAGTGCCGCCTGGCCAGGCGCCAGCCCACCTCCACCGCCGGCGCGAACGGCGCCTCGAAGTTGACATTGAGCAGCCCGGTCAGGCCGATGAACGCGCCGCTGTCCATCCGCTCCAGCGCCCAGAGCCCGTAGCCGTATTCGTTGAAATGGCCCCGCACCCGACCGATCAGCGCAGCGCATTCCAGCCGGCTGAGCGGCGCCGGAAAGTAACGCATCACCTGGGGGTCGGCGCACATCTCGGCGAAGGCCGGCAGGTCGTCGTCCTGCCACTGGCGCAGGATCAGCCGGGCACTTTGCAGGGTGAGGATCGGGGTCATGAACAAGGCTCCAAGTACAGGGCACGGCGATTCATAGCCTAGGGGCTGGATGAAGATTTTCCCATGTTGGCAGACCCACGCATTTTTCACACCGGCTTCACCGCGCAGGCACAGATCGCTTCGCACAATGCCGCGCATTCGCCCACTCCGCCTGCGGCCTTCTCCTGCTGGAGCCTGTACATGCTTTCGAGCCACCCCCTGCCAACCCTGCCCTTGAGCACCCCAGTCCCGTGGATCAGCCGCACCGGCAAGATCAGGGCCCTGGTCATCGGCCTGGTGCTGATCAGCGCCAGCATCCTGTTCTGGGCACTGACGAGGACAACGGTCGTGAACCTTGCCGACGAAGCACAACTCGACGCCAGTGGCCTGCTGCAACGCTGGGCCGAAGGCGGCGTCATCGTGATGGTCCGCCATGCCGAGCGCTGCGACAGCAGCCCCGGCCGCTGCCTGGACGACAGCACCGGCATCACGGTGGCCGGCAGCCAGGCCGCGCAGCACGTGGGCGAAGGTCTGCAACAACTGGGGCTAGGCGGGGCGGACGTGCTGAGCAGCCCGAAACTGCGCACCCGGCAGACCGCGCATTTTCTGATCGGTGCCACAGTCGCCAGCGAAAACTGGCTCGAGGACTGCGATCGCGGGTTCGCTGAACAGGCGCTGGATCGCAAGCGCAGCGGCCACAACCTGGTGCTGGTGACCCACAGCGGCTGCATCGATCACTTCGAACGCGATTTCCAGGTAGACCCCGCCGACCGCCGCGCCGCCTACGCCAGCGCCCTGTTCGTCTCCCTCGACGACCACGGCCACGCGCGAATCCTGGGCCGCCTCAACGAACCGGATTGGCGCCGGGTGCTGGCGACCACCCGCCGCTGACCGCCGGCACCTGCGCGGTTGCGTCCGTTCCAAGCACACTGGCAAGATGCCCATTGCTCCCAGGCCGCGACCCACGCCATGCCCCTGCCGCTGATCTATCACGACGACTACAGCCCCCCGTTCCCGCCCGAGCATCGTTTTCCCATGGACAAGTTCCGCCTGCTGCGCGACCACCTCGTGAGCAGTGAGGTGACCAGCGAGGCGGCGCTGCTGCGCCCGCAGATCTGCCCGAACGATATCCTCGCCCTGGCCCACGACCGCGGCTACATCGAGCGCTACCTGCACGGCGAGCTGTCCCGCGAGGACCAGCGCCGCCTCGGCCTGTCCTGGAGCGAAGCCCTGGCGCGACGCACCGTGCGCGCGGTCGGCGGCTCGCTGCTGACCGCCGAGATGGCGTTGCAGCACGGCCTGGCCTGTCACCTGGCCGGTGGCACCCACCATGCCCACTACGACTACCCGGCCGGGTTCTGCATCTTCAACGACCTGGCGGTGATCAGCCGCTACCTGCTCGAAGCCGGTCGCGTGCAGCGGGTGCTGATCTTCGACTGCGACGTGCACCAGGGCGACGGCACCGCCCGCATCCTCGAAGACACGCCCGAGGCCATCACCGTGTCGTTGCATTGCGAGCAGAACTTCCCGGCGCGCAAGGCCCGCAGCGACTGGGACATCCCGCTGCCGCGGGGCATGGGCGACCAGGCTTATCTGCAGGTGGTCGACGACGCGCTGAACTACCTGCTGCCCCTGTACCAGCCCGACCTGGTGCTCTATGACGCCGGCGTCGACGTGCACAAGGACGATGCCCTGGGCTATCTGCAGCTCACCGACGCAGGCGTGGCAGCCCGCGACGAAGCCGTGCTGCGTCACTGCCTGGGCCGTGACATCCCGGTAGCCGGTGTGATCGGCGGCGGGTACAGCAAGGACCGCGAAGCCCTGGCTCGACGCCACGGCATCCTGCACCACAGCGCCGCAAGGGTGCTGGGTTACGCACAGTGACTGTGGAACCGCCTGTGGATAACCTGCGCGAAAGCCGCTACAGCCCTGTAACTGCCTGACCTGCAAGTAACTGATCGTTTTTTGTACAGTGCCGGTCGGCGGGTGCTGAGGTAGAATGCGCGCTCTTTTCCACAGCCACTTGCGTCCCCATGACCCACTCGCACCCCGCCTCCGCCCCCCTTGTCGCCGTCATCGGCGCCGGACCCGCCGGCCTGATGGCGGCCGAAGCGCTGGCCCAGGCGGGCACGCGGGTGGAGGTGTTCGATGCCATGCCGTCGGTAGGACGCAAGTTCCTGCTCGCGGGCGTCGGTGGCATGAACATCACCCACTCCGAGCCCTACCCGGCGTTCGTCGGCCGGTATGGCGAGCGCCAACAGGCCATCGATGGGCTGCTGCGCGATTTCGACGGCCCGGCCTTGCGCCAGTGGATCCATGACCTGGGCATCGACACCTTCGTCGGCACCTCGGGCCGCGTGTTCCCGACCGACATGAAGGCCGCGCCGTTGCTGCGCGCCTGGCTCAAGCGCCTGCGCGAGGCCGGCGTGGTTATCCACACCCGCCACCGCTGGCTCGGCTGGAGCGCCGACGGCGCCTTGCGAATCGGTTGTCCACAGGGCGAGCGCCTGGTGCAGGCCAATGCCGTGGTGCTCGCCCTGGGCGGCGGTAGTTGGGCACGATTGGGCTCGGATGGCGCCTGGGTGCCGCTGCTGGCCGAGCGGGCTGTGGATATCTCTGCGCTGCGCCCGAGCAACTGCGGTTTCGAGGTGTCGGGATGGAGCGAACTGCTCAAGGCAAAGTTCGCCGGCGCACCGCTGAAGAACATCGCCCTGAGCATGCCCGGCAGCGCGCCGCGCAAGGGCGAATTCATCCTCACCGCGCAGGGCGTCGAAGGCAGCCTGGTGTATGCCTGGTCCGCGCCGCTGCGCAGCGCCATCGAGCGCGAGGGCCGTGCCACCCTGCTGCTGGACCTGCTACCGGATCGATCTGTGGACAAAATCGCCCAGGCCTTGGCCCGACCGCGTGGTTCGCGTTCGATGGCCAGGCACCTGCACGGCCAGCTGGGCATCGACGGGGTGAAGGCGGCGCTGCTGCGCGAGCTCACCGACCAGGCGAGCTTCGCCGACCCCGAGCGCCTGGCCCAGGCGATCAAGTCGCTGCCCATCGAACTGCTGCGCACGCGACCGCTGGACGAAGCCATCAGCAGTGCCGGTGGCGTGCGTTTCGAAGCCCTGGACGAGGGCCTGATGCTGCGCAACGTGCCTGGCGTGTTCTGTGCCGGCGAGATGCTCGACTGGGAAGCACCGACCGGCGGCTACCTGCTGACAGCCTGCTTCGCCAGCGGCCGGCGTGCCGGCCAGGCCGCCGCACGCTGGCTGGGTGCGCGGCCTCTCGGCTAGCGCACGGACTCAGGGCTTGCGCTTGCGCGGCCCGCCGAAGCTCGGCACCTTGCGCACCGGCTTGACGGTCGGGGCTGCGTCGTCGCTGCTGTCCATCCATTTGCCCAGCCCGCGCTTGGCGCTGTTCTCCTTGGGCTTCTTGGGCTTCTTGGGTTTCTTGGGCTTTTTCAGCACCTGGCCACTGGCATCGGTCATCGGCACCCGATGATCAGGGATGAAGTCCGCTTCCTCATGGCGTGGCAGGGTCTGGCGAATCAGGGTTTCGATGGCCGACAGCAATTGCACCTCGTCTGCGCACACCAGCGAGATCGCCTCGCCCTTGTTGCCCGCGCGGCCGGTACGACCGATGCGGTGCACGTAGTCTTCGGCAACGATCGGCAGGTCGAGGTTGACCACCAGCGGCAGGTCGTCGATGTCCAGGCCACGGGCCGCCACGTCGGTGGCCACCAGTACCTGGATCTCGCGGGCCTTGAAGCTGTCCAGGGCGCGCTGACGCGTCGCCTGGGGCCGATCACCGTGGATCCCGTCGGCCTTCACGCCTTCTGCGAGCAGGCGCTCGACCAGCTGATCGACGCCATTGCGGGTCTTGGCGAACACCAGCACCTGGCTCCAGCGCTGCTTGCGCAGCAGGTGGCAGAACAGGTCGGCCTTGCGTTTCTTGTCCACCGGCACCAGCGACTGGCGCACGGTGGTGGCCGCCGCGTTGCGCGGGCTCACCTCCACGCTCAGCGGATCGTTCAGCGCCAGCCCGGCGAGCAGCCGAATCTGTTCCGAGAAGGTGGCCGAGAACAGCAGCGTCTGGCGCTTGCGCGGCAACGCGGCGTACACCGCTTGCAGTTCCTCGGCGAAACCGAGGTCGAGCATGCGGTCGGCTTCGTCCAGCACCAGGGTCTGCACCTGGCCGAACTTCAGGGCGTTCTGGCGGAACAGGTCGAGCAGCCGCCCGGGCGTGGCCACCAGCAGGTCGACACCACGGCGCAGGCGCATCATCTGCGGGTTGATGCTGACACCACCATACACCGCATAGGTGCTCAACGGCAGGTGCTCGGCGTACTGGCGGACCGTAGCGTGAACCTGCTCGGCCAGCTCGCGGGTGGGCACCAGCACCAGGGCACGGATCGAGTTGCTGTCCACCTTGGCGCCTTCAAGGGCCAGGCGCTGCAGCACCGGCAGGGCGAAGCCGGCGGTCTTGCCGGTGCCGGTCTGCGCGGCGGCCATCAGGTCGCGGCCGGCCAGCACCGCTGGAATGGCCTGGGCCTGGACGGGTGTGGGGGTGGAGTAGCCCAGCGCCTGCAAGGTGCGCAGCAAGGGTTCGATCAGGCCGAGTTTGGCGAAAGTCATGGGTGTACCGTCAGAGGGGTTCAGCGAAGGCGGCAGTTTACCGCAAGCCTGCCCTCGCCGTGGCCTCCCCTGTCAGGCCACCTGACGCGGCGCGCGGCGCCACTGCGGCAGGCCGATCAGCACCACCGCACCGATGATCACGCCCATGGCCAGGGCTTCCTCGGCGCCGATCCGTTCGCCGGCGAAGGCGATACCCAGCAGTACCGCCACCACCGGATTGACGTAGGCGTAACTGGTGGCGGCGGCCGGACGCACATGCTTGAGCAGGTACATGTACGAGCTGAACGCCAGGATCGAGCCGAACAGCACCAGATAAGCCAGCGCTCCCCAGCCGGCCGCGCTGGGCATCTGGGTCAGGCGTTCACCGCTGAGCAGGCTGCCGATCAGCAACGCCGCACCGCCCACCAGCATCTCGGCCGCGCTGGCCATGGCGCCCTGGGGCAGCGGCAGCTGCTTGCTCCACACCGAGCCGAAGGCCCAGGCCGCGGCGGCGAAGACCAGCAGCGCCGCGCCCATGGGGCTGGCCTGCAGGTTCGAGCCCAGGTTGAGCAGGGCGATCCCGACCAGCCCCAGCAGGATCCCTGCCCATTCCAGGCGCGAGTTGCGATGACCGAAGCACAGGCCGAACATCAGGGTGAACAGCGGCACGGTGGCCACCGCCAGCGCGGCCACGCCCGAGGCGACGCCGGCATGTTCGGCCAGGGTCACCCCGCCATTGCCGCAACTGAGCAGCAGAAAGCCGATGGCGCCAGCCGAGCGCCACTGCGCCCAGGTGGGCGCCGGTGCTCCACGCCAGCGCAGAAAGCCGTACAGCAGGCTGCCGGCGATGAGAAAGCGCACGCCGGCCATGAGCATCGGCGGCCATGACTCGATCCCGATGCGAATGGCCAGATAGGTGGAGCCCCAGACCAGGTAAAGCGCCATGAAAGCGCCCAGGAGCAACCAGGGGAAACGACGGGAGGTAGGCATGAGGGGCGCTCGAATTCCGTTTTCGGATGCTCTAGTCTAGAAAGGCACGAATGGAAAAATAAGCTACAAAAGGGCTTTAATTGGCCGATACACTTTTCAATCCACGGTATTGGCTACGCTTTACCATCGATCATGAACGACCACCCGAGGTCCCATGGACAAGTACGATCGTCTGCTCCTGGCCGCACTGCTCGAAGACGGCCGCGCCTCCTACGCCCAGCTCGCCCGCCAGGTCAATCTGTCACCGCCGGCAGTGGCCGAGCGGGTCGCCAAGCTGGAGGCCAGTGGCGTGATCACCGGCTACACCGCCAAGGTCGACCTGGAAAAGATCGGCTTGCCGATCCAGTGCGTCATCGAACTGCGCCTGAACAGCCACGGTAACCAGCAGGCCTACGAGGCCCTGGCGCGCATCCCGCAGATGACCGAGTGCCACCGGGTCACCGGCGACTCCTGCGTGATCATGCAGGCCGCCGTGGGCTCGATGCCCGAGCTCGAGACGTTGATCGACCAGGTGTCGCAGCTGGGTTTCAGCAAGACGGCGATCGTCTTGTCCAGCCCGCTGGAGCGGCGAGTGCCATTGGGTCATCTGCAAGGCAACGGCAAGCGGCTCTGAGGGCGTCAGCGCTTGAGCAGCAGTTCGCCGTCGATCGGCACGTAGCGCGTGGCCGCGCGCACCAGCGACAACGCCGTCAACCCCGGCGCACCGTAGACCAGCGTCTGCACACCGAAGCGGCGCATCACCCGTTCCAGCAACTGGTCAAAGTCGCCATCGCCGGAGGCCAGCACCACCAGGTCGACCCGGCTGGCAGCCTCGTACACATCCAGGGTGATGCCCACGTCCCAGTCGCCCTTGGCCGAGCCGTCGCTACGCTGGATATAGGGTTTCAGGCGCACCTCGAAACCCAGAGTGCGCAGGATCTGCTGGAATTGCTGCTGCTTGCTGTCACCGCGGTCGATGGCATAGGCCAGGGCTTCGACGATCTGTCCCTGGGCGCTGACCTGCGCCCACAGCGCGCTGTAGTCGAAGTGACAGCCATGAGCCTGGCGCACGGTGTAGTAGAGGTTCTGCACATCGGCGAACAGGGCGATCTTCTTCACGGTGCAACGGCTCCCAGGGTCAGGCGCTCAACGGTCAGGGCGACCTGCGGGCCGCAAAAAAGGGGCGCCAGGCGCCCCGATGTCTGCGTCAGTATGCCTGAGCCTCAGACGAAGGTGTCGTCATCGTCGAAGAAGCTGCCACCGCTGGCGTCGTAGTCGCTATCGGCGAATCCGCCGTCCTGACAGTTGCTCCAGTCGTTGTTGTCGGCCACCTGGCGATGGCTGTCCTGGTCGTTCCAGCCGCCGGTGTCGCTGGCCGGCGCCGGTTCTTCGCGGATCACCTCGACCACTTCGTCGGGCTGGGAATGGTGACTGAACAGGCTGCTGATGCCCTGCGCCAGCAAGACGCCACCGGCCACGCCAGCGGCCGTCTGCATGGCACCGCCCAGGAAGCTGCTGGCGCCGCCGCGCGCCGGCGCTGCGCCGAAGCCCTGGGGTTGAGCCTGAGGTGGCGGCGTGTAGCCCTGTGGCGGCGGCTCGCGCCAACCACCGCCCGAGGCCGGCGGAGCCACCGAGCGCTGAGGCTCGGGCGCAGGACGGCCGCCGGAGCTGCCACCGCCGAACAACCCGGAAAGGAACCCGCCACCGCTGCTGCGCGGGGCTTCCTGAGCCTTCTCGCGGGCCTGCTTGAGTTCGGCTTCCAGTTCCTTGTTGCGGGCATCGAGCTGCTTGAGCGCCGCTTCCTGGACGAGGATCGCCTGGGCCATGTAGTAAGGCGCCGCCGGTTGCTGGCGCAGGTGCTCCTCGATGCGCGCCTGGGCCTGGGCATCGCGGGGCTGCTGCGGATCCTCGGCCTGCTTGATGCGGGTGAACAGGCCGTCGATCAGGGTTTGTTCTTCAGTGTTCATGGGCTTACCTCGTGGGCCATGCGAAACAGCGTACATCGATCAAGATGGGGCGCGCGGATGACGGATTCAATCGCCTGCGCAATGAAAATTTTTTCAGGCTGGCGCAGCTGGGCTAAAGTAGCGCACCGCTTTTCTTGCTGCGATACGGACCGATGAACCCGCTGACCATCCTGCGCGACTCGCTGTACTTCTTCCGCCGCCACTTCACCCGCATCGTGCAGCTGTGCCTGCCGCTGGTGGTGCTCGAAGCCCTGTTCACCCAGCTGCTGCAGCGCCACCTGGGCGAGGATGCTTCGCCCGCCTACGCCATGCTGGTGAGCCTGCTGTTCTACCCGCTGTACAGCGCCGCGCTGATCCTCTATCTGGACACCCGCAGCCGCGGCCAGGAGACGCCCAAGCGCGACCTGTTCGCCCGCGCCGTGCAGCTGTGGCCCACCCTGGCCTTGCTGATCCTGCTCAGTTCGCTGCTGATCATGGCGGGCCTGGCGCTGTTCGTGCTGCCAGGTATCTGGGTGATGATCAACCTGGTCTTCGCCGAGTACCTGCTGGTGCTGCGTGGCCTGCCGGTGATCGAATCGATGCGCGCCAGCGCACGCCTGACCAAGGGCCACTTCCTGCGCATCCTCAGTTGCGTGCTGGCGGTGCTGGCGCCACTGTGGCTGCTGGACGGCCTGCTGCTGACGCTGTTCCCCGAACCACGACCGGGCGTGCAACTGGCGCTGGACAGCCTGAGTGGCTTCCTGCAACTGTTCAGCAGCGTGGTGCTGTATCGCCTGTTCATGCTGCTCGAAGACAAGCCAGCGGCCTAGGCGCTGCCTGAAAAGCCTGGGCGCAGGGGAGCGGGTGAGGCCACAGGGCACTCACGCCTCGCGCTGAAGCGCTTGATGCTGCACCTGCCTGCTCGAGGTGCGGACACTGCTGACTCCCACTGCGACGGAGCCACAGACCATGTCAGACGACCTCAATAGCGCCTATGCCCGCACGTTGCGCGCCCGACTCTACCTGCTCAAGCCCCACGGGCTGACGCCTCTGCGCCTGAGCCGCGCCCGCGACAAGTTCAACTGGACAGGCATCGACAAGGACGATTGGCTGCAGGCCGGCGGCGACCAGGACAGCCCGATCATGACCTTCAGGTTCCGTGCCAGCGAGGGCAACCGCCTGCTGTTCGACATCACCATTCCCGGCCCACCCAGCGACAGCTCAGGCCGCCCCTCGACCAAGCGACTGGGCATCAGCAGCAACGGCTACCTGGGCTTCTACCGAGTGGCCACGGTCACCGAGCCATGGAAGATCGAACCCCTGGAGCTGGACGAACAAGGCCTGGTGTGCCACCTGCGCGACCACCTGGGCCATCGCGTAGCGACCCTGGAAGACACGCCGCACAACAGCGGTCACCGGGTGCACTGGCTGAACACCCAGGAGGGCGAGGTGCAGCGGCTGTTCCTGCGCGAGGTGTGAAGCGCCGCGCCCCGGTTCGCCGCGGCCTGGCGCACGCGGTACCGGAGCAGCGGTAAAGCCGTTCGTTTGCTTACTGCAACGGCACGTACACGTCGGTTTGCCATTGATCCAGCGGCGTCTCGGGATACACGCTCAAGTAGTGGAAGAACAACGGTTCATCGCGCAGTTCCTCGCCACTGGACGGCAGCCAGTCGCGGTAGATCGGATAGATCGTTTCGCCGATATGATCCGGTGACCCCACATGGCGCACCACGACGCAACGACCACCGGGGATGACGATTTCGCCCACGCCGAACGCGTTCGGCGCCACGGGCTCGTGGATCTCGCCACAGATCGCGAAGCGAAAGTCCTGGTCCGGCGTGGTGTCTGGGTTGCCGTAGGGAATGCCGAAGCTGCGACTGGACGCCACCGGCGACTGTCCACTCTGCTTGCGCCAGTCGATGAACCGGCGAACGCTTTCATCGACCCGCGCGGCAGGCCCGCAGTGATGCAACGCCGCGACCCTGACTTCGGAAAATTGCACGATTCGTACTTGCATGATGATCGTCCTGGAAAAATGAGGGATTGAGAACACCGCATTCCAGACCTGCCAGTTCGGCGCTTTCCTGAACGCACTCGGCGTCATGCCGAACGCCCGCCTGAAGGCCCTGGCGAAGGCCTCCGGGCTTTCGAAGCCGGCATCTAGCGCGGCCTGCAGTATCGGATGGTCCGAGCAGGCGGCCAGACGATGCGCGGCACGGCGTAGTCGCATCAGTTGCACATAGCGTGAAACGGGCACGCCCACGAACCCGCTGAACTGCCGATGGAAGTGAAACGCCGAGAAATTCGCCACACGGCTCAAGGCGTTCACCGACAGGTCACCTTCGAGGTTATCGTCGATGTAGGCCAGTACAGCGCCGAGGCGTTTTGCATAAGCGAATGGGGTCGACATATCAGCCATTTGGTAAGCCCGTGGAATGACGGTCCGTCTAGCATCGACCGTGTTGGGGTCGGCGTGCCTAGCCGTGTTTGCTCAAGGTGTGCCTGGGGTGTGAGAAGGCAGGGTCTGCCAGGGCGCCTCGAAGCTCAGTAGCCACCGCAGGCCGTAATCGACTTACTAACCTGGGGCCTTCAGGTTTTCCTGGGCTTGGCCCTCGCAGTCGCTTCGGCCACGAGCGGATCTTCTGGCCAGTAGTGCTTCGGATAGCGCCCCTTGAGGTCCTTCTTCACCTCGGCGTAGGTACTGCGCCAGAAGTTCGCCAGATCTTGGGTCACCTGCACGGGCCTGCGGGCCGGAGACAGCAGATGCAGCACCAGCGCCAGCCGGCCCTGGGCGATACGCGGCGTTTCGGCCAGGCCGAACAGCTCCTGCAGGCGCACCGCGAGAATCGGCGGATGCTGCGAATAATCGATGCGCACGTTGGAGCCGGAGGGCACCTGGAGAGTCTGGGGCGCCTGGGCTTCCAACGACTGTGGGAGCGGCCACGGCAGCAGACTCCTGACGATCGAGGACAGGTCCAGCTGGCTGAAATGGCTGAGCCTGGAGACCTTGCCCAGGTACGGCGCGAGCCAGTCTTCGAGCGTGGCCAGCAGCCGTGCGTCGGTCAGGTCAGGCCACTGGCCGCTGGTTTGACCATCCTGAATGTCCAGCTGACGCAGCAACTCGACCCGCGCCTGCCACTGTCGCAGCTCAGGGGTCCAGGGCAGCAGTTCGAGGCCCTTGCGCCTCACCAGCTTGACCAGGGCGAGCGAACGCGCGTGCTCGTCGAGATTCGGCAGCGGCGTGCTGGACAGCACCAACTGACCCACCTTCGACTGCCGCTCGGCCTTGAGCACGCCTTCCCTTTCGTCCCAGTCGATCTCATCGACTGTCCTCACCAGGCTCGCCAGTTCGCCCTCGAACAGGGCCGGATCGAGGTCGCTCGCCAGGTAGATCCGCTCTTCGCGCTGGCCCTGCCGGCTGCCCAGGTCGGCCACGACCAGCCACGCGTGCTTGCTCAGGGCATCGGGCTCGGCGAACACCGCCGCGCGGCCGTTGGCCAGGCGATACTCCGAGGTACTTGCACGCCGCTGGAGGCCGATGCGGTCGGGATAGGCGAACGCCAGCAAGCAGCCCACCCAGCGTGGATGATCAGGCTCGTCCACGGGCCTGGCGGCGTTGCCGCGCAACAGGCCACGGTACTGCCGCGCCGACTGTTTCACGCGCTGGAAAGCGCCACCGCCTGCGCGCGAGTGACGTTCGCCGCAGAGTGCGCTCAAGCGCGTATGCAGATCGGCACCGGCGCCGCGCAGAATGTCCTTTTCTCCCAGCAGCGCCGCCACGTTGCACGCCAGCTCATCCAGCCCCATGGCGTGACCTTCGATCAACAGGTGGGCGATGCGCGGATGGGCCGGCAACTCACTCATGGCCGTCCCATGCGCGGTCAACTGCCCGCCCTCATCAAGCGCGCCCAGGCGCTTGAGCAGGTCCTGGGCCTGGGCATAGGGGGCGGCGGGGGGCGTGTCGAGCCAGCTCATCTCCTCGGGTTTCATGCCCCAGCGGGCCAATTGCAATGCCAGGGGCGCCAGATCCGCCTGCAGGATCTCGGGCGTGCCGTAGCTGGCCAGGTGCTCGTGCTGCGCGTGGGACCACAGGCGATAGCAGACGCCAGGCTCCAGCCGCCCTGCCCTACCCGCCCGTTGCGTGGCGCTGGCCTGGGAAATGCGCTGGGTGTCCAGGCGGGTCATGCCGCTGCGCGGATCGAACCTCGGTACGCGCTCCAGGCCGCTGTCCACCACCACCCTGACGCCTTCGATGGTCAGGCTGGTCTCGGCGATGTTGGTCGCCAGCACGATCTTGCGCACGCCCACGGGGGCCGGATCGATCGCCGCGCGCTGTGCGCTGAGGTCCAGGTCACCATACAGCGGGCAGAGGAGCACATCGGCGCGACCGTTCAACGACTCGCCGAGCGCCTCGGCCACCCGACGGATTTCAGCCTGGCCGGGCAGGAACACCAGGAGGCTTCCGGGTTGCTCGTGGAGTGCGACCAGGCAGGTGTCGACGACGCGCGTCTCGATGCGCTCGCCCGGCTGCGACGGACTGCCCCATACCGTGGCGACCGGATACATGCGCCCCTCGCTGGTGACCAGCGGCGCCTCGGCGAGCAGCGTCGAAAGGCGGGCACCGTCCAGCGTGGCGGACATCAGCAACAGCTTCAGTGGCGGCTCGTCGCGCAGCAGCTCGCGAGCGCTCAGGCACAACGCCAATGCCAGGTCGGAGTCGAGGGTGCGCAGGTGGTGTTCATCGAAGATCACCACGCCCACGCCCTCCAGGGCAGGATCGTCCTGGAGCCGTCGCGCCAGGATGCCTTCGGTGACCACCTCTATGCGGGTGCGCGGGCCTACCTTGCTGTCCAGGCGAATACGGTAGCCGACGGTCTCACCGACCTGCTCGCCCAGCTCGCTGGCCAGGCGCTCGGCTGCCGCGCGAGCAGCCAGGCGGCGGGGCTCGAGCATCAGGATCTTCTGCTCGCCGAGCCAGGGCTGGTCCAGCAAGGCCAGGGGTACGCGGGTGGTCTTGCCGGCGCCAGGCGGCGCCTGGAGCACCACTTCATCGCGTTGCCGCAGGGCTTGTAGAAGAGCGGGCAAGGCGGCATCGATCGGCAACGAACTCATAGGGTCTCCCGGATAAGCGCGCAATCATAGCGAATCGCGAAAGGCCAGTGCGTCCCAGCCAGGCTCCAGTGATCAAGATCACGCGCCTCGAGCAGGGGGTGACCGCCACCTCACAGCCCTGCAGCGCCTGCCCCGAGACACGCGCAGGCTCTACGCCGGGCCCTGCCATGGACATGCGACCGTGGCCCGGTCAGCGTGTCCTGCGAAGCGATGGTGGACACCGCACGACAACAGCCGTTCAGCTGAAACGATGAACGTCCGTCGCACCAACATGAACTTTTTTTCAATCGGGTTTCTAACCCCCCGAAGCACACGGTAGGTCGGTAGCCAGTCGGTCGTGTCGCGGTGCGGGGTGAGTCTGCGCGCCTTCGATCAGTCAATGTGCCGACCTCCTAGAAAAACAAGAATGGAGTCGTCAGTAATGCAAACGATGCTTTGCGCTGCACTTTCCACTACCCATGAAGAGGATGTTCTCAACCTTGAGGCGTTCGCCAAGAGCGTGGCGCCATTGATGGTCGATGTGCTGTTGCGTGGCGAAACAGGCACTGGCAAGGACACGCTGGCGGAGAAAATCCACCGCATGTCCGGTCGCACGGGCAAGTTCGTCGCCATCAACTGCGCGGCCATTCCCGAGAGCCTGGCCGAGAGCCAACTGTTCGGCGCCAACACCGGGGCGTTCACCGGTGTCAGCCAGAGCCGCGCCGGGTTCATCGAGGCGGCGCACAACGGAACGCTGTACCTGGACGAGGTCGACAGCATGCCGCTGGCGTTGCAGGCCAAGCTGCTGCGGGTGCTGGAATCCAGAACGGTCCAGCGGCTGGGCTCGACCCACAACATTCCGGTGAACATGCGGGTGATCGCCTCGGCACAGTGCCCACTGGCGGAGATGGTCGAGCGAGGAGAATTCCGTCGCGACCTCTACTTCCGCCTCAACATCGTCAGCCTCAAGTTGCCGCCGCTGCGCAGCCGCCGCGAGCGCATCGTGCCGCTGTTCCAGTCGCTGGTGCAGCGCGAGGCGGTGACCCTGGATCGGCCGTTCATCTCGCCACCGCCCTCGCTGCTGCGCCAGCTCACCAGCTACGCCTGGCCCGGCAATATCCGTGAGCTGCAATCGGCTGCCAAGCGCTACGTCCTGGGCCTGCCGGCGCTGCCGCGCGCTGAACCGTCGGAGCGTTGCACCAGCACCACCACGCTGAATCTGAAAGAGCAACTGCAGCAGTTCGAAAAGGTGCTGATCGAAGACTGCATGCGCCGCCATCAGCGCCACATCGACACCGTCATCGCCGAGCTGGGCATCGCCCGACGCACCCTCTACTACCGGATGAAGTGCCTGGAAATCTCGATGAATTGAGTGCCCTGCGTGGAACCGTTCGGGTCCTCGCCGCCACCCAGCTTTCGAGAACCGCGCAAGCGCCTCGCCTTTTCATAATCCGGAGATACCAACTATGAGTTTTGGTGGAGCTTCTCTTGCCGCCTCCATGGCGGCCATGCAGCAGATGGATGCGACCTCGGCCGCGATGACCACCATGAAATCGGAGTTCGACCAGAAGAAACTGGTCGCCGACACCATGAATGCCATCTCGGCAGAGTCGATGGACAGTGCCACCAAGGCCATCACGGCCATGGGGGAGGCTTCCAAGAACATCAGGTTCTGACAACCCGCTGCAAGCCCCGCCGCGGCGGGGTGTCTTCCAGCGCGACGAGATCAGGCCCATGCATACCGATCGTCTGAACAACGCCTCTCCCGCCAGCGCGGCCGTCCAGGGCCCCGCCATGCCCCGCGAGGCCTCGACCGCCCGTGACCTGGCTGATGCCCTCGGCCAGCATTTGACTCACCACGCCGGGGGCCATCGTTTGAAGGAGGCCCTGATGCACGCGAGCGCTGACCACGACGGGCCAGGCCTACGACCCTCGCCAGGTGGCCATGCGGCGCAGCAGGAGGTAACCGGGGGTGGGCAAAACCCGCTGCACCTGGTGCTGACCGACATGCTCGAGGAGATCAACGGCGGGACCGGTCAGAACCTGGAGGTCGACATCGACGACGCCTATGACGATGAAGACCTGCTGGGCGACCTGGCGCACCTGTTCGCCCAGCGTCGACCGCCCCTGGGCGACAACCACATCGGCAGTCAGAGCGATTTCGACAGCGCCAGCAACCCGTTCTGCGGCGCGCTGTTCGGTGCCTGGGAAAGCGCGGTCACCGGCGACCGGCGCCGCGCCCGTCTGCGCTTGCTGCTCAAGCTCATCGCCCTGCTGGGACGACGCACGTTGCGCAGGCTGCTGGAGGTGGACGACCAGGCAGGCCTGGCGCATTACGCAGCGCACGATCACGACCTGATGTTCGAAGTCGCTCGTTTCATGGATCGCCACCCGCAGCGCTATCCCCCACCGGCCCAGCGACATGACTCGGCACCGAGCTGGACCGAACGTGTCGCCGACGGTACCCCGCTGTGCGCCCGCCAGACCCACCTGTTCCAGCTGGCCCTGGAGCGACTGGACCTGGCCCTGGCCCGCCTGGCGGGACAGGCCCCGCTCGCCCGACGCAGAGGCCGACGCGTCGGCGAGGACGTCGAGTTTCACCTGAGCCTCACCGGCAGTGCCCGCAATGTGCTGCGCCTGATGTGCGCCTGACGACGCCAGATCAACCGCTTGCCCCATAGATTGGAGAGACCCGAATGGAACTGCATGTCATCGAAGCCGGCCAACAGGCTGCCGGCGCCAGCAAGGCCAGCGCCAGGCCGCAGCCCAGTGCCGAGACCAACGACGTCAGCTGGTTCAACGCACAGCTGCGCGAAAAGCCGGCGGCGCCTGAGGGCGAGAACAACGTGGCGGCACGCATCATCGATTCTCTGTCCAGCCGCTCAGGCGAGCTGCAGCGTCTGGATGAGCGCGCCAACCGCGACATGCTCAGGGCCATCCGCACCGCCGACCCCCAGGACATGCTGCGCTCCAACCGCTCGCTGTCGTCCTTTCACCTGGAAAGCCTGATGACCGCCAAGCTGGTCAGCAAGGGTTCCCAGGCGATCGAGAAACTCACCAATCTGCAGTGAGGAAAAGCCGGCCATGTTCATTCGCACCTGCTCGACGCTGTTGCTGTGCCTGCTGCTCACCGCCTGCGAGGAACGCTCGGCACTGCACAGTCGCCTGTCCGAGCAGGCGGCCAACGAAGTCATCGCGGCGCTGGCGGACGAGAACATCCAGGCGAGCAAACAGGTCGACAAGGATGGCCTGAGCGTGCTGGTGGCGCGCGCCGACCTCAACAGCGCCGTGCACGTGCTCGAAGCCGCTGGCCTGCCGCGCCGCTCGCGCTCGAGCCTGGGGGATATCTTCCGCAAGGAAGGGGTCATTTCCACCCCTCTGGAAGAGCGCGCCCGTTACTTGTATGCCCTGTCCCAGGAGCTGGAGTCGACCTTGTCGCAGATCGACGGCGTGGTGCTGGCCCGGGTTCATGTGGTGCTGCCGGAACGGGTGGCGCCCGGTGAACCGGTACAACCGGCGTCGGCCTCGGTGTTCATCAAGCACACCAGCGCGCTCGACCCCGACAGCATCACGCCACGGGTGCGCAGCATGATCGCCAGCGGGATTCCCGGCATGGCCGATGCGCCCTCCAATTCGAGCAAGTTGTCGGTGGTATTCGTGCCCACCGCCCCCTACCAGGAGCGACGCCAACTGGCGCATTTCGGACCGTTCCTGATGCAGGCCGATGAGCTCGCCTACTGGCGAACCGTCATTCTGGTGGCCAGCGTCCTGGTGCTGAGCCTGCTGCTGGGCCTGGGCTACGGGATTTATCGACTGTGGCGCAAGGGCGTGCTGACCTGGCCACGGGCGGTTCGCGGCACAGGGCCCGGCTCGAACACCACAGGTGCCGCGCTGTTCGCCGTCAAGACCCCGGCCGGCGCCGCCGACGACAAGAGTTCTGCCGCATGAACGAAGAGCTGCAATGGATTCACTGGTGGCACTACGCGGCGTCTAGGGCGGGCACCGACTGGTTGCCGACCGACCTCCAGCGACTGAGCGCGCCTCACCTGAACGCTCTGGCTCAGGCTCGACACGCGGTCCTGGCCAGGCGCCTGGGCGTGGCGCCGTGCCAGCCCTGCCGGCCCGAGCCGACGCTGCTGGCCCTGCTTTGCGTCCCGGGCACCCTGGCCCTGGCCTGCGAACTGGTGGCCATCACCTGCTCGCCGCTGAGCGAATCCTGCGGCCTGTCGGCCGAGGAGCGCAGCTGGTGCGAGCGCACCGCCAAGGCCCTGCGCCCCGGGCAGTGGCTCGAACCTCGGCAAGACTCGCTCGCGCTGCTGCGCGCCTGGCTCGACGCGCCAACCTGGCAGCGGGTGCGCCTGAGCTTCGCTCGGACCAGGATCGAAGCCGTCGAGCGCAGTCCGGCGCCCCAGGCGGCAGCGAACAGGCTCGACACACTTTGGCGCTCAGCCTGCTGGAAAGCGGGGCGTAGCCTGGCCCACACGGCTCCCGAGTGTCTTTCGACGGAGGTGAACGATGCTTGCACGACGCTCGCTTGAGCTGCGTCCCGAAGGACAGGGGCTGTTGCAACCGCGCATCGCCCGCGAGACCCTGGCCGATTGTGGTCGAGCGCAGCAGGTCATCGACCGCGCCAGGGAGCAGGCCGCGCGCCTGCTCGAACAAGCCAGCGACACGGCCGAAGCCAGGGTGCTCGAGGCCCAGGCGCACTTCTGGGCACAGGCAGGCACCCTGCTCCAGGCCTGGGAAACGCAACGTCAGGCCATGTGGGAGCAGATCGAAACCAGCGCGACGCGCCTGGTCAACGAGGCATTGCACAGGCTTCTGGACGAGGTGCCAGAGCCGGCGCGCGTCGCCGCGCTGGTGCGCCAGTTGGCCGAGGGCCAGCGCGTCCCCTCCGCCGCGACCCTGCACTGTCACCCCGATGATTTGCCGGCCGTGGTCCGCAGCCTGGGCGAACAGGCCTCGGCGCCCTGGACACCGCAGGTAGATGCAGGCCTTGCCCGTCATCAGGTGAGGTTGCACACCCCCGGCGGCCTCTACCAGCTGGACTGGCCCAGTGCCGTGCACGCGCTGCGCGTGCCCGAGCCTCAGGCCTGATTCCCGGCGTCGCAGGCAGGTGCCGCTCGCGCCTGCCGGCAGGTCATCGTGCAGCACCGACGGAACCGCCGCGCCCCCAGGCGCCACTCACTCGGTGAACTCGACCCAGCCCGGAGCCACCGCCCATGTCTTCAATCGATGCCCTGCAGCGACGCCTCGACACCTACTTCCAGCGTGCTACCGACAACGTCAACACCTCGGCGCTGAACGCAGCGCAGAGCCAGTCGCTGGACGACATGCACACCTTTCTCACCAGCATGAACGGCATGTCGGTGGCGGTCACCGCAGCGACCCAGCAAACCACCGCTCACCACAACCTGGCCAAGGCGATCATCGATGCAATGCCATGAGCTGCGCGCACAGCTCATGCGCTGGAGTGCCGAAAGTGAATCGCTCAGTCCCCTGGACCTGGTGATCGACGACGGCGATGTCACCTTGAGCAAGCGCGAAGGAACGCTGCTGCTGTCGGTCGAGTTGCCGGGCTGCGGGGGCGACGAGGTCTCTGTGCAGGCCTTGCTGCGCCTGGCCCATCCGAGCCTCTCGCGGTTTCCCGGCGCATTGGCGCGCGCAGCCGACGACTCGCGGTTATGGCTGTTGGCAACGGCCTTGCCCGATGCCCATGCCGACGAGCTGATCGAGATGCTCGAAGCCTTGCTCAATCAACGCGACACCTGGCAATCGATGCTACCCAAGCATTCCAGGGGGCCAGCGGTCTGCGTGGCGCAACGGCCCGCTCACACTCACTTTCTCGGAACAGGACTGCGTCATGCCTAAGCAGTGGATCACGCCGTACCCCTCCATGGGCGAGGCCAGCGCTCACCCTCGCCGACCCACCGCGCAGCGCTGGCTGGCTGCGCTGCTCATCGCCTGGGGATTGGCCGCCGCGCTCGGCCTGGCCGCCCCGGCGCAGGCCGCTGTGCCGAACGACTGGAAGAACACCCCCTACGCCTACGATGCCCAGGACACGCCGCTGCCGAAGGTACTCGATGACTTCGCCAACACCTTCGGTGTGCAACTGGTGCTCGATGGCACGGTCAAGGGCACGGTACAAGGGCGTCTGCGGGCGCAAAGCCCCCAGGAGTTCCTCGACCGCCTGGGCCTGGAAAACCGCTTCCAGTGGTTCGTCTACGGCAGCAGCCTGTACGTCAGCCCCTTGCAGAACCAGCGCTCGAAACGGCTGGAGGTGTCTGCCGACGCTGTGCCGGACATGAAGCAGGCACTGACCGACATCGGCTTGCTGGACACGCGCTTCGGCTGGGGCGAGCTGCCCGATGAAGGGGTAGTGCTGATCACAGGCCCCGAACGCTACGTGCGCCTGGTGACGCAGTTCGCCAAGGTGCGCAAGACACCTGAGGAAAAACAGGAGGTGATCAGCTTCGCGCTGCGCTATGCCAGTGCGGCCGACCGCACGATCAAGTACCGTGGCGAGACCCTGGTCATTCCCGGGGTCGCGACCCTGCTCAGGGGGCTGCTGGAAAACCGTGCCCCGAACACCAGCGCAGCGCCACCGGCCTTGCCCCAGGCGGCCTTGCAGAACATCCAGGGCCATCAGTCGATGGCCATGGGCAACATCGAACAGCTGGCCCTCAGCGGCATGGGTCGGCCCAACACCAGCCGCGTACAGCCCGGCCAGAGCGGGGGTGGCAGCCGGGGCAGGATCCGCGTCGAGGCCGACGTGCGCAACAACGCCGTGCTGATCTACGACGCACCCAAGCGCCGGGAAATCTACACCCCGCTGATTCGCGACGTGGACGTTCCGCGCAAGCTGGTGGAGATCGACGCGATCATCCTGGACATCGACCGCAGCCAACTGGCCGAACTGGCATCCAGCTGGAACGTGGAGAGCGGCGACCTGATCGGCGGAGCGTCGTTGCTGCGCCCCGGTGCCAGCTCCACGGTGTTCATCCAGGACTACGGCGATTTTTCCGCACAACTGCGCGCCCTCGAAGGGCGCGGCCTGGCCACGGTGGTGGCCAATCCCTCGGTCCTGACCCTGGAGAACCAGCCTGCCGTCATCGACTTCAGCCGTACCGAGTACCTGTCGGCCATCGGCGAACGCGTGGCCAACATCGAACCGATCACCGCCGGCACCAGCCTGCAAGTGGTGCCGCATGCCATCGAAACCGGTGGCCACAAGCAGATCCAGATGGCCCTGGACATCGAAGACGGTCGCATCGAACCGTCTGCCGTCGGCCAGCAGACTCCCAGCGTGCGGCGGGGCGTGGTCAGCACCCAGGCGGTGATGG
This sequence comes from Pseudomonas sp. S30, assembly GCF_016518545.1. GTDB lineage: Bacteria > Pseudomonadota > Gammaproteobacteria > Pseudomonadales > Pseudomonadaceae > Aquipseudomonas. The sequence continues at coordinate 29,311 of NZ_JACVTO010000023.1, forward strand.
GCGAAAGCCGCTCGCTCGTGGTGGGCGGTTTTCACACCGAGGAAACCGGCGACAACCTGGAGCGGGTTCCATGGCTCGGGCGTATTCCCCTGCTCGGGCCGCTGCTGTTCTCATCGACCACTCGCCAGACCAGCCGCCGCGAGCGGGTGTTCATCCTCACCCCAAGGCTGATCGGCGACCAGGTCGACCCAGCCCGCTACATTTCGCCGCAAGACCGTACCCAGGTGGACAGCGCCATGGCGCGCGTCCAGGAGCGGCGCAACGGCAAGCGCCCGGTCGGGCGCCTGGAGGTCGGCGAGGTACTCGCCCATCTGGCGGACGGCACCATCCCGGCTTCGTTCAAACAGGCCGACTCGATCCCCTACGTCGCCGAAACGCTGTGCGCCCTGCAACCCGGGCTTTCGCTGGACGCCTCGCGCGCCCAATGGTTCGCCGGCCCGGACTACGGCATCGCCGTAGGCGTGGTGCGCAACGAAGGCTCGCGCCGGTTGCGCCTGGATGAAGCGAGCTGCGGCAGTCGCTGGACCCTCGCGGCCTCGGCCTGGCCCAAGGTGTGGCTGGAGCCTGGTGATGAAACCGAAGTGTTCGTGGTGATGAACCCGCCGACCCGCTTGCCGGGCAACGAACGCCCTTCCCTGTTGCACACCACTGCGAGGACCGCCCCATGAGCCGTGTACCGCTGCTGTTGACCCTGTCCCTGAGCCTGTCGCTGGCCACCGGCTGCGCCAGTCGCTCGGGCTGCCAGGCCGAGGCCTGCGAACGCGCCGAGCCCGATTCCGGGCGAATGGTGGTGTGGTGGTCGCCGGCCATGCGCGGCGGGCTCGGCTCGCCCGAGCGACCGTTGGACCACAGCGTCGTGACCCTGGAGGACTGAGCCGTCATGTCTTTTTCGGTGCACCGCGCGGACACCCGCCAGGCCTTTCAGAAGTACATCATCGCCGGCGTTGCCACCTACTGGGAAATCGCCCCCGGCATCGAGTTCGGCCTTCGGCGCGAGGCCCACAGCCTGGGCCTGGCCTTGCAGGTACAGAGCCAGGTATTGCGCGCCAACCAGATCCAGCAAGCCCTGGAGCGGCGCTTCGCCCACCCGCTGGAGTACGCGCCGTTGTCGGTGTTTCTCGACCCGCAACGCGCACTGGTGGTGTGGCAGGCACTGCCCGAACCTCCCCTGACCCCCGAACAGCTCAACCAGATCCAGGCCCGGCAACTGTCGCTGCTGGGCCTGGAAGACCTCGATGACCGTCCGGCTACCTACTGAGGCCCACCCATGACTGCTGCCCCCCTCGCCCACCGGCTGATATCGGCCCTGGCAGATCACCTGCGGGCCGACCTGCAGCTGCAGCAGGGCGTCTGCGCGCTCTATGACGCACAGGCCCGCGAAGCGGTGGTGATCGAGCTGCCCGACCACAGCGACATGGCCATCGTGCACTGCGCCATCGAGCTGACGGCCCATGCGCCTGGTCTGCACAAGCGCTTGCTGGAGCTCAACTTCCGCCTGGACCTGCTGGGCGGCAGCTGGCTGGCGCTGGACGACCAGGCCTGTGTGCGCCTGTGCGCGCAGTGTCCGTTGTCGGCCCTGGACGAAACCGCGTTCTGCCACTGGGTGGTGGGCTTCGTTCGCCAGGTCGATGCGCTGCGCCCGCGGCTGCTCGAACTGGCCAGGGCGGGCGATGCGCGACCGACGAGCCTGCCGCTGAACCGTACCCGCCTGAGCTGAGCCCTGCCCGCCAGGCGTTGCCGGGCAGGGCTCGACAACGCCTGTTTCAGCGCAGCTTCATGGCCTCGCCGCCCTCCTGCATGACCTTGCGAGCGCTTTCCAGAAAGCCCTTGGTAACCTCGCTGACCGTGTCGTTCATCAGCTTGGTCATGTCGGCAGCGGTCTTGACCTGCAGCATCGTCGCCTGACGCTCCTCCACGCCCATCTGCAACTCGAACTGCTGGGTCATCAACTGCCGCTGACGGGCCTCCATGTCATTGAGCAGCGTGTGCTCGGCGTTGGGCGCCGCCGGGGGCTGGGCGTGGGCTGACGGCGGCAGGTCGGTGGCCGGCGAAGCGGGTGGATGGGCACGACCAGGTGATCGCGTACGGGGCCGGCCGCGCTGCTGCAAGGCCGGGGGCGCCGAGGACGACCGTCCCAGGCCCTGCAGGCTCTGGCTGGCGCGGCGCTGCTGGGGTTCGAGCGGCTGCTGGTGGAACGAGGGCGCGTGGGACGACAGCGGGCTGTCGACCCCGTGCAGCGCGCCGGTGCGTCCGACAAGACTCGGATCTGGGGGCATGAGCGATTCTCCAGTGGATGGCTCGCAACGCGAGGGTAGGCCGAGTCCCCAGGCCTACGGCACCCGGGCGATTACGGCTCGATCACTGGGTGGCGACTGCGCACGCATCGGTTCCATCGCCGCTCAGCGCCGGTTGAGTTCGGGGATCTCGATCACCTCGCCCTTGGCTTCATCGTCCAGCTCGCGCAACACCCGGTAGAGGTGCGCCACGGCCTGCAGCGTTTCGCGGGGAATGAACGCGCCGACGTCTTCGCGGTAGATCGTGCGGGCCAGCCAGATGCACTGAATGACCGGAATGCGTGCCGCCTTGGCGCGCTCGATCAACGCCCGGGCCTGATCGTCGACGCCTTTGACGATCAGCTGCGGCAGCGCCGTTTCCTCGGGCCGGTAGCGCAGCGCCACGGCGAAGTGGGTGGGGTTGACCACCAGCATGTCGGCCTCCTCCACAGGCGTTTCGGGCTTGGCCGCGTTCTCTCCGGCCAACTGTCGGGCCAGGCTGCGGCGGTGCATCTTGACGTGTGGATCGCCCTCCATCTCCTTGAATTCCTTGCGCACCTCTTCCTCGCTCATGCGCAGGCGCTTGGCGAAGAAATATTTCTGCAGGCCGAAGTCGATGACCGCCAGCACCAGCAGCACCGCCAGGCAGATGTGCATGATGTGCCGGAACAGGCTGGCCAATCCGCGCCAGTAGGTCTGCAGGTCGCTGGCGACCAGACTGACCAGCGCCCCGAGCGCCGGCAACGTGACCAGGTACAGCACCGCCGCGATGAACCCGGCCTTGACCAGGCCCATGAACAGATTGATCAGCGCCTGCCCGGAGAACATCTGCTGGGCCTGGTTCAACGGATTGAGCCGGTTCGGATCTGGACGCAGGGCCTCGGGCGAGAACAGGAAGCCGAATTGTATCCAGCCGGCGACCAGCCGCGTGGCGATGGCCAGGCCTACGGTCATCAGGGTGAAACTGAGCAGCACGCTGCCGGCACGGGCCAGGGTTTCCTCGAGCGCGCGGGTGAAGTCCAGCGCCAGGCGATGCAGCGGGAACGTCACCAGATCCTGGAGCGTCTGCAGGCTGTCGTCGGCCAGCGTCAGCGCCACCTCGGTGATCACCGCCAGTACCAGCAGGCTGCTCAGGTCCTGGCTCTGGCCGACCTGACCCTTGTTGCGGGCATCGCGGATCTTCTTCGGCGTCGCGCTCCTGGTCTTTTCACCACTGTCTTCACTCATCGATCATCCCTCGTTCAGGGTGCCTGCAACAGCAGGTCGAGCAGGTGGCGGATATCGGCATAGCCCATCAGCCGGCCCGTCATCGCCTCCCACAGGGTGGGCAGGTAGAACAGCAGAAAGCCCAGGCCGATCAGGCTCTTGGCCGGCATGGCGAGGATGAACACCTGCAATTGCGGGCTGTACAGGCTCAGCAGGGCCAGGCTGAACTCCACCAGCAACAGCAGCCCGATGAATGGCGCAGCGTAGAGCAGCATGTGCATGAACATGTCGCCGAGCAGGTCGAGGAACACGGCGAACCCCTGCGCACCCGGCAGCGGCAGCCAGGTGGTGGGCGACCACACCAGGTAGCTGTCCCAGATCACCTGGGTCAGACTGCCCAGGCCCAGGGTGGCCACCAGCAGCAGGATGAGGCTTTCCTTAAACAGGTGGCCCAGGGGCGTGGTGTCGGTCCCCAGGGCCGGATTCAGCTGGCCGCCGATCAACGCGCCGCGCTGGTTGTCCAGCAGGGCACCCACCGACTCGAACAGCCAGAACGGCATGGCCAGCAACACCCCGAGCAACAGGCCCAGAACCAGTTCCTTGAGCATCAGCCCGGCCAGTGACAGCCAGTGCACCTGCGCATCGAGCAGCGCCTGCCGGATTCCGGGCGCCGGCAGCATGGCCAGGGCGAATACCACGGCGTGGCGTGGCAGACCGCGCAGATGCTGGAAGCAGAACACCGGTACCAGGTAGGCGACCGGATAGATGCGCGCCATGGCCAGCGCCACCGACAGCAGCAGGTCGAAAAAGGGCAGGAAGGCCGAGGTCGTCATCAGGTGTTGGCCATCATTTCGAACGCTCGGCGCAGCAAGCCCATCAGCTCGCCGCCCACCCAGCGTCCGGTCACCAACAGGGTCAGGCCCACGGCGACCAGCTTGATGCCGAACGGCAGGGTCTGGTCCTGGATCTGCATGAGCGCCTGCACCAGCGACGTCAGCACGCCTACCAGCACCGCCACGATCAACGGCGGCGCCGAGAGCAGCACCACCAGCAGCATGCCTTCCTTGAACAGGGTCATCGCGTCCATTGGCCAGGCCTCACAGGTAGGAGTAGAACAGGCTGTCCAGCAGCTGCGTCCAGCCCTGGGCCAAGACGAAGATCAGCAGCTTGAGCGGCAACGAGATGGTCATCGGCGCGACCATCTGCATGCCCAGCGCCAGCAACAGGTTGGAGACGATCAGGTCGATGACGATGAACGGGATGTAGATCAGAAAGCCCATCTGGAAACCCGCTTCCAGCTCCGAGAGCATGAAGGCCGGTATCAGCAGCATCAGGTCATCGCGGCTGGCCGCCTCTGCACGTTCACGGGGCCACATTCGCTGGGTGTTCTCCAGCAGGTGGGTGAGGATGTCGGGGTTGGTGTTGCGCGCCATGAAGGCCTGCAACGGCTTGATGGCGTTCAGCGCCGAGGCTTGCAGCGCCTCGGTATGGCTGAAGTCCAGCGGTCGCTCCTGCAACGCCTCGGCGACGTTGTGACCGACCGGCGCCATGATGAACAGGGTGGCGGCCAGGGCGATGGCGTAGAGCGCCATGTTCGGCGGCACCTGCTGCACGCCGATGGCGTTGCGGGCGATGGTCAGCACGATGGCGATCTTGAGAAAGGCGCTGCAGATGATCAGCAGCAGCGGGACCAGGGACATGCCACCGATGAACAGCGCCAGCAGGAAGGGGTCGATCCCCTGAAAGCTCATCCCGCCACATCCAGGCTCACGATCTGCAGCCCCAGTCGGCCGTCGATCTGAACCAGTTCGCCCTGCGCCACGGCTCGCTCGCCGTGGAACAGCACGGCGCTCCCTGCCGCCACGCCCTGCACCGCCAGCACCACGCCGGGCGCCAGGTTGCGCAACTGACCGAGGGTCAGCTCGAGGTGGCCACAGCGCAGGGTGAGCGCCAGGGGCAGGTCGTCGAAACGCTGGGCAGGCTCGCTGGCGACCGCTGGTTCGGCACCTGCCTGCTCGGTCTCCTGGCTCGTGGTCTGCAGGACAGCGGGATCGAACGGCGCAGCGTCATGCGCGTCGTCCGATGGGTGCTGAGCGTCGCTCCAGTCAGGGGTCAGAAGGTCGATGTCGGCATCGTTGTTCATGGTGTTCTCCTCGAGCGCAAGTACGGTCAGGTGCAAGGGCGCGGCATGACCGTGCACCTGCACCTGCAGGCAGTGACGCCCCAGGCGCAGCAGGCCCTGGCCGGAGGCATCGAACAGCGGGGTTTGGGCAATGACCACGTCGCCGGGACGCAGCATGGCGAGCTCCGCTGCGGCAAGGGTCAAGTGGCCCAGCCCCAGGGGTATCTGCAGGGCGAAGTTCTCGATCCAGTGGCTGCTGCGCCGCTGCCAGGGTGCGCCGTCGAGCAGGCCCAGCAGGGTCTGGGCGGGCAGGTGCAGCTGGCTGCTGACGCAGCTAGCTCCCAGGCGCACGTCCAGGCGACAGGCGATGCCGCTGAAGTCGTCGGCCGGGAGCGGCTCGAAATGGCCGAAGGCTGCACGCACGGGTTCGCTCAGGACCTGGTGAAACACCGCCCAGAACCACGCGTCATCCGGCCCCGGTTCGGCGGGCCAGACCACCGGGCAGTCGCCGAGCAAACTCAGCACCGCCCCTGGATCACCCATGCGCAGCGCGCCGTGGGCACAACCGAGCAGGGCCGACCCGGCGCTGCTCGGTCCATGACCCAGGGACAGCGTCAGCAGCCCGGCCTCCTGACCCACCTGGTAGGGCAACTGCACGCCTGCCCCCAACCGCTGGCAGGCCAGCGCTTGCTGCGCGCTGATCGATGGCAGCGACAATGCCGTTGCACTCATGTCAGTCGTCCTCCTCTACGCGTGCAACCTGCACGCTGACCGGTTGTTCGAGCGCCTCTGCCAGGGCGTCCTCGAGCTGTCCGCTTCGACGCGACAGGTGCGCCTGTACGGCAGCGCTTTCCCCGCCCAGGCCGATGTGCCAACCCTGACCTGCCTCCAGGCGCCGAGCCTGCACCTTGACGCGGCCCAGGTGCGGCAGGTGCAGCAGCATGTCCAGCTGTTGCTCTGGCGTGGCGCGCAGGCGTGGGGTGAGTTGATCGACGAAGGCTTCCACCACGCTGCCTTCCTGGCCTGCCAGCGGGCAGGTCGAGCCAGGCCCTGGGGTGTCCTGCTGCAGGCCGCCGCCGACCGCCTGGACCGATTGGCGAAACCAGTAGCCGTCGCTGCGCGCCAGGCTGACCTGGGCATCGCATTCGCTGTCGACCGGACGATCACGCGGCGCCACCCGCGCGCTGCTCACCGGGGCCGGCGGTGGCCCTGGCCCTCGCAGCGGCGGATGAGCCTGGGCGTTCGCCGACCCGTGACGACCCGGCGATGGCGGGCGTACCCAATGCTCATTCATCGTCGGCGGCCCGCCCCAGCAGATCGGTCAGCACGCCGAGCTTTTCCATCGCGCGTCGGCAGGCAGTGAGCCGCTGCTGCGCGGCCTGGACCTGCTGCGCCTGGTGCTGCCGGGCAGCCTCCAGCGTGCGTACGCCCTGCGCCTGCTCGGCCAGTTCGCCCATCAGCCGACGCTCCTGGGTCGCCCACGCCCTCAATTCGGCCGCACCCAGCGCGCGCCCCCGATGCTCGGCGCACAGCGCCGTGCGTTGCGCCACCTGGCGCTCGCTGGCCTGCTCCCAGTGGGCATGTGCAGCCGCCGCTCGCGCCGTGCATTCGTGCAGCGCGGCGCGGGCCTGGCACAGCGCCCGCTCGGCCTGCCCTTCACGGTGTCGGCGCACGCTCGCCAGCGCCTGCAGGTCAGCCAGGGACATGGGCGGTCAACTGGTGCAATTGCGCAAGGGTCGAAGCCAGGGGCTCGGGCTCGCGCAGGTCCTGGCGCAAGAAACCGTCCAGCACTGCACGCGAGTCCACCGCCAGATCGGTCAGCGGGTCGGTGCCGGCCTGGTACTCACCCAGGCGCAGCATCAGTTCGATCTGGTCGTAGGCCGACAACAGGCGCCGCAACTGGATACCCGCGCGCAGGTGCTGCGGATCGGCCACGTTGGACAGTGTCCGCGACAGGCTCGCCAGTACATCGACAGCGGGGTAGTGACCGCGCTCGGCGAGCTTGCGCGACAGCACGATGTGGCCGTCGAGCAGCGAGCGCACCTCGTCGGCCACCGGATCGTTCATCGAGTCCTGCTCGATCAGCACGGTGTACAACGCCGTGATGGCGCCGGTCTCGGTCAACCCGGCGCGCTCGACAAGACGCGGCAACAGGCTGTAGACCGAGGGCGGCAGGCCGCCGCGTCCCAGCGGTTCGCCTGCGGCCAGGCCGATCTCACGCTGGGCGCGGGCGAAGCGGGTCAGCGAATCGATCAGCAGCAGCACCTTGCGGCCATTGGCGCGAAAGCCTTCGGCCAGCGCTGTGGCGGTGAACGCAGCCCGGGCACGCTCCATGCTCGAGCGGTCCGAGGTGGCACAGACCAGCACCGCGCGGGCACGCAGCTCGTCATCGAGCTCATGATCGAGAAACTCGCGCAGCTCGCGTCCACGCTCGCCGATCAGGCCGAACACGATGACGTCGCACTCCACGTTGCGCGCGATTTCGGCCAGCAGCGTGGTCTTGCCGCACCCGGCGCCGGCGAACAGCCCGACACGCTGGCCTTCACCGAGGGTCAGCGGCCCGTCGATGGCCCGCACGCCTGTGCTCAGGGGCTGGCGGATGCGCGGACGCGCGGTGGGCGCCGGCGCTTCGGCGATCACCGCCGAGGCCTGCAGCACCGACGCATCGGCGAACGCTCCGACGCCACCGTCCAGCAGCGGGCGGCCGAAGCCGTCCAGCACCTGCCCCAGCAGATGGTCGCCCACCTGCACCCGGTGCGGCATGCCCAACGGCTCCACCGTCGCGCCAACGCGCACGCCCTCCAGGCCGCCCAGCGCACTGAGCAACGCATCGTGCCGATCGAAGCCGACGATCTCGGCAAGCAGCGGCTCGCGATCGCCGCGCTCGACCCGGCACAGATCGCCGATCTGCGCGTCCGGCAGCCGGCATTGCACCAGGGTGCCATTGACCCGCTGCACCTGCCCGCGTATCGCCACCGGCGCAAAGCGCTGCAAACGGTCGCGGTGCGCGTTTTCCCAGGCTTGCAGGCGTGCCACCGCGGCGTGGTGCGCCATCACCATGTCACCTCATAGCGCTGCTCACCTTCGAACGTCACTTTGTCGTTGCCGATGGCAGTCAGGCGCAGGCCGTCGATCTGATCACCGAGAAACAGCCGCCGACCGTCGCCCGTGACCACATGGCCACGCTTGCCACCGACGATCTGGGCGATCTGGAAGGGCAGCCGCGTCAGCTGTTCGCGAACCTTGGCGATGACCGGAACCGGGGTCGAGTAACGATCCTGAAAACGCGCCAGCAAGCGTTCGACCACGGCCAGGCGCTGGCGGGGCAGTTCCCCCACCAGCACCAGTCGATCCTCGCGCAGCTCGACCTGCACCTGCCCGGCCAGGTCACGCTCCTGCAGCATCCGATCGAGCTGCCGACGCACCGTCGCGACGTCATCGAGCAGCACCTTGCGCCGCTCGGTCGCCTGCGCCGGCTCAGGCTTGACCGGCGGCGCCGGTTGGCTGGTGAATGCCCAGGCACTGGACGCCACGGTGATCACCGCTGCGGCGATGGCCAGGCGCCTGGGCCAGGAAGGACGCGGCGCCGGCCTGGCAGTTGCGGCCAGGTCTGCACCAGCCCCGGCACTGTCCGCCGGCGCCCCCTGTGGCCAAGGCTCCTCTGCCGCTGCAAGGCATAGCCAGATGCCAGCGATGACGAACCGGGTGTCGACCGACAGGGGCCGCACGCCGACCCAGGCATGGCCCTGGGCATCGCCCGCGGCACCGTCCAGCAGCTCCAGGCGCCACTGCCCAGCATCGCGCACCAGCCGTACATGGCGAGCGCAGATGCCTGGATCGTAGAGTGCCAGATCGACATCCGGTGCCGCCCCGACCGTCCACTCATCGCCCACCAGCGGCAGCGCCGCACCCCGGTGCAGACCACTCAATACCCGCAGCTCGAACATGGCCAACTCCTCAAGGGGCGACATCACTCGCCCTTACCTGTCACGGGTGGGTCCGCCGCAGGCACCCACCGAGTTCTGTACGTGCGCCCGGTAGCGCCCCGCCGTCAGGCCGCGTCTTCCATGCGCAGGCACTCCTGCTCGAGGTCGAAGCGGCCCAGGACATTGACCTGGGCACTGCTGTGCAACTCGCTGAAGGCCAGCACCGGCACGTGGTTGAATTCGTCGCGCAGCAGGTCGCGCAAGGGCGCGCGCAAGTCCTGGGCGACCAGCAGCACGGCCACGCGCCTGGCTCGCAGGGGAAAACCTTCACGCAACTGCAGGACCAGCGAGCGGGTGTGGCCGCTCTCCAGAGCGAAGAAGGTTTCGGTCTGGGTCTGGCGCAGCGCGTCGCGCAGCAAGGTTTCTGTCTCCGGCGTCAACAGCCACACATGCAGACCCTCGGCATCGCGGTACTGGTGATAGATCTGCGATTTCAGGGCGATGCGCGCGTAGTCGGTCAGGGCGCCCACGTCTCGTTCGTGTTGGCCGTGCTCGATCAACGACTCGGCGATCAGGCGCACTGCCCGCAACGGCACGCCCTCCCCCGCCAGGCGTTGCAGCACCGCCGCAAACCGCGCCAGCGGCATGGTGCGCTGCAGCTCCTGCACGAGCTCCGGTTGGCCGGCTTCGAGCCAGCTGAGAATCGACTTGCTTTCCTGCAGGCCGAGGAACTGCGGCCCCGTGGCGAACATGGCGCGGCTCATCCGCTCCACCAGCAGCTCGCTGGCGGACACCGCCTCCACCCGCTCATCGGCCAGCAGCGGATCATCCGGTGCCAGCCACAGCCATTGCTGTTCGTCGCGCGCCTCGCTGCCCACCTGCGCATCGCGCGGTTCGAACGGCAGAGGCCCGCGCGCCACGGCGACCCGCTCGCTGAAGGTGGCGCGCAAGGTAGGCACCTCATGCACACAGAAGCGACACTCGTCGGGGTCCAGCCAGGCGTTGTATTCGATGTCGAACGGCGGCAGCGTCAGGCCGAAACCGGCCACCAGGGCGTTGCGCTTTTTGCGGATCGCCTGGATGACCTGCTCCAGCGCCGGGTCGTCCTGGCGGGTCTGGGAAAACTGCAGCAGGTAGGCGCGGGTGGGATCGAAACTGCGCAGGTCCTCGGCACCGTTGTGTTCAGGCGCCAGCGTCGCCGGCGCCTGATCGCCCTGTTCCACCTGGCGTGCCCGAGCACGCAGTTGCAGCAGGCCGGCGCTGCCGGTGATCAGCGCCATGACGATGAACACCAGGGTTGGCATGCCCGGCAGCGCCGCGAATCCCAGCATCCCGACCGCAGCGATCACCCAGGCCTTGGGTTCGGCGGTCAACTGACTGGCGATCTCCTTGCCGACGCTACTACCGGCAGGCTGACCTTCGGGCGACACGCGGGTGATGATCATGCCGGCGGTGAGCGAGATCAGCAGTGCAGGAATCTGCGCGATCAGGCCATCGCCGATGGTCAGCACCGAATACAGGTGCATGGATTCGGAGGCGCCCATATCGTGCTGCATCATGCCCACCGAGAAACCACCGATGAGGTTGATCACCACGATCACCAACCCTGCGATGGCGTCGCCCTTGACGAACTTCATCGCCCCGTCCATCGCCCCGAACAGCTGGCTTTCCTTGTTCAGTTCCTCGCGCCGGCGCCGGGCCTCGCTGACATCGATCAGGTTCGCGCGCAGGTCGCTGTCGATGGACATCTGCTTGCCCGGCAGCGCATCCAGGGTGAAGCGTGCAGCGACCTCGGCCACGCGCTCCGAGCCTTTGGTGATGACCAGGAAATTGACCACCGTGAGGATCAGGAAAATCACCAGCCCCACCGCCAGGTTGCCGCCGACCACGAAGTTGCCGAAGGCCTGGACGATATGCCCGGCGTCGCCCTGGAGCAGGATCAGGCGGGTGGTGGCGACCGAGAGCGCCAGGCGAAACAGCGTGGTCAGCAGCAGCACGGCCGGAAAGGACGAAAACGCCAGCGGGCGAGGCAGGTAGAGCGAAAGCACGATCAGCAGGCAGGAGATGCAGATGTTGACTGCGATCAGCACGTCGACCACAGCGGTCGGTAGCGGCAGGATCAGCATGAACACGATGCCCAGCACCACCACCGCACCCGCCACTTCGATGCGACGCAGCGCGGCATCCGCCACCCGGTTCAGCAGGGCGATCATGGCCGCCGGCCCATGACCGGCACGGCGGTCTGCCCACGCACTTCATCACGGGAGCGCTCATCGAGCAGCACCAGGACATGCTTCAACGCGCTCTGCCGACTCTTGCCGTCGCGCCACAGGGCCAGCGGCAGGCGCTTGAGCATGGCGTACAGGCCATTGAGCGAGACCAGTTGGTCGCGCGCCTGCTCGCCGCCCAGCTCGCGGCCGATCCGGCGTATTTCGCCAGCCGACACGCCACTGGCCGCCACCCCGAGCATGCGTTGCAGCAGGGTCACCGCCGTGAGCTGGCTGGCCTGGCAGCTACCGGCCAGTTGCTCGAGCAGTTGCCGGCAGCTGTGCAGCACGCTGCCGAGCTGGGTCGACGCGGTCAGGCCGATCAGCAGCGTGCGCAGCTTGGCGCTTGGGCTGGACGGCGCCTGCGCGGCGATGTCGTCCGCCAGGGCACGACGCATCATGTCCAGTCCCGACGGGAACTCGGATTCGCCGAACAGCCCCAGCAGTGCCTGCATCATGGTAGGCAAGGATTGCTTGAGCACCACGGTATCGTAATAGAGGCGGCGCACCGCCTGACGCAATTGCGGATCGCCGCCGGCGGCGCGCAAGGCCTGGGCGATGTTCATCCCGGCACGGATCTGCGCACCGTAGCGTTCGCGCAAGGCCTGGAGATACTCACGGGCGCGCTCGGCCTCGACCCGCCGCTCCTGGGTCTGAGCCTGCTGCAGCACGAGTTGCAGGACCAGGTCGGTACGTGCCGGATCGCCGCCGCTGGCCTGCACCAGGGCTTCGAGCGAGGGCTCGTCATACAGCATGGCGCCCGTCTGTGCCGCCATGGCACTCAGGCTCTGCTTGCCCGGGTGGCCGAGCTGGTCGAACCATTCTTCCAGGCGCTCGCGGGTTTCCACAGGCGCTGCGTCCAGCCTGCCGCGCGCCTGGCGAATACGCCGCTGGCTCATGGCCTTGGTATTGCGCTCGACATGATGGCTGAAGGTCATGCCGACCTCCTCCATCGAATTGGTCTGCACGGCCAAGGGCGCTTGCGTCGCTTTTTCCGCACCGGTCAGCGCCGAAGCAGCCTGAGCGAGGTTGACGGCAAGGCGCAGGCTGTTGTGGGTCTCTACTTTCATGATGGCCATGGGCGTGATGTCGAGTGCTCATGGGTGGCACAGGCTGGCGAATCGGTTCCCTGCTCGCGACAGGCATTTTCGCAGCACTCGGCACAGGGCCAGGAACCTGCTGCCCACCCGACCCGGGCGTGCAAGTTCTTGCAGTGGCAGCGGGTCGGTCTGTGCAGCTCTCTGCACCCGATTTCCCGCGACCACTTGGAAAACTCATTGTTTATCAACTAGTTGAGAATTGGATCCGGTTTGGCACAGGTCCTGCTGATAGGGGTTGTCGACCTCCATCGACCCCACGTACCTATCGAGAGGGATCTACCGATGAGCCGCCTGAACTTCGCTTCACCCCAGAAATCGTCCTCACCGGGTATCGCCTTCGGCGAGGAACGCAAACTGCGCCTGTTCGTACAGCGACGGGTGCTCAATCAGGATGACGCTGACGATCTCATCCAGCTGACCTACCTGGAGGCCTGGCGCAACCAGGAAAAATTCCAGGGCCTGGCCAAGCCCGATACCTGGCTGTGCGGCATTGCCCTGAACCTCATCCGCAACCACTTTCGCCGCTACTACGCGCAGCCGCCACTGAGCAGCTTCGATGAGAGCGAGTTCCACGCGTGCAGCGACGACGTCGACCTGAGCGAGCAGTGCGACAGCCGTCGACTGCTCGACCGTACGCTGCTGGCCATGGACGCGCTGCCCCAGGCGATGCGCGAAACCCTATGGACGGCCGTGGACACCGAGAGCAGTTATCGCGATGCCGCCAAGCGCCTCGGGGTGCCCATCGGCACCGTGCGCTCACGCCTGTTCCGCGCCCGCGAGCAGCTCAAACGAAGCGTCTATGGGGAGGTCTGGCCATGATCGGCAATCGTCTGAGCAGCCGCCGCGACCTGCCGCACGGCGTGCGTCGCTACACCCCCGACGACCTGCCGGTGATGACCGACATCTTCAACGAAAGCGCTCTGGGGGGGACCAGTTCGCCGGTGCTCAGAACGTTTTCCCTGAAGGAGATGACGTTCTTCATCGACTGCTTCGTCAAGGAGGGCGACCCGATCTACGTGCTCGAACGCGGCGGCGAGGTGGTCGCCTGGCTGATCGTCAACCGCTTCTGCTGGGGCGCCCAGGCCTGTCGGCTCACCGGAGAAGTGTCGATCTACGTGCGTGGTGACCACGTGGGCAGCGGCGTGGGCATTCGCCTGGGCCAGGCCGCCGTGGTGCTGGCCCGTCGTTATGGCTTCGAAACGCTGGTGGCCTGGATCATCGAGCACAATCAGGCCAGCAGGCGCGGCGTGCAGGGCCTGGGCGCGACGCAGTGGGGGCGTTTCCCAGGCATCGCCCGCTTCGCCCAGACCCGAGCCGACGTGGTCCTCTATGGGCTGCACCTGATCGAGCCCGCTTCGCCCGCCGCCAGCGCAGAGGCGCCACCGACCCAGGCCGTGCCGGCCTGACACCAGGGCTCGCCTGGCCCACCGCCCGGGCGAGCCTCATCCACCGTGTCCGTTCACCGACCAGCATACCGGCAAGGCGCGCGGCCCGCGGAAATTAGGCACGTAGCGCCATTGCACGGCGTCGGCTGCCACCGCCAGGCGCAATTCCGGACAACGCCTGAGCAAGGTGTTCAAGGCGATTTCCAGTTCCTGCCTGGCCAACGAAGCGCCCAGGCAATGATGAGCTCCCTTGCCGAACGACAGGTGCGGGCACGCCGCCCGGGTGATGTCGAAGGTATCGGGGCGCTCGCACAGCGCCGGGTCGCGGTTGGCCGACCCCACCACCGCCATCAGCAGTTGCCCGCGTTGCAGAGACTGCCCCGCCAGCTCAGTATCCCGGGTCACGAAACGCACCATGGCCCGCTCCACCGAACAATCGTAACGCAGCAGCTCCTCCACGGCAGCGGGCATCGACCGTGGATCGTCGCGCAAACGCCACAGCGCCTGGGGATGCTGCACAAGCAGGTAGACCGCGTTGCCGATCATCGACGCCGCCGTCTCGTGTCCGGCGACGATCAGCAAGGCGATCATGCTGCACAGCTCACTGTCGCTGAGCGCCTTGCCCTCTTCCTCCACCTGCACCAACGCCGACACCAGGTCATCGCCAGGGCTGGCCCGCCGCTGCTCGACCAAGGCCAGCATGTAGTGCGCGAACTCGCCATAACAGCGCTGCAATGCGCTCAGGTCGTGACCCACCTGCTGGACGATCAGCTGCGACCAGCGGCGAAAGTCGTCCCGGTCCTGCGCAGGCACGCCCAGCAGCTCGGCGATGACGATGATCGACAACGGGAACGCGAACTGCTTCACGACATCCATGTGACCCTCTGGCCCGACCTGGTCGAGCAAGGTCTCGGCGATCTGCTCGATACGTGGGCGCAGCGTATTGACCGCCTTGAGCGTGAACGCCTTGTTCACCAGCCGACGCAAACGCCGATGCTGCTCGCCATCACGGTTGAGCATATGCTCGTTGAGAAACGCGATGGCCTGCTCACCGCCCATCATCGCCGCGAACTGCGCGCTGATACGCCCCGGGTCACGGGCGAACCGCTCGCTGTCCAGCAGCACCGTCTCGACCTCCCGGGCGCCGGTCACATACCAGATCGGTAACTGCCCTGGCGGCTGGCTGAGGAACACCGGCGCGACATCGCGCAACGTCGCGTAGTGCCGATAGGCAGCATTACGAAAGGCCTCGCTGTTGAAGTCGAGGGTGGATTCGAAGGCCATGGACAGGCTCCAGGGTGAGGATCGTTGCCCTTGAGTGGCCCGACTCGCAGAAAAGATCCCCTCTGGCGTGACTCGGCAGGATGAACCGTTTGCAGCGGCGCGCTCACTCAAAGGGACCTTCGCCCCTTCGAGAAACCGACCATGACCTCCCCTGCCCTCGTCCATGGCCAGTGCCACCCTCGCTTCGAGCCCGTGCGCACGGCCTTCGCTGAACTGATGCAAAGCCCCTTCGAACGCGGCGCTGCCCTGTGCCTGCAAATCGACGGCGAAACCGTCGTCGACCTCTGGGCAGGGCAGGCCGGCCCCGAGGCGGACCGCCTCTGGCATCAGGACACGCTGCTGAACCTGTTTTCCTGCACCAAGCCGTTCACCGCAGTGGCGATCATGCAAATGGTGGGTGAAGGGCGACTGGACCTCGATGCGCCGCTGTGCCAGTACTGGCCAGCCTTCGCCGAGGCTGGCAAGGCCTCGATCACCCTGCGCCAGGTGCTGTGCCACCGGGCCGGGCTGCCCGCGCTGCGCGCACCCCTGGCGCCGCACACCCTGTATGACTGGGACGCCATGGCGCAGTTGATCGCCACGGAGCAGCCCTGGGCCGCTGCCGGTGAACGCCAGACCTACTCGCCCCTGCTGTTCGGCTGGATCCTGGGCGAGCTGCTGCAGCGGGTAGACGGCGTACCACCGGCCCAGAGCATTTGTCAGCGTGTGGCCGCGCCCCTGGGACTGGACTTCCACCTCGGCCTGGACGACGCGACCATGACCCGCTGCGCCTTCATGGCGCGCACCCGCGAAGACATCGTCGATCCCGCCTTCGCCCGGGTACTGCAGGACGTGCTGACCAGGCCGACAGCCATGAGCGCCCTGGCCTTCGCCAATCCGCCAATGGTCCTGGGACGCAGCAACGAGGCCGGCTGGAAGCGCATGACCCAACCCGCTGCCAATGGCCACGGCAACGCCCGCAGCCTGGCGACCTTCTACACAGGCCTGCTCGACGGACGCCTGTTGGAGTCGCCGATGCTCAATGAAATGCTGCGCGAACACAGCGCCGAGTACGATCCCACCTTGCAGACCCCGGCTCGCTTCGGCCTCGGGGTGATGCTCGACCAGCCGAACGTGACCAATGGCAGCTATGGCATGGGCCGCGAGGCCTTCGGTCACATGGGCGCCGGCGGTACGGTCGGTTTCGCCGATCCGCAGCGCGGCGTGGCCTTCGGCTTCGCCTGCAACACGATCGGTTCCTATGTACTCATGGACCCTCGCGCTCGCCAACTGGCCAGCGCCGCCGCCCACTGCCTGTAGTCGTCCCGAGGCTGGACGCCCGTCCTGTTCACGCCGCGAGCAGGCTCAGGCGCCCGGTGGCTCGTTGGCCTGGGCGATGGCGTCGGAGTCGGCCGACACCGCCGGCGCCGCGACAGGCCCAACCTCTGGATACTGTGCCGCCCTGACGATCATGTCCGGCTGCGCGGTCAGCCGGGCCGAGGCAGTCACGGGCAGCAGCAGCCGTCCACTGGCCTGCCCTCGGGCAGCCGGATTGAGCAGGCGCAGTTCACGCTCATGCACCCCGGACAACTGCGCCAGGTGCGCAAGGTTCACCGGCTCCTGCAGAGCGAGCATCTGGAAGTACGGCTGGTCGGCGATAGGCACCAGCTCGACACCATACTCGGCGGGCGCATTCACCAGCTGCGACAGCGCCAGTAGCCGCGGCACATAGTTCTGCGTCTCGCCCGGCAGCGACAGGTCCCAGTACCGGGTCGCCAGGCCACGGGCCTGGTTACGCGAGATGGCCTCGCGCACCCGTCCCTCCCCGGCGTTATAGGCGGCCAGCGCCAGGAGCCAGTCGCCCTGGAAATAATCGTGCAGGTACGCCAGGTAATCCAGCGCCGCGCGGGTGGACGACGGAATGTCCCGACGCTCGTCATAGCCGGCGCGTTGCTGCAACTGGAAACGCCGCCCGGTGGCGGGTACGAACTGCCACAGCCCCATGGCCTGGGCCGACGACTGTGCCGAGGGGTTGAAGCCGCTTTCGATGGCAGGCAGCAGGGCCAGCTCCAGCGGCATGTTGCGCTTGCTCAACTCGCCGACGATGAAATGCAGGTAGCGGCTGCCGGCATGCCCGGTCTGGGTGAGAAACCCCGGCCGCGCCATCAGCCAGCGGCGCTGTTCGTCGACTCGGGTCACGTCGCCAGTGGCGCCCAGCAGCGAAAAACCCTGGCGCATGCGCGTCCACAGGCTGCCATCGGCGGCCACCGGCCGCTCCTGGATCTGCACCCGCTCCTGCGCCACCACCGTGCGCCAGCGCAGTTGCGAGCGGTAGTGCTCAGCGGCGAGCGGGTGGTCCAGGTTCAGCGGCGGTTCGAGGTGCTGGCAGCCGTGCAGGAGGGCGGCCATGGCCAGCACGGGCACCGCCCTGGGGGCAGCACGACAGACCGACGAGGCGAGAAATGAACGGGACATGAGCGGTCGACCTTGAATGAAGTGGCGCCCATGGGTGGCCAATACCAGGACGACGGTTCCCCGCAGCCGACCCGAACCTGACCGTGGAACCGAAATGTCGCCAGCGTCACTCATCAGGTGCAGCAGGCGCCTTTCGCGCCTGGATGACACCACGAGGTCAATCATGGCGGCACCCTCCTATTGCAGGCTGATCGATCAGCTCTGCGCTATCACGATGATCCCCTGCCCCAGTGCGTTCTACGAACAGACCAACCTGTCGGTCAAGGAAGTCGACTTTTCCCTCAAGCATACCCCCGGCCCGGGCGAGGGTGACGTGTTCATCTACGCCAGCTTCGGACCCTTGCCCACCGCCAATCGCGAAGCCGTTCTGCAACGGCTGCTGGAAACCAACCTCTATCTGCTCAGCGGGCCTCACTGCCCCTCGCTGTCGTACAACAGCGAGAGTGGCCACGTGATCCTGATCGGTCACGTGCCGCTGGACGACCTGGCTGCCGAGCACTTGCTGGGGCTACTGGGCGGTATCGCCGACATGGCCTCGAACTGGCGCATTAATTACTTTCTGGATGCCTCACAACCCCACCGCCAACCGACCCCCGTGCAGGCGTCTACCCCTCTCAACCGCCCGTCAGGCCTGAGCAACGCCTTGGCGCAATAGGAGAAACAGCATGGCAGATCTATCCGTAAGCCAGGGCCAAAGCCTGGCAGCCTTGCGTCAGCAATCGGACGACGCGATCACACCGGTAACGGCCCACCTCTCAGGGCAGGTTCGTCCCTCCACCACGCCCCTGGTGCCTTACCATTTCACCGGCGCACCCAGCCAGACCCATCAGCAGGCACTGGCCAGCAAGCATGAACGCTTGCAGGGATTGATCAGCGGGCTAAGCAAGCAGGACCGGGAGGCCAATCCCATCGGTTTCGCTCGCGAGCAGATGAAGCTCGAAGGCGAGGCGCTGGCCTCTGCACCGGGCATGGGCTTCAAGGATATGCACCAGCAACTGGCTGGGCTGGGTGGCACGCCCCATGCCATGCTGTCAGGCCGTGAGGAGACCCAAGCCTTCATCGCCGATTTCGACAGCTACCTGGGCAAGAGTGCCGAGACCCGCCAACAGGACGGCGGTTTCGGTGCGCTCTGGGACGCTCACTGCGAACGGGTGGGCGATACCCTTGGCGCGTACCATTCGCTGTGTCAGGAAGTGATCGAAAAATCCCAGAGCCACGAAGACCTGCCGCATCTGCACCGTAGCCATGAAGCCTTCCGTGGCTACGCCAAAGGCGTGGTGAAGACCATGACCGAAGACATGCCGGCGCGTCTGAACACCTTCCTGCAAAGCCGTATCGATCATGCGCAAGCGGCTGCGGGCAATACCCAGCTGTCCGTGACCGAGCAGCAGCAAGCGCATACCGAGTTGACTCAACTGCAGGCGGTGCGCACCGAGCTTCGAGCGTTCATCGAAAAAGACCAAGAGCAGCCGGCGACGTCCACCCCGCTCGACCAGGCGACCAAGGCCAACAAGCCGCTGGACAACGCCCTGAAGAACGTCGCTCGCGAGGACCATATCGCCGAACTCAAGACCCACTCGGGCTTCGTCACCGGTCTTGCGGTGTTCGCTGACGCAGGCATTCCCCAGGGCGTCGCGTCGGCCGGGCACTTCGGTGCAAGTACCTCGGCGATCGATGAGCAGATGGCCGGTGCCCCGTTCGCCCAGCACCTGGCCGCCACTTCGACGGTCCTCGGCGCCTCGCACAAGGTGATCAGCGACGGTATTCGGCCATTCGTCCAGGCGGCCGTGGACAAGACCATCGGCAGGGGGCTGGCCAAGGTCGACCCCATGTCCGTCTATCCACAGCCCCTGAAAGACATCACCAAGGACGGGCTGCGCGTCGCCAACCCGAACTTCGACGCGCTCAAGACCAGCCAGAAAGACAAGCGCGACGATTTCAAGCGGCTTCAGAACGCCAACAACTTCGGCACCATGAGCGGCGACTTCGCCGGCTATCTGGCCTTCGGTACCGCCCATGCGGTGCGCGAGCTGTTGAATCAGTTCGCCTCGGTGAACGCTTCAGGCATCGGCGCACGTTCGCTCGCGTCCGCGGCGGGCGGCATGTTCATGGCCGGTGGCCAGGCCGTGGCCAAGTACAGCCAGACCCACGGCGAGGAGCGCATTCCCACCTACCGTGTCACCCAGGAGAACCGCGATTGGGGCGAAGTGATGCCCAGCACGCTGCGCGATGCGGTCGGCAAGCTCAACCCCGCCAACATGACCAACCTCAGCGACTTGCTCGGGCGGATAACCGGCGCAAGTCCCGGGGTCGCCATGCGCATGGGAGCTGGGGATGCCGCTGCCGTCGGTGAGAACGCCGCTGACAAGGAAAAGATGGAGCAGGTGATCACCACGTTCTTCTCATCGGGACTGACCTTGCTGCCGTTCTTCGCCAACGCCGTGGCGGCGCCTCTGGAGAACAAGGCCTTGCATGGCAAGGACGAGCTCGCCAAGCGCCCGGGCGTCGCGATGCAGAACGTTCTGCATCCCGATCGCGAGACCCTGCCGCACACGCAACCGGTCGGCGTGCGACGCAACCTGGAGAACATCTATCACGTGACCCGGGGGCTGACCCAAGTGGTGCCGCAGACCACGGTCGGAGTGGTCAATATGGCCAGCGACGCGATCAGCAGCGGTGTCAGGAACCTGAGGCGACCGGCCGCCGACGACTCCGTCGAACTGGCCGAGCGCGGCAAGTCCACGCCGCAGAGCAAACCCACGGGTGAAGGACCCTCCAGCAGCAAACCCGCCTGATCCCTCCGTCGGCCCCGTGCTCGCGCAGGGGCCGACGGCCGGGATCCCGTCGGCATGAATTGGCAGTGGTCCTCGCACAGGCGAGCGGGTATAACGGCGAACCGAAGCGCTGGCGTCAGGTCTGATCCGAAGGTCGACCCCCATCGCCCCGTTCCCGCTGTCATACTCCCGGAGATTCACATGCGCATCCCCTCCCGTGTCCTCGGTGGTGCCCTCATCGCCGCCCTGCTGGCCCAACTCACGGCCTGCGGCACCATCATCTACCCCGACCGCCGCGGCCAGATCGAAGGCAAGATCGATCCGGTGGTGGCGGTGATGGACGCCATCGGCATCCTGTTCTGGGTACTGCCCGGCCTGATCGCCTTCGGCGTCGACTTCGCCACCGGCGCCATCTACTATCCTGGCGGCAAGACCGCGCAGATCGACCCGGCCAAGCTCAAGCCCGCCGTGGACGCCCAGGGTCACGTCGATCGCCTCAAGCTGCAGGCCATCCTCGAAAGCGAGCTGGGCCAGCGCCTGCCACTGGACGATCCGCGCCTGATCCAACACCGCGGCAGCGTCGAGCAACTGGCCGCCTATGGCCTGGTACCCGCGGCCTGATCCGCATCGCCCAGGAGGCTGGCCATGACCGTCACCGCCGAACACCAGCGCTTGCTGCGCCTGGCCACCCGGGCCTCGCTGTCGGTGGCCAGTATCCTGGTCCTGGCCAAGGCCGTGGCCTGGTGGATGAGCGGCTCGGTGAGCCTGCTCGCCGGCCTTACCGACTCGGTGCTGGACGCAGTCGCCTCCTTCCTCAACCTGCTGGCCGTGCACTACGCGCTGCGTCCGGCCGATGACGATCACCGCTTTGGCCACGGCAAGGCCGAGGCCCTGGCCGGCATGGCCCAGGCGCTGTTCATCGCGGTCAGTGCGGTGCTCATCGGCCTGCAGGCGGTGGAGCGCCTGCAAGCGCCGCAGCCGCTGGGTGACACCGGCGCCGGCATTGCCGTGATGCTGCTGTCGCTGGTGCTGACCGTGGCGCTGCTGGCGTTCCAGCGCAAAGTGGTGCGTGTGACCGGCTCCACCGCCGTGCGCGCCGACTCGCTGCATTACCGCTCCGATCTGCTGCTCAACGCCAGCATCCTGCTGGCGCTGCTGCTGGCGCGCGTGGGTTGGCCGCAACTCGATGCCCTCTTCGGCCTGGGCATCGCCCTGTACATCCTGTGGAGCGCGGTGCAGATCGCCCGCGAGAGCACCGCCATCCTCATGGACCAGGAACTGCCAGGCGAGGTGGTCGAGCGCATGCAGGCGCTGGCCGCAGCCATCCCCCAGGTGCAGGGCGTGCACGACGTGCGCACGCGGGTATCAGGCAGTCACTGGTTCGTCCAGCTGCACCTGGAGCTGCCCGCCGAGATGCCCTTGCACGAGGCCCATGAGCGCTGTGTGCAGGCCTCGGCGGCGATCCGCGAGGCCTATCCACGGGCCGATGTGACGGTGCATGCCGATCCGGTGTGAAGCGGCCGGTTTCAGTTGACGCTGTAGCCGCGCCCGGTCAGGCACGCCGCCAGGGACCGCCGGTAATCGCTTGCGACCTGGGCCGGTGGCGCATAGGTGGCAGTGGCCGGATCGAAGCCTGACTGGCTGACGGCCCAGCGATGGCACTGGTAGCGATCCTGTTCCTGCTGCTGCGGGCCCTGGCCGCTGGCCGGATAGGCGATGACATCGTAGCCAGCCCCCGGTTGCGGCTCAGGTGCCGGCGCATAGCCCGGGGTGGTCGGGTTGACCACCACGTACTCCTGGCGTTCGGGCTGGTACTGGTAATAGGTGTCGGCGACGAGAAAGTACAGCAGATTGTTCAGCCACACTTCCTGCGCATAGGACGGCAGCGCGTCGACCCGCAGGCCGTAGGGCGGGCGTACCACGATGTAGCCGCCGTCGTGGGGGCGGTACCAGTAACCGCCCGAATAGAAGTAGTCCTGGCCACGATAGGGCACCCGGCGATAGCGGTCGGGGAAGCGGTCGGTGGTGTAGCCGGGCCGGAACTGCGGGCCCGGCCCCCAGCCGTCGCCCTGACCATCGGGCCGACCACGCCAGTCGCCGCCCGGCCGCTGCCCCGGGCCACCGGCCTGCCAGTGGCGGTAATCGCCGGGACGCCGAGGGATATCCTGGTAGTAGCCGGGCCGCGGTGGCTCGGTCTGGCGCACTTCATCGCGCGAATTCAGCGGCGAGCCAGGTTGCCCAGGGCCATTGCCCTGAGGGACCACCGGACGCGCGGCGCCGTTGGGATCGCCTGCCGACGGCTGGCCCGGCCCGTCACCCGGGCCGATGGCCATGGCGCCCAGGCTGATCCCCATGCCCAGCAAACCGATCACTGCCCACTGCCCGATGCGCGACCTCATGTGATTCCTCTCGCTGACACTGCCGCTGGATGAGCGCAGTCTAACCCGGCCGGCGATCACTTTCAGACAATAAAAAAGGGAGGCCACTGGCCTCCCTTCAGGAATTGTCGTCCGTGCTCGACGCTTGTGACGTCGGCTCACCTCGCCAGGTCTGCTGGACCCTGCGCAGCCCGGGGGCCAGTCGATCCTGTGGGATAGCTGGCCGCGACCGCCCGCGTCGGGCGTCTCGCTGTGGACATGAGTCCGGGCAGTGATTCTGTTGATAACGATACTGGATGGCGTAAGGCAGGGGATTGCTAAGATTGCGGAGATAAATAGCGCTTGCGCAATTTTTCACTCACGATCGATAATTCGCCGCAATCCGAAAAGAAAAGGCCTTATTCATGAGCAAGCTCGACCGCTACGACCTGAGCATCCTCGCCGAATTGCAGCGCGATGCCCGTATCTCCAATCAGGAACTGGCCGAGCGTATCGGCCTGTCGCCCTCGCCTTGCTCGCGGCGGGTCAAGCAACTGGAAGACGATGGCTACATCTCCCGCCAGGTGGCGCTGCTGGACCGCAAGAAACTCGGCCTGAGCCTCACCGCCTACGTGCTGATCGGCATGGACCGCCATACCCCCGAACGCTTCGAGACCTTCGAAGCCGCCATTCGCAACTTGCCGCAGGTGCTCGAATGCAGCCTGGTCACCGGCATGGACGCCGACTACCAGCTCAAGGTGGTGGTGCCGGACATGGACCACTACCAGAAGTTGCTGCTGGGCAGCCTCACCCGCATCGAAGGCGTCACCAGCGTGCGCTCCAGCTTCGTGCTCAACCAGGTGCTGGCCAGCACCGAGATGCCGTTGACCCACCTGCGTTGAATCCTGCCGACGGCGGCGTATGATCGAGCGTCCTCACCCACAGGAAGCCCGCGATGGACCCCGCCGTATTCGAAGAATGGATGATGATCATCCTGGTCAGCGTGCTGATCGGATTCATGGGCTTCATCGTCTGGGACCTGGCGAAGAAGTCCCAGGCCGGGCGCTTCGGCACCCTGATCCTGTTCGTCGTGCTGGGCCTGGGGGTGATGGCCTTCATCATCAAGAGCCTGGTGGTCGGCTTCATCGAAGGGGTCTAGCCGACACTCCCGCCAGTCACAGCCTGGCCGGCACCTCGCGCCAGGCGCCCGGCGCCAGCCCGTCCAATGTCCAGTCGCCAATCTTCACCCGCACCAGGCGCAAGGTCGGCAGCCCGACGGCGGCCGTCATGCGCCGCACCTGGCGGTTGCGGCCTTCGCGGATCACCAGTTCCAGCCAGTGGGTCGGCACGCTCTTGCGAAAGCGCACCGGCGGGTTGCGCGGCCACAGGGTCGGCTCTTCCAGGCAGCGAGCGTCGGCCGGCAGGGTCATGCCATCGTTGAGCTGCACGCCTTCGCGCAGGCGTTGCAGCTGCTGCTCGCTCGGTTCGCCCTCCACCTGCACCCAATAGGTCTTGGCCAGCTTGTGTCGTGGATCGGCGATGCGGGCCTGCAAGCGCCCGTCGTTGGTCAACAGCAGCAGGCCTTCGCTGTCACGGTCCAGTCGGCCGGCCGGGTAGATGCCCGGCACGTCGACGAAGTCCTTGAGCGTGGCGCGACCCTGGTCGTCGCTGAACTGGGTCAGCACATCGAACGGCTTGTTCAACAGGATCAGGCGCGGCGCGGCCGGTGGCGCCTTGGGCGGGCGCCGGGTGCCGGCAGGACGCGCCGCTGGGCGGCGCGTAGGGGTGCGGGGAGGCAGGGGCATGGATCCTCAGCGGAACGGCGGCTCATCGAAGCTGCGCAGTTTACGCGAGTGCAGCGTGTCGAGTTCGGTACGCAGCAGGTCGAGGGCAGCGATGCCGATCTTCAGGTGCTGGCTGACGGCGCGGTTGTAGAAGGCGTTGGCCGAGCCCGGCAGCTTGATCTCGCTGTGCAGCGGCTTGTCGGACACGCACAGCAAGGTGCCGTACGGAACCCGCAGACGATAGCCCTGGGCAGCGATGGTGCCGCTTTCCATGTCCACCGCCACCGCACGCGACAGGTTGATCAACGGCCGCTCCTGGGCCCAGCGCAGCTCCCAGTTGCGGTCGTCGTAGGTCAGCACGGTGCCGGTGCGCAGGCGCTTCTTCAGTTGCTCGCCGCGCTCCCCGGTGACCTGCGCCGCGGCTTCCTGCAATGCCAGCTGCACCTCGGCCAGGGCCGGGATCGGGATGTTCGGCGGCACCACGTGGTCGAGAATACCGTCGCGGCGCATGTAGGCGTGGGCCAGCACGTAGTCGCCGATGGTCTGCGATTGGCGCAGGCCGCCGCAGTGACCGATCATCAGCCAGCAGTGCGGGCGCAGCACGGCCAGGTGGTCGGTGATGTTCTTGGCATTGGAAGGCCCGACGCCGATATTGACCAGGGTGATGCCGTCGCCGTCGGCGGCGATCAGGTGGTAGGCCGGCATCTGGTAGCGGTGCCAGACCACCCCGGCGACCAGGGCCTGGGCCTCGCCGTCGTCCATGCCCTTGTCGATCACCACGTTGCCCGGCAGGACCAGGCGCACGAAGCGCGGGTCCTGCTGCAACTGCTCCAGGCCATGGGCGATGAACTGGTCGACGTAGCGGTGGTAGTTGGTCAGCAGGATCCACGGCTGCATGTGGCGCCAGTCGCTGCCGGTGTAATGCACCAGGCGGCGCAGGGAGAAGTCGGTGCGGGCAGCGTCGAACAGCGCCAGCGGCAGGGTCTGGGCGCTTTCCCAGTCGTACAGGCCGTCGGCGATGTTGTCGGTGGCCGCCGACAGGTCGGTGCTGGGGAAGACCCGCGCCAACTGGGCGGCGGTGATGCCGCTGCCGGCCAGCTCGTCGCCCTGATCCACCACGTAGGGGTAGGGAATGCTCTGCTCGCTCAGGCCGACTTCCACGGTCACGGTGTAGTCGCTCATCAGCGGACGCAACTGCTCCAGCAGATAGGCCCGGAAGGCTGCCGGCTGGGTCACCGTGACGCTGTAGGTGCCGGCCACCTGGACCTTGGCGTAGGCACGGGTAGTGGCCGCCACTTCGCCCTGGCTGGGGTAGTTCAGGCGGATCGCCGGGTAGCGAAACTGGCCGCGCTGGGCCTCGTCCGGCTCGGTGCGGTCCTTGAGGTAACGCTTGAGGGCCTGGCTGAGGGCCCCGGTGGCCTGTTCATGCAGGGCCGCCAGACGGTCGACGGCCTGTTCGGGGGTATCAACGACTACAAACGCTTGGCTCACGCTGGGCTTCCTGTCTTGGACTCGTGCATGCAGACCATCTTGCCTGCGTTCCATTGCAAATTCATCTGCCGCAGGCGCGGGAGCACTCCAGCGAGGGCCTGCGCCTGTTCAGATCGGCGCCGCCCGCGCCACCAGCGCCTGCACGTCGACGCCCCGCGGCAGCGCACCGTACACCCGCCCGCCCCCGCCCAGGCGGCTGGCGATGAACGCATCGCTGACCGTGGCGTCACCTGCTTCGAGCAGCAACCGGGCCTGCAAGGCCACGGCGATGTCCTCGGTGAGCTGGCGGGCGCGATACTGGCTATCGGCCGTGTCGGCGAGTGCAGCCTTGAGGTTGCCGATGTGTGTAGCCAGGCGCGCATCGCCATGGCCGTCGCCCAGCTCGGCGAACAGCGCGTCGAGCACGCCTGGCTCTCTGGACAGCGCCCGCAGCACATCCAGGCACTGCACGTTGCCCGACCCTTCCCAGGTGGAATTGACCGGTGCCTCGCGGTACAGCCGCGGCAGGATGCTGTCCTCCACGTAACCGGCGCCCCCCAGGCATTCGGCGGCCTCGTTGATCATCCCCGGGGCACGCTTGCAGATCCAGTACTTGCCCACCGCCGTGACCAGCCGGGCGAAATGCGCCTGCTGCGGATCGTCCAGATGGTCCAGCGCCTGGCCCATGCGCAGGCTCAGGGCCAGTGCCGCCTCGCTTTCCAGGGCCAGGTCAGCCAGCACGTTCTGCATCAGCGGCTGCTGGTCGAGCGGCTTGCCCCCGACCTGGCGGTGTGCGCAATGGTGGGTGGCCTGGGTCAGCGCCTGGCGCATCAGGGCACTGGAGCCGACCATGCAGTCGAAACGGGTCATGGCCACCATCTCGATGATGGTCGGCACGCCCCGCCCCTCCTCGCCGATCATCCAGGCCAGGGCGCCGCGGAACTCGACTTCGCTGGACGCGTTGGACGCATTGCCCAGCTTGTTCTTCAGCCGCTGGATGTAGAACTGGTTGCGCTGGTCGTCCGGCCGGTGACGCGGCAGCAGGAAGCAGCTCAGACCCCGCTCGGTCTGCGCCAGGGTGAGGAACGCGTCGCACATGGGCGCGGAGCAGAACCATTTGTGCCCCACCAGCTCGTAGGCCTGCCCTGGCCCCGTTGCACCCACGGGATAAGCGCGGGTGGTGTTGGCACGCACGTCCGTGCCGCCCTGCTTCTCGGTCATGGCCATGCCCAAGGTCACCCCGGCCTTGTGCTGGTCGCCGACATTGCGCGGGTCGTAGTCGCGGGCCAGTACCTTGGGCAGCCAGTACTTGGCCAGCTCCGGCTGCAGGCGCAGCGCCGGCACGGCGGCGAAGGTCATGGTCAGCGGGCAGCCACTGCCCGCCTCGGCCTGGGTGTGCAGGTAGGTCATCGAGGCGCGCGCCACATGGGCACCGTCTCGCGGTTCGGCCCAGGGCAGCGAGGGCAGGCCGTGCTCGATGGCCGTGCGCATCAGCTCATGGTAGGCCGGGTGAAAAGTCACCAGATCGATGCGATGGCCGTAACGGTCATGGCTGCTGAATTCGGGCTTGTGGGCATTGGCCAGGAAGCCGGCGGCCATCAGTGGCCCACCGGCCAGCGCGCCGTAGGCATCGATGCGCGCCTCGGCCCAGCCGGCGCCGAAGCGCCGCGACCACTGTTGCAGCGGCAGGTCGAGGCGATACAGGTTGGCGCCCTCCAGCGAAGGCGGCTGATTGGTGACTTCGTGGGTTTCGGCATACTGATGCAGGTTCATCGAAGGCTCCTGGGTGCGGGGTGGCCTGGAGACCTCAGTGAAGCACTCAATGCCGGGCTGGCAAAGGGACAAAAGCGCCGTTCGAGGCGCCAGGTGGGAACCCCGATCAGCGGCAGCCCTGCGCGCGCAGTCGTTCGATCTCGCCCTGCTCATCGCCCCCGGCCAATCCCTGCGCGGCACTTTGGTGGTAAGCTCGCCGACCATGAATACCTACAGCTCCCGACCCGTTGTCCTCTGCCTGTCCGGCCACGACCCCAGTGGCGGCGCCGGCTTGCAGGCCGATATCGAAGCCCTGATCGCCCAGGGCTGTCACGCGGCCCCCACCGTGACGGCCCTGACCGTGCAGGATACCGTCGATGTGTCCGACTTCCGCGTGCTCGACCGCGCCTGGGTGCTGGCCCAGGCCAACGCGGTGCTGGCTGACTCCCGCGTGGCGGCCGTGAAGCTGGGCATGCTCGGCTCCACCGAAATGGTCGACACCGTGGCCGAACTGCTGGCCGCCCACCCGCACCTGCCGCTGGTCTGCGACCCGGTGCTGCGTGCGGGCGGCGGTGGCCGGCTGGGCAAGGACGAGGTCGGCTACGCCCTGCGCGAACGCCTGCTGCCACGCGCCACCCTCGCCACGCCCAACCTGCCCGAGGCGCGCATTCTCGCCGAGCTACCGTCCGGCAGTGCAGATGAGTGCGCGGAGAAACTCCTGCCGTTCTGCGAGCATCTGCTGATCACCGGCGGCCATGGCGACGAAGTGGAAATCCACAATCGCCTGTATAGCCGCAGCGGCGAGCAGCACACCTGGACCTGCCAGCGCCTGCCCGGCAGCTACCATGGCTCGGGCTGCACGCTAGCCAGCGCCCTGGCCGGCCGCCTGGCGTTGGGCGAAGGGCTGGTCAGCGCCGTGAGCACGGCCCTGGAGTACACCTGGCGTACCTTGCGTGACGCCGAGCAGCTGGGCCGTGGACAATTCGTGCCACGCCGCCTGCCGCTGGATTTCTGCCACTGACGACGAGGCCGTTCCATGACCCTGCGTGGCCTGTATGCCATCACCGACAGCCAACTGCTCGCCGGCCGCTTTCTCTCCCATGTCGAGGCCGCCCTGGAAGGCGGGGTGCGACTGTTGCAGTACCGCGACAAAGGCGACGACGCCGCGCGGCGCCTGCGTGAAGCCGAGGCGCTGATGCAGCTGTGCCAGCGCTACGGTACCACCCTGATCATCAATGACGACGCCGAGCTGGCCGCACGCCTGGGCGTGGGCCTGCACCTGGGCCAGACCGACGGCCCGCTGACGCCGGCCCGTGCGCTGCTGGGGCGTCAGGCCGTCATCGGCTCGACCTGTCATGCCAGCCTGGAACTGGCCGAGCAGGCCGCCCGCGAAGGTGCCAGCTACGTGGCCTTCGGGCGCTTCTTCAATTCGCTGACCAAACCCGGCGCGCCTGCTGCCAGCCTCGAGCTGATCGCCCAGGCCCGCGCCCGAATCAGCCTGCCGATCGCCGTGATCGGCGGCATCACCCTCGACAACGCCGCCCCGCTGGTCGCCCACGGCGCCGACCTGCTGGCGGTGATCCATGGCCTGTTCGGCGCCGACAGCGCGCGGGAAGTCACCCGCCGCGCCCGTGCCTTCAACGCCCTGTTCGCTAGCTGACTTCGAGAGAGCTTTCCATGTCCCGTTCCGAAACCCTGTTCGCCCAAGCCCAGAAACACATTCCCGGCGGCGTCAATTCGCCCGTTCGCGCATTCAAGAGCGTCGGCGGCACGCCGCTGTTCTTCAAGCACGCCGAAGGCGCCTACGTGGTCGACGAGGACGACAAGCGCTACGTCGACTACGTCGGCTCCTGGGGCCCGATGATTCTCGGCCATGGCCACCCGGACGTACTCGACGCCGTGCGCCGCCAGCTGGAACACGGCTTGTCCTATGGCGCGCCGACCGCCATGGAAACCGAGATGGCCGACCTGGTCTGCTCGCTGGTGCCGTCGATGGAAATGGTGCGCATGGTCAGCTCGGGCACCGAAGCCACCATGAGCGCCATCCGCCTGGCCCGTGGCTACACCGGCCGCGACGCGATCATCAAGTTCGAAGGCTGCTACCACGGGCACTCCGACAGCCTGCTGGTCAAGGCCGGTTCCGGGCTGCTGACCCAGGGCGTGCCCAGCTCGGCGGGGGTGCCGGCGGACTTCGCCAAGCACACCCTGACCCTGCCGTTCAACGACATCGGCGCGGTGGAAAAGACCCTGGCCGATGCAGGCCAGAGCGTGGCCTGCATCATCGTCGAGCCAGTGGCCGGCAACATGAACTGCGTGCCGCCGGCCCCGGGCTTCCTCGAGGGCCTGCGAGCCCTGTGCGACCAGCACGGCGTGGTGCTGATCTTCGATGAAGTGATGACCGGTTTCCGAGTGTCCCTGGGCGGTGCCCAAGGGCATTACGGCATCACCCCGGACCTGTCGACCTTCGGCAAGATCGTCGGCGGCGGCATGCCGGTCGGCTGCTTCGGCGGCAAGCGCGAGATCATGGGCTGCATCGCCCCGCTGGGCCCGGTCTACCAGGCCGGTACGTTGTCGGGCAACCCGCTGGCCATGGCCGCCGGCCTGACCACCCTCAAGCTGATCAGCCGCCCGGGCTTCCATGATGAGCTGAGCGCGTTCACCAGCCGCATGCTCGACGGCCTGCAACAACGCGCCGACGCCGCCGGGGTGCCGTTCGTGACCACCCAGGCTGGCGCCATGTTCGGCCTGTACTTCAGCGGCGCCGACGACATCGTGACCTTCGACGATGTGATGGCCAGCGACGCCGAGCGCTTCAAGCGCTTCTTCCACCTGATGCTGGACGGCGGCGTGTACCTGGCGCCGAGTGCGTTCGAGGCAGGTTTCACCTCCATCGCCCATGGCGATGCCGAGCTGAAGATCACCCTGGACGCGGCAGAAAAGGCCTTCGCGGCGCTCAAATGAGCGCCCCACCCCCACTGAGCGCAGGCGCTTGCAGCACGCCGCTTCCCCTGTAGAAGCGGCGGCAGAAGTGCGGGCACAATAGGCCGATTCGCCCAGCCTGCATAAAATCGAGTAAAACTTTGTAAGGTTGGCGCCGCTTATCCCATAATGTGCCACCAACGACACTGGCCGCAGCTTGCAGAGGTAAGTCGATCCCCATGAACCGCACCGGCCGCGCCCTGACCCTGGGCTGCCTGTTGCTTCTACAGCCCCTGCTGGCACTGGCGGAGGGCGGCAATTCGTTGCTGATTCCAGCGACGGGCCGCTGCACTCTCAACGCCCAGCCCCAGGACCTGGAAGGCGCGCTCAAGAGCTGCGTGCAGAGCGCCGAGTCCGGCGACGCCCAGGCGCAGTACGAGCTGGGGGAGTTCTACTACAGCGCCAAGCAGGCCCCCAAAGACCTGGACAAGGCGCTGAACTGGTTCGAGAAGGCCTCGCTGCAAGGCCATGCACAGGCCCAGTACCGCCTGGGCGGCATGTTCATGCGCGGCGAAGGGGTGCAGGCCAACAACGTCCAGGCCTACATCCTGCTGAAGATTGCCGCGGTCAACGGCGCCGAGGATGCCCTGGACCTGGCCGACGAAGTCACCGGGCAAATGTCCCGGGACGAGCTGGAACACGCCACCCAGGTGCTGGGCCAGATCTTCCGCAAGTACCTGCTCGAGTTGCAGAGCGCCGAAGGGCGCACGCCGTTCTCGCCACTGCCCTGATCGACGCACGCTGCGCGGACGCAACCGATCTGTCGCACAACGGTCAGACACCTCTGCCACAGTGCATCCCGACCCTTGATCGTTTCAGAGCTTTCGCCACTGCCGATCAAGGGTTATTCTTCATTTCACATCCCCAGTCGAGCGCCTTGAACCGACCTTGAACGCACCCATAGAACCTCATCGTTTTACCCTCGAACCTTTCGAGGCCCACCGTTTCGCCAACTTGTGCGGCCAGTTCGACGAGCACCTGCGCCTGATCGAACAACGCCTGGCCATCGAGATCCGCAACCGCGGCAATCAGTTCGAACTGATCGGCGAAGCCAAGACCACCTCCGCCGCCGAACAGCTGCTGCGCCGTCTCTATCGCGAGACCAAGGCCACCGAACTGTCGCCGGAAACGGTCCACCTGTATCTGCAGGAGTCGGCCGTCGAGAACCTCGACAATCCCGCCGTCAACGAAGTCAGCGTGTCGCTGCGCACGCGCAAGGGCAACATCCGCCCGCGCGGCGCCAACCAGCAGCGCTACGTCAAGGAAATCCTTGCCAACGACATCAATTTCGGCATCGGTCCGGCCGGCACCGGCAAGACCTACCTGGCCGTGGCCTGCGCGGTCGACGCCCTGGAGCGCGAGCAGGTGCGTCGCATCCTGCTGGTACGCCCGGCGGTCGAAGCCGGCGAGAAGCTCGGCTTCCTGCCGGGCGACCTGGCGCAGAAGATCGACCCCTACCTGCGCCCGCTCTACGACGCGCTCTACGAGATGCTCGGCTTCGAACACGTGGCCAAGCTGATCGAACGCCAGGTGATCGAGATCGCGCCACTGGCCTACATGCGCGGCCGTACGCTGAACAACAGCTTCATCATCCTCGACGAAAGCCAGAACACCACCCTGGAACAGATGAAGATGTTCCTCACCCGCATCGGCTTCGGCTCCACCGCGGTCATCACCGGTGACATCACCCAGGTCGACCTGCCGCGCGGCACCAAGTCGGGCCTGGCCCACGTGATCGAGGTGCTCAGGGACGTGCCGGGTATCAGCTTCACCCACTTCCAGCCCAAGGACGTGGTGCGCCACCCCCTGGTGCAGCGCATCGTCGAAGCCTACGACCGCTTCGATGCCCGTCAGGCCAGGCCCGAGGCGTCCGGCAAAGATGCTTGAGCTCGATCTGCAGCGCGCCAGCGAAGCCGCCGCTCCCGACGAAGCCGATTTCCGCCGCTGGTGCGAACTGGCGCTGCGTCAACGCAGCGCCGACTCGGAAATGACCATTCGCCTGGTCGACGAAGCCGAGGGCCGCGCGCTGAACCACACCTACCGGCACAAGGACTACGCCACCAACGTGTTGTCCTTCCCGGCTGACGTGCCCGATGAACTGCTGGATATTCCTTTGCTCGGCGACCTGGTCATCTGCGTCCCGGTGGTCGAGCGCGAGGCGGCCGAGCAGGGCAAGACGCTGCCGGCCCACTGGGCGCACCTGGTGATCCATGGCTGCCTGCACCTGCTGGGCTACGACCACATCGACGACGATGAGGCCGAGGAAATGGAAGCGCTCGAACGCCAGTTGCTGGCCGAGCTGGGCCATCCCGACCCCTACGCCGACGACCACACCGATTCAATCACCCACTGAACACTGCAAGGATCACGAGTAAACCGCCATGAGCGAAGATCGATCGAGCAACGGGCAAAAGTCCTGGCTGGGCAAGCTGACCCAGGCTTTTGCCCATGAGCCGAAAAACCGTCAGGAGCTTCTCGAGCTACTGCGTGAAGCCCATCAGAACAAGCTGCTCGACAGCGAAGCGCTGACCATCGTCGAGGGCGCCATCCAGGTCGCCGACCTGCAAGTGCGCGACATCATGGTCCCGCGCTCGCAGATGATCAGCATCAAGGCCAGCCAGTCGCCTCGCGAATTCCTGCCGGCGGTGATCGACGCCGCGCACTCGCGCTACCCGGTGATCGGCGAAAGCCACGACGATGTGCTCGGCATCCTGCTGGCCAAGGACCTGCTGCCGTTGATCCTCAAGGAGAACGGCGACAGCTTCAACATCAAGGACCTGCTGCGCCCGGCCACCTTCGTGCCCGAGTCCAAGCGCCTGAACGTGCTGCTGCGCGAGTTTCGCGCCAATCACAACCACATGGCCGTGGTCATCGACGAGTACGGCGGCGTGGCCGGCCTGGTCACCATCGAGGATGTGCTCGAGCAGATCGTCGGCGACATCGAGGACGAGCATGACGTCGAGGAAGACAGCTACATCAAGCCGCTGCCCAGCGGCGACTTCCTGGTCAAGGCGCTCACGCCGATCGAGAACTTCAACAGCTTCTTCGACAGCGCGTTTTCCGATGACGAGTTCGACACCGTCGGCGGCCTGGTCATGAGTGCGTTCGGACACCTGCCCAAGCGCAACGAAACCACCGAGATCGGCGCCTATCGCTTCCGCATCCTCAACGCCGACAGCCGCCGCATCCACTTGCTGCGCCTGACCCCCATCACCCGCTAAGGACGACCATGCGCTGGATCACCCGTCCCGGCTGGCCCGGTAACCTGCTGGCCGTGGCGGCCGGCGCCTCCACTTCCCTGGCCCTGGCGCCGTTCGACGTGTGGCCGGTCGCCCTGCTGGCGATCGTGCTGTTCTACCTCGGCCTGCGCGAGCTGAGCCCGCGCCAGGCCCTGGGCCGCGGCTGGTGCTACGGTTTCGGCCTGTATGGCGCCGGCACCAGCTGGATCTACGTCAGCATCAACACCTACGGTGGCGCTTCGCCGCTGCTGGCCACCCTGCTGCTGGTGGCGTTCTTCGCCGCCATCGCCTGGTTCTTCGCCCTGCCCGCCTGGCTCTGGGCGCGCTGGTTGCGGCGCAACGAAGCGCCGCTGGCCGACGCGCTGTGCTTCGCCGCCCTGTGGCTGCTGCAAGAGGCTTTCCGTGGCTGGTTCCTCACCGGCTTTCCCTGGCTCTATGCCGGCTACAGCCAGCTCGATGGGCCGCTGGCCGGTCTCGCCCCCCTGGGCGGCGTGTGGCTCATTTCCTTCGCCCTGGCGCTGTCGGCCGCCCTGCTGTGCAACCTGCATCGCCTGAGGGCACGCCCCTCGTTCCTGGCCACGGCTGTGGTGCTGCTCATCGCACCCTGGGTGCTCGGCCTCGCCCTCAAGGGCCACGCCTGGACCCGCCCCGCCGGCGACCCGCTGAAGGTCGCAGCGGTGCAAGGCAACGTCGAGCAGGAAGTGAAGTGGGACCCGGCGCACGTCAACGCGCAACTGGCGCTGTACCGGGACATGACCCTGCGCTCGCAGCCGGTGGACATCGTGGTGTGGCCGGAAACGGCAGTGCCGGTGCTCAAGGATCAGGCCCAGGGCTACATCGACATGATGGGCAGCTTCGCCGCCGACCGACACGCCGCATTGATCACCGGCGTACCGGTGCGCGAAATGGTTCACCAGCAACGTCGCTACTTCAATGGCATCACGGTTGCCGGCGAAGGCGATGGCACCTACCTCAAGCAGAAGCTGGTGCCTTTCGGCGAATATGTGCCGTTGCAGGACATGCTGCGCGGGGCGATCGAGTTCTTCAACCTGCCGATGTCCGACTTCGCCCGAGGCCCTGACGACCAGCCGCTGCTCCAGGCCAAGGGTTACCAGGTGGCGCCGTTCATCTGCTACGAAGTGGTCTATCCGGAATTCGCCGCAGGCCTTGCCGCGCGCAGCGACCTGCTGCTGACCATCAGCAACGACACCTGGTTCGGCACCTCGATCGGCCCGTTGCAGCACCTGCAGATGGCGCAGATGCGCGCCCTCGAGGCCGGGCGCTGGATGATCAGGGCCACCAACAATGGCGTCACCGCGCTGATCGACCCCTTCGGCAGGATCACCACGCAGATTCCGCAATTCCAGCAGGCGATTCTGTATGGCGACGTGGTTCCGATGCAGCAGCTCACGCCCTACCTGCAATGGCGCTCCTGGCCGCTGGGGATTCTCTGCGTACTGCTGATGGGCTGGGCGCTGCTGGCCGGGCGCATGGCAAAGACCGCTTGAACGCCGGCGCAGCGTTCGCCACGGGTGAATCTGCTCGACCGGAGCGGATTCACCCAGCCTCCCCCATCAGTAGAACAACCGGTATCCCACCAACCCCACCGCTTCGTTCAACAGCACGCCGTTCTGCCACACGGCCCGACTCTCCGGTATCAGCCCGGCGAACGGGCGGGCATGGTCCACACCGAGCAAGCCCACCGGCGCAGGAACCACCTCGAGCCCCACCCGTTCGAAACTCCAGCGCGAACGCTGCATGTGCCAGGACTGAGTCACCAGCACCACGCGATGGATGCCCTGCTTGCGCAGCAGCTCGGCACTCAACTTGGCATTCTCCCAGGTAGTGAGGCTGGCCTCTTCGCGCCAGGTGGTCGTCACGCCGAAATCCAGCTGCAGGCGCTGGGCCATCAGCGATGCTTCGCTGGGCGGCGAACCGTAGTGCAAGCCGCCGCTGGTCAATACCGGCAGGCCCGACGCCTTGGCCAACTGAGCGGCATAGCGCAGTCGTTCCAATGCAGGGGCACTGGGCTGATCCTCGCCGCCCCACGCGGGATCGCCACGGTCGCGACCCGCACCTAGCACCACGATGGCATCGGCGCGCTGAGCCAGCTGGGTCCAGACCTCGGGCGCCAGCGCCGGCTCGGTCTCCAGTAGCCTGGCAGCTTCCTGCACCACCAGCGGCAGGCTCATCAGCCAGAGTCCGGCGAAGCCGAGGCCGAAGCACGCCGTCGCCAGTCGCGGGCGCCGGCGGCGCAGCCACCAGCCGGCCGCAAGCAGCAGCAGGAAAAGCCCTGGCGGCATCAACCACTGTTTGAGAAAGAATCGAATCGGCATGCGCACCTCCGGCAAGGCGGGCAGCCTATAAGCAACGACGCCGGGCAACAAGTGCCGGCGTCGTGGGCTCAGGTGGTCAGATCATCGTAAAGAGGCTCGCTAGCGAGCCCCGTGTTTCATGACGCTGGAAGTGGCGGCAGGGCGCTGGCGGTTCTTCAACCAAACGATCTTGCCAGCTCCGCTGGCCACTTGGGCAACGCTGCCGGGCCCGCCGACGCGGCGCGTGGGCAGGCGGTCCAGGTAGGCCTTGAGTACCCGGAACTCCGCTGGGCTAAGGTCACGCAACTCCAGTTCGGCAGGCATTTCATCGCGCAGGCCGGCGGATGTCCTCGCCGCTTCCAGCGCCAGGCCCAATCGGTCGATCAGGCGTTCGTAGAGCTCGGGCTTGCTTGCGGTTAACTGCGAATCTCCCATCGTTCACCTCATTGCAGGTCAGAATGTCCTACCCCAACGATCAGCTTAGCGGCACTGGGCGATGCAGCGCTGCGCCGCGACAAACGGAACGTGCCCGGCCAATCGTATTCAGCGTTTCCCAGGACGCGCGACGCTCATGTATGCTAGGCCGTTCACTCTAACCGCCAGCGGAGTGCCGGACGCAGCGAGGTTGCGCTGCCTGGAAACAAGGTCTCCCCTCTCTCAGCAAAAGTAGCCATGCACGAACAATACCAGCCCCGTGATGTAGAAGCCGCCGCCCAGACCTTCTGGGACGAGCAACAATCGTTCGCTGTGACCGAACAGCCAGGCCAGGACACCTACTACTGCCTGTCGATGTTCCCGTACCCGAGCGGCAAGCTACACATGGGTCACGTGCGCAACTACACCATCGGCGACGTCATCGCCCGCTACCAGCGCATGCTGGGCAAGAACGTCCTGCAGCCGATGGGCTGGGACGCCTTCGGCATGCCGGCGGAAAACGCCGCGATGAAGAACAACGTCGCGCCCGCCAAGTGGACCTACGAGAACATCGACTACATGAAGACCCAGCTCAAGAGCCTGGGTCTGGCCATCGACTGGTCCCGCGAGGTCACCACCTGCAAGCCGGACTACTACCGCTGGGAACAGTGGCTGTTCACCCGCCTGTTCCAGAAAGGC
Organism: Pseudomonas sp. S30; assembly: GCF_016518545.1. Taxonomy (GTDB): domain Bacteria; phylum Pseudomonadota; class Gammaproteobacteria; order Pseudomonadales; family Pseudomonadaceae; genus Aquipseudomonas. The sequence continues at coordinate 67,111 of NZ_JACVTO010000023.1, forward strand.
GTGATCTATCGCAAGAACGGCACGGTCAACTGGGACCCGGCCGACCAGACCGTGCTGGCCAACGAGCAGGTCATCGACGGCCGCGGCTGGCGTTCCGGCGCGCTGATCGAGAAGCGCGAAATCCCGATGTACTACTTCCGCATCACCGACTACGCCGACGAGCTGCTGGAAAGCCTCGACGAGTTGCCGGGCTGGCCTGAGCAGGTCAAGACCATGCAGCGCAACTGGATCGGCAAGTCGCGCGGCATGGAAGTGCAGTTCCCCTACGACCAGGCGAGCATCGGCCAGGCCGGCGCGCTGAAGGTCTTCACCACCCGCCCCGACACGCTGATGGGCGCCACCTATGTCGCCGTCGCCGCCGAGCATCCGCTGGCCACCCAGGCCGCGCAGGGCAACCCGGCGCTGCAGGCATTCATCGATGAATGCAAGAGCGGCAGCGTGGCCGAAGCCGACATGGCCACCCAGGAAAAGAAGGGCATGGCCACTTCCCTGCGGGTCGAACACCCGCTGACCGGCGAGAAGCTGCCGGTGTGGGTCGCCAACTATGTGCTCATGCACTACGGCGATGGCGCCGTCATGGCGGTGCCGGCCCATGACGAGCGCGATTTCGAATTCGCCCGCAAGTACGGCTTGCCGGTCAAGGCCGTGGTACGCACCCGCGTCGGCGACGAAGTCGGCGCCGAATGGGACGCCGCCTACGGCGAGCATGGCCAGCTGATCAACTCCGGTGAATTCGACGGCCTGGACTTCGCCGGCGCCTTCGACGCCATCGAAGCGGCCCTGCTGCGCAAGGACCTGGGCAAGTCGCGCACCCAGTTCCGCCTGCGCGACTGGGGCATCAGCCGCCAGCGCTACTGGGGCTGCCCGATCCCGATCATCCACTGCCCGTCGTGCGGCGACGTGCCGGTGCCGGAAGACCAGTTGCCGGTGCGCCTGCCCGAAGACGTGGTGCCCGACGGCGCCGGCTCGCCCCTGGCGCGCATGCCCGAGTTCTACGAGTGCACCTGCCCCACCTGCGGCAGCCCGGCCAAGCGCGAAACCGACACTATGGACACCTTCGTCGAGTCCTCCTGGTATTTCGCCCGCTACGCCTCGCCGCACTACGAGTCGGGCCTGGTCGATCCGAAAGCGGCCAACCACTGGCTGCCGGTGGATCAGTACATCGGCGGCATCGAGCACGCGATCCTGCACCTGCTGTACGCCCGCTTCTTCCACAAGCTGATGCGCGACGAGGGCCTGGTCACCTCCAACGAGCCGTTCAAGAACCTGCTGACCCAGGGCATGGTCATCGCCGACACCTACTACCGCGTGGCCAGCAACGGCGGCAAGGACTGGTTCAACCCTGCCGATGTCGAGGTCGAGCGCGATGCCAAGGCCAAGATCGTCGGTGCGCGCCTGAAGAGCGACGGCCTGCCCGTGGAAATCGGCGGGACCGAGAAGATGTCCAAGTCCAAGAACAACGGCGTCGACCCGCAGGCCATGATCGACGCCTACGGCGCCGACACTTGCCGCCTGTTCATGATGTTCGCCTCGCCGCCGGACATGAGCCTGGAGTGGTCCGACTCGGGCGTCGAAGGCGCCAGTCGCTTCCTGCGCCGGGTCTGGCGTCTGGCCCAGGGGCATGTGGCCCAGGGCCTGCCAGGCCAGCTCGACACCGCGGCCCTGGACGATGCACAGAAGGTCATCCGCCGCGCCATCCACGCCGCGATCAAGCAGGCGGGTAACGACGTGGGCCAGTTCCACAAGTTCAACACCGCCATCGCCCAGGTGATGACCCTGATGAACGTCCTGGAAAAAGCTCCGCAGGCCAGCGCCCAGGACCGTACCCTGCTGCACGAAGGCCTCGAGGCGGTCACGCTGCTGCTGGCGCCGATCACCCCGCACCTGTGCCATGCCCTGTGGCAGGCGCTGGGTCACGACCAACCCGTGATCGACGCCGCCTGGCCGGAGGTGGACGAAGCCGCGCTGGTGCAAGACAGCCTCACCCTGGTGGTGCAGGTCAACGGCAAGCTGCGCGGGCAGGTCGAGATGCCGGCCAGCGCCAGCCGCGAAGACATCGAACAGGCCGCCCGCAACAACGAGAATGTCCTGCGCTTCATCGATGGCCTGACCATCCGCAAGGTCATCGTCGTGCCGGGCAAGCTGGTCAACATCGTCGCCAACTGATGGCAACGCCCGCCCTGGCGACAGGGCGGGCGGTACAGGCCCACAAGGGAGCAACACCATGATCAAACGCAATCTGCTGGTTATTGGCCTGGCCGCGACGCTGGGCGCCTGCGGTTTCCAGCTGCGCGGTACCGGCACCAACGAGCTGGCCTTCAAGGAACTGGACCTGTCTGCGCGCAACGCTTACGGCGATACCGTCAAGCAGCTGCGCCAGTCGCTGCAGAACAGCGGTATCACGGTCTCCGCCGCCGCACCCTACAAGCTGGTGCTCACCAACGAGCAGGAGTCCCAGCGGGCCGCGACCTACAACGGTGGCAGCCGCTCGGCCGAATACGAACTCACCACCGTGCTCAACTATGCCGTACAGGGCCGTAACGACGCCGTGCTGCTGGAAGACAAGGTGGAAGTGCGCAAGGACTACGTCTACGACGGCAACAACATCTCCGGCTCGGCTCAGGAGTCGGTGCAGATCCGCAAGGAACTGCGCCGCGAACTGGTCCAGAGCATGATGGTCCGTCTGCAACAACTCACCCCTGCACAACTGGCGGACCTGCAGCACAAAGCCGACGAGCGTGCCCGCGCCGAAGCCGAAGCACTGCGTGAAGCGCAGCGCGTGCAGGACAATACGCCCCAGCAATCGCCGATGGAAGTTCCGGCCAACTGAGCCAGCAGGGGCACCCCGGTGCCCCTTTCCCGCCCATGAAGCTATCTGCTGCCCAACTCAACAAGCACCTGCAAGGTGGCCTCGCGCCGGTCTACGTAGTCAGCGGCGACGACCCGCTGCTGTGCCAGGAAGCGGCCGATGCCATCCGCAGCGCCGCTCGCCAGCAGGGCTTCGATGAGCGCCAGGTGTTCAGCGCCGACGCCAATTTCGACTGGGGCAGCCTGCTGCAGGCTGGCGCCAGCCTTTCGCTGTTCGCCCAGCGCCGCCTGCTCGAACTGCGCTTGCCCTCGGGCAAGCCGGGCGACAAGGGCGCAGCGGCACTGATCGAATACTGCGCACGGCCCGCCGAAGACACGCTGTTGCTGATCAGCCTGCCCAAGCTCGACGGCAGCGCCCAGAAAACCAAGTGGGGCAAGGCGCTGGTCGAGGGCTCACAGTGTCAGTTCATTCAGATCTGGCCGGTCGACGCTCAGCAACTGCCGCAGTGGATCAACCAGCGACTGTCCCAGGCCGGTCTGTCGGCACAGCGCGACGCCCTCGACCTGATCGCCACTCGCGTGGAAGGAAATCTGCTCGCCGCCGCCCAGGAAATCGAAAAGCTCAAGCTACTGGCCGACGGCAAGCAGATAACCGTCGAAACGGTGCAGGCCGCGGTGGCCGACAGCGCACGTTTCGATGTGTTCGGGCTGGTCGATGCGATCCTCAACGGCGAAGCGGTGCATGCTCTGCGCATGCTCGAAGGGTTGCGCGGCGAAGGGGTGGAGCCACCCGTGATTCTCTGGGCACTGGCGCGGGAATTGCGGCTGCTGGCGAGCCTCGCCCAGCAATTCAGCCAGGGCGTGCCCCTGGACAAGGCCTTCAGCCAGGCCAGGCCGCCGGTATGGGACAAGCGCCGGCCTCTGGTGAGCAAGGCCTTGCAGCGCCTGTCGGCGCAGCGCTGGACCCAGCTGTTGCAGGATGCACAGCGTATCGACGCGCAGATCAAGGGCCAGGCCGACGGCTCGCCATGGACCAGCCTGACGCGCCTCACGCTGCTGATGGCCGGCCAGCGGATCCACCTGCCTCCCTTGTGATCGCGCGCGGTCCACGGGCCATAAACACATTCAATTGGCCCAGGTGCGCAATGGTCTTTACAGTGCGCCGCGAAAGCCACCCCATCGGGAATCCGCCATGAGCAAGAAGCCGAAGAAGCACGGCCCGAACAAGGCCAAGTCGATCGTCGCCCAACCGCTGTTCCGTTGCCGACAGGAACGACCGGACAAGGGCAAGGGCAGCTACCGCCGCGAAGCCTTCCAATCACGAGATTGGGAGGCTTCTTGCTTTCTGGCCGCCTGAAAAAGCCGCAGTCATGATATGGTCGGCACTTGAACTGCAAACCTGGATCTGTGCATGTCCTTCAGTCTTTCCCAGCGCTGGCAACCCCGCCAGCTGATCGCCGCGTCCAGCTTCATCCTGCTCGTCGCCTGTGCGGAAAAACCCACTGCCGCCGATGCCCTGCCCCTCACGCCAGCCCAGCCCACGCCCACTGTCAGCCTGCCGACCCAGGTGCCGGACACCTCGGGCGATATCCAGCCTTTGCAGACCTTCGCCCAATGGCAAGCGAGTTTCCGTGAGCAGGCCCTGCAAGCCGGTATCACCGCCGCGACATTCGACCGGGCGTTTCTCGGGGTCACCCCCGATATGGATGTGATCAAGGCCGACCGCAGCCAACCAGAGTTCAGCCGACCGGTGTGGGAATACCTGGACGGCGCCCTGTCGCCGCTGCGGGTACGCAACGGCAAGCGACTGCTGGAGCAGAACGCCGAGCTGCTGGAGCGTATCGAACAGCGCTATGGCGTCGACCGGCAGGTACTGGTGGCGGTCTGGGGCATGGAGAGCAACTTCGGCCAGTTCCAGGGCAACAAGTCGGTGATCCGCTCGCTGGCCACCCTGGCCTACGAGGGGCGCCGTCCGACCTTCGCCCAGGACCAGTTGATCGCCGCCTTGCAGATCCTGCAGAACGGCGACATCCAGCCCGAAGCCATGCGCGGCTCGTGGGCAGGCGCCATGGGCCAGACCCAGTTCATCCCCACCACCTACAATACCCACGCCGTGGACTTCGACGGCGACGGTCGCCGGGACATCTGGAACAGCACACCCGATGCCCTGGCCTCCACTGCGCACTATCTGCAAAGCTCGGGCTGGAAACGCGGACAGCCGTGGGGCTTCGAGGTCCAGGTGCCAGCCGGCTTCGACTACTGGCTGGCCGATGGCGCGCAACGCAAGCCCGTCAGCGAGTGGCTGGGCCTGGGCGTGAAGCTGCCAACCGGCACGCAATTGCCCGCTGGCAGCAACCAGCTGCCGGCCGCCCTGTTGCTGCCAGCAGGCGCTCGGGGTCCGGCGTTCCTGGTACTGGACAACTTCCGGGCCATTCTGAAGTACAACAATTCCTCGTCCTACGCCCTGGCGGTGAGCCTGCTGGGCGATCGCTTCTCCGGCTGGGGCTTCATCGCCGGGGCCTGGCCCAAGGACGATCTGCCGCTGAGTCGCAGCGAGCGCGTCGAGCTGCAGAACCTGCTCAATGGTCGCGGATACGACGCCGGCAATGCCGACGGAATCATAGGCGCCAACACGCGCAAGGCGATTCGCACCGCGCAGCAGAGCCTGGGCTGGCCGGCCGACGGCTACGCAACGCACAAGCTGCTGGAGAGTCTGCGCTAGCCGTACCGACTCCCGGCAGCTCCAGGCAGGAGCGGCGGCTCGCCGATGCTTAGAAATCGGTCGGCGGGCCGCTTGTGGACGGGCTCAGGCGGTGCCAGCGAACAACGACTGCACGAGCACCACCCGCCGTGCATCGGCATCCAGCTGCACGCGCGCGCCCAGCGGCAAGCAGACGTTGGGATCGCTGTGACCGCTGCGCCAGCCGGCCAGGACGGGCACGTTCAACGGGCCGAAAATATCCCGCAGCAGCGGCTGCAGCGCGCCCACGGTGATGCCGGCGAAGTCTCCAGCCAGTACCCCTCTCACCCCTTCCAGCTTGCCTGCCAGACGCAGTTGGGTCAGCAGACGGTCCACCCGATACAGCGGTTCATTGACGTCCTCGATGAACAGAATGCTGTCGTGGGAATCGATTTCCGCTGGCGTGTCCAGGGTGGCCCCCAGCATCGACAGATTGCCGCCAACCAGACGACCGCTGGCCCTGCCCCCTGATACGGTGGTCAAGGCAAAGCCTGCCGGGTGCTCGATGGCATCGCCTGGCCCGCGCTCACCGTGCAACTGCCCGAGCAGCGAACCGACGGTGGGCTCGAGTTTGTGGCCCAGCAGATCGGCGTTGAGCATGCCGCCGTGGAAGGTGACGAAGCCTGCATGACGCGCGATGGCCGTGTGCAGCGCGGTGATGTCGCTGTAACCGATCAGCGGTTTGGGATGCCGACCGATCAGCGCGAAGTCCAGCCGGTCGAGCAGGCGCATGCTGCCATAGCCGCCACGCATGCACAGGATGGCGTCGATTTCGGGATCGGCGAACGCCTCCTGCAGATCCCGTGCGCGCTGCTGGTCACTGCCGGCCAGGTAGCCGTCCGACTGCAAGGCTCCCGGGTAGATTCGGCAGCCATAGCCGCGGCTTTCGAACCAGGCCGTGGCCTTTTGCGTATCCAGCCGCGCCGGCCCCGCTGGCGCGACGATGGCGAACCGCGCGCCCTTGTCCAATGCCTTGGGCAACATCGCTGCGAGGGTGTCACTGGGTTGCATGAGCCATCTCCATTACGCTTGAAGCCGGCAGCATGCCATGCGCCGCGCAAAAAAATACCGATACTGCTTCCCAGCGAGTATCGGCATGTGTGCAACGCTGGCGGTCAGAGCTTGATCCTGGCCTCGTGCGCCTGCTGGTCGGCGTGGTAGGAGGAACGCACCAGCGGCCCGGAGGCCACGTTCTTGAAGCCCATCCGATAGCCCTCTTCGGCGAACCAGGCGAAGGTATCAGGGTGCACGAAGCGCTGCACCGGCAAGTGGCTGCGCGACGGTTGCAGGTACTGGCCGAGGGTCAGCATATCGATCTCGTGCTCGCGCATGCGCTTCATCACTTCGATCACTTCCTCGTCGGTCTCGCCCAGGCCGAGCATCAAGCCGGATTTGGTCGGCACGTGGGGGACCAGCTTCTTGAATTTCTGCAGCAGGTCCAGCGACCAGTCGTAGTCCGAGCCGGGACGCGCCGCCTTGTACAGGCGTGGCACGGTTTCCAGGTTGTGGTTGAACACATCGGGTGGCGTCTGCGCGGTGATCTCCAGCGCCACGTCCATGCGACCACGGTAATCCGGGACCAGGGTTTCGAGCTGTACGCCCGGCGACAGCGCGCGGATCTCGCGGATGCAGTCGGCGAAATGCTGGGCGCCGCCGTCGCGCAGGTCGTCGCGGTCGACCGAGGTGATCACCACGTACTTCAGGCGCAGGTCGGCGATGGCCACGGCCAGGTTTTTCGGCTCGTCCACATCCAGCGGCTTCGGACGACCGTGACCGACGTCGCAGAACGGGCAACGACGGGTGCAGATGTCACCCATGATCATGAAGGTAGCCGTGCCACCGGAGAAGCACTCGCCCAGGTTCGGGCAAGAAGCCTCTTCGCACACGCTGTGCAACTTGTGCTTGCGCAGCAGCTGCTTGATACGGTCGACCTCGGGCGATACCGGAATGCGCACGCGGATCCAGTCGGGCTTTTTCGGCAGCTCGTCGGTGGGGATGATCTTCACCGGGATACGGGCGACCTTCTCGGCGCCCCGCAGCTTGACGCCGGCTTCGACCTTCTTCGGCGCAGGGCGGGGCGTGACGTCTTGCGTCGGGATCAGGTTCGGCACGGCTTCTTGCACAGTTGTCATATTCAGTCGATTCCGCCCGTCAGGGTCGTCTGCTCAGCGTAGTCGAGGTGCCTGACCAGCTGTTCGCGCAGCCTTGTCCTGACCTCGTCGAGTTCGATCGGGCCTGTGTGGTCGCGCAGCTGGGTCATGGCCAGCCCCGCGTACCCGCAGGGGTTGATGCGGCGAAACGGCGACAGGTCCATGTCGACGTTCAGGGCCAGGCCGTGAAACGCACAACCGTTACGGATGCGCAGGCCCAGCGAAGCGATCTTGGCGCCATCCACGTACACACCCGGCGCATCGGGCTTGGCGGCGGCCTGGACACCATAGCTGGCCAGCAGGGCCACCAGGCTGTTTTCCAGACGACTGACCAGCTCGCGAACGCCGATACCGAGGCGACGTACGTCCAGCAGCACGTAGGCCACCAGCTGCCCCGGACCATGATAGGTCACCTGGCCGCCCCGTTCGGTCTGCACCACCGGGATGTCACCGGTCAGCATCAGGTGCTCGGGCTTGCCTGCCTGGCCCTGGGTGAACACCGGCAGGTGCTCGACCAGCCAGACTTCGTCGGGCGCATCGGCCGAACGTCGCCCGGTGAAGCGGCGCATGGCCTCCAGCACCGGTTCGTACGGTTGCAGGCCAAGCTCGCGAAAGCCCAGGCACGCGGGCATCACAGTACCATTTTCACGATGCCGGTGGCACGCAGGGCGCTGTTGATGTCCTGCAACTGGTCCTCGCTGGTGGCGACGATGTGCAGTTGCACGGTGGTGTACTTGCCTTCCTTGCTCTGGCGCTCGGCCAGGGTGCTCATGTCCACCTCGGCATACTTCTTGAGGATCTCGATGACGGTGTCGCTGAAACCGACACCGGTATCGCCGATCACCTTGATCGGATAGTCCTCGCAGGGAAATTCGATTTTGTGCGACTTGACGTCAGCATCGCTCATGGCGGATACGCCCTCGTAAGGCGTGGCAACAACGATGCCCCCGGGCGCGCGCTCGGGGGCATGGCAGGTCACGGATCAGTTGAACAAACCGTAGAAGAACAGGCGGATGCTATCCCACATACGACGGAAGAAACCACCTTCCTCGACGCCGTCGAGGGCGATAAGGTCGGCGGTGTGCACCACTTTGTCGTCCAGCTTGACTTCCACCTTGCCGATCACTTCGCCCTTGGCGATGGGCGCGGTCAGCTGCGGGTTCATGGTCATCGACGCTTGCAGGCGCTTGAGCTGGCCCTTGGGCATGGTCATGGTCAGGTCATTGGCCAGGCCAGCCTTCACCTGACCAGTGGCGCCCTTCCAGACCGGCGCCTGGCTCAATTCCACACCCTTCTGGTAGAAGGTCTGGGTTTCGAAGAAGCGGAAGCCGTAGGTCAGCAGCTTCTGGGTTTCGGCAGCGCGGGACTGCTCGCTGTTGGTGCCGAACACCACGGCGATCAGACGCTGACCGTCACGTACGGCGGAAGCCACCATGCAGTAGCCGGCCTCTTCGGTGTGACCGGTCTTCAGGCCGTCGACTGTCTTGTCGCGCCACAGCAGCAGGTTGCGGTTGGGCTGCTTGATGTTGTTCCAGAAGAACTCTTTCTGCGAGTAGATGGCGTAGTGCGCCGGGTCCTCGTTGATGATCGCCCGCGCGAGCAAGGCCATGTCGTGCGCCGAGGAATAGTGCTCGGGGTTCGGCAGGCCGGTGGGGTTCATGAAGTGCGAGTTGGACATGCCCAGGTCGGCAGCGGTCTTGTTCATCATGTCGGCGAAGGCGTCTTCGCTGCCGGCGATGTGCTCGGACAGGGCGACCGAGGCATCGTTGCCCGACTGGATGATGATGCCGTGCAGCAGATCGCTGACGGTCACCTGGGTACCGACCTTGATGAACATGCGCGAGCCGCCGGTGCGCCAGGCGTTCTCGCTGACGGTCACCGGATCGTTCTCGCCGATCTGCCCGCGACGGATGTCCAGGGTCGCGATGTAGGCGGTCATCAGCTTGGTCAGGCTGGCCGGTGGCAGACGTTCGTCACCATTGTTTTCCACCAGCACGTTGCCGCTGGAGGCGTCCATCAGCACGTAGGATTTGGCGGCCAGTTGCGGAGGCGCCGGCATCATCTGCTCGGCTGCGAACGCAGCGGGCATGATCATCAGCAGTACGGGCAGGCAAAGGCGTTTGGCAAGGTTGGTGATGTTCATCCGTCTCTCGTAGATCGCTAATGGTCTGATGTTCCGCAGGGCTCCCGCGGCATTTCAGTGTGAATCGGGGCTGTCGCCCAGCCCTGCCCCACGGGGCAAAACGGCCATTGTACATGGCATGCCTGGGCAATTCATGAACAAGCTGCAACTCGTGCGCCGCAAGCTGCCGGTGGCAGCAGCGGGTCCGGCCCCGCGCCTCCGGCATCTTGCAGCATACGGGTTGCAGCCTGGCTCACGCAGCTCAGTCCGTGACCACCTTGGCCTGGCCAAGGTTCGCCAGGCGGATGCTGTCCTGGGCCTGCTGGATCTCGCCCGCGCTGGTGATCGGCCCCAGGCGCACGCGGTGCAGGGTCTGCTGGTTGCGCACGATGGAGCTGATGAACACCGGTGCGCTGACCATGGTGCTGAGCTTGGCACGCAGCAGTTCGGCGGCGTCCGGGTTGGCGAAGGCGCCGACCTGCAGGAAGCTGCCGCCGCGGTTGCCAGGTACATTGTTGCCCCCGACCTGCACGGGCACCACGGGGGCGGCGTGCTGCTGCGGCGGCGGTGTCCACTGTTCGACCCGACCGGTGCTGACCGGCACCGGCTGGGCCTGGGCCACCTGCGGCTCCTTGAGCACCAGCGGCGGACGCTGGCCTTTCTGCGCCCACCACTGCTGCGGGTCGATGCCCTCCACACGTACGTGGGCGGTACCGGTCTCGGCATAGCCGAGCTTCTTCGCGGCGGCGTAGGACAGGTCGATGATGCGGTCGGAATAGAACGGCCCACGGTCATTGACCCGCAGGATCACGCTGCGGCCATTGGCCAGGTTGGTCACCCGCACGTAGGCGGGCAGCGGCAGAGTCTTGTGCGCCGCACTCATGCCATAGAGGTCGTACAGCTCGCCGTTGGCGGTGTTCTGCCCGTGGAACTTGGTGCCGTACCAGGACGCCGTGCCCTCGGCGCGGTAGTTGCTCGCGTCCTGCATCGGGTAGTAGGTCTTGCCCAGCACGGTATAGGGGTTGGCCTTGTAGGCGCCGGTGTGCAGGGTCGGGGTGGCGTCGGGGATCTTGTTGACGTCCACGTCCCACCACGGCGCACCGTCCTTGTGGGCCCGGTTGATGTCCAGGCCCGGCTGCGCACGGACCACGTTACCGCCGCCGGACTTGACAGGGGTCGGCCGGCTGGACGAGCAACTCACCAGCAGCACGCCCAGGGCGGCGCAGCCGAGCAACTTGAGCGTATGGGTTTTGAACAGTTCGCGCATTACTTGACGCCCTTCGCCTGGAGCAGCTGTTGCGACAGCTGATGCACCGCCATGGCATACATCACGCTGCGGTTGTAACGCGTGATCGCGTAGAAATTCTTCAGGCCCATCCAGTATTCCGGGCCTTGGTCGCCTTCGAGCCTGAAGGCCGTGACCGGCAGATCGTCGCGCAGCGCATCATGACTCGACCAGCCCAGCGCCTGCAACTGGCCGACCGTACTGGCCGGCTCGATGCCCTGGGTCAAACCTTCGTCGACCCGAGGGCCGTCGACCTCGGCCCGGCTGACCACCGGCTCGCCTGTGACCCAGCCATGACGCTTGAAGTAACTGGCCACGCTGCCGATGGCGTCGTCTGGATCGGTCCAGATGTTGATATGGCCGTCGCCGTCGAAATCCACCGCGTAGTTGCGAAAACTGCTCGGCATGAACTGCGGCAGTCCCATGGCACCGGCATAGGAACCCTTGAGCGTGAGCGGGTCGAGCTGCTGCTCGCGGGCCAGCAGCAGGAATTCACGCAACTCCTTGCGGAAGAAATCAGCCCGCGGCGGATAGTCGAAGCCCAGGGTGGACAGCGCGTCGATGACCCGATAGTTACCGGTATTGCGCCCGAAGAAGGTCTCCACGCCGATGATCGCCACGATGTACTGGGCCGGCACGCCGTATTGCTGCTCGGCACGCGTCAGGGCTGCCTCGTGCTGGCGCCAGAAGTCCACGCCACGCGCGATGCGCGCATCGGTGATGAACATCGGCCGGTAGTCTTTCCACGGCTTGACCCGCTCGGCCGGACGCGAGATCGCATCTAGGATCGCCTGCTTGCGCTGCACCTCATGGAACACGGCCATCAACTGCTCGCTGGCGAACCCATAGTCGCGGCTCATTTGACCGACGAACTCGGCCACCTGAGGCGAGCCGTCGTAATCGCCGGCATCGGCGTGCTGGACAGCGCCGAGCAGCCCCACCGCGCCGATCCACGGCATACAACGGGCCGCCCAACTACGCACTGCTTGCATGAAATTGTTCACCTTATTCAAACCTGCGCGATCCATTTACGGTGCGTATGGATCGACATCAGAACGCCAAACGCTGACAGCAGCGTCACCAACGAAGTTCCGCCATAGCTGATGAAGGGCAAGGGCACCCCCACCACGGGCAACAGACCGCTCACCATACCGATATTGACGAATACGTAAACGAAGAAGGTCATCGTCAGGCTGCCGGCCAGCAGTTTGCCGAACAGCGTCTGCGCCTGCGCGGTGATGACCAGTCCGCGACCGATCAGCAGCATGTAGATGATCAGCAGCAGGCAGATGCCGACCAAGCCGAATTCCTCGCCGAGCACGGCGATGATGAAGTCGGTATGGCTTTCCGGAAGGAAGTCCAGGTGCGACTGGGTGCCCAGCAACCAGCCCTTGCCGAACACGCCGCCCGAGCCGATGGCGGCCTTGGACTGGATGATGTTCCAGCCGGTACCCAGCGGATCGCTCTCCGGGTCGAGGAATGTCAGGACCCTCTGTTTCTGGTAGTCGTGCATGACGAAGAACCACATGGCCACTGCCACCGGCACCGCCGCGGCTACCACGCTGATGATCCAGCGCCAGCGCAACCCGCCCATGAACAGCACGAAGGCGCCGGAGGCGAGGATCAGCAGCGCGGTGCCCAGGTCCGGTTGGCGCACGATGAGAATGAACGGCATGCCGATCAGCAACAGGCTGATCGCCACGTGCTTGAGGTGCGGCGGCAGGGTGCGCTTGGACAGGTACCAGGCGATGGTCGCCGGCATGATGATCTTGAGAAATTCCGAGGGCTGGAAGCGAATCACCCCGGGGATGTTGATCCAGCGCGTGGCGCCCATGGCGTTGTGGCCCATCACGTCCACCACCACCAGCAGCAGCACCCCGACCACGTAGGCCACGGGCACCCAGCGCGCCATGAAGCGCGGTTCCAGCTGGGCGATGACGAACATCGAGACCAGGCCGATGCCGAACGAAGTGGCCTGCTTCATCAGCAGGTCCCAGTTCTTGCCGCTGGCCGAATACAGGACGAAGAGGCTGCCGGCGGCCAGGGTCAGCAGGATCAGCAGCAGCGGACCGTCGACATGGATGCGCTGCAGGAAGCTGGCGCGACGGCGCATCACGTCTTCACTGGAGAGCATGCGATCGAAATTGTTCTTCACGGGGCCGTTTCCTGAGCGACGGTGGCGGTGGCAGGGCCGAACTCGGGCTTGAGCTGGCCATTCTCGTCGAGCAACCAGGCATCCATGACCTGGCGCACCACGGGCGCTGCGACTCCAGAGCCGGACTCGCCATTCTCGACCATCACCGCCACCACGATCTTCGGCGCCTCGGCTGGGGCGAAGGCAACGAACAGCGCGTGGTCGCGGTGACGCTCCTGGAGCTTGTTGCGGTCGTACTTCTCCCCCTGCTTGATCGCCACCACCTGCGCGGTGCCGCTCTTGCCGGCGATGCGATAGGGCGAGCCGAGCGCCGCCTTGCGCGCGGTACCGCGGGCCCCGTGCATCACCTGCTCCATGCCGTGGGTGACCCGTGCCCAGTCATTGCCATCACGCAGCAGGATGTCGGCCATCGGATTCTCGTCCACCGGTGGCTGGCCTTCGATGGTCTTGGCCAGGTGCGGCCGATTCCACTTGCCCTTGTTGGCGATCAGCGCCGTGGCCTGGGCCAGTTGCAGGGGTGTGGCCTGCATGTAGCCCTGGCCGATACCGAGAATCAGCGTTTCGCCGGGGAACCAGGCCTGGCGCCGGGTAGCGCGTTTCCATTCGCGCGAAGGCATCAGCCCCGGGGACTCCTCGAACATGTCCAGTGAGACCTTCTGGCCGATGCCGAACTTGTTCAGGTAGGCCGACAGGCGATCGATGCCCATCTTGTGCGCCAGTTCATAGAAATACGTGTCGTTGGAACGCATGATCGCCACGTCCAGATCCACCCAGCCGTCGCCGCTGCGGTTCCAGTTACGGTACTTATGGTCGTAGTTGGGCAGTTGGTAGTAGCCTGGGTCGAACACCCGCGAGCTGGCATTGACCACGCCGCTGTCCAGCCCGGCGATGGCCACCGCCGGCTTGATGGTCGAGCCGGGCGGATATAGCCCGCGCAACACGCGGTTGAACAGCGGGCGATCGATCGAATCGCGCAGCTCGGCGTAGGCCTTGAAACTGATGCCGGTGACGAACAGGTTCGGATCGAAGCTGGGCTGGCTGACCATGGCCAGTACCTCGCCCGTGCGCGGTTCGAGGGCCACGATGGCGCCGCGGCGGCCACCCAGGGCCTGCTCGGCGGCTTCCTGCAACTTGATGTCCAGGCTCAGGACGATGTCCTTGCCAGGCTTGGGGTCGGTGCGCTTGAGCACCCTCAGCACACGGCCGCGCGCGTTGGTCTCGACTTCCTCGTAGCCCACCTGGCCATGCAGCTGGTCTTCGTAGAAGCGCTCCACGCCGGTCTTGCCGATATGGTGGGTGCCGCTGTAGTTCACCGGGTCGAGGGTCTTGAGTTCCTTCTCGTTGATCCGCCCCACGTAGCCCACCGAATGGGCGAAGTGCGCCCCTTGCGGGTAGTGGCGGACCAGTTGCGCGACCACCTCCACCCCCGGCAGGCGGAACTGATTGACCGCCACCCGGGCGATCTGGTCTTCGCTGAGTTCGAACAGGATGGGCACCGGCTCGAACGGTCGACGCCCCTGCTTCATGCGCTTCTCGAACAGGGCACGGTCATCCTCGGTCAGCGCCAGCACCTCGATGATGGTGTCGAGTACCTCCTGCCAGTTGCCAGCGCGCTCGCGCGTCATGCTTAGGCTGAAGCTGGGCCGGTTGTCGGCAACTATTACCCCGTTGCGGTCGAAGATCAGCCCGCGGGTGGGCGGGATCGGCTGCACGTGCACCCGGTTGTTCTCCGACAGCGTGGAGTGGTAGTCGTACTGGATGATCTGCAGGTAGTACAGGCGCGCGATGAGCACGGCAACCAGCAGCACGGTGGCCACCGCACCGACCACGACGCGGTTGCGCACCAGGCGTGCGTCTTTCTCGTGGTCCTTGAGGCGGATCTGCTGCGGCATCGGACGGGCTTACGCGATCATTTGTGGTAGGGGTGCCCGGACAGCACGGTCCAGGCGCGGTAGATCTGTTCGCCGATGAGGATACGCACCAGCGGATGCGGCAGGGTCAAGGGCGACAGCGACCAGCGCTGCTCGGCACGGGCACAGACCTCCGGCGCCAGCCCTTCCGGACCACCCACCATCAGGTTGACCGTACGCGAATCCAGCCGCCAGCGGTCCAGTTCGACCGCCAACTGCTCGGTGCTCCACGGCTTGCCGTGCACCTCGAGGGTGACGACACGCTCGCCCGGCTGCACCTTGGCCAGCATCGCCTCGCCCTCCTGACGGATCAGGCGGGCAACGTCGGCGTTCTTGCCGCGGGTGTTCAGCGCGATCTCCACCAGTTCCAGCGACAGCTCCTGGGGCAGGCGCTTGGCGTACTCGTGCCAGCCTTCCTCGACCCACTTGGGCATGCGCGAACCGACCGCGATCAGGCGCAGACGCATGGCGCCTCCTTATTCCCGATCCTTGAGCTTGTCGGTGAAGTAGTCGCTGGTGTTTTCCGGGCTGTGGTGCTTGGCGTCAGCGGCGCGGCTCTGCTCGGCGCCCAGCCACAGGCGCTCCAGGTCATAGAACTGGCGAGCGGCGGCCGTCATCATGTGGACGATGACGTCGTTGAGGTCCAGCAGCACCCAGTCGCTGTCGCCCTTGCCTTCCTCGCCCAGAGGCTGGGCGCCCTTGGCCTTGACCGCCTCGCGGACCTTTTCCAGCATGGCGTTGATCTGCCGGTTGGAGGTACCGGTGGCGATGATCATGTAGTCGGTGAGGCTGTGCTTGTCGCGCACGTCGATGACCTGAATGTCCTGGGCCTTGACGTCTTCCAGCGCGGCCTTGGTCAGTTCGACCAGTTCTTCGCCATTGATTTTCTGCTTGGTCATATAAAACTCGTTCAACTCGTTGAATGGGGTGCCCTGCGGCCCCCTCAGTGGGACGCACGGTACAGACCGTGCGCCTCGATATAGGCCAGTACGGCGTCCGGCACCAGAAACCGAACCGACTTGCCGCTGGCCAGCAGCTGTCGGATCTGCGTGGCGGACACCGCGAGCGGGGTCTGCCAGACGAACGAAATGTTACCCGCCGGGCCGGACATGGCGGTGGGATCGCTCTGCGAGCGCGCAGCCAGCAGGTTGCGCAGCTCGTCGGGGGGTTCCACGTCGGCATCCGGGCGTTGCAGCACCAGGATGTGACAGTGTTGCAGGAGTTCTTCCCAGCGGTGCCAGCCGGGCAGGCCGCAGAACGCGTCCCAGCCCAGTACCAGGTACAGCTGATCCTGCGGCTGGAGCTCGGCGCGGACCGATTCCAGGGTGTCGATGGTGTAGGAGGGTTTGTCCCGCTCCAGCTCACGCGCATCGACGCTCAGCCCCGGTGCGCCCTGCACGGCCTTGCGCACCATGGCCAGACGGTCGGTGGCGGCCACCTGCGGGGTATCGCGGTGTGGCGGACGCGCATTGGGCAGCAGGCGCAGCTCGTCCAGCGCCATGAACTCGGCCACTTCCAGCGCGCTGCGCAGGTGGCCGATGTGCACGGGGTCGAAGGTGCCGCCCAGGATACCGATGCGTCGCACCGCCGTGGCCTCGCTCAACTCAGCACGCCCCGCGCAGCTGACCGTCGCCGATCACCACGTACTTCTCGCAGGTCAGCCCTTCGAGCCCCACGGGGCCGCGGGCATGCAGCTTGTCGGTGGAGATGCCGATCTCGGCGCCCAGGCCGTATTCGAAGCCGTCGGCGAAGCAGGTCGGGGTGTTGAGCATCACCGAGGCCGAGTCGACCTCGGCCATGAAGCGCCGGGCGTTGCCCTGGTGTTCGGTGGCGATGGCATCGGTGTGGTGCGAGCCATAGTGGTTGATGTGCTCGATGGCCGCCGTAAGGTCGTCGACCACGCGGATCGACAGGATCGCGTCGAGGTACTCGGTGTGCCAGTCGTCTTCGCTGGCCGGCGAGGCGGGGATGATCGCGCAGGTGCGTGGGCAGCCGCGCAACTCGACGCCTTTTTCCTCGAAGCGCCGCGCCATCGACGGCAGGAAGGCCTGGGCGACGCTGGCGTCCACCAGCAGGGTTTCCATGGCCCCGCAGATACCGTAGCGGTAGGTCTTGGCGTTGAAGGCGATGCGCTCGGCCTTGGCCAGGTCGGCATGGGCGTCCACGTACACGTGGCAAATGCCGTCCAGGTGCTTGATGACCGGCACCCGTGCGTCGCGGCTGATGCGCTCGATCAACCCGCGCCCGCCCCGCGGCACGATCACGTCGACGAATTCCGGCATGGCGATCAGCGCCCCCACCGCGGCGCGATCGGTAGTCTCGACCACCTGCACCACGGCAGGCGGCAGGCCCGCCTCGGCCAGGCCCTGCTGAATGCAGGTGGCGATGGCACGGTTGGAATGGATGGCCTCGGAGCCGCCGCGCAGGATGGTGGCGTTGCCGGACTTCAGGCACAGGCTGGCCGCATCGATGGTCACGTTCGGACGCGATTCGTAGATGATGCCGATGACGCCCAGGGGCACGCGCATCTTGCCGACCTGAATGCCCGACCGACGGTAGCTCATGTCACGGATGGCCCCCACGGGATCGGCCAGTGCCGCGACCTGGCGCAGGCCGGTGATCATGCCATCGATGCGCGCGGGCGTGAGCGCCAGGCGATCCAGCAGTGCTGCCTCCAGGCCATTGGCGCGACCGGCGGCCAGGTCCTGCTCGTTGGCTGCGCCCAGCGCCTGGCGAGCCGCGTCCAAGGCATCGGCGGCCGCCAGCAGGGCACGATTCTTCTGCGCGGTGCTGGCACGGCCGATCACCCGCGAGGCCTCACGGGCGGCGCGACCCAGGCGGGTCATGTAGTCAGGAACGGACTCGGTCATGGGCTCGATGTCTTGCCAAAGGGGAAATCGGCTGATTATAACTGGCGCGCTCGGGTACGCCCAGCGGCGGGAGGCGGATGGTAGAAGATGACAGGGTAAATGGGTAGGAATCTTGTAACCGGTGGTATCGGTTCGTCAGGGTACCGTGGCGCAGGCCTCATGTAGCGAGGGCTGGGTGCTCGGCACTGGCAGGCTGGCTTGGGAAGCGATTCCCAGTGGCGTCTCGTTCAATCTGTTACAACCTCGTTCAGCACCGATTAAGGCGATCGTTGCTATGATCCCTGGCCTGTGCCCTGACGAACCGCCAGCATGCCCGACCCCGATTACCGCCCAAGCCGCGCCCTGCCCGACAGTTTCTTCGACCGTGACGCCCTGAGCCTCGCCCGCGCACTGCTGGGCAAGGTGATCCGTCACCGCCAGGGCGACCTGTGGCTGGCGGCGCGCATCATCGAGACCGAGGCGTACTGCCTGACCGACAAGGGCAGCCATGCCTCGCTGGGCTACACCGAAAAGCGCAAGGCGCTGTTTCTCGATGGCGGCCATATCTACATGTACTACGCCCGCGGCGGCGACTCGCTGAATTTCAGCGCCCATGGGCCAGGCAACGCGGTGCTGATCAAGTCGGCGTACCCGTGGGTCGATGCGCGCTCCGGTGACGACAGCCTGGCGCGCATGCAACTGAACAACCCCGATGCCAGCGGCAACCTGCGTCCGGCCGAATGCCTGTGCGCCGGCCAGACCCTGCTGTGCCGGGCGCTGGGCCTGAAGGTACCGGAATGGGACGCTCGGCGTTTCGACCCCGAGCGCCTGTACGTCGAAGACTGCGCGCTGCCGGTGCTGCGCATCGTCCAGACCACCCGCCTGGGTATCCCCAGCGGCCGTGACGAGCACCTGCCCTACCGCTTCGTCGACGCCGAGTTCGCCCGCTTCTGCACCCGGAACCCGCTGCGCCGGGGCCAGGTCGAAGGCCGGGACTTCTTCATTCTGGAACAAGGAAACTGATCCATGGGCCAATGGCTCGACAGCCTCACCGCCTGGCTCAGCGGCAATCCGCAGTGGCTGGGCGTGGCGATCTTCCTCATCGCCTGCATCGAATGCCTGGCCATCGCCGGAATCATCGTACCCGGCACCGTGCTGCTGTTCGCCGTGGCGGTGCTGGCCGGCAGTGGCACCTTCGGCCTGGGTGAAACCCTGTTGCTGGGCTTTCTCGGCGGCCTGCTGGGCGACGCGCTGTCGTACGCCATCGGTAAATACTTCCACCAGGGCATCCGCCGACTGCCGGTGCTGCGCCATCACCCCGAGTGGATCGGCAGCGCCGAGACCTACTTCCAGCGCTACGGCACCGCCAGCCTGCTGGTCGGCCGCTTCATAGGCCCGCTGCGGCCGATGTTGCCGATGGTGGCCGGCATGCTCGACATGCCCCTGCCCCGGTTCATCGCCGTCAGCCTGGTGGCCGCGGCGGGATGGTCGGTGGCCTACCTGCTGCCCGGCTGGGCAACGGGCGCGGCGATTCGCCTGCCATTGCCCGAGGGGTTCTGGTTGCAGGCCGGTATCGTCGCGGCGGTCCTCGCGGTGCTGGTAGGGCTGAGCTTCAACAGCAGCGTGCGCGATCAGCGTCATGGCACCCGCCTGATCGCGGGCTTGAGCCTGGTGGCGCTGGCCGCCGTATTCCTGGGCTGGCCGTACATGAAAGCCTTCGACCAGGGCATCATGGCCCTGGTCCAGGAACACCGCAGCCAGGCCCTGGATGGCGCCGTGGTGGTGGTGACCCGACTGGGCGATTTCAAGACCCAGTTCTTCCTCGGCGGCCTGCTCACCGGTCTGCTGTTGCTGCTGCGGCAATGGCGCCATGCAGTCTTCGCCGGTGGCGCGCTGGTGGGCACGGCGTTGTGCAACGGCACGCTGAAGTGGCTGTTCGCCCGTGCGCGGCCGGAAGTGCTGACCGATCCGCTGACCAGCTACAGCATGCCCAGCGGCCATAGCTCGGCTTCGTTCGCCTTCTTCCTGGTGCTGGCGGTGCTGGCCGGACGCGGCCAACCGCCGCGGATGCGCCTGACATGGATACTGCTGGCGGTGCTGCCGGCGCTGTCGATCGCCCTGTCGCGGGTCTATCTGGGCGCTCACTGGCCGACCGACATCCTCGCTGGCGCGCTGCTGGCCTGCTGCGTCACGGCCGCCAGCCTGGCACTGGTGCAGTATCGCCAGCCGCTGACGGCCATGTCGCTCAAGGTATGGTGGCTGGTCCTGCCGGCATGCATCGTCCTGCTGAGCTTCTTCGCCATGCACGCCTTGCCCAAGGCGCTGCTGCGCTATCAGTACTGAGCCGCGTCAGGCGAAGAGCTCGCCCTGCAGCCGCTCCAGCAGCAACTGGATGGTGTCCAGGCGCCGCTGGGGCGAATCCATGGCCAGCAGGTCGAGCTTGTCCTGGTCCACGAATGGCAACAGATAGGCCAACTGGTTGGCCAGCGATTGGCGGCCATCGACCTGGCGCGGCATGTCCAGCGCCTCGACCATGGGGTGCTCGCCCAAGGCCACCAGCAACGCCAGCAGATCGTCGTCCGACTCGCTCAACGGTGTGTCCGGCAGGTCCGCCAACCAGCGCACTTCAGCCGTCAGCAACTGGTCCTTGAGCACCTCGGTGCCTTCGACGCGAAACCGTCGCCCCCCTTCGACGCGAATCCCCAGCAAGCCATTGTCCTGCTGGGCGAAGTCGCGGATCAGCGCCTCGCAGCCGAACGCGGAAACGCCCGCGGGCGCCAGACCGACCTGCTCGCCGTCCTCGATGCACACTACACCGAAGCCGGCGCCCTGCTTCATGCAGCGGCCGATCATGTCCAGATAGCGCGCCTCGAAGATCTGCAAGTCGAGCAGACAACCGGGGAACAGCACGGTATTGAGCGGAAACAACGGCAGACTCATGTGCACTCCTTACGCCACCAGGCTGACCGCCAGCGGCAGCAGCACTGCGGTGGCCACACCCATCAGGCTCATCGCCAACGCCGCGAAGGCGCCGCATTCTTCACTTTCCTGCAAGGCCACCGAAGTGCCCACGGCGTGGGCGGTGATGCCCAGCGACATGCCCCGCGCCTCCGGGCTGTGCACGCCACAGCGGCTGAGCAGCGCCGGCCCGAAGATCGCGCCGATCACCCCGGTGATCAACACGAACACCGCCGCCAGTGCAGCCACGCCGCCGATCTGCTCGGCCACCAGCATGGCGATCGGTGAAGTGACCGACTTGGGCGCCATGGTCATCAGGATCATGTGCTCGGCCCCGAACCACGTCCCCAGCACGAGGCAGGCGAGCGTGGCGAACAGCCCTCCGACTACCAGCGTAGTCAAGATCGGCCAGAACAGTTGGCGGATACGCCGCAGATTCAGATACAGCGGCACGGCCAGCGCCACCGTGGCAGGGCCGAGCAGGGTGTTGAGGATCTCGGTGCCGCGCTTGTACTCGGTGTAGTCGATGCCGCACAGCACCAGTACGGCGATCACCAGCAGCATCGACACCAGCACCGGTTGCAGGAAAATCCAGCGCGTGCGCTCGTAGGCCGCCAGCACCAGCTGGTAGGCCCCCAGGGTCAGGCCGATACCGAACAGCGGATGATGGATGACCGCCTGGGCGGCCCCCTGCCAGTCCAGGCTCATGGCTGCTGCTCGCGTTTGCCGTGGCGGTGGATCAGCTTCTGCATCAGTACCCCGACGAACGCCAGGGTGAGCAGGCACGAGATCACCAGCGCGCCGACGATGGCCCAGAAGTCGGCCGCGATCGCGCGGGCATACACCATAACGCCGACCGCCGGGGGCACCAGCAGCAGGGGCAGGTAGCGCAGCAGACTGCTGGCGGCCTGGTTGAGCGGCTGGCCGACTTCGCCACGGATCATCAGGTAGACCAGCAACAGCAACAGGCCGATGATCGGCCCCGGCAGCACGGGCAGCAGCAGGTGATTGAGCGCCGTGCCCAGCAGCTGGAACAGCACCAGCCAGGTCAGACCACGCAGCAGCATAAGCATCTCCTTGGGCAACGGGCGCCATTATAAGCACGGCCACGCTGAATACGGCGTCATTCGCTTCGCCGCCCGGCCCTTGACCCGCCTCCCTGGCCATGCTGATCTTGCACCTTCGTACCAGGACCGACCTGGACAGACCTCTGGAGTGTCACGATGCCCTATGTACCCGTCACGCAGCTCGCGCAGTACGTCGGCAAGGAACTGGGACGTTCCGCCTGGCTCAAGATCGACCAGTCGCGCATCAACCTGTTCGCCGAGGCCACGGGCGATTTCCAGTTCATCCACGTCGATCCGCAACGCGCGGCGCAGACGCCGTTCGGCTCGACCATCGCCCATGGTTTTCTTACCCTGTCGCTGATGCCCAAGCTGATGGAAGACATCCTCGTCCTGCCCGAAGGGGTGAAGATGGTCATCAACTATGGTCTGGACAGCGTCCGTTTCATCCAGCCGGTGAAGGTCGACAGCCAGGTGCGGCTGAAGGTCGACCTGATCCAGGCGACCGAAAAGAAGCCCGGCCAGTGGCTGCTCAAGGCCACGGCCACCCTCGAGATAGAGGGTCAGGACAAGCCGGCCTACATCGCCGAACCCTTGTCGCTCTGCATGCTCTGACAGTCGTGGGGGGGGGGGGGGGGGGGGGGGGGGGGGGGGGCGGGGGGGGGGGGGGGGG
>NZ_JACVTO010000024.1 GCF_016518545.1 Pseudomonas sp. S30
AAGCAGTTGTCCAACATCCATCGCTACAAGTGATGGCTGCCCGGTCAGGGGGGCGGGGTTGGCGGCGGTGGGGGGGATTGTCAGTATCGTGTGGGACATCTCCGATGCAAAAGATAGAGATGAGAGATCCAAAACGTTAATAGCATCAGCCTACAGGGTAAGAGCGGTATCTACCATTGCCCTGTTGCTGGGGCAAGGGGGAACAGCGTTTTCACAGGCTAGCGCACTTTTTCACTGGCTGTCGGTTAGCGTCACCGACATACGTGCACGTGCCATCAGTACTACCTTCTCGGAATTATCTGCACGATTGGCGGCAAATAGGGCTGCCATGCTTTGGCTTAGTCGCTTGAGCTGGATTGGAGGTGCCATCGTGCTCGCCAGTAGTATTACTTTACTCATTCTCGATGAAGACGCGCTAGAAGCATGGTGCAGCAAATGCTGCTTTCGCTTTCAAAAATCTCACCCAGGTTACGCATCAGATGCAGAAGAACTCGAAAAATTATTCGGTGCAATCGGTGAGGTCATGTAATGTATCTCGCTGAGTGGCTTGCATGGCTTGCCTACACTGACCCTAAAGAAGAACGCGATGCTTTTGAAAAGCAACACAAGAAATCCAGAAGAAAAGTCATTTATGAAAGTGATGACCAAGAACTGATTGAGGCCGCTAAGAAATCAGCCAGCAACACACCAAAAAGCCGTGGCCCAGTCTATATCTACAACGAAAACGTATTGGAAATGCGTTGTGGCATGTGGGAGGCTAAGCGGGGACTGATCAGCATACTGTCTCTTGCGATAATATTCATGATAATGAGCGATATGTACATCGCCGCCAGATCCATAAGAATCTTAATTTCTCTCCACCAAGACTATCAAGGCGAGCCCTATGGCGAGCGAATTTATTCAGTCTTATTTTTTCTCACCATGGGCGTAGGTACATTATGGATTTACTTGAAATTCGGACTGCGCTTCACGCGATTTGAGATGTTTACATCCCGTCATTTGCTGGTACGCTTCAACCGTACCACCCAACAAGTTTACCTGCATCGGCCAAAATATTGTGGCGGCATCGTCACTCTTCCTTGGCATGGCGTCACGTGCAGTGGCTCGGATAAAAAATACGCCGCGGCTGGTAGCTTGGGTCTTCCTTTGGATCTCATGTGGCCGCCCTCATTCACCGGCAGACTTCATCCTGAACTCGTCTACGTAGGCAAGTCCGTCAACAACTTCACAGAGATGCAAGCCGAATGGGAGTTCATCCGCCGATTCATGGATGAGGGACCCGAGGGTCTACCGCGCCCTCACATCACTTCCCACTTTCCCTGGCCTTGGCAAGCCTTCACGCCTCAATTCGAAGGGCTGACCCACTACTTTCGCAGATCTTCTCGAATTACCAAGGTTGGCCTGATCTTGATCTCCCCCGCCTTTCTCATCATAGGAACCGGGCACTGGCTGAGCCTCATGCTGTGCTGGAAACCACGCTGGCCCAAGATCATCCGCGAAGCAGGCCTGCCCGGAAAACCCCTCCCCGCACTCACTACCATCGACGACCACCCGTTGCACATTCAGGAGCGGTTACGCGAAAACGCATACCTCTGGGAGGCTCGCCCAGGCAAGCGCCCTGAGAGAAAGAAACGCATCTCTACCCGACGGCGAAAGAACGAAGTACAAACCTCGGCCCCGGAGAAGGAAGTCCCCTGTGACACCCATCTTGCTGGCCGGCCAGGAACATGAATGCCCCTGCAGGGTGGGGACGAATGACTTCGGGCACGCCCACTCTCGGGGCCTACAACGTAATCGTCTGAACGGGACGAGCGGCGCCATCGTACTCTCCAGCAGCCTCGCCCTGCTGACATGGGCAAGCAGTGATTGACCGACTGAGGGTCGACGAGGTCAATCGCCTGTGCGATTACAACCCACCCGCAGAATGGTCAGGCAGCCCTGATAGCTGACGCTGCTGTGTAATTCGGAGAACTTCAAGCGAGAAGATCAGCAGGTATGCCTGCAGGATCTGCTGGCGGATAACCAATCGCTGATGACGGGCTATCTGATGAAGGCAGGGCTCAAAGCGCTTTATTCACCTACCACTGCCGGGGCTGGCGATTAGCTTGGCAGCAGTGCTTACACCTGACTGACAAAAATGCGATACAGGCATTGAAACGATTCGCCAAGCGTCTGAAGGGGCACTGACAGGGGCAACATGAGCGCAGAGCGCTGGCGCAATGTACACAAGGCAGTTGGAGAGTACCAACCACCTGATGAAGGCGGCGTCATGACGATCGACACCCCCTTTCCTGGCAATCCGTTTAGAACCAAAAAACACCCTATGCAGGGCGTCGTTCACCGACTCAATCCAGCTTCTCGAACTTCAGGTCCCAGACTCCGTGCCCGAGCCGCTCGCCGCGGCGTTCGAACTTGGTCACCGGGCGTTCGTCCGGGCGCGGCATGTAGGTGCCGTCCGCCGACTGGTTGCGATAACCGGCGGCCACGTTCATCACCTCGAGCATGTGCTCGGCATAGGGTTCCCAATCGGTGGCCATGTGGAACACACCGCCGACCTTGAGTTTGCGCCGTACCAGCTCGGCGAATTCCGGCTGGACGATGCGCCGCTTGTGGTGCCGCGCCTTGTGCCAGGGGTCAGGGAAGAACAGCATCAGCCGGTCCAGGCTGGCATCGGCCACACAGCGGTTGAGCACTTCGATGGCGTCGCAGTCGTAGACCCGCAGATTCTTCAGGCCCTGGGTGAGCACGCCATTGAGCAGGGCGCCGACTCCCGGACGGTGCACTTCGACGCCAATGAAATCCAGCTCCGGCGACGCCGCCGCCATTTCCAGCAACGAGTGGCCCATGCCGAAGCCGATTTCCAGGGTGCGCGGCGCCGAGCGGCCGAACACCTGGTCGTAATCCACCGGGCTGTCGGCCAGTGGCAGGATGAACAGCGGGCCACCCTGCTCCAGACCGCGCTGCTGGCCTTCGGTCATGCGGCCAGCACGCATCACGAAACTCTTGATGCGGCGGTGCGGGCGGTCTTCGCCGCCGGCAGGGATCGGCGTTTCTTGCGATTCAGTCATCAGGGGCTCTTACTTGATCAGACCATCCAGCGGCGAAGAGGCGCTGGCGTAGAGTTTCTTCGGCATGCGACCGGCCAGGTAAGCCATGCGTCCGGCGACGATGGCGTGCTTCATGGCTTCGGCCATCAGTACCGGTTGCTGGGCGTGGGCGATGGCCGAGTTCATCAGCACGGCCTCGCAGCCCATCTCCATGGCGATGGTAGCGTCGGATGCCGTGCCCACGCCGGCGTCGACCAGCACCGGGACCTTGGATTCCTCGAGGATGATCTGCAGGTTGTAGGGGTTGCAGATCCCCAGGCCGGTGCCGATCAGGCCCGCGAGTGGCATCACTGCGATACAGCCGGCTTCGGCCAGCTGACGCGCGATGATCGGGTCGTCGCTGGTGTAGACCATCACGTCGAACCCGTCCTTGACCAGCACTTCGGCGGCCTTGAGGGTTTCGATGACGTTGGGGAACAGGGTCTTCTGGTCGGCCAGCACTTCCAGCTTCACCAGGTTGTGGCCGTCGAGCAGCTCGCGGGCCAGGCGGCAGGTGCGCACGGCCTCGATGGCGTCGTAGCAGCCTGCGGTGTTCGGCAGGATGGTGTAGCGGTCAGGCGGCAGTACGTCGAGCAGGTTCGGCTCACCCGGATTCTGGCCGAGGTTGGTGCGGCGCACGGCGACCGTGACGATCTGCGCGCCGGAGGCCTCGATGGCCTGGCGGGTCTCGTCCATGTCGCGGTACTTGCCGGTACCGACCAGCAGGCGCGACTGGAACGTGCGCCCGGCCAGGGTGAAAGGCTTGTCGTTGCGAACGTTGCTCATCGTGTTTCCTCTGCAGAAATTACGGGACCGGCGGGTGGGCACTCCCTAGCCGTCAGCCGCCACCGATGGCGTGGACCACTTCGACCTGGTCACCCTCGCCGAGCAGGGTGCTGTCGTGCTGGCTGCGCGGCACGATCTCCTGGTTCAGTTCCACCGCCACCCGGCGCCCGACCATCTCGAGACGACCCAGCAGGGCCGCCACGCTCTCGCCAGCCGGCAGTTCGTAGGGTTCGCCGTTGAGTTGAATGTGCATGCGCACGGCCACCATCGTTCATTGGGGCCCGCATTCTAGCGCCGATCCGCCCTGCAACCCAAGGCCGGCTGGCGCCTTCGATCGTGCGGGCGCTGCGCCGGTCAGCCCAGACGCCAGGCCGTGAGCCCCAGGCAGACCCAGCCGGCGAGGAAACAGACCCCGCCGATCGGCGTGATGATGCCCAGCTTTCCCAGGCCACTGAGGGTCAGGGCGTACAGGCTGCCGGAGAACAACACGATGCCCGCGGCGAACAGACCACCGGCCCATCCGACCAGGCGTCCGGGCAGGTGCACGCAGAGCACCGCCACTGCCAGGATCGCCAGGGCGTGCACCAACTGGTAGATGACCCCGGTGTGGAAGATCGCCAGGTAGTCGGCGCTCAGGCGAGCTTTCAGGCCATGGGCGGCGAACGCACCCAGAGCGACGCCGGTGAAGCCGAAGAACGCCGCGAGCATCAGGAAGCTGCGAAGCATGGGACAACTCCTTGAAAGGGGTCTGTATAATGGCCGGTTCCAACGGTCCGGCCAAGCTATCGACATGCTGTCATCCCTTATCCGCCGCCTCGCCCGTGCCCTGCTCTGGTTCGCCGCAGGCAGCGTCGTGCTGGTGCTGCTGCTGCGCTGGGTGCCACCGCCCGGCACGGCCTTGATGGTCGAACGCAAGGTGCAGTCGTGGATCGATGGCGAACCGATCGACCTGCAACGCGACTGGGTATCCTGGGACCAGATCTCCGACCAACTCAAGGTCGCGGTGGTCGCAGGAGAAGATCAGCATTTCGCCAGCCATTGGGGCTTCGACATCCCGGCCATCCAGGCCGCGCTGGTGCATAACGAGAACGGTGGCAACCTGCGTGGCGCCAGTACACTGACCCAGCAGGTGGCCAAGAACCTGTTCCTGTGGTCAGGCCGCAGTTGGTTGCGCAAAGGGCTGGAGGCGTGGTTCACGGCGCTCATGGAATTGCTGTGGCCCAAGGAGCGGATCCTCGAGGTGTACCTCAACAGCGCCGAGTGGGGGCCGGGCATCTTCGGCGCCCAGGCTGCGGCGCGCCATCACTTCGGCGTGGATGCCAGCCGCCTCAGTCGCCAGCAGGCCAGTCAGCTCGCTGCCGTCTTGCCCAGCCCGCTGAAATGGAGCGCCAGCCACCCCAGCGCCTATGTGGCCGGCCGCGCCAGCTGGATTCAGCGGCAGATGAGCCAACTGGGCGGGCCTAGCTACCTGATGCAATTGCAGGGCGGCGCCAGGCTATGAGCACCTGATCCGGCGCAACGAAAAACCGCCCGGTCCGAACGGAGCAGGCGGTTTTCCTTGATGGCTCGATGGCGCGAAGCGGATCAGACCGTGATGAGCGCCTTGACCTTGCTCATCGCGTTCTTTTCCAGCTGGCGAATACGCTCGGCCGACACGCTGTACTTCTCGGCCAGCTCGTGCAGGGTAGCTTTTTCTTCGGCCAACCAGCGCTGGTAAAGAATGTCGCGGCTACGCTCGTCCAGACCATTGAGCGCTTCGTGCAGGTTGCTGTTGGCGTTGTCGCTCCAATCGGCGTCTTCCAGCTGCATGGCCGGGTCGTAACGGTGGTCTTCCAGGTAATGCGCTGGCGAATGGAACGCGCTGTCGTCGTCGGCATCGGCTGCCGGGTCGAAGGCCATGTCGTGACCGCTCAGACGACTCTCCATTTCCCGCACTTCACGCGGTTCGACACCCAGGCTCTCGGCCACACGGTGCACTTCATCGTTGTTCAACCAGGCCAAGCGCTTTTTCTGGCTGCGCAGGTTGAAGAACAGCTTGCGCTGGGCTTTGGTGGTAGCCACTTTGACGATGCGCCAGTTGCGCAGGATGAATTCGTGGATTTCAGCCTTGATCCAGTGCACGGCGAACGACACCAGGCGCACGCCCATCTCCGGATTGAAGCGCTTGACCGCTTTCATCAGGCCGACGTTGCCTTCCTGGATCAGGTCGGCCTGGGCCAGGCCGTAGCCTGCGTAGCTACGCGCGATATGGACGACGAAACGCAGGTGGGCCATCACCATCTGCCGAGCGGCCTCGAGATCCTGCTCATAGTAGAGACGCTCGGCCAGTTCACGCTCCTGCTCGACCGTCAGCAGCGGGATGCTGTTGACCGTGTGCACGTAGGCTTCCAGGTTTGCACCGGGAACCAGGGCATAGGCAGGCTGCAACGAAGTGGTCATTAAAGTACCTCCGACTCACTGGACTCGTGCCTTGTGGGCACTGCCAACATAGACCCGGAACCACGAGACAAGTTCCTGGATGAAAAAAGTCAATGCTGGCACGAAAGCATTATCGCGGTGCGAGCTCGTTCAGGTGGCGAGCGACCGCAATCCAAGCACCGATATACCCCAAGAGCACCGCTCCGATCAAGAGCGACAGACCATCGGAAGGCGGCACCCCACCCAGGGCGAAGTCGCTGCCGTACAGGCCGGACAGGCCGACCACCGCGTCGTTGAGCCAGTTCAGGCCGAATGCCAGGATACCCCAGGCCAGCACGCCCGCGCCCAGCCCGTACAAGGCGCCCATGTACAGGAAAGGCCGGCGCACGTAGCTGTCGGTACCGCCCACCAGCTTGATGACCTCGATCTCGATCCGACGATTCTCGATGTGCAGGCGAATGGTGTTGCCGATCACCAGCAGCAGCGCGGAAATCAACATGACCGCCAGGCCGAAGACGAAGCGGTCGCCCAGCTTGAGGATCGCGGCCAGCCGCTCGACCCAGAGCAGATCCAGTTGCGCCACCTCGACCCGCGGCAACTCCGACAGGCGTTGGCGCAGGGCCTCGAGCGCCGGTTTGTCGACCTCGGTGGGGGTCACCACCACCACTCCTGGCAGGGGGTTGTCCGGCAGCTCGCGCAGCGCCTCGCCGAGCCCCGATTGCTGCTGGAATTCCTGCAGCGCCTGCTCGCGACTGACGAAGGTGGCCTCGGCCACGCCTGGCATGGCCTTGATCTGCTCGCGCAGGGCTTCGCCTTCCTTGCTGCCGGCATCGAGCTTGAGGTAGAGCGAAATCTGCGCGGCGCGCTGCCACGAGCCGCCCAGCTTCTCGACGTTCTTGAGCAGCAAGGACAGGCCCATCGGCATGCTCAGCGCCACCGCCATCACCAGGCAGGTGAAGAAGCTGCCGATCGGCTGCTTGCCCAGGCGACGCAAGCTGTCGGCCAGGCTCGCGCGGTGGCTTTCCAGCCAGGCGTGCAGCAGGGTGCGCATGTCCGGGCCGTCGTCATCCTGGGCGCCGCGCTTCTTGTCGGGCTTCGGATCCGCCGCCTTGGGCGCGACGCGCTCGGAGACCTTGGGTGTACGCGTGTTGCTCATTGTCCGGCCTCCCCGTCACCGATCAGTCGTCCGCGTTGCAGGGTGAGCATGCGGTGGCGCATGCGCGCGATCAGCGCCAGGTCATGGCTGGCGATCAGCACGGTGGTGCCCAGCCGGTTGATGTCCTCGAACACGCCCATGATCTCGGCCGCCAGCCGCGGGTCGAGGTTACCGGTGGGTTCGTCGGCCAGCAGCAGGGCCGGCTGATGGACGATGGCGCGGGCGATGCCGACCCGCTGCTGCTGGCCGGTGGAAAGGTCCGCGGGGAACAGCTCGCCCTTGTCCGACAGCGACACCCGCTCCAGCGCAGAGTCCACCCGCTTGGTGATCTCGGCCTTGGACAGCCCGAGGATCTGTAGCGGCAGGGCGATGTTGTTGAACACGGTACGGTCGAACAACAGTTGGTGATTCTGGAACACCACGCCGATCTGCCGGCGCAGGAAGGGGATCTGCGCGTTGCTGATCTGACCCAGGTCCTGACCGGCCAGCAGCAGCTTGCCGCTGGTGGGCCGCTCCATGGCCAGCAACAGGCGCAGCAAGGTGCTCTTGCCGGCGCCGGAGTGGCCGGTGACGAACAGGAATTCGCCCCGGCGCGCCCGGAAACTCAGCTCATGCAGGCCGACATGGCCATTGGGGTAGCGCTTGGCGACCTGCTCGAATCGGATCATGGGTGCTCACGCTCGGCAAACAGGGCCTTGACGAAGGGTTCGGCCTCGAAAGTGCGCAGATCGTCGATGCCTTCGCCGACACCGATGAAGCGGATCGGCAGGCTGAACTGCTTGGCCAGGGCGAAGATCACCCCGCCCTTGGCGGTGCCATCGAGCTTGGTCAGGGCCAGGCCGGTGAGCTCGACGCTCTGGTTGAAGTACTTGGCCTGGCTGATGGCGTTCTGCCCGGTTCCGGCGTCCAGCACCAGCAGCACTTCATGGGGAGCCTCGGCGTCGAGCTTGCCGATGACCCGGCGAACCTTCTTCAGCTCTTCCATGAGGTTGTCCTTGGTGTGCAGACGACCAGCCGTGTCGGCGATCAGCACGTCGGCACCGCGGGCCTTGGCGGCCTGCACGGCGTCGAAGATCACCGACGCGGAATCGGCGCCAGTGTGCTGGGCGATCACCGGAATCTGGTTGCGCTCGCCCCACACCTGCAACTGCTCCACCGCCGCGGCGCGGAAGGTATCGCCCGCCGCCAGCATGACCTTCTTGCCTTCAAGCTGCAGCTTCTTGGCCAGCTTGCCGATGGTGGTGGTCTTGCCGGCGCCATTGACGCCGACCACCAGGATCACATACGGCTTGCCCTGGGACTCGATCTTCAGCGGCTGCTCCACCGGGCGCAGCAGCGCGGCAAGCTCATCCTGCAACGACTTGTACAGAGCATCGGCATCGGCCAGCTGCTTGCGCGCCACCTTCTGGGTGAGGTTCTGCACGATCAGCGTGGTGGCCTCGACGCCCACGTCGGCCGTGAGCAGGCGCGTCTCGATTTCGTCGAGCAGGTCGTCGTCGATGACTTTCCGGCCCAGGAACAGGCTGGCCATGCCCTCGCCAATGCTGGCGCTGGTCTTGGACAGGCCCTGCTTGAGGCGGGCGAAGAAGCCCGGCCTGTTCTGCTCAAGGGCGGGCGCGGGCGCGGCCACCGTAGGCTCCGGCTCTGGCTCGAGCACAGCGGGAACCGGCGTGGCCGGGACGGCGGCAACGACAGGCGCCACCTCGGGCTGCCGGATGACCGGTTCGGGTTCGGGTTGGGGTTCGGCGACGACAGGCTGCACGACGGCGGCGACCGGCTCCGGATCGAGGACTGGACGCTCGGGGATGGGTGGCGGCGCGCTGGGTTCGAGGTCGGGCACCAGCGCCACGGGTTCCTCGGCGACCGGCAGCACGAGGTTGCTCACCGGCGCTTCGGTCACCGATGGCTGCGGGCCGAGCGCCTCATGGCGGACTTCCTCGACCGCAATGGGCGCCGGCGAGGGCGCCAGCGGTACCTCGACCACCTCCTGGACGGCAGGCGCCTCGACATCGGCGGTCGGAGACGGCGCTAGCGGGGCTTCGACCGGCTCGGGTGGCGTCGCCGGCTGCTCGGCCGCAGGTTGCTGCGGCTTCTTGCGAAACCAGCCGAACAGGCCTTTCTTCTCACCGGACTCGGCCGGCGCTTTCTTGTCGTCGTTGGAACCAAACATGGAAGACGGCTATCTCAGGGTGGCGATGCACCATCGTCGGGCATCTGGAATTCTTTCTACGCAGAACAGACTCTCATGCAGGCGGCTGGTTCACGCGCAACGTTTTGTCTTGGTGTCCTGTGGGCCAGAACGGCGACAGGCATGGTCGCCAGGCAACCGGATCAGTATCCTAGCACCTCCTGGCCCGTCGACGCTAAGTCCCGCAGGCCGCCGTACAGGTTATCCATCGTATGATCGCTTTCGCCCGCCGCGCCGCTGGCCTGTTGCTCGGCACCCTCTGCCTGCCCCTGGCGGCCCTGGCTGCCGACATCCAACCCACCCATGAATTCATCCTCGACAACGGCCTGAAGGTCGTGGTCCGTGAAGACCACCGCGCCCCGGTCGTGGTGTCGCAGATCTGGTACAAGGTCGGCTCCAGCTACGAGACCCCGGGCCAGACCGGCCTGTCCCACGCCCTGGAGCACATGATGTTCAAGGGCAGCGCCAAGGTCGGGCCCGGCGAGGCTTCGCGCATCCTGCGCGACCTGGGGGCCGAAGAGAACGCCTTCACCAGCGACGACTACACCGCCTACTACCAGGTGCTGGCCCGCGACCGCCTGCCCGTGGCCCTGGAGCTGGAGGCCGACCGCCTGTCCAGCCTGCGCCTGCCGGCCGACGAGTTCAGCCGCGAAATCGAGGTGATCAAGGAAGAACGCCGCCTGCGCACCGACGATCAGCCCAGCGCCAAGGCGTTCGAGCTGTTCCGTGCCATGGCCTACCCGGCCAGCGGCTACCACACCCCGACCATCGGCTGGATGGCCGACCTGGAGCGCATGAAGGTCGAGGAGCTGCGCCACTGGTACGAGTCCTGGTACGCGCCGAACAACGCCACCCTGGTGGTGGTCGGCGACGTCACCGTCGACGAGGTCAAGGCCCTGGCGCAGAAGTACTTCGCCGCCATTCCCAAGCGTGCCGTGCCGCCGGCCAAGCTGCCACTGGAGCTCGCCGAGCCCGGCCAGCGCCAGCTCACCCTGCATGTACGCACCCAGTTGCCCAGCCTGATCTACGGGTTCAACGTACCGAGCGTGGCCACCGCCAAGGATCCACGCAGCGCCCAGGCCCTGCGCCTGATCTCGGCCCTACTCGACGGCGGCTACAGCGCCCGCATGCCAGCACGGCTGGAGCGCGGCCAGGAGCTGGTCTCCGGTGCCGGCAGCAACTACAACGCCTTCACCCGGGGCGACAGCCTGTTCCTGATTTCCGCCACGCCCAACGTGCAGAAGCACAAGACCCTGGCCGACGTCGAGAAAGGCGTCTGGCAACTGCTCGACGAACTCAAGCGCACCCCGCCCACCGCCGAGGAGCTCGAGCGCGTGCGTGCCCAGGTCATCGCCGGGCTGGTCTACGACCGCGACTCGATCAGTAACCAGGCCAGTACCATCGGGCAACTGGAAACGGTCGGCCTGTCATGGAAGCTGATCGACAGCGAACTGGACGACCTCAAGCGCGTTACCCCCCAGGACATCCAGGAGGCTGCACGCACCTATTTCACCCGCGAACGCCTGAGCGTTGCCCATGTCCTGCCCGAGGAGTCCGCTCATGACTGACCGTCGCGCCCCACGTCATTTCCTGCCCGGTGTCGCAGCATTCGCCTCGGCACTGGCCCTGGCCCTGCTGCTGGCCAACCCGGCACAGGCCGATGAGGCCGCCGGGCAGGTCGACCGCAGCGCCGCGCGCCCGGCCAACACCCTGCAATCGCTGGCCGAACTCGACGGCAAGGCGCCCAGCCGGCGCGAGCTGAACATCCAGCAGTGGACCACCGCCGAAGGCGCCCGGGTGCTGTTCGTCGAAGCGCGCGAGCTGCCGATGTTCGACCTGCGCGTGACCTTCGCCGCTGGCAGCAGCCAGGATGGCTCGGTAGCGGGCCTGGCGACGCTGACCAACGCCATGCTCAACGAAGGCGTGGCCGGCAAGGACGTCACCGCCATCGCCCAGGGCTTCGAAGGACTGGGCGCCGATTTCGGCAATGGTTCGTACCGCGACATGGCCGTGGCCTCGCTGCGCAGCCTGAGCACGGCCGACAAACGCGACCCGGCGCTCAAGCTGTTCGCCGAGGTGGTGGGCAAGCCCAGCTTCCCCAAGGACTCGCTCAAGCGCATCAAGAACCAGCTGCTGGCCGGGCTCGAGTACGACAAGCAGAACCCGGCCAAGCTGGCTGGCAAGGCCTTGTTCGCCAGCCTGTATGGCGAGCACCCCTACGCGCACCCCAGCGACGGCACTGCCAAGAGCATCCCGGGCATCACCCAGGCACAGTTGCGCGCCTTCCATGCCAAGGCCTACGCGGCCGGCAACGCGGTGATCGCCCTGGTCGGCGACCTCGACCGCAGCCAGGCCGAGGCCATCGCGGCACAGGTGTCTGCCGCGCTGCCCAAGGGGCCGGCACTGCCCAGCCCGGCTGAGCCGACCGAGCCCAAGGCCGGCGTCACGCACATCGACTTCCCGTCCAAGCAGACCCACCTGATGCTCGCCGAACTGGGCATCACCCGCCAGGATCCGGACTGGCCAGCGCTGTCGCTGGGCAACCAGATTCTCGGCGGTGGCGCCTTCGGCACCCGGCTGATGAGCGAAGTGCGCGAAAAACGCGGCCTGACCTACGGCGTCTATTCGAACTTCACCCCGATGCAGGTGCGCGGTCCGTTCATGATCAACCTGCAGACCCGCGCCGAACTCAGCGAAGGGACCCTGCAGCTGGTGCGCGACATTCTTACCGACTACCTGAAGAACGGCCCGACCCAGCAGGAACTGGACGATGCCAAGCGCGAGCTGGCCGGCAGTTTCCCGCTGTCCAACGCGAGCAACGCCAGCATCGTCGGTCAACTGGGCGCCATCGGCTTCTACAACCTGCCGCTGACCTGGCTCGAAGACTTCGTGCAGCAATCCCAGGCGCTGACGGTCGAGCAGGTCAAGGCCGCCATGAACAAGCATCTCTCGGCAGACAAGCTGGTGATCGTCACCGCAGGGCCGAGCGTGCCGCAGAAGCCTCTGCCACCGCCCACAGACAAACCCTCCGAGCAACCGCTCGGGGTACCGGAGCACTGATGGCCAGACCGTCCAATCCTGCCCAAGGCCCCAGCAAAGGGGCTGGGCAGCTGCGTATCATCGCCGGGGAATGGCGCAGCCGCCGGCTGGCAGTGCCCGAGGGCGAAGGCCTGCGTCCAACGCCCGACCGCGTGCGCGAAACCCTGTTCAACTGGCTGGCGCCCTTCATCGAGGGCGCCCGGGTGCTGGATGCCTTCACCGGCAGCGGTGCACTGGTGCTCGAAGCACTCTCGCGCGGCGCAGCCGACGCCGTCGCACTGGACAGCAACCCGGCCGCCGTCGCCAACCTCAAGCACAACCTGGAAGTGCTGCGCTGCCCGCGCGGGCAGATCCTGCAGACCGATGCCCTGCGCTACCTCGGCGCTCCGGCAAAGCAGCGGTTCGACCTGGTGTTCCTCGACCCGCCTTTTCACAAGGACCTGCTGAGGCAGGTATGCGAGCTGCTGGAAAGCCAGCAGTGGCTACACGATCAGGCCTGGGTCTACACCGAAAGCGAAGCTGCCCCGTCCAGCCTGCCGATGCCTGGCAACTGGCGCCTGCACCGCGAGAAGAAGACCGGCCAGGTACACTACGCGCTGTGGCAACGCGACGCGGCACCGGACGAGACACCAGCACCGGCGCCCCAGGCGTGATCGCCACGCGTCGCACACGGCAATGGCGCCTGAATCGCCAGGCCTGGCGAAGGCCAAGACATAGCTAACGCCACACCCCCTGCACGCTGATCGAAGCTGCTGCGCTCCCTCAAGCCGCGGAGCCGCTCGATCATGCATGCAGCCAACGTCACCCTCACCGACCTGATTCCCTCGGCAGATCCGCCCCCGCAGCGCTTCTCCTTGTCCAACGGCTTCACCGTGCACCTGCAACAGGACAAGCGCAGCCCCCTGGTGTGCCTGCAGATGATCTACCACGTCGGCTCCAGTCATGAAGCCGCAGGCCACACCAACCTCTCCCATGTTCTGGAGCACATGGTGTTCGAAGGCAGCGCCAAGCTCGCGGCCGGGCAATACCTGCGCATCATCGACTGGCTCGGTGGCAGCAGCAGCGCGCAGACCCTGCAGGATGCCACGGTGTACAAGATGGTTTTGCCAGCGTCGCGTCTGGAAGTGGCCTTGGAAATACTGGCCGACACCTTGAGCCATGCGCGCCTGAGCGAAGAGGCTTTCGAAACGGCACGCAGTGCCGTGCGCGACGAGCGGCGGCTGAAGATCGACAATCGTCCGGTTCAACAAGCCGTCGAACGCCACTATCGACTCGCCCACGGCAGCAGCCCCTACGCGACGCCCAGCTACGGCCAACCGGACGACCTCGACGGCATGAGCCTGGTCAGCCTGCGGACCTGGTACCGCAACCGCTACGCACCCAACAACGCCACCCTGGTGGTGGTCGGTGATGTGCAGCCGGAACAGTTGCAGGCGTGGGTCGAGCGTCATTTCGCGGCGGCCGAGGCCGTGCCCTTGGCACCTGCACACGTGCCGCGGCACCCGGCAGCGCTGCTCGAACGCAGCCAGATCGTGACCCTGCCTGGGCTTCGGGACGGCTTGCTGATGGCCTTCAACGTGCCGAGCCTGGCCACGTCGGCATCGCCCACCCAGGTCCATGCCTTGAGGATCGTCGCCGAGCTGCTGGGTCGAGGCGCTTCGTCGCGCCTGCATGACCGCCTGGTGCGCAGCCGTCCGGTGCTGACCGGGGTAGACCCGTCCTACGATTACCAGTTGCGTGGCGACTCCCTGATCAACTTCGCCAGCTTCGTCGCGCCCGGCCATACGCCTGCAGCCGCGAGCGAGGCCGCCTGGGAAGTGATCGCCGAGCTGGGCCGCACGCCTGTCGACGTCCGCCAGATCGAAGACGCCAAATTCCACCTGCTGGCCCAGCATGCGGCAGCCTGGAGCAGCCTAACCGGCCAGGCCGATGCGATGGGCTGGAGCGTCATCAGCGGTGTGGGTCCGGACCGCCTGAAGGAGAACCTGCACATTCTGGCGTCGCTGACCCAGGACGATATCCAGCACGCCATCGCCACCTACCTGACTCGGGAGCGGCTGACCGTCACCCATTTGCAGGCTCCGCCGACCCCAGTGGTGGTGGCGCCGGTGCTCACCTGCGCCGACCTGGGCGGTGCTGCCGAGGCGGTGGACCTGTCCGGCCTGTCTGCCGCGCAAGGCCTGGAGCACACTGAGCTGAGCAGCACCGGTCGCCCGGTGCTGCAGTGGCGGTCGGCCTCGGGCAGCAGCCTCTGCTTCGTGGCCAGCGAGGGGGCCCCGGTGTTCGACCTGCAACTGCGGTTCAATGCCGGCGCCTGCCAGGATGGCGAGACCCCGGGCCTGGCCGCCCTGACCCTGTACCTGCTCGACCAGGGCTGCGATGAACTGGACGCTGCCCAGGTGGCGGCGCGGATGAACGCCCTGGGCATGACCTTCAGTCGCAGCATCGACCACGACTACGCCCTGCTGCGCCTGCGCGGCCCTGCCCAGCCTGAGCTGCGCGAGGCGGCGATCGCGCTGCTGACAGCGCTCGCCGCGCGTCCCAGCTTCGAGGCCGCTGCGCTCGAGCGCATGCGCACCCGGGTGCTCAACTACCTGGCACGCCGCGAAGCCAAGGCGCAGAACCGCCTCAACGTCGAAACCCTGCGCAGCCTCTATGCGCCTCATCCGTATACCCAGGATGCCCATGGCACCCGCGACAGCCTCGCGACACTGGCACGTGAGCAGCTGATCGCGTTCCATCAGCGCGCCTACAGCGCCGGGAATCTGCATATCACCCTGGTGGCGGACCTGCCGGCCGATCAGGCGCAAGCCCTGGCCATGGCCGTCGAGCAAGCCCTGGCTGCCTCTTCTGAGGTCCTCGCCAACGCACCGCGCGCGATACCGCTGGGTCGGCCGATCGACCTGCATTTCGAGACGGCCGCCGGTCAGGCGGAAGGCACCAACGTCACGGTCACCCTGACCTATGCCGTTGAAATCGCCAGCGACGACCCGCGCTATCCGGCGCTGCTGATGGTCAATCAACTGCTGGGCGGGAGTTTCCAGTCCCGGCTGATAGGCGAACTGCGTCAACGGCGCGGTCTGACCTATGGCATTCGCAGTAGCCTTCACCACTACCAGGCCGCGACCGTGTTGACCATCGCCTGGGACATCGAACCGCAGTACCGGGAAGCGTCGTTGGCCCTGGTCCGGCTGATACTGGGCTGCTTCATCGAGCAAGGTCCTGGTGCTGCGGAGCTGGACCTGGCTCGCAATCAGCTGGTGGGGGCGATGCTGCGCCGTCAGGCCGATGACGAGCAACTCGCCACATGGCTGGGACGCAACCCGGCCCGAGGCACCGATTCTGCCGCTCGATTCGCCCAGGTCGGTGCCGAACAAGTGCAGGCGGTGGCTCGGCAGGCCCTCGAGGCCCAGCGCTGCGTGACGCTCTGCCTGGGTCCCAAGGTCGCACAACAGCCTCTGCCGACGCCGACCGCCGCCAGTCGCTAGTGGCGCCCTCGCGGCGGTGATTCGTGGCACTCTAGGGGGGTCACCACAGAGTTGCCCTGCATGCCCAGTCTCACCGCCGCCTTTCGCCCCGCTGCCGGGCTGTCCAATCCACACCTGCAGACACTCTGGGGGCCGCTGTGGCGCAGGCGCGCCACCCTGTCGCGCCGTCGCGAGCG
Source organism: Pseudomonas sp. S30 (assembly GCF_016518545.1). Lineage (GTDB taxonomy): Bacteria > Pseudomonadota > Gammaproteobacteria > Pseudomonadales > Pseudomonadaceae > Aquipseudomonas. The sequence continues at coordinate 16,338 of NZ_JACVTO010000024.1, forward strand.
TCTGTGGCTCGAGGATGGCGACTTCCTCGACCTGGACTGGTACGGGCCCGAGCAGGCGGATACCCCCCTGGTGCTGCTGTTGCACGGGCTGACCGGCTCGTCCGACTCCCCTTACATCACGGGCCTGCAGCAGGCGCTCGACTCACAGGGCTGGGCCAGTGTCGCGCTGAACTGGCGTGGCTGCTCGGGCGAGCCCAACCGGCTCGCCCGCAGCTACCACTCAGGCGCGAGCGAAGACCTTGCCGAAACCCTTAGTCATCTGCGCGCGCGCCACCCGTTGAGGCCGCTGTACGCCGTGGGCTACTCCCTGGGGGGCAACGTGCTGCTCAAGTACCTGGGCGAAAGCGGTCTCGACAGCACGGTGCAGGCCGCCGTGGCCGTATCGGTGCCGTTTCGCCTGGATCAATGCGCCGACCGTATCGGCCTGGGCTTTTCCAGGGTCTACCAGGCGCACTTCATGCGCGAAATGCTGAACTACGTGCAGGACAAGCGCCGTCATTTCCAGGCCAAGGGTCACCAGGAAGGCCTGGCAGCACTGGAGCGTCTGGGTCCGCTGCGCAACCTGCGCACTTTCTGGGACTTCGATGGACAGGTGACGGCGCCGCTGCACGGCTTCAGCGATGCCCACGACTATTATCGGCAGGCCTCGAGCCGCTACTATCTGGGCCGCAACCGCACGCCCAGCCTGATCATCCAGGCTCAGGACGATCCCTTCGTGTTCGATCACAGCCTGCCCACCGCACAGGAACTGGCACCGGGCACCACCTTCGAACTGCATCGGCACGGTGGCCATGTGGGCTTCGTCGAGGGCAGCTTGCGTCGCCCGGGCTATTACCTGGAGCGACGCATACCGCAGTGGCTGGCCACGGGGCGGTAAACCCTGGGCGGCTCAGTCGCCGGTCGCCACGCCACGGCTGGCGTCGTTGATCCATTCGCTCCAGGAACCGGCATACAGGCGCCCCAGCGGGTAACCGGCCAGGGCCATGGCGAACAGGTTGTGACAGGCGCTGACGCCAGAGCCGCAGTACGCCACCAACTGCTCGGGCGCGCGCCCAGCGAGGGCTGCCTCGAAACGCTGACGCAGTTGCGCGGGGGTCAGAAAGCGTCCGTCCGGCCCCAGGTTGTCGGTGAAGGCGGCGCATCGGGCGCCAGGAATGTGCCCGGCCACCGGGTCGAGCGGCTCGACCTCGCCGCGAAAGCGCGGCAGCGCACGGGCATCGATCAGCGTCAGGTCGGCGGCCCCGAGACGCTTGGCCAGGTGCTCGGCATCGACCAGCAGCGCCGGATCCGGCCGCCCGCTGAAGTTGCCCTCTCGCTGCGAAGGCGGATCCAGGCTCAGGGGTAGATGGGCGGCGTGCCAGGCCTTCAGACCGCCGTCGAGCACGAACACGCCGTCACGCTTGCCCAGCCAGGCGAGCAACCACCAGGCCCGCGCGGCATACAGGCCCGGGCCGTCGTCATAGAGCACCACCTGGCTGTCGTGGTCCACGCCCCAGGTGCGCAGCCGCTCGCTCAGGCGCTGCGGGTCTGGCAGCGGATGGCGACCGGTCAGGCCCTTGACCACAGGGCCACTGAGATCACGTTCCAGGTCGGCGAAGTGGGCCCCTTCGAGGTGGCCTTCGGCGAAGCTGCGCTGGCCATGGTCGGCGTCGTCCAGGGCGAAGCGGCAGTCCAGAATCACCAGCCCCGGCGAGCCCAGGCGCTCGGCCAACTGCGGCGGGGTGATCAATTGCGCAAGCGGCATGACAGTCTCCTAACGATGACAGGAAAACTCCGGCCTCAGGTGCCAGGTCCCGGTTGAATCGGCGACGCAACTCGACGGGTGGCGGTGAGGTGGGGTGCCGCTGACGGCAACCGCTGCCTGCTCACCCAAGGAGGCGAATGGGAGTATAAGCTGGGCGCTCGCCCCTTTCGTACGGAGCTGCCGTGAGTTCCTCCATTCCCTCGTCCGTCCCATCATCCGACCTCACCCTGGATCGGTTGTTCGCTGCACAACGTCGCGCCTTCGACGCCCATCCGATGCCCCCGGCCGCCCAGCGCAGGCAGTGGTTGAGGCACCTGCGCCAGACCCTGCTGGCGAATCGGCAGGCCCTGATCGACGCCATCGACCTCGACTTCGATGGCCGCAGCGCCGATGAAACCCTGCACGCCGAGCTGCTGCCGGCGGTGCAAGGGTTGCGGCATGCCGAGCGCCGCCTGGACGCATGGATGAGGCCGCAGCGGCGCAAGGTCGGGCTGGCTTTCCAGCCGGCCCGTGCCCAGGTGGTGTGGCAACCCTTGGGCGTGGTCGGCATCATCGTGCCGTGGAACTACCCGCTGTTTCTCAGCATGGGCCCGCTGACCGACGCCCTGGCAGCCGGCAACCGGGTCATGCTCAAGCTCAGCGAGGCCACGCCGCACACCGGTGCGCTGCTCAAGCGCCTGCTCGAGCAGGCGTTCCCGAGCGATCTGGTGGCGGTGGTGCTGGGCGAGGTCGAGGTCGGCCAGGCCTTCGCCCGCCTGCCGTTCGACCACCTGCTGTTCACCGGCGCCACGTCCGTGGGCCGTCAGGTGATGCAGGCCGCCGCCCATAACCTCACGCCGGTGACCCTCGAACTGGGAGGCAAGTCACCCGTCATCGTCGCTGCCGACATGCCCCTGGCGACCGCCGCCGAGCGCATCGCCTTCGGCAAGACACTCAACGCCGGGCAGACCTGCGTGGCGCCGGACTACGTGCTGGTTCCGCGTCAGCACCTGAAGACCTTCGCCCAGGCCTACGAGGCGGCGGTCAAGCGACTCTACCCACGCATCGCCGACAACCCGGACTACAGCGCCATCATCAATGCCAGACAGCTGCAGCGCCTCGAACAGCTGCTGCAGGACGCCCGGGACAGGGGCGCACAGGTGCTCGATCTGTATCCCCACGAGACCCGACAGGGCAGACGCCTGCCGCCTCACCTGCTGCTGGACGTGAGCGAGGACATGCAGGTGATGCAGGACGAGATCTTCGGCCCGCTGCTGCCGCTGCTGCCCTACGATTCCCTCGACGACGCCCTGGCCTACATCGCCCAGCGGCCTCGCCCGCTGGCGCTATACTACTTCGGTTACGATCGCAGCCAGCAGGCGCGAGTGCTGCAAGAGAGTCACTCGGGCGGCGTATGCCTGAACGATACCCTGCTCCACGTGGCCCAGGACGACCTGCCCTTCGGTGGCATCGGACCTTCCGGCATGGGGCACTACCACGGCCAGGCGGGTTTCCAGACCTTCAGCAAGGCCAAGGCGGTGCTGGCCAAGGGGCAGATGAACCTCGCCCGGCTGATCTACCCGCCCTACGGCACGCGGTTGCAGCGCGTCATTCAACGGCTGTTCATCCGTTGACGAACGCCTGCGCATGACAGCCCGTCATCGCACTGTCTATAGTGCCATCGGCCGGTCACATGACTTGGCCGGGCGGCGGTCGCTGCGCTAACATCCGACTCCCCAACGCACTCCAGCCAGGATGACGCGATGAACCGAGTGTTGTACCCGGGTACTTTCGACCCCATTACCAAAGGTCATGGCGACTTGGTGGAACGTGCCTCCCGCCTGTTCGACCATGTGATCATCGCGGTGGCGGCCAGCCCCAAGAAGAACCCACTGTTCCCGCTGGAACAACGGGTGGCGCTGGCACGGGAAGTCACCCAGCACCTGCCCAACGTCGAAGTCATCGGTTTCTCGACCCTGCTGGCGCACTTCGCCAAGGAACAGGGCGCCAACGTGCTGCTGCGCGGCCTGCGCGCGGTGTCCGACTTCGAGTACGAATTCCAGCTGGCGAACATGAACCGGCAACTGGCGCCGGACGTCGAGAGCCTGTTCCTCACGCCCTCGGAGCGCTATTCGTTCATCTCCTCGACCCTGGTGCGGGAGATCGCAGCGCTGGGCGGCGACATCACCAAGTTCGTCCATCCCTCGGTGGCCGAGGCGCTGACCGAGCGTTTCAAGAAGTCCTGACGGCGGGCGGCGCTCGACCCGTCAGCCGGGCGGGTGCCGCGTGCACTGGGCGCGTGAATGCGGCACAATTGTGCCCATTGCCTTGATACATGCCTGGACGATGCGTCCTGGCCGGAGTCCCAATGTCCCTGATCATCACCGACGATTGCATCAATTGCGACGTCTGCGAACCCGAGTGCCCGAACGCCGCCATCTCCCAGGGCGAAGAGATCTACGTGATCGATCCGAACCTGTGCACCCAATGCGTGGGCCACTACGACGAACCGCAATGCCAGCAGGTCTGCCCGGTGGACTGCATTCCACTGGACGAGGCGCATCCGGAGTCCGAGGATGAGCTGATGGCCAAGTACCGCCGGATCACTGGCAAGGCCTGATGCCTTTGGTCGGCGCGATTCGCCCTGCGGCCCTCGGCGCCGTCCTGGCGCTGCTGGCCAGCGCCGCGTTCGCCGAGGGTCCTGGCCGCGCGGCCATCGCCAGCCCTCACGCCGACGCCACCGAAGCGGCGCGGCAGGTGCTGCAACGCGGCGGCAACGCCTTCGATGCGGCCATCGCCATCAGCGCCGCACTGGCGGTGGTGGAACCCTACGGCTCGGGGCTCGGTGGCGGCGGCTTCTTCCTGCTGCGCGAGTCAGGCCAGCCGGCACGCTACCGCTTTCTCGATGCCCGCGAGCGTGCGCCTGGCGCCGCCTCGGCAGGCATGTACCTGGAAAACGGCAAGATCAGCGCAAACCTGTCGATCAACGGTGCGCTGGCCGCGGCCATTCCAGGGCTGCCCTATGCCCTGGCGGAGCTGGCAGCCACCCACGGCAAGCTGCCGCTCAGGGACAGCCTGGCCCCTGCCATCCGCCTGGCGAACCAGGGCTTCAGTGTCGACCGTCTCTATCGCGACCGCGCCAGCATGCGCCTGGCAGCGCTGCGCGAGAACCCCGAAAGTGCCCGCCTGTTCCTGCGCGACGCGCAAATTCCTGCGCTGGGCGCGCGCATACGCCAGCCCGAGCTGGCGACCACCCTGCAAGCGCTGGCCGATCACGGCAGCGACGGCTTCTATCGCGGTAGCGTGGCCCGCACACTGGTCGAGGGCGTGCAACAGGCGGGTGGCCTGTGGACGCTCGATGACATGGCCGGTTATCGCACCGCCTGGCGCGAGCCCCTGCGCTACACCCTGGCCGATCGGCGCGAGCTGATCAGCAGCCCGCCGCCTTCTGCGGGCGGCGTGGCCCTGGCCCAGAGCCTGGCGATGCTCCAGCGTCTGCCGTGGCAGAGCGCCGAGCCGGTGCAGCGCAGCCATTACGTGGTGGAGGTGCTGCGACGGGCGTACCGAGACCGTGGCCTGCTGGGCGATCCAGACTACGTCGCCAATCCGCTGAACCGCCTGCTGGGGCGCCAGTACCTGGCCCACCTGGCCGACGGCATCGACGTGTACCAGGCCACCCCCAGCACTGCCCTGCCCGCCGCACCGGCCTGGCGCGAAGGGGATCACACCACTCACTTCACGGTGATCGACGGCGCGGGCAACGCCGTATCCGCTACCCTGTCGGTCAACCTGCCGTTCGGCGCCGCCTTCACCGTGCCGGGCAGCGGCGTGGTGTTGAACAACGAGATGGACGATTTCGCCGCCGACCCCACCGGCAGCAACAGCTATGGGCTGGCCGGCAGTCAGGCCAATGCGGTGGCAGCCGGCAAGCGCCCGTTGTCGAGCATGAGCCCCAGCTTCATCGAGAGCCCCTCGCAGTTCGCCAGCTTCGGCACCCCAGGCGGCAGCCGGATTCCGAGCATGGTGCTGCTGTCGATGCTGGGTTTCCTTGAGGGGCGACCGGTGCGCGACTGGCCAGCCACCCCGCGCTATCACCACCAGTACCTACCGGATGTGATCGAGCACGAACCCGGCACCTTCGACGATCGTCAGCAGCAGGCGCTGCGCGCGCGCGGTTACACCCTCAAGGATCTGCAACGCAGCTACGGGAATCAGCAGGTCCTGTACTGGAACAAGCGCGCCAACACCCTTGAAGCGGCAAGTGATCCCCGCGGTGAAGGCCAGGCCAGCGTCTTGGAATGATCGCTACTCAGCGCTGGCAGCGCGGGCAGAACACGCTGGCGCGCTGGCCCAGCTTCACCTCGCGCAAGAGCGTGCCGCACACCTTGCAGGCCTCGCCACCGCGCCCGTAGGCGAACAGCTCCTGCTGGAAATAGCCCGGCTGGCCGTCACCGCCGATGAAGTCGCGCAGCGTGGTGCCGCCGCGCTCGATCGCCGCCGCCAGCACCCGCTTGATCTCGATCGCCAGCTTGAGGTAGCGCGCCCGACTGATGCCGCCGGCCTCCCGGCGCGGATCGATACCCGCGGCGAACAGGGCCTCGGTGGCGTAGATGTTGCCCACCCCGACCACCACCGCGTTGTCCATGATGAACGGCTTGACCGCCATCGAGCGTCCACGGGACAGCTGGAACAGACGCTCGCCATCGAACAGCTCGGTCAACGGCTCCGGCCCCAGGCGCACCAGCAGCTCATGGCCGAGCGGGTCCTGGCTCCAGAGCATCGCGCCAAAGCGCCGGGGATCGGTGTAGCGCAGCATCAGGCCAGACTCCAGCTCGATGTCCACATGCTCGTGCTTGGCCGCCGGCAAGCCCTGCTCGACCAGGCGCAGATTGCCCGACATGCCCAGGTGGCTGATCAAGGTGCCGACCTCGGCGTTGATCAGCAGGTACTTGGCCCGACGCTCCACGCTGACGATGCGCTGCCCCGAAAGCCGCACATCCAGGTCTTCCGGAATCGGCCAGCGCAGGCGCCGATCGCGCACCACCACGCGGCTGACCCGCTGTCCTTCGAGATGAGGCGCGATTCCGCGCCGCGTGGTTTCGACTTCCGGCAACTCTGGCATGGATCAACGGCCACTCATTTCGCGAATGTTCTGCTTCAGGCTTTCGAACTCGTAGTCCGACAGCCCGATGTAATCGAGTACCAAAGGCCCTACCGCGTTCCATTCATGATCCACGTTCTGATTACCCAGCACCTGGTAGGACGCGCAGATATGCTCGGCCATCTTCAGCACCGCCAAGAGGTTCTTGAGCTGGGTCTGGGTATTGCGCGATGAGTCGTCGCGCAGGATCGCCAGGGCATTGTGATGGTTGGCGATGGCCCCACTGATGTGCTCGGGCAGGCGCCACGACTTGGCCGTGAAGTAGCCCACCACCGAGTGGTTGGTGTTGAAGGCGCGGTTCTCGGTGTCCACCACCCGGTTGTCCTCACTGGCCTGGGCGTAGGCCTGCTCCAGCACGTCCATGTAATCGGGGAAACGCTTGATCATCAGCGGCACGCCGCAATCATGGAACAGGCCAAGGGTGTAGGCCTCGTCCACCGCCTGGATACCGGTCCGCTTGGCCAGCGTCAGGCAGGTCATGGCCACGTCCTGGGCGGTATCCCAGAAGCGGTTGAGGGTGACGATGGTCTCGTCGCTCATCTCGCCCTTGATCGACTGCGCATTGATCAGGTTGATGATCGAACGGCTGCCCAGCAGGTTCACCGCGCGCTGGATCGAGCCGATCTTGTTGGCCAGGCCGAACTGCGCCGAGTTGACCAGTTTGAGCAGCGCACCGGACAGCCCGGGGTCCTGGGCGATCAGCTTGGCGATGGTCTCAAGGTCGGGGTCGGGCATGTACTGCTCGAACTGCAGGTCTACCAGGATCTGCGGTTGGGGCGGAATGGTGATGCCCTGCAAGGCTTGCTGGATCTGTTCGGCGGTGAGTTCTTGGGACATGACGGGGCGCTCGGGAATGACGGTTGATTCTAAACCCTGTATGCCGGCAGGGCACCAACCACTGGATCGTTCGCCGGGAACTTTACTTTAGGCTCGACAGCCTCCTTTCTCATACCTATCGAAGAAAAGGAGTAACAACCCATGACTGCACAACTCAACGGCAAGCGCGTGGCCTTTCTCGTGACAGACGGCTTCGAGCAGGTCGAACTGACCGGCCCACGCGACGCGTTGGTCAAGGCGGGCGCCCAGGTCCAGATCCTGGGCGAGAAAGCAGGCGAGGTCCGCGGCTGGAATCATGATAAGCCAGCCGACAGCTTCAAGGTCGATGCCACCTTCGATGACGCTCAGGGTACGTCCTACGATGCCGTGGTGCTGCCGGGTGGTGTGCAGAACTCCGACACCATTCGCCTGATCGCTGGTGCACAGAACCTGGTCAAGCAGCACGCCTCGGCCGGTAAACCACTGGCCGTGATCTGCCATGGCGGCTGGCTGCTGATCTCCTGCGATCTGATCAAGGGTAAGCGCCTGACCAGCTTCAAGACTCTGCAGGACGATATCCGCAATGCGGGCGGTCATTGGGTCGATGAAGAAGTGGTGGTGGATGGCAATCTGATCAGCAGCCGACAGCCTGATGACATCCCGGCGTTCAACGAGCAGTTGATCAAGGCACTGAGCTGAGGCAGCGCCCGAAGCACACGGCGCCCGCCCGGGCGCCACTGGGCAGGCAAGTCGGGGGCTGGGCAGTACGCCCCGTCGCCGCCGACTTCGGATCGTACCCATGACAGGCTATACTCCCGCTCTTTTTTCCGGAGCGACGCCATGTCCCTGCCCAGCCTTCGCCTCAAAGCCAATGCCGACCGCCGCCTGCGCGCCGGTCACCTGTGGGTCTACAGCAATGAGGTCGATGTCGCGGCCACGCCGCTGCAAGGTCTGCAGGCCGGACAGCAGGCGATCCTCGAAGCGGCCAACGGCAAACCCCTGGGCGTGGTCGCCGTCAGCCCCAACAACCTGATCTGCGCTCGCCTGCTGTCTCGCGATGCCAAACTGGCGCTGGACAAGTCGCTGCTGGTGCATCGGCTGAACGTGGCCCTGTCTCTGCGCGAACGCTTGTTCGACCAGCCCTGCTATCGCTTGGTCTATGGCGACTCCGACCTGCTGCCAGGGTTGGTGGTCGACCGCTTTTACGACATCCTCGTGGTTCAGCTGGCGTCTGCGACCATGGAAGCACACAAGGATGAAGTCATCGCGGCACTGGTGCAGGTGCTCAAGCCCAGCGGCATCCTGTTCAAGAACGACTCGGCCGCCCGCGACGCCGAAGGCCTGGAGCGTTATGTCGAGACGGTGTACGGCGAAGTGCCGGACTGGGTCGCCCTCGAAGAGAATGGCGTGAAGTTCGAAGCGCCGGTCCGCGAAGGCCAGAAGACCGGCTGGTTCTACGACCACCGCATGAACCGCGCACGGCTGGCGCCCTATGTAAAAGGCAAGCGCGTCCTGGACCTGTTCAGTTACATCGGCGGCTGGGGCGTGCAGGCCGGCGCGTTCGGCGCCAGCGAGGTGTTCTGTGTCGACGCGTCGGGCTTCGCCCTGGATGGCGTGGAGCGCAACGCATCGCTCAACGGCATCGCCGAGAAGCTGACCTGCATCGAAGGCGATGTGTTCGAAGCCCTGCGTGAACTGAAAGCGGCAGAAGAGCGTTTCGACGTGATCATCGCCGACCCGCCCGCGTTCATCAAACGCAAGAAAGACCTCAAGAACGGCGAAGCGGCCTATCGTCGCCTGAACGAGCAGGCCATGCGCATGCTGAACAAGGACGGCATTCTGGTCAGCGCCTCGTGCTCGATGCACCTGCCCGAGGACGACCTGCACAACATCCTGCTGACCAGCGCCCGTCACCTGGACCGCAACCTGCAACTGCTCGAACGCGGCGGCCAGGGCCCGGATCACCCGGTGCATCCGGCGATCGCCGAAACCCGCTATATCAAGAGCATCACTTGCCGGTTGCTGCCCAACAGCTGACCTAAGCCTCTGGTAGTCGTGAAGAGCCCGGTATTGGATGTTCGATACCGGGCTTTTTTTATGCTCGGTCCAGGCTTGGGAAGCAATAGCGAAAGCTCTTACGAACTTTTGAGAACTTTCATCCTTTCAAAAACTTTATTCCAGAAATGCTCCTTTCTACCCTGACGCACACCACAACTCGAACTGACGCGCAGGACTATTCGCATGAGCTCCCCTGGTCGGCGGTTGCTTGTCTTACTTGCACTGATGACGCTACTGGGCGTGTTCCCGGTGGATGTAGTGCTTCCTTCGCTTCAAGCCTTGAGCCAGGAGTTCTCCGTCAGCCTCGCGAGCGCCTCGTACTCCGTCAGCTTGTTTGCGATCGGGGTGGCCGTCTCGCAGTGCGCAATCGGGCCCTTGTCAGATCGAATAGGTCGCAAGAGGCTACTACAGGCAGGGCTGTACGCCGCGATCATCGGCGCGCTCGGCTGCGCCCTCTCTGACAACTACGCGAGTTTTACAGCCTTCAGGCTACTTCAAGCACTTGGCTGCGGATGCTTCGCCTTGAGTCAGGCTATCATTCAGGATAGGTACACGGGGTCCAGGCGCAACACCCTGAGAATAATTCTGATTACAGCCAGCGGGCTGTTCATCTCCACCGCGCCCCTGGCGGGTAGCGTGTTGCAAAACCTGTTGGGCTGGCAGGGAAGCTTCTATGTGTTCAGTGCTTTTGCCTGCCTGGCGATCGTGCTGTGTGCCAGGGAACTGGAGAACACCCGCCCAACGGCCCCTGTGCCCGGCGCGATGAAAAGCTATGGCCTCCTGGTTCGCGACCTCCGCTTCCTGGCCTACTCACTATTTTCTGCGTTCGCCTTCGCCTGCCATTTTTCCTTCATCGTCGTCTCACCCTTACTACTCATGGACCACCTGGGACTCTCCAAATACGGTTTTTCGATGGTCTTTCTCGGCTACGGCTGTGCCTACCTGGGAGGTGGCATCCTCGCCAGTGCGATCAGCCGGCGAGCACCGGCACACTCTCAGATCCGCATTGGCCTCGGGCTCATCGGTGTGGCAGGTGGATTGCTGGTGGTGTGGCTCACAGTGACCACGCTGTCGATCATGGCGCTCCTGGTACCCATGGTGATCTGCACGGCAGGCACCACGATCCTCAGGCCCGCGGCGACCTGCGCTGCAATGGGGCGTCACCCTGACCGCGCAGGTGCTGCGGCGGCGCTGAGCAATACGTTGGTGTTCGCAATCGGAGGGCTGGCGAGTGGACTGATTGCGCTGATGGAAACCCGCCTGCCGATGAGCCTGGGCTTCGGCTTCATCGGCGTGAGCCTGTGCGGCGCGTGGGTGCTCAAAGCTGTCTCGCAGCCTGCGAGCGAAGCCGTTGCCTGAGTCGAGGGCATGCCGCCCACGCCCAGGCTCGGCCACCCTGGCCGTTCTGCCACCACAACCTTGCCCTGCCTTACAGCTCCAGCACCATCGAGGCGATGCCGAAGTAGATCAGCACGCCCACCGCATCGGCGATGGAGGTCACCAGCGGCCCGCTGGCCGTGGCAGGGTCGAGTTTCAGGCGGCTCAGCATGAATGGCAGGCTCATGCCGATCAGGCTGCCGATCAGCACGATCACCAGCATGCTGGTGGCGACGATGAGGGCGATGTCCGCACCACCGCGCAGCAGGCCCAGGGACGCCACGGCCACCGCCATGGTCGCACCCAGCGCCAGGGCCACGCCGCACTCGCGCCCCAGCAGCCGCAGCCAGTCACGCAGCACCACCTCGCCCGTGGCCAGGCCACGGACCATCAGGGTCGCCGATTGCGCGCCGGCGTTGCCGCCGCTGTCCACCAGCAGGGGCAGGAAGAACACCAGGGCGATATGCGCGGCGATGGTGTCCTCGAACGCGGCGATGCCCGCCCCGGAGAACAGGTTGCCGAACACCAGCAGCACCAGCCACAGCACCCGCTTGCGGTACATCAGGCCGAGCGTGGCATCCTTGAGATTACCGATGTGGTTGGTGATGGAGGCGCCCTTGTGGAAATCTTCGGTGGCTTCCTGCACCACCACATCCAACGCCTCGTCGCAGGTGACGATGCCCACCAGGCGCCCGAGCTCGTCCAGCACCGGCAGCGCCAGCAGGTCGTGCTGACGGATCAGACGCGCCACCTCCTCCTGCCGCGTGGCGGTGGTCACGCAGATGACCTTGCGCACCATGAGGGTGTCGATCGGCTGTTCCGGCGGGGCCAGGATCAACTCACGCAGCGACAGCGTACCGAGCAGGTTGCGCGCGGCATCCACAACGTAGGATTGGTAGATGGTCTCGGCGTCGGCCGCTTCGCGGCGCAGCATGTCGATGGCCTGGCTGGCACTGAGGCCGCTGTCCAGGTGCGAATACTGGCTGATCATCAGCGCGCCGGCCGTGCCCGGCTCGTAGGCGTCCAGCTCGAGAAAGCGATCGCGCTGCGCCTGCGCAGCCTGGCGCAGTTCGAGTGGATTGCCGAGCAGCGATGGGGTCTGTTGCATGGGAGGGTCTCCAGGCGCCGCTGCGGGCGACCGAAGACTCCGCCCATCGGCGGCTCAAGCCTTCGGCAGCCCGGGCGACGGCGCGCTCAGTGCCAGAATGCAGGTTCTCGAAGAACTGAAACTGGGAAGGTCCATTGAGGTAGTGACTCATCGAGCCGCACATGCGGCGCGGCGGATGTTAGCCAAGTCGGTGACTGCCGTCAGTCGCGAATGCCCCATATTGGCAGCTTTCAGAAATGCCCTACCGGCACGCTGCAAGATGATTACCTGGGCACCCCAAGGTCGTGTGCGACATGATGGTTATTGGCGATCACGTTCGCGATCAGCGACTCGCCAGGGAAGTCCGCCATGATGATGCCGACGGTTCGCTTGGCTGTACCGGCCTCGTTCAGCTTCTTCAGGTCATCGCGCGTGAGCACGTTGGTGCCCTCGAACGAAATGGTGCAGATGCGCATCACGCAGGTGGTCCTGGGGAAGCTGGTGTACCAGGCTATGTCGCCGACGCTCACCAGCCCAGTGGACAATCTGGGCGCATCGGTGCCGGGCGAGACATGGCCGCTTGCCACGAAATAGGGAAAGGCGCCTCCGCTACCGGACAGGTAGTTCACATAGAAGGTATGGGGGTTGCCGGCAGCCGCTCGGTACAACTGGTGCATGACCTTGATGTACTTGTCATGCAAAGACCAGTTGGTGCTCAGCGCATAGTCGTCCTGGATGTCGAAACTGGCGTAGCTCAGCCCGTAGGGATTGAGATTGCCGATATTGGACAGCAGCACGAATTTCCCACGCACCTCACCCAACGTGATGTCACGCCGCGGCGCTGGCAGGTAGAACGCCTCATAGCGCTGCATGTAGTTCTTGAACACCTGCTCCAGACTGATATGTACATCGGGGTCGGGCGTGTGCTCTTCACGAAGCCGAAACAGCACGGTTTCGCTGGGGTTCTCCTTGAGAAACCGAGCGATGGATTCCAGTGCCGAACCGAACATCTTGTCGAGGTAGACCGGCCCGTGGTGCAGCGCCAGCGAGCTGCCGGTACGTCTTACGCGCAGATCCAGTACTCGAATGCCGTATTCGAGCTGCTGGTCGAAGTCGAGTGTCTGGGTCACGATGACGTCATCGGCGATCGGGAACACGTGCTTGTTGAAGGTGGCCGAGTCATGGGTTCCCGGGATCGCCAGTTCACTGAGCATCACGTCATCGCGGATATCCTTCATCCAGCGACGCTTGTCGCTGAAGCGATCCTTCGCAGAATGTGAATAGGCATCGTCATCATGGGCCGTGGCCGTGTTGCACAGGAGCATGAGCACACAGACAAGCCAGGCAAGGGCGCGGGGGGCATGCATGGTAGAGCTCTCCAGGTTTCCAGCGATGGGTGTCCAGCGTAGGGGCCGCAGCACTGGCGCGGCGGTACATAGCTGTGCGAACGCCCAAGGATCACCCGCCAGCCAGTGACCGCACCTCGGTTCGCAGGCGCTTGCGCATTCCTTCCACGCGCCAGCGGTGTAGAATCGAGCTATTCATCGCCAGTCATCCCCGGCGGGTTTATGAGCTCTGGTCGAGCCCGCGGCGATCCCGCACGGTCATCGGCCCCACTCCGTGCCAGCGGCAACCGGCTTCGGCGCACTGGAAGAGAGAAGCTCACTCCCCAATTCGTGACCTGATCAAGCCGCCAGGAGTGCTTCATGCCTGATTACCGTTCCAAGACTTCCACCCACGGCCGCAACATGGCCGGTGCACGTGCGCTGTGGCGCGCCACCGGCATGAAGGACGACGACTTCAAGAAGCCGATCATCGCCATCGCCAACTCCTTCACCCAGTTCGTCCCGGGGCATGTGCACCTCAAGGACCTGGGTCAGCTGGTCGCCCGCGAGATCGAGCGTGCCGGCGGCGTGGCCAAGGAGTTCAACACCATCGCCGTGGACGATGGCATCGCCATGGGCCACGACGGCATGCTGTACTCGCTGCCCAGCCGCGAGATCATCGCCGATGCGGTCGAGTACATGGTCAACGCCCACTGCGCCGATGCCCTGGTGTGCATCTCCAACTGCGACAAGATCACCCCCGGCATGCTGATGGCCGCCCTGCGCCTGAACATCCCGGTGATCTTCGTTTCCGGCGGGCCGATGGAAGCCGGCAAGACCAAGCTGGCCAGTCACGGGCTGGACTTGGTGGATGCGATGGTCATCGCCGCCGACACCTCGGCCTCCGACGAAAAGGTCGCCGAATACGAGCGCAGCGCCTGTCCGACCTGCGGTTCGTGCTCCGGCATGTTCACCGCCAACTCGATGAACTGCCTCACCGAAGCGCTGGGCCTGGCCCTGCCGGGCAATGGCTCGACCCTGGCCACCCACGCCGACCGTGAACAGCTGTTCCTCACCGCCGGGCGCACCATCGTCGAGCTGTGCAAGCGCTATTACGGCGAAAACGACGATTCTGTGCTGCCGCGCAGCATCGCCAACTTCAAGGCGTTCGAGAACGCCATGATGCTCGACATCGCCATGGGCGGGTCCACCAACACCATCCTGCACCTGCTGGCGGCCGCCCAGGAAGCCGAAGTCGCGTTCGACCTGCGCGACATCGACCGCCTGTCGCGCACGGTGCCGCAGCTGTGCAAGGTGGCGCCGAACATCCAGAAGTACCACATGGAAGACGTCCACCGCGCCGGCGGCATTTTCAGCATCCTCGGCTCGCTGGCCCGCGGTGGCCTGCTGCACACCGACCTGCCGACCGTGCACAGCCGCAGCATGGAAGAGGCCATCGCCAAGTGGGACATCACCCAGACCGACGACGAGGCCGTGCACACCTTCTTCAAGGCCGGCCCGGCCGGCATTCCGACCCAGACTGCGTTCAGCCAGTCCACGCGCTGGGACAGCCTCGACGACGACCGTGAAAACGGCTGCATTCGCAGCGTCGAGCACGCTTATTCGAAGGAGGGCGGCCTGGCCGTGCTGTACGGCAACATCGCGCTGGACGGCTGCGTGGTGAAGACGGCGGGCGTGGACGAGTCGATCCATGTGTTCGAAGGCAACGCGAAGATCTTCGAGAGCCAGGACAGCGCCGTGCGCGGCATCCTCGCCGACCAGGTGCAGGCCGGCGATATCGTGATCATCCGCTACGAAGGTCCCAAGGGTGGTCCGGGCATGCAGGAAATGCTCTATCCCACCTCGTACCTGAAGTCCAAGGGGCTGGGCAAAGCCTGCGCCCTGCTCACCGACGGCCGCTTCTCCGGCGGTACCTCGGGGCTGTCGATCGGCCATGCCTCGCCGGAAGCTGCTGCCGGCGGCGCCATCGGTCTGGTGATGGACGGCGACAAGGTTTTGATCGACATTCCCAACCGTTCGATCAACCTGCTGGTGAGCGACGAGACGCTGGCGGCGCGCCGAGCCGAACAGGACAAGAAGGGCTGGAAACCGGCTGAAGCGCGCCCGCGCAAGGTGACCACCGCCCTCAAGGCCTATGCACTGCTGGCCACCAGCGCCGACAAGGGCGCGGTCCGCAACAAGGCCCTGCTCGACGGGCTCTGATCGCATCCCGGCCTGCAAAAAAACCGGCGCCCCGTGCGCCGGTTTTTTTGTGTGACGCGGTTACAGCGGCAAGCAGGTGGTCGATTTGATCTCCGACAGC
Source organism: Pseudomonas sp. S30 (assembly GCF_016518545.1). Classification (GTDB taxonomy): domain Bacteria; phylum Pseudomonadota; class Gammaproteobacteria; order Pseudomonadales; family Pseudomonadaceae; genus Aquipseudomonas. Next base: position 32,208 of record NZ_JACVTO010000024.1, read on the forward strand.
GCCACGATCGAGTTCACCTCTTGAATGCCGGGCACGTTGGACAGCGTTTCAAAGAAGAAGCGCTCGTACGCCTCGATGTCGGCCGTGACGATGCGCAGCAGGAAATCCACCGATCCCATCAGCACATAGCATTCCAGTACTTCGGGAAAACCGCGAATCGCCTCGGTGAATTCGGTGAAATTCGAGCGCCCGTGGGCATTGAGTTTTATTTCCGCGAAGATCTGCGTATTCAGGCCGATCTTGCGTCGATCCAGCAGGGTGACCTGGCCGCGGATGATCCCCTCGTCTTTCAGGCGCTGAATTCTCCGCCAGCATGGCGACTGCGACAGGCCGATGCGCTCGGCGATCTGTGCACTGGAAAGCGATGCATCCTCCTGCAGCAGTGCCAGAATGCGACGATCGTAGGCATCCAATTCGCTCTGCATGTTTCATTCTCTAATCGTTATAAAAAGACTCATGCAATTCGCGTGAGCTGATAAACCGACTGATAATAGCGAAGAAATTCCGGTTTCAACCAGGGAAAATGCGTTCATCCATCTGGAGAATCCCATGAACGCACTTCAACGTCCCGATACTCCAGCACGCAGCGATGCCTGGGCCGCCAGCGCCCATCTCACGGACGTTCGCTATCGCCTGGCGATCGAGGCCGAGCCGGACAGCCTGTGCCGAGTACTCAACCTGTTCGCCCTGCAAGGCCTGACACCCCACAGTATGCAGGTGACCCAGCATGACGACCTGCTGCATCTGGAAATCGGTATCGCCGGACTGAGCTGGCACCGTGCCGGGGTGATCGCGCAGAAGATGCGCAACCTGGTGTGTGCAGAACAGGTGCTGCTTGAAAGCGCGCCAAGGCTTGCGGGGGTGTCCACTGGCTGAGGCGCGCTGGCCGGCGCCAGGCTGCAAGATCCGGAAACCAGTTTTCCAGACCTGGACTCACCTCATGGCTAAGCTTGCTCGGGCCAACGACTAACCGGCAAGGATGCCGCCATGTACCACGCCCACGATCACAGCCTGGACCTCAATCGCCTGCTTGAAACCCTGCTCGACGAGCAGCGCCTGGAGCCGGGCGATACGCTGAAGGTACTGGAACAGGCCAGGAACACAGCGCTCCACCCTCTCGAACTTCTCGCCAACCTGAACCTGACGGACCGCCAGCGACCGGATTGCATACTGGATTTGGACACGCTGTGCCAATGGCTGGCAGACAAGACCGGTCAGGTATATCGGCGTCTGGACCCGCTGAAAATCGACCTGGCGCGCGTCAATGGGCTGATTTCGCCAGCGTTCGCGCGCTGTCACGGCATCATGGCCGTGGCGCGGGACGAACGTGGAGTGACCGTGGCCAGTGCTCAACCCTACCAGCGTGGATGGGAAGCGGACCTGGCACGCAGCCTCGGCCTGCCCATCCGCCGGGTGCTGGCCAACCCGGTGCAGCTTCGCCAGCTCACCCACACCTGCGAGCACCTGGCGCAGTCCATCCAGGGAGCGCAGCGCCAGGGTGCCAGCCTGGGCGCGCTGGAGCATTTGCTCGAACAGGGCGCCAGCGCTTGCAGCGATACTGTCGACGACGCGCACATCGTGCATATCGCCGACTGGCTGGTGGCCTATGCGGTGGAACAGCGAGCCAGCGATATCCACCTGGAGCCGCGTCAGGATCAAGGGCGACTTCGCTATCGCATCGACGGCCTGCTGCACACTGTCTATGGCTTTCCGGCCAGCGTGACCCTGGCGCTGGTCAGTCGCCTCAAGCACCTCGCACGCATGGACGTGGCGCAGAAGCGCCGGCCCCAGGACGGGCGTCTGCGCAGCCGCCTGGCCGGCGGCAAGGAGGTGGAGTTGCGCCTTTCCACCCTGCCCACCCCGTTCGGAGAGAAACTGGTGCTAAGGCTGTTCGACCCCGAGCAACTGCACGAAAGTTTCGAACGCCTGGGGCTCGATGGCGCGTTGCTCGCCCAATGGCACGCCCTGTTGAGCAGGCGCCAGGGCATCATCCTGCTCACAGGCCCGACCGGCTCGGGCAAGACCAGCACGCTGTATGCCAGCCTCAAGCATCTGGCCACCCCCGAGGTGAATCTGTGCACCATCGAGGACCCCATCGAACGACTGGAGCCGGGCTTCAATCAGTTGCAGGTCCAGCCGAGCCTGGACCTGACCTTCGCCAATGGCGTGCGCGCCCTGCTGCGCCAAGATCCGGACATCATCATGATCGGCGAGATTCGCGATCGCGAGACGGCCCAGGTGGCGGTCCAGGCGGCCCTGACCGGTCACCTGGTGCTCTCCACCCTGCACACCAACGACGCATGCGCTGCGGTGACCCGCTTGCAGGAGCTGGGTGTGGCTGACTACCTGATCAAGGCCACCCTGGTGGCAGTGATGGCCCAGCGCCTGATCAGGACCTTCTGCACCGATTGCCGGGGACAGCTTCACAACGCAGACGGGTCATGTAGGACATGTCGCGGAACGGGGTATCTGGGGCGCACGGGACTGTTCGAATTGCTGGTGCTCTGCGAAGCTTTGCGTGCTCGCATCGCCACCCGAACCGACCTGGACAGCTTTCGTCACCAAGCGTTGGCACACGGCATGCGGGATCTGCGCCGGTGCGGCGAGGAGAAGGTTGCGCAAGGCCTGACCAGCCTGCAGGAGGTGTTTAGGGTGTGCGGCTGAACGTGCTGCCCTGCACCTCCAGGAACTTGCTCCCGGCCCGGCGATCAAAAGCGCGCTTTTGCGCCCTAACCTCCCGAGGTATCTTCCATGCGTGTCAAAACCCTTCTCGCAGCCGCCTTGCTGTCCCTGCCGCTTGGCTCGGCCATGGCCGACGGTATGTTGCGCGGCATCCTCTCGTCGGGCGCGACCACCGGCTCCACGTACATGACATTCAAGGACCACAAGCTGGTCGCCGCCGCACAGGACGATGCGGGCAGCTTCGTGGCCAGTGGGGGGAACATCCGCGGCCCCTACCTGGAGGCGGCGATGCGTCAGGTACGGGCCGACAATCCAGGTGTGCAAGCCAGCGACATGGAGTTGGCGAACGCCATTCTGAGCCGCAACCTCGCCACCCAGTGAGTCGCGTCGGCTAGAAGCAGGGGCAGCGTGCTCGCTGCCCCGTCCCTCACTCGCCGATGGCCGCCTTGTAGGCGTTGGCGTCCAGCAGGTTCTCCAGCTGTGCCTTTTCGCTGGGTTCGAGCTTGAAGATCCAGGCGTCGTAGGGGTGCTCGTTGAGCTGTTCCGGGCTGTCGGCCAGCGCTTCGTTGACGGCGATCACTTTTCCAGCGATCGGCGCGTAGATGTCCGAAGCGGCCTTGACCGACTCCACCACGCCGGCGGCCTCACCGGCGGCGAACACCTTGCCGACTTCTGCCAGCTCGACGAAGACCACGTCACCCAGGGCTTCCTGGGCATGGTCACTGATGCCCACGGTGACGCTGCCGTCGGCCTCCAGGCGGGCCCACTCGTGGCTTTCGGCGAAACGCAGTTCGGCGGGAATGCTGCTCATGTGTCGTTTTCCTCGGATTGGCTCAGCGGCTACCGCCGTGAAGGGTTCAGATCAGAATTTTGCCATGGCGCACGAAGGTGGGCTTGACCACCCGCACCGGGTACCACTTGCCACGAATTTCCACCTCGGCGCGGTCACCCGTGGCGATGGGGACGCGCGCCAGCGCGATGGATTTGCTCAGCGTAGGGGAGAAACTACCACTGGTAATCTCCCCTTCGCCAATTCCGGCGACACGAACGGGCTGATGAGCGCGAAGGACGCCGCGCTCCTCCAGCACCAGGCCGACCAGTTTTTCCTGCACGCCGCGCTCGATCTCGGCCAGCAGGCCAGCGCGACCGATGAAATCCCGTTCGGCCGGCTCCCAGGCGATGCTCCAGCCGAGGTTGGAGGTCAGCGGCGTATGGGTTTCGTCAATGTCCTGGCCATAGAGGTTCATTCCCGCTTCGAGGCGCAGGGTGTCGCGGGCACCAAGACCACTGGGGGCGATGCCGGCGCCGACCAGATCGTAGAAGAAGGTGGCGGCCTGGTCGCCAGGCAGGATGATTTCCAGGCCGTCCTCGCCGGTATAGCCGGTACGGGCAATGAACCAGTCGCCTTCGGCCTGCCCCTCGAACACCCCCAGCTCTCGGATCAGCGCCGCCCGCGCGGCGCTCAGCAACGAGGCGACCTTCTGGCGCGCCAGCGGACCCTGGATGGCGAGGATGGCCAGCGCCTGCGGCGTGAGCTGCACCGAGAACCCTTCACGGCAGCGCTCCAGCCAGGCCAGGACCTTCACGCGAGTGGCTGCGTTGGCCACCAGCCGGTAGCCGGATTCGGTGCGGTAGACGATAAGGTCGTCGACGATGCCCCCCTGCTCATCGAGCAGCGGACTGTAGAGCGCCTTGCCAGCGCGACCCAGGCGCGCTACGTCGTTGGCCAGCAGGTAACGCAGCCACGCGGTGGCGTCTGCGCCGTGAAGGTCGATGACACTCATATGGGAAACGTCGAACACGCCGCAATCACGGCGGACCTGGTGGTGTTCTTCGACCTGGGAGCCGTAATGAAGGGGCATGTCCCAACCACCGAAATCGACCGTCTTGGCGCCCAGCGCCAGGTGCAGGTCGTACAGGGGCGTGCGCTGTCCCATGGGTTTCTCCTTCCGGGCGTGGCGAGGCAGAGGCGTCCGATGCGGTGCGATCGATGTCAGGGGATACGCAACCGGTCTCTGCGAGTGCCGCGCATTGTAGCGGCAAGGGCCGAGGCTGACACCCTCAGCGCGCCTGTCCGGGCCGACGCGCGGAGCGGCGAATCAGCGCAATGACCGGCAGCAACCCCACCAGCACCAGTGTCAGTGCCGGTAGCGAGGCGCGTGCCCACTCACCTTCGCTGGTCATCTCGAATACCCGCACGGCCAGCGTATCCCAGCCGAACGGGCGCATGAGCAGGGTTGCCGGCATTTCCTTGAGCACGTCGACGAACACCAGCAAGGCGGCGCTCAGCACGCCAGGCACCAGCAGTGGCAGATAAACCTTGAAAAACAATCGCGGGCCAGAGACGCCGAGGCTGCGCGAAGCTTCCGGCAAAGAGGGCCGGATACGCGCCAGCCCGCTTTCCAGAGGTCCATAGGCCACGGCGATGAATCTCACCAGATAAGCCAACAGCAACGCCGACACGCTGCCCAGCAACAGCGGCTTGCCAGCCCCGCCCAACCAACTGGACAAGGGTATCACCAGCCGGTTATCCAAATAGCTGAAGGCCAGCATGATCGACACCGCCAGGACCGATCCGGGCAAGGCGTAGCCCAGATTGGCGACCGCCACACCAGCGCCGATCGCTCGGCTGGAGCATTGCCGACGGGCGAAAGCCAGCAGCAGTGCCACGCACACCGTGATGAAGGCGGCCATGGCGCCCAGATAGAGCGTGTGCAGGATCAATCCGACGTAGCGTTCGTCCAGATCATGACGGCCACGCTGCCAGCACCACGCCAACAGCTGCAGCACCGGGATGACGAACGCGCAGGCGAACACCAGCAGACACCAGCCACTGGCAGCCACGGCCTTCAGACCGCTCAGGCGATACAGCGCCTGAGCGCGCGGTCTCTCGCTGGGGCTACGCGTCGCACCTCGGGCCCGGCGCTCGCCATACAGCACCAGCATCACCGCCAGCAGCAGGAGGCTGGCCAGCTGCGCCGCACTGGACAGGCTGAAGAAGCCATACCAGGTCTTGTAGATGGCCGTGGTGAAGGTGTCGAAGTTGAACACTGCCACTGCGCCGAAGTCCGCCAGGGTTTCCATCAGCGCCAGAGCGATGCCGGCTGCGATGGCCGGCCGCGCCATGGGCAGCGCAACCCGCCAGAAGGCTTGCAGGGGCGTCTGACCGAGCACCCGTGCCGCCTCCATCAGGCCGCGGCCCTGGGCAAGGAATGCGCTGCGTGCCAGCAGGTACACATAGGGGTAGAACACCAGCACCAGCACCACGATCACCCCGCCGGTGGAACGCACCCGTGGCAGGCGTAGCGGCCCGAACACCTCGCGCAGCGCGCTCTGCACAGGACCTGCGAAATCCAGCAGCCCGACGAAGACGAACGCCAGGACATAGGCAGGTATGGCGAAGGGCAACATCAGCGCCCAGTCGAGCCAGCGTCTGCCGGGAAACTCGCACAGGCTGGTGAGCCACGCCAGGCTCACGCCGAGCAGCGTCACGCCGATACCGACCCCGAGCACCAGCGTCAGGGTGTTGCCCAGCAGGCGGGTTATCTGGGTGTCGAGCAGGTGCGACCAGATCTGTGCGTCGATCGACTGCCACGACAGCACCAGTACGCTCAGGGGCAGAAGCACCAGTGCGGCGATGAGCGAGACCGGCAGATACCAGCGGCGTTGGGAGGAGTGGGACACAGCTAGAAATCTCGCTTGCGACGATGACCGCCCTGCACCAGGGCCTTTTCGAGCCCTGAAGCATAAGGCCTTGCGGTCAGTGCCAGCCAGCCCGATCCATCAGGCGGATGGCTTCGGCCTGACGCTTGCCGGCCACTTCCACCGGCAGGCTGTCGGCCTTGAAGCTGCCCCAGGCCGCGACCTCCTCCGACGGCTTGACCTGCGCATTGGCCGGAAACTCCTGGTTGATGTCGGCGAACAGCTTCTGCGCCTGCTCGCCAGTCATCCACTCGACCAGCTTCTTCGCCGCCTCTGGATGGGGTGCGTGCCTGGTCAGGCCGATACCCGACAGGTTGACGTGTACACCGCGGTCGGCCTGGTTGGGCCAGAAGATCTTCACCGGCAGGTTCGGGTCGGCTTTGTGCAAGCGACCATAGTAGTAGGTGTTGACCACGCCGACGTCGCACTGGCCCGCTGCCACGGCCTGGATCACGGCGTTGTCATCGGAGAACACATCGGTGGACAGGTTGTTGACCCAGCCCTTGACCACCCTCTCGGCCTCGGCCTCGCCATGGGCCTGAATCAGCGTGGCCGTGAGCGACTGGTTATAGACCTTCTTCGCCGTTCGCAGGCACAGGCGGCCTTCCCATTTCGCATCGGCCAGCGCCTCGTAGGTGCTCAGCTCGGACGGCTCGACCCGGTCGCTGGCGTAGACGATGGTGCGCGCCCGCAGGCTCAGACCTGTCCAGGCATGGGAGGCAGCGCGGTATTGAGGAGGAATGTTGCGGTCGATGATGTCCGACTCGATCGGTTGCAGGATACCCATCTGCTCGGCCTGCCACAGGTTGCCGGCATCGACCGTGAGCAGCAGGTCGGCTACGCCGTTCTGCCCTTCGGCCTTGATGCGCTGCATCAAGGGCGCTTCCTTGTCGGTGATGAACTTGACCTTGACACCCGTCTGGGCCGTGTAGGCATCGAAGACCGGCTTGATCAGCTCGTCGATGCGCGAGGAATACACCACCACTTCGTCGTCGGCCGCCTGAGCGGTGCCTGTGAACAGGGTCAGCGCCAGAGCGGCGAACAGGGGCTTGCGCGGCGACATGCAGGGTGCTCCTCGAAGAAGTGAGGGGCAAAGGGTAGTGAATCTCATTTGCCCACTCACCCCTGGAGCAGTTACCGGATGTTGCAGCGGTGTCGGCGACCTCTCGGCCACAGGCGCCGGCAGCCGGTTGCTCAGGCCTTGGCCAGCGCCGGCAGATCACCGCTCAGGCCCAAGGCCTGACGCACGAACAAGGCCTTGGCCCCTGGCAGGTCCTGGACCTGCTTCAGTCCGGCGTTGCGCAGCCAGCGCAGCGCCAGCGAATCGGCCTGGAACAGCCGCTCGAAACCCTCCATCGCGGCCATCAGGCCCAGGTTGTGCGGCATGCGCCGGCGCTCGTAACGGCTGAGCACCTTCACATCGGCCAGGCGCTCGCCGCGCTCGCTGGCGCGCACCAGTTCCTCGGCCAGCACGGCCGCATCGAGAAAGCCCAGGTTGACCCCCTGCCCCGCCAGCGGATGGATGGTGTGGGCGGCATCGCCGATCAGCACCAGGCCTTCGTCCATATAGCGTTTGGCATGGCGCTGACGCAGCGGCACGCACACGCGCGGGTCGGCCTGCAGCACCTGACCGAGGCGCCCTTCGAAGGCACGCTCCAGGGCCTGGCAGAACCCCGCATCGTCCAGCGCCATGGCCCGCTCGGCCTGCTCGGGCGTGGTCGACCAGACGATCGAGCACCAGTGCTGGCCTTGCTCGTGCACCAAGGGCAGAAAGGCCAGCGGTCCCTGGTCGGTAAAGCGTTGCCAGGCCGTGGCGCGGTGCGCCTCGCTGCAGCGCACGCTGGTGACGATGGCATGGTGCAGGTAGTCCCACTCGCGGGTCTCGCAGCCCGCCAGACGGCGCACGGCCGAGTTGGCGCCGTCCGCGGCGACCACCAGCGGCGCACGCAGGCGCCGACCGTCCGCCAGGGTCACCAGCCACTCGTCACCTGACCGGCGCAGTTGCTCCAGCCGGCCGTTGGGCACCAGGCCGACCTCACTGTCGAGCAGGCATTCCAGCAGGCCATCCTGGACCACGCGGTTCTCGACGATATGGCCGAGGACCGTGGCATGGACGCTGGCGGCGCAGAACTGAATGTGCCCGGTGCCGCTGCCATCCCACACCTGCATGTCCGAGTAGGGCGAGACCCGGCGCCCGGCGATACCCTGCCAGGCGCCAAGACGCTCCAGAATGCGCTGGCTGGCCGCCGACAGAGCACTGACCCGCGGCTCGAAGGCCGCCGCCGCATCGAAGGGTTTGACCGACAACGGCCCGCCATCGACCAGCAGCACCTGCAAGCCACTGTGGCGCAACGCCAGGGCCAGGGCACTGCCGACCATGCCGGCACCGACAATCAACAGATCCGCGCGCATGTCCATGGGTTATGCCTGCCTCGCTTGCGGCTTGAGCCGCACGTATAGGGTTTTGTCGACCCGCGCCACCAACTCGCCCGCACCGTCACGGATGTCGACCTGTAGCCGTGGCAGGCACTTCTTGCCCTGGGCGGTCTGTTGGCGAATGTCGTCCAGCAGCGCGTCGTCGATGCGCAGCTCGGCATACACCGGGCCTTTGCCCGGGGCGATGAAGTCGATGCTGGCGGCCTTGTCCCAGACGATGTAGTCGCTGCCCAGCTGCTCGATCAGCAGCAGCATGTAGAAAGGATCGACCATGGAATAGAGGCTGCCACCGAACTGGGTGCCGACGTAGTTGCGGTTCCAGCGCGTCAGGCCCATGCGCACCTTGACGCTGCGCAGGTCCGGGCTGATGCGCTGGACACGGATGCCGGCGCCCAGGTAAGGCGGATAAAGGTTCAACAGCCAGCGCAGCAGACGCGCACGGCGGGCGAGCCTGCGGGCGTCACTCATGCCAGGCCTCGGAGGTCGGCGCGGGTGCCCAGGCCCATGGCCTGGCGGGCGAACCAGCTTTTCGCCGGGGGCAGCAGATCCAGCCCCAGCAGCCCCAGGTTGCGACCGGCGGTCAATACCGGCTGGCCGCTGCCGAACAGCCGGGTAACCTGGTCGGAGAAACCGATGGTCAGGGCCTGGTCGCGTTGCTGGTGTTGTCGGTAGGCCTGTAGCGTGGCCAGGTCGCCAGGGACCTGCGGGCCTGCCAGCAGCACCTCGGCCAGGGCCTGGACGTCACGCAGCGACAGGTTGAAGCCTTGCCCGGCGATCGGGTGCAGGCTGTGGGCCGCATTGCCCAGCACCACCAGATTCGGGCGCACCTGTTCCTGGGCTTCGATCAGCGACAGCGGATACAGATGCCGCGCGCCGACCTGGCGCAAGGCGCCGAGGCGGTAGCCGAAGACCTGTTGCAATTCGCTGAGGAACGTCCGCTCGTCGACCTGCGCCAACCGCTGCGCGTCCATGCCCTGACGGGTCCAGACCAGCGCGCAGCGGTCGTCCGGCAACGGCAGCAGGGCCATCGGCCCCTGCTCGGTGAAGCGCTCGAAGGCCTGGCCGCGGTGCGCGGCGCCGGGCGTGATGTTGGCGATCAGCGCACTCTGCTCGTATTGCGTACTGCGCACGTGGATGCCCAATCGCTCGCGCAAGCCAGAGCGGCCGCCGTCGGCCAGGATCGCCAGATCGCACTCCACGCTGGTGTCGTCGTCCAATTGCAGGCGGTAGCCGCCCGCCAGTGGCTGCATCGCCTTGACCTCGGCCGGGCAGCGCCAACTGACCACCTCGCGGTCCAGGCCCTGCCACAGGCACTGGCCCAGCCAGGCGTTCTCCACCACGTAGCCCAGCGCCGGCACGCCTTCGTCCTGTGCGTCCAGGCGGGTAGCGCCCAGGCGGCCACGGTCGGACACCTGGATCTGCAGGATCGGCTCGGCACGCTGTTCGATGGCCGGCCAGAGGCCGAGCTGTGCATAGATCTGCCGGGTGCCGAACGAGAGCGCCGAGGAACGCGCATCGTAGCTGGGCTGGAAATCGTCGCCGGGGGCGAAAGGCTCGATCAGCAGGATGCTCCAGCCGCGCGCCTTGGCACCGGCCTGCAAGGCCAGCGCCAGGCTGGCGCCGACCAGTCCGCCACCGATGATCGCCAGGTTCACGCGCTTCATGCGACGTCCTCGCGCGCGGCGGCCATCAACGCCTCGATCTCGGCGACCGTTTTCGGCACGCCCGAGGTGAGGATTTCACAGCCTTTTCGGGTGACCACCACGTCGTCCTCGATCCTGACCCCGATACCCCGCCACTTCTTGGCGACCTGGGTGTTGTCCGGGGCAATGTAGATGCCTGGCTCGACGGTCAAGGCCATGCCCGGTTCGAGCACGCGCCACTGGCCACCGACCTTGTATTCGCCCACATCGTGCACGTCCATTCCGAGCCAGTGCCCGGCCCGATGCATGTAGAAGGCACGATGGGCTTCGCTGTCGATCAGCGCCTGCACCTCGCCGTCGAGCAGGCCGAGGCGTACCAGCCCCTCGGTGATGACCCGCACGGTGGCTTCGTGGGCCTGGTTCCAGTCCTTGCCCGGCGCGATTTCATCGAAGGCGGCCTGCTGGGCATCGAGCACCAGTTCGTAGATGGCCTTCTGTTCGGCCGAGAACCTACCGCTGACCGGAAAGGTGCGGGTGATGTCGCTGGCGTAGCAGTCGATCTCGCATCCGGCGTCGATCAGCACCAGATCACCGTTCTTCAATGGCGCATCGTTCTGCTGGTAATGCAGGATGCAGGCGTTGCGCCCGGCCGCGACGATCGAGCCGTAGGCCGGCATCTTCGCGCCGCCCTGGCGGAACACGTAGTCCAGTTCGGCTTCCAGGCTGAACTCGTGCAATCCGGCGCGGCAGGCCTGCATGGCGCGCACGTGGGCACGCGCCGAGATGGCGGCGGCCTGGCGCATCACCTTCACTTCCGCCGCCGACTTGTACAGGCGCATGTCGTGCAGCAGGTGGTCCAGGGCGACGAATTCGTTCGGTGGCTGGGCACCCAGGCGCGCCTTGGAGCGGATCACGTTGATCCAGTCCATCAGGCGCCGGTCGAATTCCGGATTGCTGCCCATGGCGCTGTAGACCCGCTCGCGGCCCTCGATCAGGCCGGGGAGAATCTCGTCGATATCGGCGATGGGGAAGGCATCGTCGGCGCCATAGTCGCGGATGGCGCCTTCCTGCCCGGCCCGCAGGCCATCCCAAAGCTCGCGCTCGGGGTTGCGCTCGCGGCAGAACAGCACGTACTCGCCATGCTCGCGCCCAGGGATCAGGGCGATCACCGCTTCGGGCTCGGGGAAGCCGCTCAGGTACTGGAAATCGCTGTCCTGACGATAGACGTGCTCCACGTCACGGTTGCGGATCGCCACCGCAGCGGCCGGCAGGATGGCGATGCTGTCGGGGACCATCTGCGCCATCAGCGCCTTGCGCCGACGCGCGTATTCGGCCTTGGGTATGTGGCTCATGGGCGAACGATCCCCGAAACGATCAATGCAGCGATGGCTTGGCGGCGGGCGCGACGGGCGCGGCCAGTTCCGTGTACAGCAGCAGCGGCGCGACGCGCAGGTACTCCATGACCTCCATGTAGTCGTTCTCGCCGTCCTCGGACTCTTCCAGCGCTTCCTGGACCTGGGAAATGGCCACCAGATCCTGCAGCACTTCCTTGGCATCGGTGGACAGGTCCTTGCCACCGGCGTTCAGGCCGAAGCCGGCGATGAAGCCCTGGCACCACTGACCGAGGGCGGTCGCGCGCTCGGTCAGCGGCAGTTCGTCGCCCGGCAGCAGCAGGACGATGGCGACGTCTTCGCCGGTGAGTTCGGCCTTGACCATTTCCTGCAGGCCGATCAGGGCGTTGCGGACACTGTCGGCGGGCTCGGATTCGAGCAACTGGGCGGCATCGGCCAACCAGGCATCGGCATCGAAGCCAGCCCCGGCGCAACTGCGTCCGATCAGCAGGCCGTGCAGCTCGGCAGGAGAGACGGGATGACCGTTGCTCGAAAGCAACGTGGCGAAGGCGGTATACGGCGATTGGGTATTGGGCATGGGCGGCTAGGCGCCAGACGGCGCATATGACTAGAATGAAGGCCTTGTATCCTAGCACCGGCAGGCGCGCCAAGACCATCAGCGCCGGCCGTCGCGGCTCGGGCAGATGCATGATCGCCAGGCGATCGACGAAGGAGCGGAGCGAGTGCAACCCACGCAAGACAATGACCTGCAGGCGCTGATGAGCCGATTCGAGTTGCTGATTGCACGTGTCGAGCAACTAAAACGGCAAAATGCACTCCTAGTAGCGCAGGAACGGTCCTGGCGCGAAGAGCGCGCCCACCTCATCGAAAAGAACGAGATCGCCCGGCACAAGATCGAGTCGATGATCTTGCGTCTGAAGGCCCTGGAGCAAGACTCATGAGTTCAAGCAATAGCGTCACCGTCCAGATCCTCGACAAGGAATACTCGATCATCTGTCCGCCCGAGGAACGCAGCAACCTGGTCGGCGCGGCGCGCTACCTGGACGGCAAGATGCGCGAGATCCGCAGCAGCGGCAAAGTGATCGGTGCCGATCGCATCGCGGTGATGGCGGCGCTCAACATCACCCATGAAATGCTCCACCGTCAGGAACGTCCCGACGGTGCCGGCGAGGGCACCGGCACCCGCCGCGAACAGGTCCGCGACCTGCTGGAACGCGTCGACCAGGCGCTGTCCGACGATCCGGTTAGCAAAAAAGACTGAGATCGGTATACTGGTCGCACTCCCTGGTGGATGCGCCAGTCGGTTATGTCCCTGAGCCGATACGCACAACCACGGGGGTTGCACGTGGAGCAGGTGTGCATGTCCGCCCGACGGAAAGCCTTAATGCTTCCTGCAATCTCCACCTTGAACTTTCGGGTTCAAGGGCTACACCGATAGCGGTCTTATCGGGGAGCCTGAATACTGGATGCCCGCCCCTTCGGCGGGCATTTTCGCTTCTGCTGCCCATCCTCTGCCGCCCCTGTGGCGGCCAGCCTTCGGGATCGCCCGTGCCATGACCGACACCGCGCCGCTCACCCGCCCACAGTTGCGCCGCGCCCTGCGCAACGCCCGTCGTGCCCTCACCCCCGTTCAGCAGCGCCAGGCCGCCCGCGGCCTGTATCGCCAGCTGGCGCAGCATCCGCTGTTTCGCCGTGCCCGGCACATTGCGCTGTACCTGCCCAACGACGGCGAGATCGATCCACGCCTGCTTCTGCACGAAGCGCAGCGCCGCGGCAAGCGCACCTACCTGCCCGTGCTGCATGCCTGGCCGCGCACGCGCATGGTGTTCCAGCGCTTCGAGCGGGGCGAGCGCCTGCGCCGCAACCGCTTCGGTATCGAGGAACCGGTGGTCGAGCGCAAGCGCCAACGGCCGATCTGGGCGCTGGACCTGATTCTGCTGCCATTGGTGGGGTTCGACGAGCTGGGCGCGCGCCTGGGAATGGGCGGAGGCTTCTATGACCGCAGCCTGGCTTACCAGAACCGCCGCCAGTCATGGAAGAAACCCGATCTGCTGGGCCTGGCCCACGAGTGCCAGAAAGTGCCGCGACTGGCCCAGGCCCAGTGGGACGTACCGATGCGCGGAACCGTGTCGGACCGTCGCTGGTACCTGGCGTCGGCCTGAAGACCGCGCCGCGAAAATCAGCGGTGCTGCTGAGGGGTGGACACGGCCGACGTCTGGTAGGACTCGTCCAGCTTGCGCTCCCACAAACCCTGCGCATAACCGGTGGTGACCACACCCAGGCCGAAGATGAAGGCCAGGATCCACAGCAGGTCCGGTTTGCGTTTGTTCATGGTTGCCCCCCTCGGCAAACTGATCGGGCTCGGCAGCCTTCTGAGTGCGGCCGGAGCGTCTGACGTTAAAATCGGCGCATTCTCCGACAACGTGAGGCAACACGCAAACGTTGACGCCAACCGGCTGTCGGTTTGATGCAACATCCTATTACCATTCTTGTCCGGAGCCCCGTATGGCCTACTGGCTGATGAAATCCGAGCCTGACGAACTCTCCATCGAAGGCCTGTCCCGCCTCGGCCGAACGCGCTGGGACGGCGTACGCAACTATCAGGCGCGCAACTTCCTGAGGGCCATGAGCCTAGGCGACGAATTCTGCTTCTACCACTCCAGTTGTCCGCAACCGGGCATTGCCGGGCTGGGCCGGATCGTCGTGGCGGCCTACCCGGACCCAACCGCGCTGGACCCGCACAGCCCTTATTTCGATGCCAAGGCCAGTGCCGAGAAAAATCCCTGGAGCGCTGTCGAGGTCGAGCATGTGCGCACCTTCGCGCAGGTGCTGGGCCTGGGGCTGCTCAAGCAGCAGGCGGCGCTGGAAGAGATGCCCCTGGTACACAAGGGCAGCCGGCTCTCGGTGATGCCGGTCACGGCCGCGCAGTGGCAAGCCATCTGCGCGCTGGCGCGGTAGGCCGGATGGCTCCGGGCAGTGGCGAGCGGCCGTCGCGGGCAGGCGCTACTGCACGATCAGGTTGTTGAACAGCAGATCCTCGACGATCGGCTTGCCTTCCTCGGCCTGCATCACCTGCTGCACCTGCTTGAGGGCTTCCTGGCGCAAGGCTTCCTTGGCCTCGACGTTGCTCATGCTGTCCACGCTCTGCTGGGTGAACAGCGCCACCAGCTGGTTGCGAATCAACGGCTCGTGGTGCTTGACCGCTGCCGCCGCCGCATCGCCGGTCACACGCAAGGCCACGTCGGCCTTGTAAACCCGTAGTTTGGGTCCGCCGTCCAGCGCATAGTTGCCGACGAATGGCGGGCTCAGGCTGATGTAGGCCACCTTCGGCTCACCTTCCTTGGCCTCTTCGCCCAGGGCCGCTACCGGCAGCATCAGCGCCAGCACCATCAAGATCCACGCTTTCACGAATTCGCTCCTCGACACAATTGGCGCCAGCTTACCCAGCCAGTCGTTCAAACCCAAGCCCGGGCTTATGCCGGCTCATCAGAGCGGGCCATGCTCGTTGACCCGCCCACTCGCCTTCCTACACTTATCGGCCAATGCCCGTAAAGGAATAGTCCGATGAAAGCCGTGCTGTGCAAGACCCTGGGACCGGCCAGCGACCTGGTGCTGGAGGATATCGCCCATCCGCAACCCAAGCCCAACGAGGTGCTGCTGGACGTACAGGCCGCCGGGGTGAATTTTCCCGACACCCTGATCATCGAGGGCAAGTACCAGTTCCAGCCGCCACTGCCGTTCTCGCCCGGTGGGGAAGCCGCGGGGGTGATCGCTGCCGTGGGCGACAAGGCGGGCAGGTTCGCAGTGGGCCAGCGGGTCATGGCCCTGACCGGCTGGGGCGCGTTCGCCGAGCAAGTCGCGGTGCCGCACTACAACGTGCTGCCCATCCCGGCCGACATGGACTTCACCACCGCGGCCGCCTTCGGCATGACCTACGGCACCTCGATGCACGCCCTCACCCAGCGCGGCCAGCTGCAGGCCGGGGAAACCCTGCTGGTGCTGGGCGCCGCCGGCGGCGTCGGCCTGGCGGCGGTGGAGATCGGCAAGGCCCTGGGCGCACGGGTCATCGCCGCCGCCAGCAGCCCGCAGAAGCTGGCGGTCGCCCAGGCGGCCGGAGCCGACGAGCTGATCGACTACACCCAGGACAGCCTCAAGGACGAGATCAAGCGCCTGACCGGCGGCCAGGGCGTGGACGTGATCTTCGATCCGGTGGGCGGCACGCTGTTCGACCAGGCGGTGCGCAGCCTGGCCTGGAAGGGTCGGTTGCTGGTGGTGGGCTTTGCCAGCGGCGAGATCCCGCAGTTGCCGGCCAACCTGGTGCTGCTCAAGGGCGCGGCGGTCCTGGGGGTATTCTGGGGCGCATTCGCCCAGCGCCAGCCTCAGGACAATGCGGCCAATTTCAGGCAGCTGTTCGACTGGCACAGCCAGGGCCTGCTAAAGCCGCTGGTGTCCCATACCTATCCTCTGGCCGAGGCGGGCAAGGCCATCGAGTGCCTGGCACAGCGCCAGGCCATGGGCAAACTGGTGGTGCTGACGCGCGAGTGAATGACGATCACGCCCGCAGGTTCGATCGCAAACGGAATGACCCTCGCACTTTTTTTCGCTTGTGAGCCCAGTCCATTCCCCGCTTTCATGTAAGGGTATCGATCACCTTCAGGAACGTCAGCGATGCCCGCCCACGATTTCGTCAGCCCGGACCACATCCGCGCGCAATTTTCTGCCGCCATGTCGCACATGTACAAACAGGAAGTGCCGCTATACGGCGCGCTACTGGAGCTGGTGGGCGACATCAACCGGCAGGTCATGGCCGAGCGCCCCACGCTCGCCCAGGCCCTGCGCTGGACGGGCGAAATCGAACGCCTGGACCAGGAGCGACACGGCGCGATACGGGTCGGCACGGCGGAGGAGCTGGCGACCATCGCCCGCCTGTTCGCCGTCATGGGCATGACCCCGGTCGGCTACTACGACCTGAGCCCAGCAGGCGTCCCGGTGCACTCGACCGCCTTTCGCGCGGTGCACGAGCGATCGCTGCACGTCAGTCCATTTCGCGTCTTCACCTCCCTATTGCGCCTGGAACTGATCGACGACGCGCCGTTGCGCGAACTGGCCCGCGGCATCCTCGCCAAACGGCAGATCTTCACCCCGGGCGTGCTCGAGCTGATCGAGCGCCACGAGCGCGAGGGCGGCCTGAGCGCGGCCGATGCCGAGCGTTTCGTCGAGCAGGCGCTGCACACCTTCCGCTGGCACCAGCAGGCCACCGTGAGCGCGGCGCAGTATCGTCGATTGCATGACCAGCACCGGCTGATCGCCGATGTGGTGGCGTTCAAGGGCCCGCACATCAACCACCTGACGCCACGCACCCTGGACATCGACGCGATCCAGGCCGGCATGCCGGCCAAGGGCATTTCGCCCAAGGCCGTGGTCGAAGGCCCGCCGACCCGTCAGCACCCCATCCTGCTGCGCCAGACCAGCTTCAAGGCCTTGCAGGAGACCGTGGCTTTCAGCGACGCGCCGGGCAGCCACACGGCACGCTTCGGCGAAATCGAACAGCGCGGCGCTGCGCTGACCCCGAAAGGGCGTAGTCTTTACGACCGACTGCTCGACGCCACGCGCGAGGCACTGGGTACGGCGCCCACCGAGAGCAATGCCGAACGCTATCAGGCGTTGCTGGCCCGGCATTTCGCCGAGTTCCCCGACGACCTGGCACAGATGCGCGAACAAGGGCTGGCCTACTTCCGCTATTTCGCCACCGAGAAAGGCCTGGCCGAGCGCACGCGCGCCGATCGTCCCTCGACCTTGCAGGGGCTGATCGACGTGGGTCACGTGCACTACGAGGCATTGGTCTACGAAGATTTCCTGCCGGTGAGCGCGGCAGGGATCTTCCAGTCCAACCTGGGCGGCGACGTCCAGGCCGAGTATGGCAGCAACGCCAACCGCGAGGCGTTCGAAGCGGCGCTGGGCCTGCCCGTGCAGGATGAACTAGCGCTCTACGCCCAGAGCGAACGACGCTCGCTGCAAGCCTGCGCCCAGGCCTTGCAGATCACCCTGTAGCGGCGCCGATGGGGCCGTCGGCCGGCCCCGCTGCCAAGACTCTCAACTGACGGTGCCCTAACCGACGCGGAACCGATCCACTTCCTGACGCAACTGCTCTGCCAGCCCTTCGAGCTCGCGCGCCGTCGAGGCCAGTTCGTTGGCCACGTGGTGCTGTTCGCTGTTGGCCTGGGCGATGCTCTGCAGGTTGCGACTGAGCAGGGTGGCGGTGCTGCTCTGCTCCTGGGTGGCGGTGCTGATCACGGTGAATTGCTCACCCGCCGCCCGGCTTTGCTCGTCGATGCGCGCCAGTGCCTCGGCGACCTTGTCGTTGCGCTCCAGACCGTCCTGCATCAGGCGATTGCCCTGTTCCAGGGTGCTGATCGCCTGGCCCGTCTGCTGCTGGATGCTGGCGATCATGGTGGAAATTTCCTCGGTGGCCTGACGGGTGCGCGCCGCCAGCCCGCGCACTTCGTCGGCGACCACGGCGAAGCCGCGGCCCTGCTCGCCGGCGCGCGCCGCCTCGATGGCGGCGTTGAGCGCCAGCAGGTTGGTCTGTTCGGCGATGGCCGTGATGACCCCAACGATGCCGCCGATCTCCTGGGAGCGCGCACCCAGGCTGTCCATCACCGTGGCGGTACCGCCCAGCGCCTCGGCGATCTGGCGCAGCGAGGCCGAGGCCTGATCCATCGCGGTGCGACCGATACGGGTCTGCTGGGCATTGTCCTGGGCCATGCGTTCGGTGCCCGCCATGTTGTCGGCGATATTCATCGACGTGGCGCTGAACTCCTCCACCGCACCGGCCATGCTGGTGATCTCGCCGGACTGCTGCTCCATGCCTTCACAGGCACCCGACGACAGCCCGGCCAGCGAGCGTGAGCGCGCGGTGACCTGCTCGGAGGCGCTACGAATGTGCGCGACCACGGTGGCCAGGGCATCGGCCATCTGGTTGAAGCTGCGTGCCAGCTGCCCGATCTCGTCGGTGCTGGTCACGGCCAGGCGCGCGCTGAGGTCGCCGGCACCCAGCGCCTCGGCCTGGCGCACCAGATCATCCAGTGGGCGTAGCTTGCGCCGCAGCAGCCAGAGGGTTGCGAGCACCGCCAGGATCATGGCCAGCAGGCTGCCGATCGCCAGGCGCAGGCCGACGCTCCAGGTCACTTCGCGAATTTCCGCTTCCGGCATGCTCGCCACCACCGTCCACGGGCCTTCGGCGAACGGCTGCACCACGCTGAAGAAGCGCTGCTGGCCACTGTTCCAGAAGTGCCCCTTCTCACCCAGGCCGACCACCGAGGTGGCCGCCGCTCGCTCGTCGTCGACACCTGCCGGCGGCACCAGCCACTGGTTCTGGTTGTCCAGCAGCGCCAGCGAGCCGGTCTTGCCGATGCGGAACCGCTTGAGGTTGGCGAACTGGGCATTCTGCGCATCGGTGTAGTCGAAGCCGACGAACAACACGGCGATGACTCGGCCACTGCGGTCGCTGACCGGCACGTAGCGGGTCATGTAGTTGCGCTCGAACAACACGGCGCGACCCACGTACATCTGCCCGGCCAGCAACCGCGCGTACGCGGGGTGCTGGCGGTCCAGCTGGGTGCCGATGGCGCGGCTGCCGTCCTGCTTCTTGAGGTTGGTGGCGATGCGCACGAAGTCGTCGCCGCTGCGCACGAACAACGTGGCGATGCCGGCGGTCATCTGCTGGAATTCGTCGACGATGCTCAGGTCGTTGTTCAGCAGTCGGTCGCCCAGGTACAGAGCCGGCGTGGCCACATTCGCCACCTGCACGCTCTGCTCGGCCTTGAGGGTCAGGCCAGAAGCGAAACGTCGCTCGAACAGCCCGCTCAGGCGCTGGGTGTTGTCCTTGAGCGAGCCATGGAACGTGTCCAGCTGATCGGCGAGCAGCCGCGCCTCGCTGGCCAGATGCTGCTGGCGGGTGGCGAGGTTGGCGACATCCAGCGAGCGCAGGGCGAACAGGGTACTGCCGGTAATCACCAACGCCAGCACGATGGCCAGGGCGATACCGAGTTGCGAGGCGATGCGGGCACGAGGGCGAGGCATGACGAAGCTCCTTGGCTAGGGGCCGGGATCTTCCTCTGATCACACAGACCACCCGCTTTTGTTATCGATGCAAATGTGCGCCCTCTTCCGGGACGCTGGTGCCAGTTGATCGGCGTCGCACATGAATACTTGAGTGGCGGGCAGGGAAATACGCAAACGTTTTCCCCGGTGTATAGCTCCGCGGAATCCAGGCCTGGTTCAGTCGGCTACGTGGGCCTTCCAACCGCCGCCCAAGGCGAGGAATACACCGATCTGACCCATGGTCACCTGGCTGTTGGCCGCCGCCAGCTGCGCCCGCACATCGGTGTAGGCGCGGGTGGCCTGAAGGTCGGCGAGGAAGGATTCACGGCCGGCCTGATAGCGCCTGTGGGTCTGGTCGGCGGCGTCCCGGGCCGAGCGCTCGGCATCGGCCAGGGCCTCGCGCCGTTCCAGCAAGGCGCTGTATTGAGCCAGGCGGGTCTGGGTTTCGCGAAGGGCGTTGAGCACCACGCCATCGAAGTGGGCCAGGGCGCCCTGGGTGGAAGCCTCGGCCTCGCGGATGCGTGCGCGGGTACCGTTGGTCGGCAGCGTCCAGCTGATCTGCGGGCCAAAGCCCCAGCGGTTGGTGGAGGGCTCGCCGAGGTTGTCCAGCATGCCGATGGTGCCGACCTGCGCGCCGAAACTGATGTCGGGATACAGCGCACCGGTGGCCACGCCGATGTTCGCCGTGGCCGCGGCCAGTTGGCGCTCGGCCTGACGCACGTCCGGACGGCGCTTGAGCAGCGCGGCGCCGTCGCCCACCGGCACCAGTTGGGCCAGGTGTGGCAGTTCGGCGCACTCGGCGGTGCCGGCGGGCAATTGCTCCACGGGCCGGGCCAGCAGCGCCGCCAGGGTGTAGAGGCCCGCCTCGCGCTCGGCCTGGAAACGTGGCAACTCGGCGCGCAGCGACTTGAACTGAGTCTGCGAGCGGGTCACCTGGGTCTCGTCGCCCCGACCGGCATCGCGCAACCGCTGGTTCAGTTGCACGCTCTGCTCCTGCAGGGCCAGAGACTGCCGGGCGATCTCGACCTCCTCGTTGGCCGAGCACACCTGGGTGTAGGCCTTGACCACATCCGCCACCAGGGTGATGCGGGCCGTGTCGGCAGCGGCCTGGACCGCATCGGCATTGGCCTTGGCCGCTTCCGTGCCGCGCTTGAAAGTGCCCCACAGGTCGAACTGGTAGGACACGCTGAGGATCGCTTCGCCAATGTCGGCCACCGGCACCTTGGCCGGTTGCAGGAACGCCTCGCCCGATTCCTGCAGGCGCTGCGCGGCGCCCTTGGCACCGACACTGAAGCCGCCCTGGGACTCGGCCACCTCGACCTGGGCGCGGGCCTTGGCGATGTTCGCCGCGGCCACCCGCAGCTCGCTGTTGGCGGCCAGCGCCTGGCGCACCAGGGCGTCGAGACGTGGATCCTGATACAGCTGCCACCAGTCCTGCGGCACCGGAGCCGACACCACGCTCGCAGGGTCCTGGCGCAAGGGACCGTTCAGGTCATTGCGCTGCACCGCGGCATCCTTCGGCACCTGATAGTCGGGGCCGACCGCCGAGCAGGCGCCGAGCGCCAGCGCCAGGGTCGTCAGCAACAGGCGCTTCATGGCCGCTGCCCCTCGACGATCGACACCGTCGCGGTACGTCCGGCGATCATGCGAAAGTCCGCCGGCACCTCGTCGAAGGCGATGCGCACTGGAATCCGCTGAGCCAGCCGCACCCAACTGAAGGCCGGGTTGACGTTGGGCAGCAGGTTGGCGCCGCTCACCCGGTCGCGGTCCTCGATCCCGGCCGAGAGGCTTTCGACGTGGCCGCGCAGACGGGTGTCGTCGCCCATCACGCGGATGTCCACGGCGTCGCCGACGTTGATGCCACCGAGCTTGGTCTCTTCGAAGTAACCGTCGACATGGTACGAAGCGCTGTCGACCACCGACAGCACCGGGCGGCCCGCAGTCACGAACTCGTGGGCGCGCGGTGCGCGATCGTTGAGATAGCCGTCCACAGGGCTGCGTATCACCGAGCGCTCCAGGTTGAGCCTGGCGGTGTCCACCGCCACCTGGGCCTCGCTCACCGCCGAGCGCGCGCGGGCTTCGCGCGACTGGCTTTCCTCGAGCTGCTCGGCGGCCACCAGGTTGCCCAGCTTGCGGTTACGCCGGGTTTCGCGGGCGGCCTGGGCCAGGGTCTCCTGACGCTCGGCCAGGCTCGCCTGGGCCTGGCGCAACGCCAGGGCGAAGCGGTCCTGGTCGATGGTGAACAGCACATCGCCACGCTTGACCACCTGGTTGTCGCGCACGCCCACCTGCTGGATCAGCCCGGAGACGTCCGGGGCGATCTGGATCACGTCGGCACGGATGTGCCCGTCGCGGGTCCAGGGCGCGAACATGTAGTACACGACCATCTGCCACACCAGCACGGCGGCGAAGGTCACCACGAGCACAGTCAGGACCACGCGGCCCAAGGTCAACAACGGTTTTTTCATGGCAGCATCAGGCTTCGACAAAAATGATCCACCGTACCCAGCAGCACGGCGTAGAGAGCGACGTTGAACAACGCCCGGTGCCAGACCAGGCGGTAGAAATGCAGGCGCACGAGCACCGCGTGCAGGCCCAGGAATAGCAGGTAGGTGCCAAGCATCATCACCAGCAGCGTGGGCAGGAAGACCCCACTGATGTCCACTTCGCCGATCACAGCGGTGCTCCGTCGATTGCAGGGGGCAGTTGGGTTTGCGGGTCGGCTTCGAGGGTCACCTCGACGCCCGGCAGCAGGGCCAGGCGCAGGCCGGCCAGGGCATGCAGCAGATGGACACGAGGCTCGCCACGCTCGTTCAGTCGATCCTGCACCAGCGCCAGACGCGCCCGCTCCATGTGCCGCAGCAGGGCTGGCGAGGCGTGCAGGCGCTCGCCAGCGCGCCGGCACGCGGCGTAGTGGGCGCCCACTTCTTCGAGCACCGTGCGCAGACGAGCCTGGGCCTCTTCACCCGCCCGAGGCAGATAGGCCTGCAGGTCGAGCAGGTTGAGGCCCACGCGCAGGTCGCGCAGCGCCACACCATTGTCCTGGCCGGTCTGGGCAAGCCTGGGCAGGTGCTGCATGAGGCGGTCGAGCATCTGGACGCCGACCTTGCGCTGTTCGGCCAGGGTCGCCGGTTCGGTCATCTCGACGATGTCGCGCCAGGCGAAGCGCGTCATGCGCTTGGCCGCCAGCTCCACGCCGAATGGCCGCATCACCAGGGTCCAGATGAAGGCGAACAGCAGCCCCACCGGCCCTGCCAGGTTGGAGTTGAGGAAGGTGAAGAAGTCGGCGTCGTAAGCGCCCTGGATGCTGATGAAGGTCGAGGTGTTGACGATGGTCAGCAAGGTGCCCAGGTAGAACGCCGGCTGCACGGTGAGAGTGCCGATGACGATGAAAGGTACGGCGAACACCAGCACCAGCATGGCGAAGTCGTGAAGGTTGGGCAGCACCAGGAACAGGTAGAGGCTGGAGAAGATCACCGACATCAACGTCCAGAAGAAGAAGCGGTAGATCTGCGGCGCCGGGTCGTCCATGGAGGCGAAGAAGCTGCATGCCACGGCGGCGAGAATCACCGCGCTGGCGCCGTCGTTCCAGCCCAGGCCGATCCATAGCCCACAGGCCACCACGATGGCGATGACGGTGGAGGACACCGAATACACCATCAGGCCGCGATCGAAGAAGGGCGTCAGCCGCCCCAGGCGCCAATGCCGGTACACCGCTCGCCAGGGCCGGGGGTCGTCTTCGCGCAAGGCATGCTGCAAGGCGCAGCAGTCTTGCCACAGGTCGACCCATTCGCCCAGCCGGTACAGCGCATTGGACAGCAGCAGCGCCTGGCGCTGATCCAGCGCATCCGGCTCGGGCTGATGCTGCGCGAGGTGCATCTTCAAAGCACTCCAGCGCGGCGTCGAGGGCTGCTCGGCGGTGCCTGCGAGCCAGGTGCGAGCCTCTCCCAGCAAAGGCTCGATCTGCGTGTACAGTGCCGGCGCCCGAGCTTGAAGGGCCGCCAGAGCATCGTCCAGGGCATCGATGACCGGCAGCAGGTGGATCATCCGCCCACGCAATTCGCGGGCGTTCTTCAGGGTGTGCGGGCCAGCGCCCTCATGGCCGAGCTGACCGATCATCAGCTCCAGGCTATTGAACGTGGCCACCATCGAACTGCGCAGCGTGGCGATCTGTTCGGCGGCCGCTTCGCGGGCCAGGCACAGGTCGCTGTAGCGGATCGCCTCGCCGAACCACTTGCCCGTGGCCCCAACCACCACCGGCGCCAGGCGGCGAGGCCAGAAGATCGCCCCTACCACCGCCGCGCAAACGATGCCCAGGCAGATCTCCTGGGCCCGCGACGAGGCCACGTCGAACACCGCCTGGGGGTTGTCCACCACCGCCAGGGCGATCATCGGCAGGGTATAGCCGGCCAGCATGAACATGTAGTTGTTGGCCGTGCGCAGGTTCAGCGAGAGGAACAGCAAGGTGCCGGTCCACAAGGCGATGGCGATGCTCAGCAGCAATGGCGATTGCACCAGCGGCGGCACCAGCAGCACCGCCCCGCCTGCCCCGAGCAAGGTGCCCACGGCACGGTACAGGGCTTTGGAGCTGGTCGGCCCGACGAAGGGGCTCGAGACGATGTACACCGTGGCCATCGCCCAATA
The DNA here is from genome assembly GCF_016518545.1 of Pseudomonas sp. S30. Lineage (GTDB taxonomy): Bacteria > Pseudomonadota > Gammaproteobacteria > Pseudomonadales > Pseudomonadaceae > Aquipseudomonas. The sequence goes on from NZ_JACVTO010000024.1 coordinate 56,770, forward strand.
GGGCCGCGGCAACTGCATCAGCAGGGCGATGTACAAGGCGATCATCGAGGCGGCGAAAGTGCGCACGCCGTAGAACCAGTCGCGTGCAGGCGGCACCGAGCTGAAGAAGCCCTTCACGAGGGCGTGGCCTGGGTAGCGGCTTCGAAGGCACGCAGCACCCTCAAGGTCGCCTCGAGATCGGCCGGCGAGATGTCCTGCAACACCTCGCGGCGCCGCCGCACCAGCGCGTCCTCGATGACATCGGCGAGCGTGCGCCCTTCGCGGGTCAGGCTCAGCGCCTTGGCGCGGCGGTCGAGCGGGTCCTCGCTACGGTCCACCAGGCCCGCCTTGCACAGCTGGTCGAGCAGGCGCACCAGCGATGGGCTCTCCAGGCCGGCGGCCTGGGCGACAGCCACCTGGTGCACGCCATCGCCAAGGCGTCGGATCATCAGCAGCGGCACTGCACAGGCTTCGGAGATGCCGTAGCCCGTCAGCGCGGCATGGCAGAGTCGCCGCCAATGGCGAGCGGCAACCACCAGGCCGCTGCTGACATTCAGGTGCAGTGCGTCGAGAGTCATGGACGAGAACCGAGGATAATCATAGTTTGCTAACTATCAATATACGCCCCGGCCTCCCCCTTTCGTCAACTCGAAACGATGAACAGCGTGTTGATGAGTTCGAGCAGGGGTCAGCGCCTGGCGGATAAATCGCCGCCTGTGGAGGCGCCGACACGATGCCCCACCAGCAAGCCTTCAGGGCTGCACCTGATCCTCCAGCTTCATGGTCAGGGCCAATTTGCTGCCCAGGGCGATCGCCTGATCTCGCCAGTCCAGGTAGCGCGAGGCGTCGCGTCGACTGAAATGCACCGCCAGCTCTTCGGCGGCCTGCATCACCCCTGCCCCGGCGGCCAGCTCCAGCCAGTACAGTCCCGCCTTGACGTCGGTCCGCACGTGCAGGCCGTGCAACTGTCGATAGCCCACCTCGAAGCGGCAGCGCGCTTCACCACGCTGAGCCCCACGCATGAACCAGGCGTAGGCCTCGGCCGCATCCACCTGCCAGTCCTGGTCGGTCTCGCAGACCTCCTCCTCGTAGAGGTCGCCCAAGGCCGCCGCCGCGTGCGACAGCCCGGACTCGAAGGCGTGGCGGTAGTACTGCGCCGCATTGGCGTAGCACACCGGCACACCCTTGCCGAAGTAGTGTTGCTGGCCCAGGTTGTACCAGGCAGCGGCATTGCCCTGCAGCGCGGCCATGCGCAGCAGGTGGCTGGCCAAGGCCGTGTCGGCGCGCCAGTAGCGTCCGTTGAGCCAGATCCAGCCCAGGTCGTTGAGCACCGCAGGGTTGCCCTGTAGCGCCTGAATACGCAGATCGCTGTAGATCGCCTGCACGTCCACGGCCTCATCCAGGCGGCTGACCAGCACCGAGCGCTCGCCCAGCACCGCCCACTGGGTCGGCAGGCCGACGCCGGCGAACAGCCGCAGGTGCCTGCGGGGAATGGCCGGCAGCGGCACGATACGCTCGGGCAGAAGGCGGGCAAGCAGCGAATGGATATTGCTGGCAGCAGACATGTTCATCCTCATTGAACGGCCCACAGTTCCGACCTCGACTGTGATGAGGCGATTCTGCGCGACGATACGACAAAACCTGTCGCGAACGAACCGTGAACACGCAACCAATGCAGGGTTTGTTGATCTCAGCGACTTGTAGCGAATTGCCATCTTACGCGGCGCCCGCCATGCTAGGTGACGCAAGCCCAGACAAGGACGTTAACCATTGCCGTTCGCCACAACCCGCGCCACTCTCAGTCGTCAATGGGCCTTGCTACGCCAGTTGCCCAGCCGCTCGCCCGGGGCCACCAGCGCCGATCTGGTCTGGCGTCTGCGCGATGTGGGCTTCACCGTCAGCAAGCGTACCGTCGAACGTGATCTGAACGAACTGTCGCTGATCTTTCCGCTGGAACGCAACGACAAGAGCATCCCGTTCGGCTGGCACTGGTCGGCCAGCGCCGTGACCGACCTGCGCGGCAACTTCGACCTTCTGGACTACCTGCGTGACGAACCGCTGAAGGCCGTGCAAGGCCAGGGCCTGCTCTTGCAGGCATGGATCACCGATGCCCTGGCCCGGCGCCTGCGCGAGATGCCGCTGGGCATCGACATGCAGCTGACGGCCCTTGAACAGGGCCACCGGCTGCGGGCTACGGTCGGTGACGATGCGCCGCTGCGCTGGTGGCTGCTGGCCCAGGGCGAAGCGCTGGTGGTCGAGCAGCCCCTGGCGCTGCGCGAGGAGATCGGCCGCACCCTCAGCAGCGCGGCCGCCCGTTACCGGGATTGAGCCACAGCGCCCTCAGCGCTGCATGCCCCAGCGCCGCACGGTGAGGCGCTCCAGGGTGTTGAACACCAGCCCTTCGACCAGCAGGCCGATCAGAATCACCACGGCCAGCCCGGCGAACACCTTGTCGGTGTACAGCTCGTTGCGGTTCTGAAAGATGTACCAGCCCAGGCCGCCCTTGCCGCTGCTGGCGCCGAATACCAGTTCGGCAGCGATCAGCGTGCGCCAGGCGAATGCCCAGCCGATCTTGAGGCCCGAGAGGATCGACGGCAGCGCCGCGGGTACCAGCACGTGCAACACCAGGCGCAGGCCGCGCAAGCCATAGTTGCGACCGGCCATGCGCAGGGTCTCCGATACCCCCATGAAACCTGCGTAGGTGTTCAACGCCAGGGCCCAGAGCACCGAGTGCACCAGCACGAAGATCAGGCTGTTGTCGCCCAGCCCGAACCACAGCAGCGCCAGCGGCAGCAGAGCGATGGCCGGCAGCGGGTTCAGCATCGACGTGAGGGTGCCGAGCAGGTCGCGGCCGAACTGGGTCGACACCGCCAGGCTGGTCAGCCCGAACGCCAGCACGATGCCCAGCACATACCCTTTGAGCAGCACCACCAGCGACACACCGACCTTGGCCGGCAGCTCGCCACTGAGCAACCCATCCCACAGGGCCAGCGCCGTCTGGGTGAAGGTGGGCAGCAGCAGGTCGTTGTCGGTATAGCGGGCCATCGCCTCCCAGAGCAGTGCCAGCAACAGCAGGATCACGCCCTTGCGCAGCCAGGCCTGCTGCCACAGACGCTGGGCCAGGGGTAGCTCGCGCTGCAAGGAGAGCCCCGGCAGAGGCTGCAGCGCTACTTCGTATTCCTGACGAATGGATGGGGTTGTCATGGCAGGCTCCAGTCAGTAGGCGATGCGGATGTCGTTGAAGTCCAGCCATGCAGCGGGCTCCGGCTCGCCGCTTTCGTCGAACAGCAGGCGATGGATGCGTCGGGCGCTGGCCTGGAAGTCGCCTGCACCCAGGCTACCCATGCCATATTGATGGCTGTGCACCTCGGCCCGCACTCGCCCTGGATGCGGCGAGAGCAGCAGGATGCGGTTGCCGACCACCAGCGCCTCCTCGATGGAATGGGTGACGAACAACAAGGTGAAGCGCACTTCCTCCCACAGGCGCAGCAGTTCTTCCTGCATCTTGCGGCGGGTCAGGGCGTCGAGGGCGGCGAAGGGTTCGTCCATCAACAGGATCTGCGGCTGCGTGGCCAGGGCGCGGGCGATGGCCACCCGCGCCTTCATGCCACCGGAAAGGGTATGCGGATAGGCATCGGCGAAGGCGGCCAGGCCGACTTTCTCCAGATAATGCATCGCCCGCTCCTGCGCTTCGGCCCGGCTGAGCTGGCCCGACACCCGCAGCGGAAACATCACGTTCTGCTTCACCGTTTTCCACGGCGGCAGCTGGTCGAACTCCTGAAACACCACGATCCGATCCGGGCCAGGCCCTTTCACGGGCTGGCCCTGCAACAGGATCTGCCCCTCGCAGGGCTCGATGAAACCAGCGACAGCCTTGAGCAGGGTGGACTTGCCGCACCCGGAGGGTCCCAGCAGCACGAAGCGGTCGGCGCGGTCGACCTCGAAGCTCACCTGATGGGTGGCGCGTACCACGCGCTGGGCGCTGCGGTACTCCAGGCTGAGCCCGTTCACCTGTAGCAGGGACGTAGCATGTAGCGGGTGCAGCGTGCTGGCCGTGTGGCCTGGCAATGGCGCAGTCATGGTCGCTCAGCTCCCTTGCAGTGGTCGTTCATCCTGGAAGAAGTAGTCCTTCCACGAGGCCGGCTTGTGCTTGATGGCGCCCACCCGATACAGGAACTCGGCCAGTGGATACGTGTTTTTCGGCGTGATGGTGAATTCGTACTGCGGGTTGTCGATCAGCTTGATCAACGCCTCACGGTCGATCTTGGCCTTGGTCACGCGGATATAGGTATCGGCTGCGGCGGCCTTGTCGCGCTGGGCGAAGTCGGCGGCCTCGGCCAGCGCCTCGACGAAGGCCTTGTAGGTCTTGGGGTTGTCCTTGCGAAACTTTTCCGTGGCGAATAGCAAGGTCGGGGAGTTGGGGCCGAGCAACTGGTAGCTGTCGAGCACCACGTGCACGTTCTTGTTGGCCAGCTCCTGGTCCTGGAAGGGCGGATTGGAAAAATGCGCGTTGAGCTCGGTACCGCCGGCCAGCAGTGCAGCGGCGGCATCCGGGTGCGGGACCGCGAGGGTGTACTTGTCGAGACGGTTGTAGTGCTCGTCACCCCACTGCTTGGCCGCGGCGTATTGCAGGAAGCGCGATTGCACCGAAACGCCCACTGCCGGCACGGCGATGCGGTCTTTCTCGGAGAAGTCGGCGATGGTCTTGACCGCCGGATTGCTGCTCACCAGGTAATAGGGAAAGTTGCCCAGCGACGCTACGGCCTTGACGTTCTGCCGGCCGTAGGTGCGGTCCCAGACCGTCAGCAGCGGGCCTACCCCGGCGCCGGCGATGTCGACCGAGCCGGACAGCAGCGCGTCGTTGATCGCCGAGCCACCAGACAACTGCGCCCAGTCGACCTGGATGTCCAGGCCCTGCGCCTTGCCGTGCTTTTCGATCAGTTGCTGGTCACGCACCACATTGAGCAACAGGTAGACGATGCCGAACTGCTCGGCAATGCGGATCTTGCCTTCCGCCTGCGCCGCGCCAGGCAGCGCCAGAGTGCCGATGACCAGGCTCGCGCCCAGGCCGATGCTGGCCGCGAGGCGGCCGAAGGATGTACGCATGAAGGTGTCCTCAACGGGTCAGAACGGGGCATCGCCCTGGATGGTGGTGCGATACAGCTTGCGCCGCAGGTGAGCCGGGCAGCCTGCCGCCAGGTGAATCAGCGAACGGTTGTCCCAGAACACCAGGTCGTGGGCCTGCCAGCGATGGCGATAGACGTTGGTCGGCAGCACGCTCAGCGCGTACAACTGCTGCAGCACGTCACGGCTTTCGTCCTCGGGCAAGCCGACGATGCGCGTGGTGAAGCCTTCGCTGACGAACAGCGCCGCTCGACCGGTCTCGGGATGAGTGCGCACGACCGGGTGAATGACCTCGACCACTTGAGCCAACTGCTCGGCGGTGAGCGTCGGCCGCCAATTGCCCTCGAACTTGGTCTCGGCATAGCGCGCGGTATAGGAGTGGGCGGCGCTGCGACCTTGCACCACCTCGCGCAGCGCTGCGGGAACGCCCTCCCAGGCCTTGTGCATGTCGGCGAACAAGGTATCCCCGCCCTCACTGGGCAGCTCCTGGGCATGCAGCATCGAGCCCAGGCTCGGCAGCGCCTTGTAGGACAGATCCGAATGCCAGAACTTGCCAGCGTCGCCCAGGCCGATGTTGCGACCCTCTTCGACGATGTTGGAGACGATAAGAATTTCGGGATGGTTTTCCAGCAGGAACTGCTTGAGCACGTGAATCTGCAACTCACCGAAACGCCGGCTGAACGCGATCTGCTGCTCGGGGGTGATGCGTTGGTCACGGAACACCAGTACGTGGTGATCCAGATGGGCACGGTGAATCCGCTGGAAGTCCTCGGCGTTCACTGCCTGGGAGAGGTCCAGGCCGAGGATCTCGGCACCCACGGCCTCGCTGAAAGGCCTAATTTCAAAGTGTTGCGGCGGTGCGCTGTCGGTCGACGACAAGGCGCTCAGAGCGGCTGACATTGTTCACTCCCACGCAGTGCGCGACGGTACAGGCGCGCATCGATTCAGGACCGCACGGGTTTGCCGTGTGGGTTCGAGTCGTGCGGCGCGCCGATTGGTCGGCAGGTACGCAGTGGGATGAACTATAAAGTGATAAGAAATTAATTTTAAATATCTTTAAAGAATAAAGATATGCTGCTGTTCTCATCCTGTTCAAGCGATGCGAGCACGTTCGTCCGCGCCCGCATCGCTGCACCCGATCAGCGCTCGCGCAGCGCTTCGGTGCGCGCCTTGATGATCGGCTTGAGCAGATAACTCATGATGGTCTTCTTGCCAGTCAGGATATCCACCGTCGCGACCATGCCCGGAATGATCAGCAGTGGCTTGGCATCCGTGCCCAGATGGCTTTTGTCGGTGCGCAGCCTGATCAGGTAATAGGTGGTCTTCTTGTCTTCGTCGGTGATGGTATCGGCCCCGATCTGCTCCAGCTTGGCCTTGAGCCCGCCGTAGATGGTGTAGTCGTAGGCGCTGAACTTGACCGTCGCTTCCTGTCCGGGATGCAGGAAAGCGATGTCCTTGGGCAGGATCTTGGCCTCGATCACCAGGGTGTCGTCCAGCGGCACGATCTCGATGATATCGCTGCCTGGCTGGATCACCCCACCGATGGTATTGACCAGCAACTGCTTGACGATCCCTCGCACCGGAGAGGTCACCATGGTGCGGTTGACCCGATCGTCCAGTGCCTTGCTGGTGGCGGTGGCCTTGTTCAGTTCGGTGCGCGCCTCGTTCAGCTGGGTCAGCGCCTCGCTACGAAACTTGCCGCGGGTCTCCTCGATCTTGCTCTGCACTTCCCGGATCGCCGCTTCGGCGCGAGGAATGGCCAGGGCGGTGGAGTCCATCTGTCCGCGTGTTTCCACTTCCGAACGGCGCAGGCGCAGCAGCTCGACCTGGGAGATCGCGCCGCGAGACACCAACGGCTCGGACATGGAAATTTCCTGACGCAGCAGTTGCAAGCTGTTGGCGTACTGGGCGCGCTTGGAGTTGAACTCGCGCAGTTCCTGCTGCTTCTGCACCAGTTGCTGGTCCAGACCGCTGATCTCGTCCTGCAGCTGTTGGCGACGACTTTCGTACAGCGACTGTTCACTGGCCGCCTGGCTCGGCGCCGCCTTGCGCAACTCTTCGTCGATTTGCAGTGGCTTGCCGTCGATCTCGGCGGTCAGGCGCTGCACCCGCAGGGCCATCGCCAGACGCGACGCCTCGGTCTCGCCAACGTTCGAGGCGAAGCGGGTTTCATCCAGGCGCAGCAATGGCTGGCCCACCTCCACCACTTCACCTTCCTTGGCGTAGATCTGCGCGACGATGCCACCTTCCAGGTTCTGCACCTTCTGCACCTTGGATGACGGAATGGCCTTGCCCTCGCCTCGGGTCACCTCGTCGATCGGCGCGAAGCAGGCCCAGACGATCAGGAACAGGAAAAAGGCGATCACACCCCAGATGGTCAGACGCACCACGCGCGGTGCATCCTCGATCAGCGCCTTCGGCACCTCCGGCAGCGGCTGGCCGGCCATCGACTCGGAGCCTTTGAAGTAGCGACGCATCTGATCCTTGAAACGTGCGAAATCCAGCTTATGCAACACTGATCTGCCCCTTCTTCAGCGCTTCCATGACGGCCACTTTCGGCCCGTCGGCGACGATCTGCCCGCGATCGATCACGATCAGCCGGTCCACCAGCGACAACAACGACGCCCGGTGGGTGACCAGCAGCACGGTCTTGCCCTCGATCACGGCGGCAAGGCGCTGCTTCAGACGCTCCTCGCCGGTGTTGTCCATGGCGCTGGTGGGTTCGTCCAGCAGCAGAATCTGCGGATTGAGCAGCAGGGCACGAGCCAGCGCCACGTTCTGCCGCTGGCCGCCGGACAGGTTCTGCCCACGCTCGCCTACCTGCAGCTCGTAACCATCCGGGTGCAGCCGGGCGAACTCGTGCACACCGGCCAGTTCGGCGGCTTGCAGGATCAGCTCGTCCTCGATGTAGCGGGCGCCGCTGACCAGATTGTCGCGCAGGGTGCCGGCCAGCAACTGGATGTCCTGGGGCACGTAGCCAATGTTGTGACGCAGCTCGCTGACGTCGATCTGGCGGATATCCACGCCATCGACCAGCAGGGAGCCGTTGTCTGCCTCGTAAAGGCCGACGATCAGCTTGGCCAGCGAACTCTTGCCCGAGCCGCTGCGGCCGATGATGCCGATCTTCTCGCCGGGCCGAATGATCAGGTTGATGCCCTTGAGTGCCTGGTTCTGCTGGTTGGGGTAGGTGAAGTCCAGGCCGCGAAACTCCACTGCACCTTGCAGCACTTGCCGGCTCAGCGGTCGCTCCTCGAAGTTGCGCTCCTGCGGCAGCCCCATCATCTGGTCGGTGGCGACCATGGTCACCTTGGCCTGTTGATAACGCGCCAGCAAGCCGTTGAGTTGCCCCAGCGGTCCGAGGGCGCGGCCGCTGAGCATGTAGCAGGCCACCAGGCCGCCCATGCTCAGGCTGCCGTCGATGATCAGGTACACGCCTACGCAGATCATCGCCACGCCAGCCAGCTGCTGGATCAGCAGTGTGATGTTCATCGCCAGTCCCGAAAGCACCTTGACCCGCAGCTCCAGTCGGCTGAGGGTGCCGAGGGTCTGCTCCCACATGTACTGGCGCTCGCTCTCGGCGTTGTTGACCTTCACCGCGTCCAGCCCGGCCAGGGTCTCGATCAGGCTCGACTGGCGCTCGGAAGCCAGCGCCATGGTGCGCTCCATGGTCGCCATCAGCGGTTTTTGCAAGGCGTAGCCGATGCTCAGGGCCAGCGGGAAAGCCACCACCGGAATCCACACCAGGTGGCCGCCGATGATGGCGATCACCATCAGGATCAGCAGGGTGAACGGCAAGTCGATCAGGCTGGTGAGGGTCAGCGAAGCCAGGAAATCGCGCAGTCCCTGAAACTCGTGAATGTTCTGGGCAAAACTGCCGACCCGCGCGGGGCGGTACTTCATCGACATGCCGACGATGCGCTCGAACAGTGTCGCCGAGATGATCAGGTCGGTCTTCTTGCCGGCCAGGTCCAGGCACAGGCTGCGCAGGCCCTTGAGAATGAGGTCGAAGACATAGGCACCGGCGATACCGACGGCCAGGACCCACAAGGTCGAGGTCGCCTGGTTGGGCACCACCCGGTCGTAGACGTTCATCACGAACAGCGGCGCGGCGAGCGCGATCAGGTTGATGACCAGGCTGGCGGCGATGGCGTCGATGTACAGCCATTTGCTGCGCAGCAGGGTGTCGCGGAACCAGGAGCGAGTACGTGGAATGAGGTTGCCGTGGTTGACGTCGTACTTGTGCTGGGGCTGCGCGAAGAACACCTTGCCACTGTAGTCGCCGGTCAGCGCTTCGCGGGTCACCAGTACCTCGCCCCCGTCGCTCTCGCTGAGCAGCAGACGCGCGCGATCGTCGGTTTCCCATCCCAGCAGCACGGCGCTGCGACCGTCCTTGAGCAGCAACATGGCCGGCATGGCGATGTTGGGAATCTGCTCGAGCTTGCGCTGCAACAGGCGCCCCTGCAGACCGGCACGTGCGGCCGCACGCGGCAGCAGCTCCTGATTCAGCCGCTGGGAAGGCAACGGCAAACCGGTGGTGAGCATGGCCCGGCTGGCAGGTTTCTGGTGCAGCACGCAGAGGGTCAACAGGCTGTCCAACAACGGATCGTCGTGCTGACTGCGTGGATCATGGTTGAGCTGTACTCGACTGACTTCGGATTCCACGCGGCGCTCTCTTCATCCTTGCAGTGGTTGGGGCAGGCAGGCCGTCAGCGGATGCGTGACGGTCACCTCGGACGGTCTGGGGTGCAGCTTGAAAACAGCATATGGCACTGAAAGTACCTGGTTTTTTCAGCGACCGATCAATGGTCGCTTTGATTCGGTATCGAGTAAACAACCGGATAACCTTCCCTGCTCCAGACGACGGTCCCGGGTGAAGGTTTCATTTACGTGAACAGGTCTGCAGCCGGGGGTCCCTTGGGCCGTCAGGCACAGGCGGCGGCTCGGTCATCCGCGCCTGACACCCTCTGCAAAGCCTAACCCCACATAGCGCTGATGCAAGCTCGGCGGAAGATAAATCCGCGAGAGCCGGAGCTTCTCCTATCGGAGGATGTCGCTGAATCATGGGGCGCCAGATTTCAGTACTTCATTGCCAGTTTATTGACTGTCCCCCATCGAGGGGCACGCAAAGGAGTACGTATCCCTCGACGCTCCAACCTCTCCAGCCATTGGCTGAGCCGCTCCCACGCCCTTCCTCTGTGCAACCTGACGCACGGTACCCGTCGCACTGGCGCTCTCGGCAAGATTCATGCTTGCCGCAAGCAAACCGACAGGATCTCAACACCGCTACCCTCGGGGCGCGCAGGCATCCATGGCAGCGCTCGGCTCATTGCTCCACATCACCATCGCCAGGGCTTTATTCCGTAACAATAGCCGCCTGAACGGAACGTTTATGGATTGCGCATGACTGTACGTAACTAATACGAAAGGAAGATTGGCGCACGCCTAAATATCAATGTGACATTAGATTGCCAATTGTTTAGGATGACAAGACAAGGGTCAATACTTTGGCATAAGCTTAATAGCCAAAAGTTATCGTCACAAAATTGACACACCAGAGCGTCAAATCCACTTTTGTAACATTCCAGCGGAAGCAGGTTCGCACGCCGGCCGGAAGCCAACTGAGACACACCCGGAGAGTTCCATGAGCACTGTCGTTGCCATCGTCAAAAGCATTGTTGGCCAAGTCATCGCAGTATCCCCGGAAGGCATCAAGCGCGTGCTGGTCGAAGGAGATCGCCTGTTCGCCGGCGAGGAAGTCCTCACCGGCCCGGGCGGCGCCGTGACTCTGGAATTGGCAGATGGCCGAATGCTCGACCTGGGCCGCGACAGTCAATGGAGCGCCGATACACCGGCCAGCAGTGCGGACCTGGGCCAGGTCACCGCCCAGGTAGCACCTTCGGTTGAGGAGTTGCAGCAGGCCATCGCAGCCGGTGCCGACCCGACCACCGACCTGGAAGCCCCGGCGGCCGGCCCGACCGCGGCGGGCGGCGGCTCGGTCGGCGGCGGCCACAGCTTCGTTCTGCTGGAAGAGACTGCCGGCGTCGTCGACCCAACGGTGGGCTTCCCGACCGAGGGGATCAACTCCGCTGCAGCTTTGAACGCCCAACAAGTCGGTGGCGTAGATGACACCACCACGAACGCCACGCCGGTGGCCACAGGTCTGACCCTCACCGCCACGCCGTCGATCAGCGAAGCCGGCGGTGTGATCGTCTACACCGCCAACGTGGGCCAGCCGCCGCAGACCGACCTGACCGTCACTCTTTCGAATGGCTCGGTGATCGTGATCCAGGCCGGCCAGACCAGTGGCTCGGTGAACGTCGACGTGCCCGCCAACGACACGCCATACATCGATGGCGGCCAGATCTCCACTACGGTCACGAGTACTTCGGGTGGCAGTGGTCTGATCGTTACCCCCAGCGATACCCCGGCGGTCACTCAGATCACCGATACGATCGACACCACCACTGCCACGCTGACCGCCACGCCAAGCGTCACTGAAGGCGGCGTGATCACCTATACCGTCAGCCTGAACAACCCAGCCCAGACGCCGGTGACCGTCACCCTGTCCAACGGCCAGACCATTACGGTAGACGCCGGTAAATCCAGCGGCTCGATCGATTTCCAGACGCCGGCCAACGACGTCTACAACAACGGCAGCACCGTCAACACC
>NZ_JACVTO010000025.1 GCF_016518545.1 Pseudomonas sp. S30
GTTTTGCGTTCCGTTTGCTGCGGAAGTGGGGCGCATTATAAGGGGATCCGAGAAACGGTCAAGGGTTAATTTGAAATAAACACCAAATGGGCACTGAAACGGATATTTCATTGGCACCGTCCGAGAATAATGGCAGGCCTAGGCGCCAGGGACCCTGTCGGCCTAACCCGCCCTCACCCGCTGGCGCCCAATCTGCCCTAGCCGTCGAGCGACAACCGGAATCCGCAACGCCATCAACACCCCTCCGGCAACTGCATAGATCGCCCACTCACGCAGATCCGAGCGAACGATCCACAGGTAGTGCAACAAACCGAGTGCCAGTACGGCATAGACCAGACGGTGCAGCTTCTTCCACCTCGCGCCCAGCCGACGCTGGCTGTAGCGGTTGGACGTGACTGCCAGCGTCAGCAACCCCAGAAATCCGAGCGCCCCCACGATGATGTACGGTCGCTTACGCAGCTCGACGGTCAATTGCCCCCAGTCCAATCCGAGAATGAAGAACAGGTAGGCCAGGATGTGCAGCACGATATAAGCGAATGCCCACAACCCCAACTGCCGCCGGACCACGACCCAGCCAGACCATCCCGACAATTTCTGCAGAGGCGTCATACCCAGGCTGATGAGCAGAAAGATCAATGCGCCGAGCCCTACGCGATCCATCAATACCTTGCCTGGATCGGGGCCCAGCAGGTTCATCGCCGCTTCATACAACCACCAGGCCGGAAAAAGGCATCCACCCACGAAGATCGCCAGGCGAAACCAGGGATAGCGCATCAATAATTCTTCCGCAGATCAAGACCGCTATAGAGAGAAGCGACCTCTTGCTCATAGCCATTGAACATCTGGGTAGCCCGGACATTAGGACTGAACAGACCGCTGGGCAACCTTCGTTCGCGAGCCTGGCTCCAGCGCGGGTGATCGACCTCGGGATTGACGTTGGCGTAGAACCCATACTCGGTAGGCGCCAGGCCCTGCCATGTGGTACTGGGCTGCTCACTCACCAAGCTGATGCGCACGATCGACTTGATGCTCTTGAAGCCATACTTCCACGGCACCACCAGGCGCAGAGGCGCACCGTTCTGGTTGACCAGCTCACGCCCGTACATGCCCACCGCCAGAATCGCCAACGGGTTCATCGCCTCGTCCAAGCGCAACCCCTCGACATAGGGCCAGTCGATCAGCGCGAAACCGGAGCGCTGCCCAGGCATGCGCTCGGGATCCTTCAAGGTCTCGAAGCGCACGTAGCGCGCCTTGGAAGTGGGCTCCACCTGCTTGAGCACCGCCGCCAGGGAAAAGCCCAGCCAGGGAATGACCATGGACCAGGCTTCGACGCAACGAAGACGGTAGATACGCTCTTCCAGTTGCAGCGGTTTGACGAAGTCTTCCAGCGCGTAGCGACCGGGCTTGCCGACCTCACCATCGATCACCACGCTCCAGGGCTCGGTCTTGAGACTGCCCGCATTGGCGGCCGGGTCGCCCTTGTCAGGGCCGAACTCGTAAAAGTTGTTGTAGTGGGTGGCGTCCTTGAACGGGGTGATCGCCTCGTCCTTGACGGTCACCGCCTGCCAGCGAGCCGTTCCAAGCTTGTCATCGAACCAGCCAGGCGCTGCCCCGGATTCGACATCGGCATAGCGCGAGGGCTGGTCGGCCTGGGCAAATGCAGGCAGGGCACCCAGGGCGAACCCGGCCAGGGAAGCACCGAGCACGGAGCGACGCGATAAGTAGAGACTTTCGGGCGTGACTTCCGACTCGCGGCAGTCGGACGACCTGGGAAGCTTGATGAGCATGGCGGCTCCAGAGCACGGGTGACGGATGTACCAGTAGGACTCTGGAGCCGGAAGGTTATTCCAGCATTAACATTTATTTCAGCGCTTGCGGCGACGAGCACGCAGCAGATACTGCACCGGCCCGGACGCTGCGTAGCCAAGGAAGATCAGCAGCAGGATACGCGGCGGGTCGCTGAACACCACGGCGAACACCAGCACTACCGCCAGGATGGCGACGAAGGGGACGCGGCCCTTCAGGTCCAGCTCCTTGAAGCTGTTGTACTTGATGTTGCTGACCATGAGCATGCCAGCCGCCGCCACCAGCAGGGCGACCAGGAACGACAACTTCGAACCCTGGATGCCGTAATCGCTGAATGCCCACACCGTACCGGCTACTACGCCGGCTGCGGCCGGGCTGGCCAGGCCGATGAAGTAGCGTTTGTCGGCGATGCCGACCTGGGTGTTGAAGCGCGCCAGACGCAGCGCAGCACCGGCCACATAGATGAAGGCGACCATCCAGCCGACCTTGCCCATGTCGCCCAAGGCCCAACCGAACGCCAGCAAGGCAGGGGCGACGCCGAAGGCGACCATGTCCGACAGCGAGTCGTACTCGGCACCGAAGGCGCTCTGGGTATTGGTCATGCGCGCCACGCGGCCATCGAGGCTGTCGAGGACCATGGCGACGAAGATGGCGATGGCAGCGAAAGCGAAGTACTTGCTCGCCTCGCGCGGATCGCCTGCACTCAAGGCGCTCTGCGCACTGATGGAATTGATGATCGAGTAGAAGCCGGCGAACAGGTTGGCCGTGGTGAAGAGGTTGGGCAGCAGATAGATACCGCGGTGCCGGACCTTGCGCCCTTCGGCGTCGTGACCTTCTTCGACATGCTCATCGACAGGTAGCAGGCTTTCGGCGTCGGAGGGCTTGTTCGGCTCTTCGGGACGTTCGGTCATGAAAAGTACCTTGCAGCGGGGTGGAATAGGTTCGACAGGGGCCGGCGAGACAGGTTCTGACAACAGGCCCTGGGTCGCTTTATACCAGAAGCGCACCGTCTAAACGAAAAAACGCGGCCAAAGCCGCGTTTTTCACCGATCGAAACAGACTCAGTTCTTGGTCTTGTCGACAATCTTGTTGGCCGAGATCCAAGGCATCATCGAGCGCAGTTGCTCACCGATGATCTCGATGCCGTGGGCGGCGTTGTTGCGACGCTTGGCGGTCATCGAAGGATAGTTGGTAGCGCCTTCGCTGATGAACATCTTCGCGTATTCGCCATCCTGAATACGTTTCAGCGCATTGCGCATGGCCTTGCGGGATTCTTCGTTGATGACCTCGGGGCCAGTGACGTACTCACCGTACTCGGCGTTGTTGGAGATCGAGTAGTTCATGTTGGCGATACCGCCTTCGTACATGAGGTCGACGATCAGCTTCAGCTCGTGCAAGCACTCGAAGTAGGCCATTTCCGGGGCGTAGCCAGCCTCGACCAGGGTTTCGAAACCGGCCTTGACCAGCTCGACAGTGCCACCGCAGAGAACGGCCTGCTCACCGAACAGGTCGGTTTCGGTCTCGTCCTTGAAGGTGGTTTCGATGATACCGGTACGGCCACCGCCCACGCCGGCGGCGTACGACAGCGCGACGTTCTTGGCGTTGCCCGAGGCGTCCTGGTAGACAGCGATCAGGTCGGGGATGCCGCCACCCTTGACGAACTCGGAGCGCACGGTGTGACCCGGGGCCTTGGGCGCGATCATGATGACGTCGAGGTCGGCACGCGGAACGACCTGGTTGTAGTGGATCGAGAAACCGTGGGAGAAGGCCAGGGTTGCGCCCTTCTTGATGTTCGGCTCGATCTCGTTCTTGTACAGCGCGCCCTGGAACTCGTCCGGGGTCAGGATCATGACCAGGTCGGCGGCAGCGACGGCGCTGGCCACGTCGGCGACCTTCAGGCCGTGGGCTTCTGCCTTGGCCACGGTGGCCGAACCTTTACGCAGACCGACGGTGACGTCCACACCGGAGTCCTTGAGGTTGCACGCCTGGGCGTGACCCTGGGAGCCGTAGCCGATGATGGCGACCTTCTTGCCCTGGATGATCGAGAGGTCGCAGTCTTTGTCGTAGAACACTTTCATGGAAATACCCCTGGTTATATCTCGGCCCCGCAGGGCCATCGCTAATTGATGATGTTAGATGCTGAGGACTTTGTCGCCACGGGCGATACCGGTGACGCCACTGCGCACGGTTTCGAGGATCGAGGCGGTACCGATGGCCTGGATGAAGCTGTCCAGCTTGTCGCTGGTGCCGCTCAGTTGCACGGTATACACGCTGGCGGTGACATCGACGATCTGGCCACGGAAGATGTCCGTGGTGCGCTTGATCTCGGCGCGCTGGGCACCGGTCGCCTTGACCTTGACCAGCATCAGCTCGCGCTCGATATGGGCGCTTTCCGAGAGGTCGACCAGCTTGACCACTTCCACCAACTTGTTGAGGTTCTTGGTGATCTGCTCGATCACCTCGTCATGACCGACGGTGGTGAGCGTCAGGCGCGAGAGCGTCGGATCTTCGGTCGGCGCGACGGTCAGGCTTTCGATGTTGTAGTTGCGCTGGGAAAACAGGCCGACCACGCGCGACAGGGCACCGGGTTCGTTTTCCAGCAGCAGGGAAATGATATGCCGCATATCAGGTACGCTCCGTCTTGCTGAGCCACATGTCACGCATCGAGCCATCCTTGATCTGCATTGGATAGACGTGCTCGGATCGGTCCACCGCGATGTCGATGAACACCAGACGGTCTTTCATCGCGAAGGCCTCCTCCAGCTTCGGCTTGAGGTCCTCGAGGCTGGTGATGCGAATGCCGACATGGCCATAGGCCTCGGCCAGCTTGATGAAATCGGGCAGCGACTCGACATAGGAGTGGGAGTGACGGCCGTTGTAGGCCATGTCCTGCCACTGGCGAACCATGCCCAACACACCGTTGTTCAGGTTGACGATCTTCACCGGCAGGCCGTACTGCATGCAGGTGGACAGCTCCTGGATATTCATCTGGATGCTGCCTTCGCCGGTGACGCAGGCCACGTCCTGATCCGGGAAGTTGAGCTTGATGCCCATGGCGGCGGGGAAGCCAAAGCCCATGGTGCCCAGGCCGCCGGAGTTGATCCAGCGATTGGGTTTGTTGAACCGGTAGTACTGCGCCGCGAACATCTGGTGCTGGCCCACATCGGAGGTGACGAAAGCATCGCCATGGGTCACTTCGCACAGGGTCTCGATGACCTGCTGCGGCTTGATCACGCTACCGTCGCCCTTGTCGTAAGGGAACAGGCCACGGTCACCGCGCCACTCCTCGATCTGCTTCCACCAGGCATCCAGCGCAGCCTTCTCGGGCTTCTCGCCAATTTCCTTGAGGATGGTCAGCATTTCGCCGAGCACGCTCTCGACCGGACCGACGATCGGCACGTCGGCCTTGATCATCTTGGAGATCGACGCAGGGTCGATGTCGATGTGGATGATCTTGGCGTTCGGACAGAACTTGGCCGGACCATTGACCACGCGATCGTCGAAGCGAGCACCGACCGCAAGGATGACATCGGCGTTGTGCATCGCCAGGTTGGCGGTGTAGCTGCCGTGCATGCCCAGCATGCCGAGGAACTGACGGTCGGTGCCCGGGAAGCAACCCAGACCCATGAGCGTGTTGGTCACCGGCAGGTTCAGCGACTTGGCGATTTCGGTCAGCGCTTCGGAGCCGCCGCCCAGGATCACGCCGCCGCCGGCGTAGACGATCGGACGCTTGGCGGCCACGAGCATCTCGGCAGCCTTGCGGATCTGGCCGGAGTGGCCACGGACCGCCGGGCTGTACGAGCGCAGCTTGACCTTCTTGGGATAGACGTACTCGAACTTCTCGGCCGGGTTGGTCATGTCCTTCGGGATATCGACCACGACCGGGCCTGGACGACCGGATTGCGCCAGATAGAAGGCTTTCTTGAGCGTCTCGGCGATCTCGCTGGGGTGCTTGATCATGAAGCTGTGTTTCACGATCGGTCGCGAAATGCCGATCATGTCGGTTTCCTGGAAGGCATCGGTGCCGACCATGGTGCTGGGCACCTGACCCGACAGGATGACCATCGGGATCGAGTCCATATAGGCCGTGGCGATGCCGGTAATGGCGTTGGTCGCACCGGGGCCGGAGGTCACCAGGACCACACCGGCCTTGCCGGTGGCGCGGGCATAACCATCGGCCATGTGGGTGGCAGCCTGTTCGTGACGAACCAGGATGTGCTCGACTTCCGGTTCCTTGAACAGGGCATCGTAGACATGCAGGAGAGCACCACCGGGGTACCCGTAGATGTGCTTAACGCCTTCGTCACGCAAGAAGCGGACGACCATCTCAGCGCCAGATAAAAGCTCCACGTTGTTCACCTCTAAAACGCCAGAATACCGCCCCATCCGGGCGGGTCTTAATAGGTTTACTGCCAAGCAGAGCATGAGCGAACGTCAGCACTGACTGAGCAAGTATTGGGAGCGCCCCTGAGTGTTGCGGGGTCTTCCCACCCAGCGCGAGGTAACGCGTTGCGGGGTGTAGCGAGTCGGCGCGGGTGTGCGCCTCATGATCTGCCTAGCGGGTCTGCTTCTGGCAGTCCCCCTACAGCGGAAACTGGATTCTTCTGATTCAGCACGCCCAAGTCAAGAAAAATTATTGCCAACTTTTGGATCAGATGAAATTCCGCCACCACGAAAATCATTGTCAGCAGCAGGAAAATAAAGTTTTCCATAAAAAAGGGCCACATTCTGCGGCCCTTGAAGGAAAAACGGAGAAAATCAGGCAGATAGGCTGATGGTTCGGTCGAATGCTGCCAACAGGCGCCGCAGCTCCTGGCTCTGCTCCGGACGATCGGAGAACACGGTGTCGGCCATCACCAGGATGCCCGACGCGCTGGGCAGCGGGTGACCGTGCTCGAGAATCAGTGTCATGCGTGGCAGGAAGATCCATTGCAGCCACTGCTCGAACTTCAGCGTATCGACTGCGAACGGTACGGTACTGGCCAACGCCTCGGCGCTGGGCGCAGACTCGTCCCACCACCCCTGCACCTGCAATTCGCGTTCGATCAGCAACAGTTGGTCGGCGATGTCGAGAATGCGCTGCTCGGTCATGACGCGGTACGGGCTTTCTGTCGGGCCGTGGCAGCGCCGGCGCTGTCACCCTGCTTCTCGCGCGCCTGGGCGATGATGTTCCACAGCTCTCCTTGCAGGTCGGGCCGGCCATTGGCGTAGGTCAAGGCTCGGCGAGCCAACTGCTCGGCCTGCGCGGCATCGCCTTGGGACAAACGCACCTGGGCCAGGCGGAACAGCACCTGAGGTTCACGTGGCGCAATACGCTGAGCGCGCTCCAGACTCGACGCGGCACCGTTGAAGTCGCCGCCACCCTGCTGCTGCTGGGCGGTGGTGAGCAAGGCCAGGACAGGGCCGTCGAGCTGTTCGTCGGCAGACAGGCCACCACCGCCACTGCGCGGAATGCCGGTCGGCGCCGTGGCCGCTGGCGCGCTGCTCATGGCCGCGATGTCGAAGGGCTCGTCACCCGCCGGGTTGGGGTTGGTGGTGATCGGGCCAGTGCTCAGTGGCGCAGAGGCGGTCTGCGCCGGGTAGGTCTGGATCGGCGCCGAGCCTGCTCCTTGCGGAATCATCACCGTGACGCCCGACTCCTCCGGCAGCGACTGCGCCTGGGCGGTGCCCGTGCTAGGCGTGCGCGCCGTCGCGCCACGGTTGGCGGTGACGCGCTCGCTGTTGGAGACCCGGGTGCTCGAATCGACCACCGGAATGGCGCCACGCGGGACGCTGGCGCAGCCGTGCAACACGGCCAGCGCAGTCAAGGCAGGAAACCACCACTTGTTCACGTCAAACCCTCTTCAGTACAGGCCGCAGTGCAGGCCGCTCAATTCATCCAGCCCTTGACCCAGTCCATGACCGACTCGCCAGTATTCTGCTCGCCGCCACACGCCGTGCCTGGCTGCGGCTCGCTGCCGCGAATATACGGCATCTGCACCGCACCCGGACAGCTGGCGTCTGAACCCTGTCCGGTATTGGGATCGATCCAGGCCTTGACCACGTTGTCCGGCTGGGGCATGTCCAGCGGCAGCGGATCGGCCTTGCGCATGAAGCTGGTCCACACCTGCAGGGCGCCAGTGGCACCGGTGAAGGGCGTCTTGCCGTTGTCGTCGCGGCCGAGCCAGACCACCGCCAGCAGATCCTGGCTGAAGCCGGAGAACCAGCTGTCACGCGAATCGTTGCTGGTGCCGGTCTTGCCCGCCAGGGTGAGGTTGTTCGGCAGCACGTTGTACACCGACCGCCCGGTACCCTCGCGCATCACCCGCTGCATGGCGTTCTGCACCAGGTAGATGGCGCCTGGATCGAAGGTCTGCTGGATCTGGAACGGGTAGCGCTTGAGCGGCTCGCCTTCGGCCGTCAACACGCTACGGATACCGCGCATCGGGGTGTTGAAACCGCCATTGGCGATGGTCTGGTACATCGTCGCGACCTGCATCGGCGACAAGCCACCCGCGCCGAGCAGCATCGACGGGAACGCCGGCCAGTCCACCTGCACGCCAAGGCGGCCAATGGTCTTGATGACATTGGGGACGCCCACTTCCAGGCCGATCTTGGCCGTGGACAGGTTCAGCGAGTTGGCCAGGCCCTGGTACAGATAGATGGTGCCATGGGGACGGCGATCGTAGTTCTGTGGACGCCATACCTGACCATCGGCGCCCTTGACCGAGAACGGCTCGTCCTGCACCAGGCTGGTCAGGGTGTACTTGCTGGGTTGTTCGAGGGCGGTAAGGTAGACCGCCGGCTTGACCAGCGAACCGATCGGCCGCACGGCATCGATGGCCCGGTTGAACCCTGCGAAGCCCGACTGGCGACTGCCGATCAATGCCTGCACTTCGCCGGTTTCCGGGTTGGTCACCACCATGGCCGACTCGACGTCTTCGGCGCCCTTGCGCCCTGCCAGGCGCTTGAAGGTTTCGGTCATGGCCGATTCGGCCTTCATCTGCAGAATCGGATCGAAACTGGTGAAAATGCGCAGGCCTTCTTCGGTCAAATCCTCGTCGCGATAGTCCTGACGCAGCTGACGCTTGACCAGGTCGAGGAAGGCCGGGAACGAGCTGTCGGCCAGGCTGCCGCGCTTGGTCACGCCCAGCGGCATCTTCTTCGCCGCATCGACCACTTCCTGACTGGCAACGCCCTGCTGCGCCAGCAGGTCCAGCACCAGGTTGCGGCGCTGCAGGGCGCGCTCGGGATAGCGACGCGGGTTGTAGTAGGACGGGCCCTTGACCATGCCGACCAGCAAGGCGATCTGGTGCAGCTTCAACTCCGACAGCGGTTGGCTGAAGAAGAACTGGCTGGCCAGACCAAAGCCGTGCACCGCTCGCTGGCCGTCCTGCCCGATGAAGACCTCGTTGAGGTAGGCTTCGAGTATCTCGCGCTTGTCGTAGTGCAACTCGAGCAACAGCGCCATCATCGCTTCGGTCAGCTTGCGGCTGAGACTGCGCTCGTTGGTGAGGAAGAAGTTCTTCACCAGCTGTTGAGTCAGCGTACTGCCACCCTGACGCATGGCGCCGGACGAGGTATTGACCCACATCGCCCGGGCGATGGACTTGGGCGAAACGCCGTGGTGGCTGTAGAAGTCACGGTCTTCGGTGGCGATCAAGGTGTCGAGCAGATAGGGCGGGACCTGATCGATGTTGATCAGGATGCGGTCCTCGAGGTTCTTCGGGTAGATACCGCCGATCATCAAGGGTTCGAGGCGCACCACGTCGAGCTTGGCGCCATTGGCCCCGGCGAGCCCGGCGACATAGTCACCGGAGAAACGCACGCGCACGAACTGCGCCGGCTCCATGCCCTCGTAGAACTGGAAGCCGCGGGTATTGAGATCGACCGTCGCGCCATTGACCGAAGCCTCGCCCGGGCCATTGGCCGCCGTCTCGCGGCGATAGCCAAGGGCGTCGAGTTCGGTGAGGAAGTCGTCCTTGCCCAGTTTCTGGCCGACGAACAATTCCAACGGCCGGGCATAGACCTTGGCGGGGATGGTCCAGCGCTTGCCGGAGAATTTCTCCTGGACGATGGCGTCGAGGTACACCGCGAAGCCGGCGATCACCACCAGGCCGACCAGGCTGAGCTTGAGCGCCCAGCCCAGCCAGACACGGGAGCGGCTGGGCGGACGTTTTTTCGGGGTTCGGGAGTTTCGAGTACGAGTCATGGCGGCGGATTATACGCATTTTGCGCAGGGCTGGGGTCGGCCTGCGGCGGTAGGCAGGGGCGCCAGCATTGACCATAATAGTGGCTTCGAATTCCCCTACATCGGAAGGATCTCCGTGAGCCAAGCCCTGATCAGCGCGCTGCAGAACCCCGCCCTCTACCCTCATCCCGTGAAGGGTTTCGAGCTCATCGAGACGCACATCTCCTGGGTGCTGCTCACCGGTGACTACGCTTACAAGATCAAGAAGCCGATGAACTTCGGCTTCCTCGATTTCACCAGCCTGGAGCAGCGCCAGCATTTCTGTAACGAAGAATTGCGCCTGAACCAGCGCCTGACCGACGGCCTGTACCTGGACGTGCTGCCGATCACCGGCTCTGCCGACGCCCCGCAACTGGGTGGCAGCGGCGAGGTGATCGAATACGCACTGAAGATGCGCCAGTTCCCCCAGGGCCAACTGCTGGGCACGCTGCAAGCCAACGGCGAGCTCACCGCCGGGCACATCGACCAGATGGCGCGGCAGATCGCCGACTTCCACCTGCAGGCCCCGCAGGTACCGGTCGAGCACCCCCTGGGCACTCCGGATGCCGTGATGGCGCCGGTGGAGCAGAATTTCGAGCAGATCCGGCCCTTCCTCAGCGAAAAGGCCGACCTGCAACAACTCGATGCCCTGCAAGCCTGGGCGCGCAGCAGCTTCGACCGCCTCCACGGCCTGCTCGAAACGCGCAAGCGCGAGGGTTTCATCCGCGAATGCCATGGCGATATCCATCTGGGCAACGCCACGTTGATCGACGATAAAGTGGTGATCTTCGACTGCATCGAGTTCAACGAGCCATTTCGCCTGACAGACGTCTATGCCGACGTCGGTTTCCTGGCCATGGACCTGGAGGACCGTGGCCTGAAGTGCCTGGCCCGACGCTTCATCAGCCAGTACCTGGAACTCACTGGCGATTATCAGGGCCTGGAGTTGCTGAACTTCTACAAGGCCTATCGAGCCCTGGTGCGCGCGAAAGTCGCCTTGTTCAGCCTGGCTCCGGACGCCAGCGGCGTGCAGCGCGCCACCACCTTGCGCACCTACCGCAAGTATGCCGACCTTGCCGAAAGCTACAGCGCCATCCCTTCTCGCCTACTGGCCATCACCCATGGGGTCTCTGCGGTCGGCAAGAGCCATGTCGCCATGCGCCTGGTCGAGTCGCTGGGGGCGATTCGTGTTCGCTCGGACGTCGAGCGAAAGCGTCTGTTCGGCCAGCAGGACGCCGGGAACCTCGGTGAGCTGCAAGCGGGTATCTACGATCAGGACGCCAGCGCAGCGACCTACCAGCGCCTGCACGGCTTGGCCCAGACCATTCTGCAGGCCGGCTTCCCAGTGGTACTCGACGCCACCTACCTCAAGCGCGAACAGCGCCGGGCGGCGGCTCAGGTGGCCAGCAGCACCGGAGTGCCTTTCCTGATCCTGGACTGCCAGGCGCCCGAGGCCGTGATCATCAGTTGGCTGGAGCAGCGTCAGACGGAAAATGTCGATCCTTCCGACGCCACCCTGGAGGTCGTGAAGGCCCAGCAGGCGAGCCGCGAACCCCTGGACGACGACGAAGCGCTGCATGGCAAGCGCGTCGACACCCATGAAAGCGGCAGCATGGACCAGTTGATCGAGCAGATCCGTCAGCGTCTGCCTGGATTGTGATGCCTCACCAGGCAGAGCCACCGCGCATCAGCTTTATCGCCTCTGCGGCAGGCCCTACCTACGGCGCAGGGTCTGCGGCACCGTCCTGAGTCTGAGTTCGTGGAGACCACCTGGCAAATGGCCGCACCTTTGCCAGGCCCCGCTACACTGCAGACTGACCGCTCGCGATTTATCCACAGAACCGATCGGCCAACGCAGGGAGGCTCGATGAACGATGAACTGCAGCATCTGAAGAATCTGGGCAAGACCTCCGCGCAGTGGTTGCACGCCTCCGGCATCCACAGCGTCTCCGATTTGCGCCGTCTGGGTGCGGTAGGTGCTTACCAGGCTGTCAGAACCCGGGGATTTCGTGCGTCGAAAGTACTGCTGTACGCCATTGAGGCGGCGTTGCTCGACATGCACTGGAACGACCTGCCGCCCGAACGCAAGCAGGCATTGAACCAGCAGTTGAATGCCAAGGCAGCATCGCAAAAAAAATCGTGAGGACGATAAAAAGAGGTTGACTGCGTAATGAGAATCGTTATGATTATCACAACTGGTCGCGAGACTGGTTGGATAAGCTGAAAGACCTTGGTTCGGACTCTCAGATTATCTCCTCATCAGGCTAATCACGGTTATTGACCCGGCTTTTTGCCGGGTCTTTTTTTGCCCGTGCGCTGGCCATGCGGCAAAGCGGCCTTGCCCTCAATCGTCAGCGGGCGATGATCAGCGGGTGGCCGAGTTCAGGATGAGCGTGCACCAGCACATCGATATCGAATACAGCCTTGAGCGCCTGGCGCGTGAGCACTTCGGTCGGCGCTCCACAGGCGTGGCTGCGCCCTCGCTCCAGCAGCAGGACCTGATCGCAGTAGCGCGCTGCCAGGTTGAGGTCATGTACGATGAGCAGCACGGCAGCACCTTGATTCGCGAAGTGACGTACCGCCTGCAAGGTGGTGTGCTGGTGCCGCGGGTCGAGGGCCGACGTGGGTTCGTCTAGCAGCAGTGTCGCCCCTTCGCCACCCGGCCACAGCTGCGCCAACACCCGCGCCAGATGAACACGCTGGCGTTCGCCCCCGGACAACGCCAGGTAGCTGCGGGCAGCCAGGTGCTCGGCATCGGCCGCTTGCAACGCCGCCTCGACGATTTCACGGTCGCGTAGCAGGCCACTGTCATGGGGCAGGCGCCCCATGCTCACGACTTCCTCGACCCTGAACGCAAATCCCAGGCTGGAGGCCTGGGGCAGTACGGCCAGATGCCTGGCACGCTGAGGACCGGACCACTGCGCCAGCTCTCGTCCCAGCAGCGTCACTCGGCCACGGCTGGGTGTGAATTCGCCGCTCAGGGCACCCAGCAGACTGCTCTTGCCGGCGCCATTGGGCCCTAGCACGCCCAGCACTTGTCCGGCGCGCACTCGCAAGTCGATGGCCTGCAGCACGTCGACGCCGCCGCGCGACAGCCAGAGGTCCTCGACCTCCATCATCAGCGTGCCCTCCTGACCAGGAGAAACAGGAAGAACGGTGCACCGATGAACGCCGTGACGATGCCGATCGGCAACTCCGCGGGTGCCAGCGCCAGGCGCGCGATCAGGTCGGCAAACAGCAACAGGGCGCCCCCGGCCAGCAGAGAGGCGGGCAGTAGCACGCGATGATCCGGCCCGGCCACCAGTCGTACCAGATGCGGTACCACCAGACCGATGAAGCCGATGAGGCCCGCCGCCGCCACTGCCGCACCGACGCCCAGTGCCGTACAGAGCACCAGCTCGCGCTTCAGCGACTCCACCTCGATGCCCAGGTGACGGGCTTCGGATTCACCCAGCAGCAAGGCATTGAGCGCCTGGGCGCGACGCGGCAACCACAGGCTCACCCCGAGCGCCACCAGCAACAGTGGCCACAGGCGCTGGTAGCTGGCGCCATTGAGGCTGCCCAGGTTCCAGAAGGTCAGGGTACGCAAGGTGGCGTCGTCGGCCAGATAGGTGAACAAGCCGACGGCCGAGCCCCCCAGGGCGGTCATGGCGATACCGGCGAGCAGCATGGTCGCCACGTCGGTTTGTCCCTCTCGGCGACCCAACCGGTACACCAGCGCCGTCACCCCCAGGCCGCCGACGAAGGCGCAGAGCGACAGCAGATAGGGCGCCATGACCTCAGGCACTGGGCCCAGCCAACTGCCGCCGACGATGGCGACCGCGGCACCGAGGGCCGCACCACTGGCGACGCCGACCAGTCCGGGGTCGGCCAGCGGATTGCGAAACAGCCCCTGCATCGCCACGCCGGACAGCGCCAGCACGGCGCCGACGGTGAGACCCAGTAGCGTTCGAGGCAGGCGTATCTGTCCCAGGATCAATTCGGCCTGCTCCAGTCCTGCGCCCGGCAGTGGCCATCCCAGCAGCCGCCCACCGGCGCGCAGGACGTCCAGCAACGGCAGGCTCACCGGCCCCAGCGCCAGGGACAGCCACACGGCCAGCAAGCACAGTGATATCAGCCAGATGAACAAAGTGCGTGGCCGAATCCTTTGCCTCATGGCGCGAGGCTGGCCTTGGCGGCCGGATAGAAGGCTGCCGCCAGTTCGTCCAGGGTGGCCGGTAGACGCGGCCCCAGCCCACCGACCAGCAAGGTCGGATCAAGCGCGACCAGGCGTTTGTCACGGGCCGCACGCGAGGCTGCCAGCCCGGGGTTCTCCTTGAGCAAGGCGGTCAACGCTTGTTCGCCGTCCAAGGCTCGGTCGGAGAACACCACCACGTCGGGGTCCAGACCGGCCAGGGCTTCGACGGAAAAATTCTTGTAGCCCTGATGCTCGGCCAGGTTGCGTCCACCCGCCTGTCGCAGCAGCCAGTCACCGGCCGTGCCCTGGCCCGCGATCAGCGGTTTGGCACCCGCATGCCCGACCAGCAGCAGCACCCCTGGTGCCTTCTGCTGCGTCTGGGCTTGCGCGAGCCTGCCTTTCAATTGGTCGAGTTTCTCGTGGTAGCGAGCGCTGAGTTCGCGGGCTGGCTTTTCGGCGCCGAGCAGCGCGCCAAGGTGCTCGAGGTTCCGATCGAGGGCCGTCAGGTCGGCCTCGGCGGAGAACAGCTCCACACGTACACCGGCTGCCCGCACTTGCGCCAGCACCGGCGGCGGGCCCATTTCCTCGGTTCCCACCAACAGGTCCGGACGCAGGCTGAGGATACCTTCGGCAGAGAGCTGGCGCTGATAACCGATGCTCGGCAACGCCTTGAGCGAAGGTGGGTGCTGACTGGTAGTGTCCACCCCCACCAGCCGCGCTTCGCCGCCCAGTGCCGCAATCCACTCGCTCAACGCACCTCCTGCACTGACCCAACGCTGGGGCGGATCGGCCGCCAGGGCTTGTGAACCCAGGGCAAGACCGGCGCAGAAGGCAAACAGGGCAGCAGTACGGCGCATCGTCGAATTCCTTCGCTTCAAAGGGCTGGCACCTTGTGGTGGCCGGCGCAACTGCGCACCATGAGAGGGCTGGCGCAGCGGATACCGTCAATTTGATAATTATTCGCATTGAAGCGTCAAGCGATCACTAATGACCTGGAGTGTCCGCTGTCATGCACCTGCTCTGCTCCACCGACTCACTCGCCGAAGGCTGCAGCCGCGGCTTCAGCCTGGCCGGTCGCTCGCTGTTGGCGATTCGCCGTCAGGGGCAGGTCTACCTGTACCGCAACCGTTGTCCCCATCGCGGCATCGGACTGAACTGGACAGCGGACGCTTTTCTCGACGACAGCGCCAGCCTGATCCGTTGCGCCCACCATGGTGCGCTGTTTCTGATCGAGTCTGGCGAGTGCGTGTCCGGCCCCTGCGAAGGCGAGGCCTTGCAGGCCCTGGCCTGTCACGAAGACAGCGCCGGGATCTGGCTCATGGCGTGAGCAGTACCGGCAGGCGTCGATCGACCACGATGCGCTCGGCGTCCAGACGGGTCGCATAGGCCAGAACCTCGACGCCATCGGCGACCGCCGCACGCAATGCGCGCGCGTAGGCGGCGTCGATCTCCTCGGCCGGGCGCACCGCTTCGATGCCGGAGAGGTTGACACAGTACAACTGGACGGCGCGAATGCCCTGCCGTGCCAGGGCCGCGAGCTCGCGCAGGTGCTTGGCTCCGCGCTGGGTGACCGCGTCGGGGAAGGCCGCCACGGTGCTATCGGGGTAGCCCAAGGTGACGCTCTTCACCTCGACATAGGCCGCAGCGGTATCTAACTCCAGGCGAAAATCGATGCGGCTGCCTTCTTCGCCATAGGCCACTTCACGGCGTAATGCGGTGAACCCGGCCAGCTCGCGGATCACCCCGGCGCGCAGGGCCTCTTCGATCAGCCCATTGGCCCTGGCGGTGTTGACGCACGCCAGCCGCCCCTGGGGCGTTTCGCTGATTTCCCAAGTACCGGGAAGCTTGCGCTTCGGGTCATTGGAGCGGCTGAACCAGACCAGGCCGCCCTCGCGCATGCAGTTGAGCATCGAGCCGGTATTGGGACAATGAATGGTCATCTGTTCGCCAGAGGGCAATTCGATATCGGCGAGAAAGCGCTTGTAGCGGCGCAGCAGACGCGCTGGCTCCAGTGCCGGAGAAAACTCCATCAGCCCCTCCAGCTGCGCAGGCCACGGGCCAGGCGTTGTACGGCCTCTTCCAGGCGCGGCAGGCTCTGCGTGTAGGCGAAGCGCACATGGTGGCCGGCCTGGTGGCGACCGAAGTCCAGCCCCGGGGTGAAGGCCAGGTATTCGGTTTCCAGAAAATGCTGACAGAACGCGTAGGCATCGCCGCCGAAAGCGCTGATGTCGGCATAGAGATAGAAGGCGCCCTGAGGCTCGACCGCAATCCTGAAACCGAGCTGGCGCAAAGCGGGTAGCAGGTAGTCGCGACGGCGAGCGAACTCGGCGCGGCGTTCTTCGAGAATGGCCAGGGTGTGCGGCTCGAAGCAGGCCAGCGCCGCGTGCTGGGCCATGCTCGGCGCGCTGATGTACAGGTTCTGGGCCAGCTTCTCGAGATCGGCCACCGCCGAGGGTGGGGCAACGAGCCAGCCAAGGCGCCATCCGGTCATGCCGAAATACTTGGAAAAACTATTGAGGACGAATGCCTCGTCATCCACCTCGAGCACGCTGGGGGCTTCCATGCCGTAGGTCAGGCCATGGTAGATCTCGTCTACCACAAGGTGCCCATGGTGCTCGCGCGTGGCCTCGGACAGGCCGGAAAGTGCCTGGCGGTCCAGTACCGTCCCGGTGGGATTGGCCGGCGAGGCGACCAGGGCGCCCACGGTGTCGGCGTGCCAGTGTCGTCTCACCAGTTCCTCGCTGAGCTGGTAATTGACTTCTGGCCCCACTGGCACGAGTTGCGCGCCACCTTCCACCAGGCGCAGGAAATGGCGATTGCAGGGATACCCCGGATCGGCCAGCAGCCAGTGTTTGCCCGGATCCACCAGCAGGCTGCTGGCCAGCAGCAACGCGCCGGAACCGCCCGGCGTGATGAGGATACGTTCAGGATCGATCGACACCTCGTAACGCTGCGCATAAAAACCGGCGATCGCCTCGCGCAGGGCGGGCAGGCCCCGGGCGGCGGTGTAGCGGGTGTGGCCGGCAGCCAATGCAGCCTGACCGGCTTCGACGATCGGTGCGGCGGTGGTGAAGTCAGGCTCGCCGATCTCCAGGTGAATGACGTCCTCGCCTGCCGCCTGCAACGCATTGGCCCGCGCCAGCAGCGCCATGACATGAAAAGGTTCGATGGCGCGGCTGCGCGCGCTGTAGGAGTGGGCCATTGCCGCCTCTCGTTTGAACTAGACTGGTGAATCAACTGTGCAAAACCACAGAACGGACGCCACGGGCCGCTGTCAATACCTCGGATCGGGCGGGCTAGCGCAACCCCCGATCTATCTGGTAAGTTCGGCGGCTCGCAGTCGCAGGGCCGGCGGTCGCCGGAAATGGAGCATCCTGCGCATTGGATCAGATGAGTGAGAGGCGGTCTATTCATGTCCACCGTAGAAAAGCAAAAAACCACCCTGTACGGTGTCGAGCCCTATGTCGAGACCAAAGGTGAAGAGTACATGGGCGAGCCCATGCGCAACCACTTCACCAAGCTGCTCAACGCCTGGAAGGGCGAGTTGATGCAGAGTGTGGACCGTACCGTGGATCACATGAAGGACGAGGCAGCCAACTTCCCGGACCCCGCCGACCGTGCGAGCCAGGAAGAGGAATTCGCGCTCGAATTGCGTAACCGCGACCGTGAGCGCAAGTTGATCAAGAAGATCGACAAGACCCTGCAGAAGATCCTGGACAAAGACTATGGCTGGTGCGACACCTGCGGCATCGAGATCGGCCTGCGCCGACTGGAAGCCCGCCCTACCGCCGATCTGTGCTTCGACTGCAAGGAAATTGCCGAGAAAAAGGAAAAATCGGCCGGTAAAGGCTGATTCCGACGTCATCCGAAGGGGCGCATCATGCGCCCCTTTTCATTTATAGCCTGATACGCCCATGACCAACCGTCACTACACAGGTCGATTCGCCCCCACCCCCAGCGGCTATCTGCACTTTGGCTCCCTGGTCGCCGCCCTCGCCTCCTGGCTCGATGCGCGCGCAGCAGGCGGGCGCTGGCTGTTGCGCATGGAAGATACCGATCCGCCGCGGGAGATGCCCGGTGCGCGCGATGCCATCCTGCAGACCTTGGAGGGCTATGGCCTGCACTGGGATGGTGAAGTGGTGTTCCAGAGCCAACGTCACGAGGCTTATGCTGCGGTGGTCGAGCGCCTGTTCAACATGGGGCTGGCGTACACCTGCACCTGTTCGCGAAGGCAGCTCGAAGGGGTGGGCGGTCTCTACCCAGGTTATTGCCGCAACGCCGGACACCCACGCGAGGCGGGAGCGATCCGTATCCGCGTGCCCGAGTTGACCTACGCTTTCGACGATCGAGTGCAGGGGCATTTTCAGCAGCACCTGGGCCGCGAGGTGGGCGACTTCATCATCCAGCGCCGGGACGGATTGTATGCCTATCAACTGGCGGTGGTGCTCGACGACGCCTGGCAGGGCGTGACCGACATCGTGCGTGGCGCCGACCTGCTCGACAACACCCCGCGCCAGCTCTACCTTCAGGAGCTGCTTGGCTTCTCTCAACCGCGCTACCTGCACATTCCCCTGATCACCCAACCGGACGGCCACAAGCTGGGCAAGTCCTACCGCTCCCCGCCGCTGGCGACCGAGCAGGTTACCCCCCTGTTGCTGAGAGCTTTGAGAGCACTGGGGCAGCCCGTTGCGAACATGCCGACCGACGCACCACCCAGCGAAGTGCTGGCCGAGGCAGTGGTCCTGTGGCGCCCCGAAGCGATTCCGATGCGCCCCTGCATACCCGAGGCAGACCTGCGCTGATTGCACCGAGCGCTCGCACGCGCACCCCAGCGCCTACCCGAGCGGACGGCGCATGCCCAGACGACTCAAATCCTTGGCCAACCTGCACGAATCCCGCTAGCATCCCCCGACTCCTTGCGCCAATGACGAGAAGCCAACCCGGCGCCCTGCCATCGAGGCCCGCATGTATATCTATCGCTTGGTCCTGCTGTTGGTCGTGGGTATCTACCTGTTTTCCCCGGCCATCATGGACTGGTGGATCGAACCGACCGGAGCCTGGTACCGCCCTTACCTGCTCTGGCTGATCCTGATCGTCGTCACCTTCATCCTGCAGAGCCAACGAGATGCCGATGAGCTTTAGCCTGACCCAGATGATCCTGATCAGCGCCGCGTACCTGCTGGTGCTGTTCGGCGTGGCCTGGATCAGTGAGCGCGGCGTGATCCCGCGCTCGGTCATCCGTCACCCGCTGACCTATACCCTGTCGCTGGGCGTCTACGCCAGCGCCTGGGCATTCTATGGCTCGGTCGGCCTGGCCTATCAATATGGCTATGGGTTCCTGGCCTGTTACCTGGGCGTGTCCGGTGCCTTCCTGCTGGCCCCGGTGCTGCTCTACCCGATTCTCAAGATCACCCGCACCTACCAGCTCTCCTCGCTGGCCGACCTGCTGGCGTTTCGCTTTCGCAGCACCTGGGCGGGCGCCCTCACCACCGTGATCATGCTGATCGGCGTGTTACCGCTGCTGGCCTTGCAGATCCAGGCGGTCGCCGACTCCATCAGCATCCTGACCGGCGAGCCAGTCAAGGCGCGGGTGGCGTTCGCCTTCTGCGTGCTGATCGTGCTGTTCACCATTTTCTTCGGCTCGCGGCATATCGCTACGCGTGAAAAGCACGAGGGCCTGGTGTTCGCCATCGCCTTCGAGTCGGTGATCAAGCTGGTGGCCCTGGGCGGGATCGGCCTGTATGCGCTGTATGGCGTGTTTGGCGGTCCGCACGAGCTGGAGGTCTGGCTGCTGCAGAACCAGACCGCCCTGGCGG
Organism: Pseudomonas sp. S30; assembly: GCF_016518545.1. Lineage (GTDB taxonomy): Bacteria > Pseudomonadota > Gammaproteobacteria > Pseudomonadales > Pseudomonadaceae > Aquipseudomonas. The sequence goes on from NZ_JACVTO010000025.1 coordinate 20,009, forward strand.
CACTGCACACGCCGTTGCAGGAAGGGCCATGGCGAACGCTGCTGCTGGTGTTCTTCGCCTCGGCCATCGTCATGCCGCACATGTATCACATGGCGTTCACCGAGAACCTCAGCCCGCGCGCGCTGGTCAGCGCCAGTTGGGGCCTGCCGCTGTTCCTGCTGCTGATGAGCCTGGCAGTGCCCCTGGTCCTGTGGGCCGGCTTGCGCCTGGGGGCCAGTACCAATCCGGAGTACTTCACCCTGGGGCTGGGCATCGCCGCCGACAACCAGGCCCTGGCGTTGCTCGCCTATGTCGGCGGGCTATCGGCGGCCAGCGGCCTGATCATCGTCACCACCCTGGCGCTGTCGGGCATGGCGCTCAATCACCTGGTGCTGCCGCTGTACCAGCCACCGGCCGAGGGCAACATCTACCGCTGGCTGAAATGGACTCGCCGCGCGCTGATCGTGGCGATCATCACCGCTGGCTTCATGTTCTACCTGACCCAGAACACCCACCAGAGCCTGGCCAACCTGGGCATCGTCGCCTTCGTCGCCACGCTGCAATTCCTCCCGGGTGTGCTGTCCGTGCTGTACTGGCCCACCGCCAATCGACGGGGTTTCATCGCTGGCCTGATCGCGGGCACGCTGGTCTGGCTGGTGGCTATGCTGCTGCCGCTGCTGGGCAACGTGCAGGGGTTCTACATCCCGCTGCTGGACATGATCTACGTGCTGGACGACACCAGCTGGCACATGGCGGCCATCGCCTCGCTGGCAGCCAACGTACTGCTGTTCACCCTGATCTCGCTGTTCACCAATGCCAGCAGCGAGGAGGTCAGCGCGGCCGAGGCCTGCGCGGTGGACAACGTGCGCCGGCCGCAGCGCCGTGAACTGCACGCCGCTTCGCCTCAGGAGTTCGCCACCCAGCTGGCCAAGCCGCTGGGCGCCAAGGCTGCGCAGAAGGAAGTCGAGCAGGCCCTGCGCGACCTCTACCTGCCGTTCGACGAGCGCCGGCCGTACGCCCTGCGCCGGCTGCGCGACCGCATCGAAGCCAACCTGTCGGGGTTGATGGGCCCGAGCGTGGCCCAGGACATGGTCGAAACCTTCCTGCCCTACAAGTCAGGCAACGAGAACTACGTCACCGAGGACATCCACTTCATCGAGAGCCGGCTGGAGGACTACCACTCACGCCTCACTGGCCTGGCTGCGGAGCTCGACGCCCTGCGCCGCTACCACCGCCAGACCCTGCAGGAGCTGCCCATGGGCGTCTGCTCGCTGGCCAAGGACCAGGAAATCCTGATGTGGAACAGGGCCATGGAAGAACTGACCGGGATCGCCGCCAAGCATGTGGTCGGCTCGCGGCTGATCACCATCGGTGAGCCCTGGCGCGGCCTGCTCCAAGGATTCATCGACCTGCCCGACGAGCACCTGCACAAGCAGCGGCTGGCCCTCGATGGCCAGCCGCGCTGGCTCAACCTGCACAAGGCGGCGATCGACGAGCCGTTGGCACCGGGCAACAGCGGTCTGGTGCTGCTCGTCGAAGACCTCACGGAAAACCAGGCGCTGGAAGAAAAACTGGTGCACTCCGAACGCCTGGCCAGCATCGGCCGCCTGGCCGCCGGCGTGGCCCACGAGATCGGCAATCCCATCACCGGCATCGCCTGCCTGGCGCAGAACCTGCGTGAAGAGCGCGAAGACGATGTCGAGATCATCGAGCTGTCCAGCCAGATCCTCGAGCAGACCAAACGCGTATCGCGCATCGTCCAGTCGCTGATGAGTTTCGCCCACGCTGGCGGCAGTCATCAGAACAACGAGGAGCCGGTGTCCCTGGCCGAGGTGGCGCAGGACGCGATCGGGCTGCTGGCACTGAACCGGCGCAATTTCGAGGTGCAGTTCTTCAACCTGTGCGACCCCGAGCACTGGGCCGAAGGCGACCCGCAACGCCTGGCCCAGGTGCTCATCAATCTGCTGTCCAATGCCCGCGACGCCTCGCCCCCGGGCAGTGCCGTGCGCGTGCGCAGCGAAGCGAGCGAGCACACGGTTGACTTGATCGTCGAAGACGAAGGCAGCGGGATTCCCAAGGGCATCATGGACCGGCTGTTCGAGCCCTTTTTCACCACCAAGGACCCTGGCGAAGGGACCGGACTGGGCCTCGCTCTGGTCTATTCCATTGTGGAAGAGCATTATGGACAAATCACCATCGACAGCCCGGCCGATCTCGATCGGCAATGCGGCACCCGGATCCGCGTGACCCTGCCCAGGCATGTCGTAGCGACGTCCCCAGACATTCGAGACCGTCGAGAGAATTGAATCAATGCCGCACATTCTGATCGTCGAAGACGAAACCATCATTCGCTCGGCCCTGCGCCGACTGCTGGAGCGCAACCAGTATCAGGTCAGCGAAGCCGGCTCGGTCCAGGAAGCACAGGAACGCTTCAGCATTGCCTCCTTCGACCTGATCGTCAGCGACCTGCGCCTGCCCGGCGCACCTGGCACCGAGCTGATCAAGCTCGGCGAGGGCAAGCCCGTGCTGATCATGACCAGCTATGCCAGTCTGCGCTCGGCCGTCGACTCGATGAAAATGGGCGCGGTGGATTACATCGCCAAGCCTTTCGATCACGACGAAATGCTCCAGGCGGTCGCGCGCATTCTGCGCGATCGACAGAACCTCGCGGCCGCGCCAGCCCCTGTCGCCGAGCCGCGCAGCGCCGCCAAGAGTTCGGCAGGCGACAGGCCGGGCAACGCCGCGGCGAACGGCGAAATAGGCATCATTGGCGCCTGCGCGCCCATGCAGGACCTGTTCGGCAAGATCCGCAAGGTCGCGCCCACCGACTCCAATGTGCTGATCCAGGGCGAATCCGGTACCGGCAAGGAGTTGGTCGCCCGTGCGCTGCACAATCTATCGCGCCGCGCCAAGGCACCGATGATCTCGGTGAACTGCGCGGCGATCCCGGAAACCCTGATCGAGTCGGAACTGTTCGGCCATGAAAAAGGCGCGTTCACCGGTGCCAGCGCTGGGCGTGCTGGACTGGTGGAAGCCGCGGACGGCGGCACGCTGTTCCTGGACGAGATCGGCGAGTTGCCGCTCGAGGCCCAGGCACGCCTGCTGCGCGTTCTGCAGGAGGGCGAGATTCGTCGGGTCGGCTCTGTGCAGTCGCAGAAGGTCGACGTGCGCCTGATCGCCGCGACCCACCGCGACCTGAAGAGCCTGGCCAAGGCCGGGCAGTTCCGCGAAGACCTCTATTACCGCCTTCACGTCATCGCCCTGAAGTTGCCGGCACTGCGCGAACGCGGCAGCGACGTGAATCAGATCGCCGACGCTTTCCTGGCGCGCCAGAGCGCGCGCATCGGCCGGGACGACCTTCACTTCGCCGCCGATGCCGAGCAGGCCATCCGTCACTACAGCTGGCCAGGTAACGTGCGCGAACTGGAAAACGCCGTCGAGCGCGCGGTCATCCTGAGCGAGAGTCCGGAAATCTCGGCCGAGCTACTGGGCATCGACATCGAGCTGAGCGACCTGGAGGACGACGACCTCGGAGCTCTGCACGTGGCCACGGGGGGCGGCAGCAGCAATGCCAGCCACGAGCCCACCGAAGACCTGTCGCTGGAAGACTATTTCCAGCATTTCGTGCTCGAGCACCAGGATCACATGACCGAGACCGAGCTGGCGCGCAAGCTCGGGGTCAGCCGCAAGTGCCTGTGGGAACGCCGCCAGCGCCTGGGAATCCCGAGGCGCAAGAGCAACATGGCCAGCGAAAACTGAACCATCACCCTTCGCACAGCCCTGCGATGGCCCCTGGCCGAACGAGAGGGCTGTGCGAAGCACCCTCCTCGCCTGACCGCACACGCCTCGTTGTGAAAAATCTGTTACCCACACCTGTCTCAGCGTAACAATTCGAGGCATACGGTAACGAAAAGGCCCCGATCCTCCTACCGTCCCCTGGCGCGAAAACCCATCAAACCCCTGATTTTGTTGGGTTTCAAAAAGTTGGCACGCCACCTGCTATATCTTTCGTACAAGAACAATAACAAGCACGGCAATTCATAATAAGAACAAGACGAAACGGCTCACGCATAACAAGAACAACACGGCGGAGGCGCAGCTAACTGATTCTTTTGGAGAGGCGTTGTGTTTGGGGCTTGCCCCACAACCAGGCAGAGAACAACAAGAACTGCACTAAAGCAGTGCCCGAACTGGTTGGATCGATGATCAACATGATTCAGCGACCAAAGCAATCCGTTTGCTCTTCACCCCCGAATGGGGGTTTCCATGGCTTTGCAGCCTATGGACAGGGCACCTGACAAAAACAAGAAGCCCGAAATACAACAATAAGAGCACGCAACGACTTGATGGGGAGCCTTGGCTCCCCATGTCGTTTCTCCGCTGCCGGAATTCCCTTGACGGCACCGCCTACACCATCCCGACAGTAAATGCTAGAATCCCCCGCCATCATGCGGCCATTCTCCTAGCTTTGGCCGAACATTCCTTCACACAGTGCATCCCATGCTGAAGAAGCTGTTCCAGTCGTTCCGTCCTCCCCTCGGTGGTCAGCACCACAGGCGCACCACGCCCGAGGTGATCAACCAGAACCAGCACTCGCTGCAACGCAGCCAGTTCAGCCGCCACGCCGTGAGCATCGTCGAGCGCCTGCAGAGCGCGGGCTACCAGGCGTACCTGGTGGGCGGCTGCGTACGCGACCTGCTGCTGGGCATCACGCCCAAGGACTTCGATGTCGCCACCAGCGCCACGCCCGAACAGGTGCGCGCCGAGTTCCGCAACGCCCGGATCATCGGTCGGCGGTTCAAGCTGGTCCATATCCATTTCGGCCGCGACATCATCGAGGTCGCCACCTTCCGCGCCCACCACAGCGAAGAAGACCAGGGCGACAGTCACCGGTCCTCGCACAACGCCAGCGGGCGAATCCTGCGCGACAACGTCTACGGCACCCTCGAAGACGATGCCCAGCGCCGTGACTTCACCATCAATGCGCTCTATTACGACCCGGTCAACGAGCGCATCCTCGACTACGCCAATGGCCTCCACGACATTCGCAACCGCCTGCTGCGGCTGATCGGCGATCCGACCCATCGCTATCAGGAAGACCCGGTGCGCATGCTGCGCGCCGTGCGCTTCGCGGCCAAGCTGGACTTCGGCATCGAGAAGCACACGGTGCAGCCGATCCGCCAATTGTCCAAGCTGCTGCGCGAGATCCCGCCGGCACGGCTGTTCGAGGAAGTGCTCAAGCTGTTCCTGTCGGGCCAGGGCGCGATCGCCTTCGAGATGCTGGTCGACCTGGAGCTGTTCGAGCCGCTGTTCCCCGCCAGCGCCCAGGCCCTGGACGAGCGCCCGACCTACACCCACACCTTGATCAGCCAGGCGCTGAGCAACACTGACCTGCGCGTCGAGCAGGGCAAGCCGGTGACCCCCGCGTTTCTCTTCGCGGCGCTGCTCTGGCCGGCGCTTCCGGCTCGCTCGCTGTTCCTGCAGAGCCAGGGAGTACCGCCTATTCCGGCGCTGAACGAAGCCGCCCATGACCTGATCGCCGAACAGTGCCAGCGCATCGCGATTCCCAAGCGCTTCACCCTGCCGATCCGTGAAATCTGGGACATGCAGGAGCGCCTGCCCCGCCGCAGCGGCAAACGCGCCGACATGCTCCTGGACAATCCGCGCTTCCGCGCCGGTTACGACTTCCTGCTGCTGCGCGAGAGCGCTGGGGAAGCGACCGACGATCTCGGCCAATGGTGGACCGACTATCAAGAGGCTAACGACAGCGAGCGTCGCGACATGATCCGCGAGCTGGGCAGCCGTGACGACAGCGCGGCCGCCCCGCGCAAGCGCAAGCGCAGCCCCAGCAAACGCAAGTCCGGCGGCGACGGCGCGTCCGACTGAACATGACGGTACGCGCCTACATCGGTCTGGGCAGCAACCTCGACGCGCCCGACGCGCAACTGCGTTGCGCACTGCAGGCCCTGGACCGAGTCGAATCGACGCGCCTGGTCGCCAGCTCGGCCCTGTACGGCAGCGATTCTCTGCTTGCGGGCCAACCGCGCTACACCAATGCGGTGGCAGCGCTGGACACCGGGCTCGAACCCCTAGCCTTGCTCGATGCCCTGCAAAAGATCGAGAACGATCAGGGCCGCGTGCGCAAGGAGCGGTGGGGGCCGCGCACGCTGGACCTCGACCTGCTGCTGTTCGGTGATCGAGTCATCGATGTCCCGCGCCTGAAAGTCCCCCATTACCACCTCCACGCCCGGCCTTTCGTGCTCTACCCTCTGGCAGAGCTGGTAGACGCCGATTTCGTTCTGGCAGACGGTCGTCGCCTTGCCCAACTGCTCCAGGATTGCCCATTCGTCGGACTGGAGCGACTGTGAGCCGGCCGCTCGTCTTGGGGTGACGCAAGTGTCACCCAAGGCGTAACAATGCGGTAACAGGGTCATTGACTTCGCCCAACCCGCTCACGACTATAGGCGTCCCGCGGCGCCTGTCGGCCGCACCCACCCATTTAGGCCCGGACAGCCCTGTGACCCGAACATCACGCCCGATGATGTGCCGCTCCGGAAGATGAATACACGCGTTGAACGCAGTCGTTTTTCACGGCGCCTGAACGAGGATCTCGCTACATGCCTGACATCACCCTCACCACCCTGCACGGCCTGAAGGCCAAGGGCGAGAAAATCACCATGCTCACCTGCTACGACGCCACCTTCGCCAAGGCTGCCAGCCAGGCGGGCGTCGAAGTGCTGCTGGTCGGCGATTCGCTGGGCATGGTCCTGCAGGGCCATGACAGCACCTTGCCGGTGACCATTGCCGAGATGGCCTACCACACCGCGTGCGTCAAGCGCGGTAACCAGGGCGCGCTGATCCTGGCCGACCTGCCGTTCATGGCCCATGCCACCCTCGAGCAGTCCTTCGCCAACTGTGCCCAGTTGATGCGCGCCGGGGCGCACATGATCAAGGTCGAAGGCGCTGCGTGGTTGGCCGAGACCATTGGCCTGCTGGCAGATCGCGGCGTGCCGGTGTGCGCGCACATGGGTCTGACCCCACAGACGGTCAACGTACTCGGCGGCTACAAGGTGCAGGGCCGTGAACACGCCCAGGCACAACGACTGCGTGCCGATGCCGTGGCGCTGGAACAGGCCGGCGCGGCCATGCTGCTGCTCGAGTGCGTGCCCAGTGCATTGGCCAGCGAGATCGCCCAGGCCGTGAGCATTCCGGTGATCGGTATCGGCGCCGGCAGCGGCACCGACGGCCAGGTGCTGGTGCTGCATGACATGCTCGGCCTGTCGTTGAGCGGTCGGGTACCCAGGTTCGTGAAGAACTTCATGGCCGACCAGCCGGACATCCCCAGCGCCTTGTCCGCTTACGTCAAGGCGGTCAAGGACACGACCTTCCCTGCCCCCGAACATGGGTTCAGCGCATGAATACCGTCAAGACCGTTCGAGAACTGCGCGCCGCCATCGCGCGTGCCCGCGGCGAAGGCAAGCGAATCGCCTTCGTGCCGACCATGGGCAACCTGCACAGCGGCCACGCAGCCCTGGTGGTCAAGGCCGCACAGCGCGCCGATTTCGTGGTCGCCAGCATCTTCGTCAACCCCCTGCAGTTCGGTGTGGGCGAGGACCTGGACAAGTACCCTCGCACGCTCGTCGCCGATCAGGCGACCTTGCTGCAGGCCGGCTGCAATCTGCTGTTCGCCCCGACGGTGGAGGACATCTATCCCCAGGGCATGGGCGGGCAGACACGGGTGAGTGTCCCAGGCCTTTCCGAGGGCCTGTGTGGCGCCAGCCGACCCGGCCATTTCGAAGGGGTGGCGACGGTGGTGAACAAGTTGTTCAACATGGTCCAACCTGACCTGGCTGTGTTCGGAGAAAAAGACTACCAGCAACTGGCAGTCATCCGCGCCATGGTGCGGGACCTGAACATGCCTATCCAGATCATTGGAGAGCCGACGGTACGTGCCGAAGACGGCCTGGCCTTGTCCTCACGCAACGGCTACCTGAGCCCTGAACAGCGCGCCGTGGCGCCCGCGCTCTATCGCACGCTTAACGATCTGGCACAGAGCCTGCAACGCGGGCGACGCGATTTCCCCACGCTGCTGGACGAAGGCAAGGCGCAACTGGCGGCGGCGGCTCTGCGTCCGGACTACCTGGAGCTGCGCCACGCCGTCACGCTGCAACCGGCACGGTTCGACGATCGCGATCTGGTGATACTGGGCGCGGCCTACCTGGGCAGCACGCGCCTGATCGACAACCTCTACCTGCATCTGGACGAGCCTACGGCCTGATGCTCTCGCGGGCTCGGCGGCCTCGACCGTCGGCCCGTCCTCCAGGTGAGCCTGGAAAATTTCATCTCTGGCCACATCCCCAGCCATTCCCGTCGGCGGACCAATGCCTATAATGGCCTTTTCTTGCAACTGGCAATGAGTGCCAGTGTCCAAGCCAGATCATGCCTGAAGGAAACTACCCGCAATGGCGTATTACCGCACTCCCCACGATGTGACGGCCCTCCCCGCCTGGCAAGCGCTCGAACAGCACCGCCAAGCCATGCAGGGATTCAGCATGCGTGAAGCCTTCGCCGCCGACCCACTACGCTTCGAGCATTTCTCGCTCAGCAGCTGCGGCCTGTTCCTGGACTATTCGAAGAACCTGATCACCGAACAGACCCGCGACCTGCTGGTCGACCTGGCCCAGCAAGTCGGATTGGCCGATGCGATCAAGGCCATGTTCAGTGGCGAGATCATCAACGGATCCGAAGGCCGCCCGGTGCTGCACACCGCACTGCGTCGCCCGGTCGGCGACAAGCTGAACGTGGGCGGCGTGAACGTGATGCCCGAAGTGCACAAGGTGCTCAACCAGATCACCGAGCTGGTCGGACGCATTCACGATGGGCTGTGGCGCGGCTACAGCGAAAAACCCATCACCGACGTGGTCAATATCGGTATCGGCGGCTCCTTCCTCGGCCCCGAACTGGTTTCCGAGGCGCTGCTGCCCTACGCCCAGCGCGGCGTGCGTTGCCACTACCTGGCCAATATCGATGGCAGCGAGTTCCACGAGCTGTCGGCCAAGCTGCGCGCCGAGACCACCTTGTTCATCGTCTCGTCCAAGTCGTTCAACACCCTGGAAACGCTGAAGAACGCCCAGGCCGCGCGCACCTGGTACCTGGCCCAGGGCGGTTCGGAGGCTGAGCTGTATCGGCATTTCATCGCCGTCTCCAGCAACAAGACGGCGGCGGTGGCCTTCGGGATTCGTGAGGAGAACATCTTCCCGATGTGGGACTGGGTCGGCGGACGCTATTCGCTGTGGTCGGCCATCGGCCTGCCGATCGCCCTGGCCATCGGCACCGCCAACTTCAAGGAACTGCTGTCCGGCGCCTACACCATGGACCAGCACTTCCAGACCGCGCCGTTCGACAAGAACATGCCGGTACTGCTGGCCTTGCTCGGCGTGTGGTACGGCAACTTCTGGAAAGCCAGCAGCCACGCGATCCTGCCCTATGACCATTACCTGCGCAACATCACCAAGCACTTGCAGCAGTTGGACATGGAATCCAACGGCAAGAGCGTGCTGACCGATGGTACAGCAGTGAAGACCGAAACCGGGCCGGTGATCTGGGGCGGCGTCGGTTGCAATGGTCAGCACGCTTACCATCAGTTGCTGCACCAAGGCACCCAGATGATCCCGGCGGACTTTATCGTACCGGTGGTCAGCTTCAATCCGGTCGCCGACCACCACCAGTGGCTGTATGCCAACTGCCTGTCGCAAAGCCAGGCACTGATGCTTGGCAAGACTCGCGATGAAGCCGAAGCCGAGCTGCGCGCCAAGGGCCTGAACGAAGCCGATGTCGAAAGGCTCGCGCCACACAAGGTGATTCCTGGAAACCGCCCGAGCAACACGCTGGTGGTCGAGCGCATCAGCCCACGGCGACTCGGTGCGCTGGTGGCGATGTACGAGCACAAGGTGTTCGTGCAGAGCGTGATCTGGGGCATCAACGCCTTCGACCAATGGGGCGTCGAGCTGGGCAAGGAGCTGGGCAAAGGGGTCTATCAGCGTCTGGTAGGAAGCCAGGAAGAAAGCGCCGAGGATGGCTCGACCCAGGGCCTGATCAACTACTTCCGTGGACGTCATCGCGGCTGATGCGCCTGGTTACGCCCCGGCTGTGACCGGGGCGTTCTACACCAAGCGAAGCCTGTGAACCCTGACGTAGGGCTGCACTGGTAGAATCGGCCCGCGCTTTTCCAAAGGTCCCGTTGTGGCCAGTGCAGGTCATCATGTTCGCCTTGCGTCGTCGCCTCGAAACCCAACTCATGAGCATGACCGGGCTCGCCCTCGGCCAGCTCGACCTGGAGTCACCCAAGGGCGACCCTGGGCTGTTCGGCCCCGAAAGCATGAGCTGGCAGGTCCATGGCGACTTTCCCAGCATGCTGATCGGGGGCATCAGCGCACTGATGCTGCAATTGCTGCATCCCTTGGCGCTGGCCGGAGTATGGGACCATTCCAACTTCCGCGAGGATCTGCTCGGTCGCCTGCGTCGCACCAGCCAGTTCATCTCCGGCACGACCTTCGGTTCGACCCGGGATGCCCAGTGGTTGATCGAGCGGGTGCGGCGGATCCATCTGCAGGTGGTCGGTACCGCAGCGGACGGACGGCCATATGCGGCCAGTGACCCGGACCTGCTCACCTGGGTGCATGTCGCTGAGGTCAGCAGCTTCCTGAGCGCTCACCTGCGCTACCGCAACCCTCACCTGCCCCCAGGCGCACAAGACGCTTACTACGCTGAAATCGCCCTGATCGCCGAGCGGCTGGGCGCACGCAACGTGCCCAAGTCGTGCCAGCAGGTCGACGAGTATCTGCAAGGCATGCGTGCCCAGTTGCAATGCGATGCCCGCAGCCTGGAAGTGCTGCAGGTGCTCCTGGCCGCACCGGCGCCCAGTCGCCTGACGCAGCCAGCCGGCACGCTGATGCTGCACGCCGGCATCGAACTACTGCCTGATTGGGCCAGAGACCTGCTGGGCCAGCGCCAGGGGACCCTGCAGCGGCACTTGCTACGCCTGGGCGTGAAGGGCGTGGCGCCGGTGATGCGTTGGGCGTTGCGTGATGGCTCCGCACTCCGCGCTCGGCGGCGCATGGGCCTGCTGTAGGAATAGCCGGATGTTTCGGAACCGATGAGCCGTGCCATACTCCAAGGCACCTCCGTTCGCGACAGATGACGCCTGCACATGCCCAAAGGATTGATCCGCGCCATTGGCGCCCTGCTGGCCCTCCTGGCCCTGTACAGCCTGCTCGGCTTTTTCATCCTCCCTGGCATCGCCCTGCGTATCGCCAATCAGCAACTGGCCCACTACGCTACCGTGCCGGCCCATCTGCAACGCGTCGAGCTCAACCCCTTCACCTTGGAATTGACCCTATGGGGGCTGCAGATCGGTGAACCGGGCAAGGAGCAGGTCGGCTTCGAGCGTCTCTACGCCAACCTGTCGCTCGCCAGCCTGTGGACCGGAGCACTGCGCCTGGAGGCCGTCGAGCTGGACAAGCCGCGCACCGAACTGCTGTTCGCCAAGGATGGCACGCTCAACCTGTCCCACCTGTTCAACCTGCCTGCCAGCGAGGCCAAGCCGGACGAAGCGCCCGGCAAGCCGTTCCCGCTGCGCATCGCCAGCATCAAGCTCAGCGAAGGCTATCTGCATTTCGAGGACCAGCGTCCCAGCGAGCCCATCGAGTTTCTCTACGACTCGCTCAACCTGGAGCTGAAGAACCTCAGCACCCTGCCGGACGACAGCGCCGACATGACCCTGGTGGCCAATGGGCCGAACGGCGGCCGTATCGACTGGACCGGCAACCTGAGCCTGTCGCCGATCGCCTCGCAAGGCACGTTGAAGATCACCGACGGCAAGATGAAGCTGTTCTGGCCCTACGTGCGCGACGCCGTGCCACTGGTGCTGGAAAATGGCACGCTCAGTCTAGACACCCACTACAGCCTGAACCTGGCCGAAAATACCGAGCTGCTACTGGACAAGGCCTCGCTACGCATCGCGCCGTTCGCCATCAAGGCGCCGGATGGTCGCCAGTTGGCACGCCTGGCCAACCTGCAGATCAGTGACACCTCGGTCGACCTGGCCAAGCAGCGAGTGATCGTCGGCAAGGTGCGCAGCGACAAACTCGAGACCTGGGCGGCGCTGGAACGTGACGGCCAGCTCGACTGGCAGAAGCTGTTCGCCAGTTCGCCGGACAAGGCCACGTCCAAGCCCCAGGCCGAACCCGCCGCAGTGGCCGCGCGTACCGATGCGCCCACTCCCAAAGTGCCAGCCAAGCCTTGGCAGGTACTGCTCAAGGATGTACAGGCGCGCAACTACCTGATCCACCTGGCCGATCGTAGCCGCGCCGAACCTGTAGACCTCGACGTCGGGCCGCTCAATCTCGACCTGAAAGGCTTCGACAGCCTCAACAAGACGCCCTTCACGCTGAAGCTGGACAGTGGTGTGGGCCGTCAGGGCAAGCTTCAGGCGTCAGGCCAGGTGAATCTGGCACCGGTCTCGGCCAAGCTGCATGTCAGCACACAGGACATCGATCTGCGGGTGGCCCAGGCCTACATCAGTCCGTTCATCCGCCTGGAGCTGCGCAGCGGCATGCTCGCCAGCGATCTGGACGTGAACCTGAAAAGCACCGAGCCGCTGGCGCTCAGCATCACCGGCAAGGCTCAGGTCAACCAACTGCATACCCTCGACACCATCAAAAGCCGCGACTTCGTAAAATGGCAGCAGGTCAACGTCGATGGCCTCTCCTATGTGCACGGCGATGCGCTGACCATCGACAAAGTCACCCTGGAGCAGCCCTACGCACGCTTCATCATCAACGAAGACCGCACCACCAGCATCGACGACCTGCTGATCCCACAACCCAAGGACACACAGCCCAGCCCGCAAACCAAGCCGGCACGCAGTGGCAATGAAAAACCCCTGGGCATCCGTATCGGTCGGATCGACATCGACGACGGTTCGGCCAACTTCGCCGACCTGACGCTCACGCCGAACTTCGCCACTGCCGTGCAACAACTCAACGGCCAGATCGGCACTCTCGACAATCGCCAGTCACAGCCGGCCAAGGTCGACGTGCAAGGCAAGGTCGACCGCTACGCGCCAGTCACCATCAAAGGGGCGCTCAATCCATTCGATCCAATGGCCAGCCTGGACATCGCCACGCGTTTCCGTCGAGTCGAGCTGACCACCCTGACGCCCTATTCCGGCAAGTTCGCCGGCTATCGCATCCGCAAGGGACGTCTGGATCTGGACCTGCATTACGTCATCACCAAAGGTCAACTCAAGGCCGAAAACAAGGTGGTGGTCGAACAACTGCAACTGGGCGAGAGGGTCGACAGTCCCGACGCCGTGGATCTGCCGATTCGTCTGGCCGTTGCCTTGCTCAAGGACACCCAGGGTAGGATCTCCATCGAGCTGCCCGTGGCGGGCGACTTGAACAATCCCCAGTTCAGCGTCATGCCCATCGTCTGGCAGACGATGCGCAATCTGGTGCTGCGGGCCGCCCAGGCACCGTTCAAATTCATCGGAGGGTTGATCGCCGGCGGCGGTTCTCAGGATCTGGGCACGGTGTCCTTCGCGCCTGGCACCAGCGAGCTGAGCACGGGTGCCCAGGCCGATCTGGACAAACTGGCCGCCGCGCTCAAGCAGCGGCCTGAATTGAAGCTCGAGATCGAAGGCACCAGCGCTCAGAGCAGCGATGGGCCTTTGATCGCACAAGAGCGCCTGGAGCGTGAATACCAGACCACCTGGTACAAGATTCTGCAGCGCCGCGGCGACAAGGTGCCGGCCAATGCGTCCTTGCTCAAGGTGGATGACGGTGACAAGCCTGCCATGTTGGAAGGCATCTACCGTACACGCCTCAAACAACAGCCGCCTGCGGAGTGGGAAAAGCTCGGCCGCGACGAGCGCACCGGCAAGCTGCGCGATGCAGTCATTCAATCCTGGGCACAAAGTACGGCACTGTTGCGGACCCTGGCTCAGGACCGGGCCAGCAGCATCAAAGACTACCTGGTGGAAAAAGGCAAGTTGGAAGACGACCGGGTGTACTTCATCGACACGTCCCTTGGACAAGCGCAGAAGAGTGGGTGGGTGGTGACACCGATGCATCTGGACGCGGAGTGAATGCCGAACAAACCGACTAGCTGTCCCCTAACCAACTAAAAAGCCCTGGCCAATGGCCAGGGCTTTCTTTTATCTGGCCCGTTCCATCGGGCCTAGCACTAAGACTTACTGAGCCTTCAGTGCTTCAGCGGTAACGCTCTTCACGCCTTTGATCTTTTTGGCGATTGCTACAGCGGTTTCTTTCTGAGTCGAAGTCAGGGTGACGCCATCCTTGGAGGACAGGGCGACCACGCCATGGGTGGTTTCGACTTTGATATCGGAGCCCGGAATACCTTTCTCGGTCAGCAGGTCGGCCTTGACCTTGGTGGTGATCCAAGTGTCCACGGTTTCTTGCTTGGCATCTGCTGCTGGCTGGTTGGAAGCCAGCATTACCGGGGCTTGAGTCGCTTCAGCAGCGAACACGGCACTAGCCATGGACATAGTCAGAGCGGTAGCAGCAGCGGCAGCAATAGCGAACTTCTTCATATGGGTCACTCCTGTTTATCGAAAGATCTGCGCCTCGGTTCCTGGCAGCAGGTAATGAGGTAGTTGCAGGGGCTGTGCCAGCTTTCAGAATTCTTAAAAAACTATATATATCAATAGCTTAATAAAAAACACAATCTGACCAATTCGTGCAATTTGCAAGTCCCGCAAGAAAATCGCATGCAAGATGCAAGGACCGCCTGGCTTTTCGCAGACATAAAAAAAGGACCTCCGTAGAGGTCCTCTCTCAGTCAGCGCCAGTCAGGCTCAGACACCCGATGCCTTGGCGGCAGCGACGTCCTTGATCGACAGCTTGATACGCCCGCGGTTGTCCACGTCCAGCACCAGTACTTCGACTTCCTGGCCTTCCTTCAGTACGTCGGTTACCTTCTCGACCCGAGCGTCGCTGAGCATGGAGATGTGCACCAGACCGTCCTTGCCCGGCAGGATGTTGACGAAGGCGCCGAAATCGACGATACGCTCGACCTTGCCCACGTAGATCTTGCCGATCTCGGCCTCGGCGGTGATGCCCAGCACGCGCTGCTTGGCCGCTTCTGCCGCTTCCTTGCTTTCGCCGAAGATCTTGATCGAGCCGTCATCCTCGATGTCGATCGAGGCCTTGGTCTCTTCGCAGATCGCACGAATGGTGGCGCCGCCTTTACCGATGACGTCACGAATCTTGTCAGTGTCGATCTTCATGGCGATCATGGTCGGCGCATTGCTCGACAGTTCGGTACGCGACTGGGCGATGATCTGGTTCATCTGGCCGAGGATGTTCAGGCGCGCTTCCAGGGCCTGGCCCAGGGCGATTTCCATGATCTCTTCGGTGATGCCGTTGATCTTGATGTCCATCTGCAGCGCGGTGACGCCTTTGGCGGTACCGGCTACCTTGAAGTCCATGTCGCCCAGGTGGTCTTCGTCACCCAGGATGTCGGTCAGGACCGCGAACTTGTCGCCTTCCTTGACCAGACCCATGGCGATACCGGCCACCGGTGCCTTCATGGGCACACCAGCGTCCATCAGTGCCAGGGAGGCACCGCACACCGACGCCATGGAGCTGGAACCGTTGGACTCGGTGATTTCCGACACCACGCGAATGGTGTACGGGAACTCGCTGTCGCTCGGCAGCATGGCCTGGACGCCGCGACGGGCCAGACGGCCGTGACCGATTTCACGACGACCAGCGCCCCCCATGCGACCGCACTCACCAACCGAGAACGGCGGGAAGTTGTAGTGCAGCATGAAGGCGTCTTTCTTCTCACCTTCAAGGGTGTCGAGCAGTTGAGCGTCGCGAGCGGTGCCAAGGGTCGCTACGACCAGCGCCTGGGTCTCGCCACGGGTGAACAATGCCGAACCGTGGGTCTTGGGCAGTACACCGACTTCGATGTTCAGCGGGCGCACGGTGCGGGTGTCGCGACCGTCGATACGCGGCTTGCCGTTGACGATGTTCTCGCGAACGGTGCGGTATTCCAGCTCACCGAAGATGTCCTTGATGGCGCCGGCGGTCGGGCCGGTCTCTTCGTTGCACAGACGGGCGATGGCTTCGTCGCGCAGCTGGCCCAGGCGGTTGTAGCGATCAGCCTTCTGGGTGATGGTGTAGGCCTGGGAAATGGCCTCGCCGAACTCGCCGCGCACGCGGTCGAGCAATTCGGTGTTGGCGGCCACAGGCTGCCAGTCCCAGGTCGGTTTGCCCGCTTCGGCAGCCAGCTCCTTGACGGCCTTGATGACAGCCTGGAACTCATCGTGGGCGAACAGCACGGCGCCCAGCATCTGGTCTTCGGTCAGCTCCTTGGCTTCGGACTCCACCATCAGCACGGCAGTCTCGGTGCCGGCCACGACCATGTCCAGGCTCGAAGCCTGCAGTTGCTCGTAGGTGGGGTTCAGCAGGTAGCCGGTGCTTTCGTGGAAGGCAACGCGTGCAGCGCCGATCGGGCCTTCGAATGGAATACCGGAAATCGCCAGGGCGGCGGAGGTGCCGATCATCGCCGCGACATCAGGATCGGTTTTCTTGCTGGTGGAAACCACGGTGCAGACGACCTGCACTTCGTTCATGAACCCTTCCGGGAACAGCGGACGGATCGGACGGTCGATCAGGCGCGAGGTCAGGGTTTCTTTCTCGGAAGGACGACCTTCGCGTTTGAAGAAACCGCCTGGGATCTTGCCGGCAGCGTAGGTCTTTTCCTGGTAGTGCACGGACAGCGGGAAGAAGCCCTTGCCTGGATCAGCCTGCTTGGCACCGACCACGGTCACCAGCACGGTGACATCGTTGTCGATGGTGACCAGCACGGCGCCGGTGGCCTGACGGGCGATGCGGCCCGTTTCGAGAGTGACGGTCGACTGACCGAACTGGAACGTCTTGATTACCGGGTTCACGGTTTCCTACCTTTTCAGTGGCTCTTGGGGGAACTTGGAATACGAGATCTTGCGAATAGGGGGGCGGTGAGGAGCGTCGTCTCCATCGGCCGTCCAGATACAACACGAGGCTGGGAGCCTGAGCGCCGGGCGTACATCACGCACGACGGCAGCAGACTGCCAACCTCGAAGATACGCCTGGCGTTCCCAGGGATAGCGCTGCCAGGCAGCGCCTCCCATGCATGCGCAACGCCATGCACACCACTGGCCGAGCCGCTATTAGCGACGCAGGCCCAGACGACCGATCAGGGCGCTGTAACGGGTGGTGTCTTTGCCCTTCAGGTAATCCAGCAGCTTACGACGCTGGTTGACCATACGGATCAGACCACGACGGGAGTGGTGGTCTTTCTCGTTGGCCTTGAAGTGGCCTTGCAGCTTGTTGATGTTGGCGGTCAGCAGAGCAACCTGCACTTCCGGGCTACCGGTATCGCCGGCGGCTTGCTGATAGTCGGTAACGATCTGAGCTTTTTCTTCGACGCTGAGGGCCATCTGGCTTCTCCAATCAAACGGATCCCGCGAACGGGGTCCAATAGGCCAGGGATTTCTCCCTGTATGAATAAAAGAGGGGTGACCGTGCCTACTGACAGCCATCCTCGTACCCGCAAGACCTGACCGAAGCCCTGCCCTGCGGTTTCGGTCATTCCGACCGAATCAGTCGACGCGGCGCGATGCGCCCGTCCTCGCTCACTTCACCGATCCCGATGAAGCGACCTGTGTGATCCTGTACTCGCACCATGCCGAACTGCGGGGCGTCGGGCGCCCGCACCGGTTGGCCATGGAGCCAGTAGAATGCGCTGTGCTCGGACAGCAACACCAATGGCCAGTCCTGCAACCCGCTGTCGGAGGGCATGAGGAAGCGATCGAGCGCCTCGTTGCCGCCTTCGGCGTGAGCCTGCTCGAGCGTCTCGAGCGTGACCGTCTGCGCCAGCATGAAAGGTCCGGCCTGAGTGCGTCGCAATTCAGCAACGTAAGCCCCACAGCCCAGAACCTCACCGATATCCTCCACGAGGGTGCGAATATAGGTGCCTTTGCTGCAACCCACCGACAAGCGCGCGCGGGTGCCTTCGCATTCGAGCAGCTCCAGCCGGTTAATAGTAACAGAACGCGCCTCGCGCTCCACTACCTCTCCAGCGCGAGCGAGCTTGTACAGTGGCTGTCCATCGCGCTTGAGCGCCGAGTACATCGGCGGAATCTGGCGGATCTCGCCGCGAAACTGCGGAACAACGGCCTCGATGTCCGCACGACCAACGGTCACTTCGCGGCTCTGCAGGACTTCGCCTTCGGCGTCGGCCGTGCTGGTCGTCTGCCCCAGTTGCATGACCGTCTCGTAGCCCTTGTCGGAATCGAGCAGGTACTGGGAAAACTTGGTCGCCTCACCGAAGCACAGCGGCAGTACGCCCGTGGCCAACGGATCCAGGCTGCCGGTGTGGCCGGCCTTCTCGGCGTTGAGCAGCCAACGCACCTTCTGCAAGGCAGCGTTGGAAGTGAAGCCCAGAGGCTTGTCGAGCAGAATGATGCCGCTGACATTGCGGCGGATGCGTTTGACCTGGGCCACCGCTTACTCCTTGGCGTCCAGCTCGTCGGCGTCCTTGTGCAGGCGGTCTTCGGCCACCGCACGTTCGATGAGGGCCGACAGGTGTACGCCCCGGCTGACGCTCTCATCGAAATGGAAATGCAGCTGCGGCACACTGCGCAGTTGCATGGCGCGTCCCAGGTGAAGGCGCAGGAAGCTGGCTGCGCTGTTCAGGGCCTTGAGCGTTTGCGCCACGGTATCGCTGCCTTCCTCACCCATGACGGTGATATAGACTTTGGCATGACCGAGGTCACGACTGACATCGACCGCGGTGATGGTCACCAGGCCGACGCGCGGATCCTTGACTTCACGGCGGATCAGATCGGCCAGCTCGCGCTGCATCTGGTCACCGATACGTTGGGTACGGCTGTATTCTTTTGCCATTCTTGCTACCTGTATCTTGAAGCGGCAAACGCCCGGTCAGACGCTTGAGCCTGACCGGGCGCTGCCTGCAGAGGCCGGCCCCACCGCAGCGCGGCAGGACGGTGGCCAAGCCCGCACCTTAAAGGGTACGAGCAACCTGGACCTTCTCGAAGACTTCGATCTTGTCCCCGACCTTGACGTCGTTGTAGCTCTTGACGCCGATACCGCACTCCATGCCGTTACGCACTTCGGCAGCATCGTCCTTGAAGCGACGCAGCGATTCCAGTTCGCCCTCGAAGATGACCACGTCCTCGCGCAGTACGCGGATCGGACGGTTGCGGTACACGGTGCCCTCGATGACCATACAGCCAGCGATGGCGCCGAACTTCGGCGAACGGAACACGTCACGCACCTCGGCCACACCCAGGATGTTCTCGCGAACATCGCTGCCGAGCATGCCGGTCAGGGCCTTCTTCACGTCCTCGATGATGTCGTAGATCACGTTGTAGTAACGCATATCCAGACCTTCCTGCTCGACGATCTTGCGCGCGCCGGCATCGGCACGCACGTTGAAGCCGAACAGCACCGCATTGGAAGCCAGTGCCAGGTTGGCGTCGCTTTCGGTGATACCACCGACGCCGCCGCCGATCACGCGAACCTGAACCTCGTCGTTGCCCAGGCTGCCGAGCGAGCCCTGGAGCGCTTCCAGGGAGCCGCGCACGTCGGTCTTGAGCACGATGTTGAGGGTCTTCTTCTCTTCCTGACCCATGGTCTCGAAGATGTTTTCCAGCTTGCCGGCGTGAGCACGGGCCAGCTTGACCTCGCGGTACTTGCCCTGACGGAACATGGCCACTTCACGCGCCTTCTTCTCGTCGGCGACCACGGACATCTCGTCACCGGCTTCGGGCGTGCCGTCCAGGCCGAGAATCTCGACCGGAATCGACGGGCCGGCTTCCTTCACGGGCTTGCCGTTCTCGTCCAGCATGGCGCGCACGCGGCCATAATTGGAGCCGACCAGGACCATGTCGCCCTGGCGCAACGTACCGTCCTGAACCAGGATGGTGGCCACCGGACCACGGCCCTTGTCCAGGCGCGACTCGACGACGACACCACGACCCGGCGCGGTCGGCGTAGCGGTCAACTCGAGAATCTCGGCCTGCAGCAGCACCGCTTCGAGCAGCTCGTCGACACCGGTACCCATCTTCGCCGAAACCTTGACGAACGGGGTTTCACCGCCCCAGTCCTCGGAGGTGACGCCTTCGACGGCCAGTTCGTTACGGATGCGATCGAGGTCGGCACCCGGCTTGTCGATCTTGTTCACCGCGACGACCAGTGGAACGCCAGCAGCCTTGGCATGCTGAACGGCTTCCTTGGTCTGCGGCATCACGCCGTCGTCCGCCGCCACCACCAGGATGACGATGTCGGTGGCCTTGGCACCACGGGCACGCATCTGGGTGAACGCGGCGTGGCCCGGGGTATCGAGGAAGGTGACCATGCCTCGGTCAGTTTCCACGTGGTACGCACCGATGTGCTGGGTGATACCACCGGCCTC
The DNA here is from genome assembly GCF_016518545.1 of Pseudomonas sp. S30. GTDB lineage: Bacteria > Pseudomonadota > Gammaproteobacteria > Pseudomonadales > Pseudomonadaceae > Aquipseudomonas. The sequence goes on from NZ_JACVTO010000025.1 coordinate 40,496, forward strand.
GCCTGCGGCGACCTTGGCACGACGGATGTAGTCCAGCAGCGAGGTCTTGCCGTGGTCGACGTGACCCATGACGGTCACGACCGGCGCGCGGGACTCGGCTTCACCTTCGAACTTCAGCGATTCGGCCAGGGAGTCTTCCAGGGCAGTGTCGCTGACCAGCTTGACCTTGTGGCCAAGCTCTTCGGCGACCAGCTGAGCGGTCTCCTGGTCGAGCACCTGGTTGATGGTGACCGGAGTCCCCAGCTTGAACATGAACTTGACCACTTCGGCGGCCTTGACCGACATCTGCTGGGCCAGCTCGGAAACCGTGATGGTCTCGCCGATGCTGACGTCGCGAATGACCGGGCCGGTCGGGCTCTGGAAACCATGCTGATTGCGTTTCTTCAGCTTGCCCTTGCCACCACGACCACGCCGTGCCCCATCGCTTTCTTCGTCCGTGGTGCGCGGAGCAGCACGTGGAGTCGGCGCTTTTTCCTTCTCCTTGACCTTGACCTTGATGGACACGCGCGGCGCCTCGCCGCGGCGCTCGCCAGCACCACCACGACGATCGTCGTCACGGCCGCGGCTTTCGTTGCGACGGGTTTCGTCCTTCTTGCGCTCGGCAGCGCGGGCAGCGGCGTCTTCGGACACCGGCGCCTCGGCCACGACAGGCTGGGCAGCAGGTGCGGATTCGACGCGCGCGGCGGGGGCAGCGGCGGGCGCGGCGGGAGCATCGGCGGCCTGACGGCGTGCCTGCTCTTCGTTGCGCTGGCGAACTTCGGCCTCGACCTTCTCGCGCGCGGCGTTTTCGGCAGCACGGCGCTCGTCGGCTTCACGCTTCTGCTCGGCCTGGATCTCTTCCGGGCTGCGCTGCACGAATACTTTCTTCTTGCGTACTTCTACGCTGATGCTCTTGCTACCGGCGACACGCAGGGTGCTGGTGGTCTTGCGCTGCAAGGTAATCTTGCGTGGCTCTTCCGCCTTGCTCTTGTGGCTGCTCTTCAAATGAGTCAGCAAAACCTGCTTCTCATTGTCGGTCACTACCTGACCGGCGTCGGTGTGCGGCAGACCTGCCTCACGCATCTGCTGCAGCAGGCGCTCTACCGGTGCCTCGACCTCTTGGGCCAGTTCTTTCACCGTGACTTGCGTCATGCACTTCTCTCCTCAGGCCGCGCCTAATTACTCGAACCAGTGGGCTCGGGCGGCCATGATCAACTTGCCGGCACGCTCTTCGTCGATGCCGTCGATGTCGAGCAGGTCGTCGATCGACTGCTCGGCCAGGTCTTCGCGGTTAACCACGCCGCGCACCGCCAGTTCCGCCGCCAGATCCTTGTCCATGCCCTCGAGGGAGAGCAGGTCGTCGGCCGGATGGGCGTCTGCCAGTTTTTCTTCGGTAGCGATGGCTTTGGTCAACAAACGGTCCTTGGCACGAGCACGCAGCTCGTTGACGATTTCCTCGTCGAAGCCATCGATGTTGAGCATTTCTTCCAACGGTACGTAAGCAATTTCTTCGAGGTTGGTGAAGCCTTCGTCGACCAGCACCTGTGCCAGCTCTTCGTCGACCTCCAGTTCCTCGATGAAGTTATGCAGGATGTCACCTGTTTCAGCCTGTTGCTTGGCCTGGATATCCTTTTCAGTCATCACGTTCAGTGTCCAGGCAGTCAGCTGACTGGCCAGGCGAACGTTCTGACCGCCACGACCGATGGCCTGGGCCAGGTTGTCTTCGGCGACAGCGATGTCCATGGCATGGGCATCTTCATCGACGATGATCGCCGCGACTTCGGCCGGCGACATGGCGTTGATGACGAACTGCGCCGGGTTCTCGTCCCACAGGACGATATCGACGCGCTCGCCGCCCAGTTCGCCGGAAACGGCCTGTACACGCGAACCACGCATGCCGATGCAGGCGCCTTGCGGGTCGATGCGCTTGTCCTTGGAGCGCACGGCGATCTTGGCCCGCGATCCCGGGTCACGGGAGGCCGCCATCACCTCGATCAGCCCTTCGGCGATTTCCGGCACCTCGATGCGGAACAGTTCGATCAGCATCTGCGGCGCGGTGCGCGACAGGATCAGCTGCGGACCGCGGTTCTCGGTGCGGATTTCCTTCAGCAGCGCGCGCAAGCGCACGCCGACTCGGAAGGTTTCGCGCGGGATGATGTCTTCACGGGCCAGCAGCGCCTCGGCATTGTTGCCCAGGTCGACGATGACGTTGTCGCGGGTGACTTTCTTCACGGTGCCGGAGATGATCTCGCCGACACGCTCGCGGTAGGCGTCGACCACCTGGGCGCGCTCGGCCTCGCGGACCTTTTGCACGATGACCTGCTTGGCGGTCTGGGCAGCGATGCGGCCGAACTCGATGGACTCGATCTTCTCTTCGATCACGTCGCCGATCTTGGCTTGCGGATGCGTATCCTTGATCTTGTCCAGCCAGGTCTCGATCGCCGGATCGTCCAGATCGTTTTCGTCGACCACGGTCCAGCGACGGAAAGTTTCATAGCTACCGGTGTGGCGGTTGATTTCCACACGCAGATCGACCTCGTCTTCGAACCGCTTCTTGGTCGCGGTGGCCAACGCCACCTCGAGCGCTTCGAAAATGACGCCGGGCGGTACACCCTTTTCGTTGGATACCGATTCAACAACCAGCAGTACTTCTTTGCTCATCGTACGCCTCGCCTTGCGCAAGCCATTAGGCCCGGAATGTGCACCGGGCCCGGCACGTCTCAGTCAAAACTGGGAATAATATTGGCCTTGTCGATCGAGTCGATCGGCAGCAGGAATTCGTTGGTGTCCACCTGAACCACCACGTCCTGTTCCTCCACACCGCGGAGGAGGCCCTGGAAGTTACGCCGCCCTTCGAAAGGCGTACGCAGCTTGATCTTCACTTGCTCGCCCGCATGCGAAGCAAACTGTTCCAGTGTGAACAGCGGGCGGTCCATGCCTGGAGAGGACACCTCGAGGGTGTATTCACTGCTGATCGGGTCTTCGACGTCGAGGATGGCACTGGCCTGGCGGCTGACCGCTTCGCAGTCGTCCACCAGGATCCCGCCGTCCTTGTCGATATAGATGCGCAGTACCGAGTGCTTGCCTTGGGAAACGTATTCGATCCCCCAGCACTGATAGCCCAGACCCTCGACAACCGGGGCCAACAAGGCCTGCAACTGTTCTAGCTTGCTCGACACCTGAACCCCCTCGTGCATGCTGTGCAAATAAAAAATGGGCGAAGCGCCCATCCCTGAAAGCGCCGTTGAACAACGACGCGAAGAACTGTCCAGCTAGCAAAAAGCCCCTGAAAAGGGGCTCCGCTAATACTGGTTGCGGGGGCTGGATTTGAACCAACGACCTTCGGGTTATGAGCCCGACGAGCTACCAAGCTGCTCCACCCCGCGACAAAGCTGGGGCGCAAGTATAAGACCGAACCCGCTACTGGGTCAATCCGACTTGCACCTGCAAGAAAGCCCGCGCAAAGCGGGCCTTCATGCTTCAATTGGTACCGAGAAGGGGACTCGAACCCCTACACCCTATGGGCACAACCACCTCAAGGTTGCGTGTCTACCAATTCCACCACCTCGGCAATTTTACAACTTGAAACCCGTTACTTCTGCTCTTCGGTCGAAGATGGAACATCACCTTTCGGGGCAACATCACTCTTCTGTTCCTGGAGCACCGGTACATCATCATTGACTGCCGGCTTTTGCTCTTTGACTTCCAGTACCGCTGGATCTGGCAAACCGGCTTGAGTCAGCTGGTGTGCCTGCTGCTTGGCGAAGTATCCTAACCCAAGTGCAGTCAAAAAGAAAGTGGCAGCAAGTATAGCAGTGAATTTACTCAGGAAGGTAGCAGAACCTTGACTTCCGAACACAGTATTCGAAGCGCCTGCGCCGAAAGATGCACCTGCTTCCGCACCTTTACCCTGTTGCATCAATACCAGCGCCACCAGCGCCAGTGCAGCCAACAGATGAAAAACAACTACGACTGTTTCCAGCATATGTTCAGTTTCCTGCGGCGCGACAAATTGCACCGAATTCGTCTGCGTTCAGGGATGCTCCACCAATGAGCCCCCCATCAATATCCGGCATGCCGAACAGTTCGGCCGCATTGGCCGCCTTCACGCTACCGCCGTAGAGAAGCTGCACATTGGCTGCAACTTCAGCGTCCAGCGCCGCCAGCTGAGCCCGGATGGCGGCATGCACATCCTGAGCTTGCTGTGGCGAGGCCGTCAAACCCGTGCCGATGGCCCAGACAGGCTCATAAGCGACGACAGCATTGGCAAAGGCAGCAATACCCAATGCATCGGTAATACTGCTTAGTTGCCGCCCAACCACTTTGAGCGTCTTGCCAGCCTCGCGCTCTTCTAGGGTCTCCCCCACGCAAAGTACCGGCTTCAATCCACCCGCCTGAGCCGCTGCAAACTTTCGGCTGATCACTTCATCCGTTTCACCGACAATCTGGCGGCGCTCGGAATGGCCAATCAACACCAACTTGCAACCGACTTCGGCCAACTGACTCGGTGAAACTTCGCCGGTCAGCGCGCCCTGTTCGGGCTGTACTGCAGAATTCTGTGCTCCAACGACGATTCCTTTGTCGGCCAATTCCTCAAGCACACGCTCGATAAATAATGCCGGCGGAAACACCGCCACTTCGACACTTCCCGGAAGAACCAGATTCTTCAGGTTCAGGCTCAGCTCAGCGACGCTGGCGCGGGTACCGTGCATCTTCCAGTTACCAGCTACCATGGGGCGACGCATGCTCTACCTCGTCGGTCAAAGTGGGCGCAGATCTTACCCAACCAGAATCGCGCTGGCAAGCGTCTTTCAGGCACAAACTTCGGCAACCACCTTGGCCAGAGCCTCGGCATGGCCGCGCACCTGGTTTTCATCGTCACCTTCGACCATCACCCGCACCAGCGGCTCGGTGCCGGACTTGCGCAGCAACACGCGCCCGCGCCCCGCCATGGCCTCCGTCACCTTCGCACTGGCATCCTGCACCGCAGGATTCTCCAGCGGATCGCCACTGCCTGCGCCGTAGCGGACATTGATCAGCACCTGAGGGCATTTGCGAATGGTCTGACGCGCCTGGGCAAGGGTTTCACCGCGGCGCTTGAGCGCCATCAGGACCTGCAGCGCGGCAATGATGGCATCGCCCGTGGTGGTGTGATTGCAGCACACCACGTGCCCGGAATTCTCGCCACCGAGTTGCCACTCGCGTTCGAGCAGTTCGGCCATGACATAGCGATCGCCGACCTTGGCGCGCGCGAATGGGATATCCAGGTCCCTGAGTGCCAACTCCAGGCCCAGGTTGCTCATCAACGTACCCACCACGCCGCCTTGCAGCTTGCCGCGGTTCTGCAGGTCGCGGGCGATGATGAACAGCAACTCGTCGCCATCGACGATGGCACCCGTGTGATCGACCATCAACACCCGGTCGCCGTCACCGTCGAAGGCGATGCCCAGATCGGCATGCCCCACCAGCACCGCGGCCTGCAGCGACTCGATGTGTGTGGAGCCGCAGTTCTCGTTGATGTTCAGCCCGTCGGGCTGAGCGCTGAGCACCGTGACGTCGGCACCCAACTCGCGGAACACGCTGGGGGCGACCTTGTAGGTCGCGCCGTGGGCGCAGTCGACCACCAGCTTGAGGCCGGCGAAGTCGGTGCTGCTGGGCACGCTGCTCTTGCAGAACTCGATGTAGCGCCCAGCCGCATCGTTGATGCGCGACACCTTGCCGAGCTTGCTCGACTCCACCACGCTCATCGGCTGATCCAGCAGCTCCTCGATCATCAACTCCACTTCATCCGGCAGCTTGGTGCCGTTGCCCGAGAAGAACTTGATGCCGTTGTCGTCGTGGGGGTTGTGCGAAGCGCTGATGACGATCCCCGCCTCGGCGTGGAACGTGCGCGTCAGGTAGGCGATGGCCGGGGTGGGCATGGGCCCGAGCAGCATGACATCCGCGCCTGCCGCAGAAAGACCGGCTTCCAGCGCCGACTCGAACATGTAACCGGAAATTCGCGTGTCCTTGCCCACGAGAACTCGGCAATGGCCCTGCTTGCGAAATGCCATGCCCGCCGCCCAGCCGAGCTTCAGCATGAAGTCGGGGGTGATCGGGAATTCGCCGACGCGGCCACGGATACCATCGGTACCAAAGTATTTCCTGCTCATAGGGTCTCCAAACGTTCTTATTCGGCGTTCTGCACAGCGGCGATCATGCGTACCACATCGACGGTCTCGGCCACGTCATGCACGCGCAGGATGCGCGCTCCCATGGTCATGGCCAACCCCGCCAGCGCCAGGCTGCCGTACAGACGCTCACCGACCGGGCGGTCGAGCGCCAGGCCGATCATGCTCTTGCGTGACACACCCACCAGAATCGGGCGCCCCAGGCTATGCAGCGCCTGCATGTGCTTGAACAGGCTCAGGTTGTGCGCCAGGGTCTTGGCGAAGCCGAAACCGGGGTCGAGCACGATGCGTTCAGCCTCGATCCCCGCCGCTGCGCAGGCCGCCATGCGCTGCTCGAGATACCGTGCCACCTCGGCGGTGACGTCGTCGTAGCGCGGGTCATCCTGCATGTTACCCGGCTCGCCGCGCATGTGCATCAGACACACGGGCAAGCCTGTCTCTGCCGCTGCGGCCAGCGCGCCGTCACGCTCCAGCGCGCGAACGTCGTTGATCAGGCCGGCGCCCAGCCGGGCGACCTCGCGCATCACCACAGGCGTGGAGGTATCGACCGAGACGATCACGTCCAGCCGACTGGCGATGGCCTCGACGATCGGGGCCACGCGCTCCAGCTCCTCGGCCGCCGATACCACACGGGCGCCTGGCCGAGTGGACTCGCCACCCACGTCGATCAGGGTCGCGCCCGCGTCGACCATGGACTGCGCATGACGCAACGCGGCGTCGCGCTGGTCGAAGCGCCCGCCGTCGGAAAAGGAGTCTGGGGTGACATTGAGAATACCCATGACATGGGTACGGGACAAATCAAGAACCCGGTTGCCACATGGCAACCGGGTCGGATACTGCTGGAGGGACATGGAAACCCTTAGTGTTGAGCCGCTGGACCACCGATCGGCGACTCGGGACGGTCCCCCTGGGCAGCCGATGTACCCGAGGTGCCTGCGTCGTTGTCCCAGTCACGCGGTTCGCGCGGGGCGCGGCCAGCCATGATGTCGTCGATCTGATCGGCATCGATGGTCTCGTACTTCATCAGCGCCTCGGCCATCGCGTCGAGCTTGTCGCGGTTGTCGGTGAGGATCTGCCTGGCCGTGGCATAGCAGTGATCGATGATGCTGCGCACTTCCGAATCGATCAGCTTGGCCGTTTCACCCGACACGCTGGACTGCTGGCTGCCGGCGCTGCGCCCCAGGAATACCTCGCCCTCCTCTTCGGCGTACATCAGCGGCCCGAGTTTCTCGGACAATCCCCACTTGGTGACCATGTTACGGGCGATCTGGCTGGCGCGCATGATGTCGTTGGAGGCACCGGTGGTGACGCCATCGAAGCCCAGAGTCATTTCTTCGGCGATACGGCCGCCGTACAGCGAGCAGATCTGGCTGATCAATGCGCGCTTGGACAGACTGTAGCGATCTTCTTCCGGAAGGAACATGGTCACACCCAGGGCGCGTCCGCGCGGGATGATCGAGACCTTGTAGACAGGATCGTGCTCGGGAACGATACGCCCGACGATGGCATGACCGGCCTCGTGGTAGGCCGTGTTCTGCTTCTCCTTCTCGGACATGACCATGGTCTTGCGCTCTGCACCCATCATGATCTTGTCCTTGGCCAGCTCGAACTCCTTCATTTCGACCAGACGCTTGCTGGCCCGAGCGGCGAACAGCGACGCCTCGTTGACCAGGTTGGCCAGGTCGGCACCGGAGAAGCCAGGCGTACCGCGGGCGATGACGGCAGCATTGACGTTCTCGCTGACCGGCACCTTGCGCATGTGCACCTTGAGGATCTGCTCGCGGCCACGAATGTCCGGCAGGCCGACCACCACCTGGCGGTCGAAGCGACCAGGACGCAGCAACGCGGGGTCGAGCACATCAGGACGGTTGGTGGCCGCGATGACGATGATGCCATCGTTCATCTCGAACCCGTCCATCTCCACCAGCAACTGGTTGAGGGTCTGCTCGCGCTCGTCATGACCGCCGCCCATGCCGGCGCCACGGTGACGGCCGACCGCGTCGATCTCGTCGATGAAAATGATGCACGGCGCGTGCTTCTTGGCCTGCTCGAACATGTCGCGCACACGGCTGGCACCCACACCGACGAACATCTCGACGAAGTCCGAACCGGAGATGGTGAAGAACGGCACCTTGGCCTCGCCGGCGATCGCCTTGGCCAGCAAGGTCTTGCCGGTACCGGGCGGGCCGACCATCAGTACGCCGCGGGGGATGCGACCGCCCAGGCGCTGGAACTTGCCCGGATCACGCAGGAACTCGACCAACTCGCCGACTTCTTCCTTGGCTTCGTCGCAACCGGCGACATCGGCCAGGGTCGTCTTGACCTGATCCTCGGAAAGCAGGCGAGCCTTGCTCTTGCCAAAGCTCATCGGGCCACCCTTGCCGCCTGCACCGCCCTGCATCTGCCGCATGAAGAACATGAACACGGCGATGATCACCAGAATCGGGAAGCTGGCGACCAGCAACTGCGTCCAGATGCTCTGCTGCTCCGGCTGCTTGCCTTCGATGACCACGCGGTTGTCCACCAGGTCGCCGATCAGGCCATTGTCGGCGATGGCCGGGCGAACGGTCTTGAAGTTGTCGCCGTCGGTGCGCTTGCCGGTGATGACGGCGCCATCGACGGTGACACGCTCGACCTTGCCTTCCTTGACCTGCTGGATGAAATCGGAATAGTTGAGGGTCTGCGGCTCGTTAGGGCTGGAGAAGTTGTTCATCACCGTCACCAGGACGGCGGCGATGATCAACCACAGGATCAGATTCTTTGCCATGTCGTTCAATTAGCTACCCTCTGAGGTCGGCGCACGACGCAGCCGTGCCTCGCATGATAATCACCGCCCTAACTTACTACATTACCTGCGCATCCGCAGGCACCGTCTGTAACCCTTTGTGAACCTAGACTACACGAAGTTCGGACGCTGCTGATTTCATGGCCGATTGGAAATTACTATCGGCCACCGTGGGCCTTGCCGCTCACTCACCCTTGTATCCCCGCGCCAACAAGTATTGTTCCCGGGAGCGATCCCGGGAGGACGACGGCTTGCGCATCTGTACCTTGTCGAACTTGCTGCGCACGTCCTTGAGGTACACGTCGAACCCCTCGCCCTGGAAGATCTTGATCAGAAAGTCGCCTCCAGGCTTGAGTACACGGGCTGCCAGGTCCAGGGCCAGCTCGCAGAGGAACATGGCGCGTGGCATATCCACGGCAGGCGTACCACTCATATTGGGGGCCATATCGGAAATCACAAGGTCCACATGGGAATCGCCGACGGCCTGCAGGATCTGCTCGAGCACGGCGTCCTGGGTGAAGTCGCCCTGGATGAACGTGACATCGGGGATGGAATCCATTTCCAGGATATCCGAAGCGATCAATCGCCCCTGCCCGCCGATCAGCCGGCTGGTGACCTGCGACCAGCCTCCAGGCGCGGCGCCCAGGTCGATCACGCTCATGCCAGGGCGGATCAACCGGTCCTTTTCCTGGATCTCCAGCAATTTATAGCTGGCGCGAGACCGGTACCCGTCCTTCTGTGCCTGTTTGACGAAGGGGTCGTTGAAATGCTCTCTGAGCCAGTTATGGCTGCTTTTGGAACGCTGCGCCACGGGGCACCTCGATGATTAGCGTCGTGATTGACTGGGCGGAGCCAGTGGCCCTCGGGTAAAATGGCTACCAATTTTACAGAATCAGACGAAAAGGGTCAGATTATGCCGCTCAATAACGAGCAGAAGAAACAGTACAAGTCCATTGGCCATGACCTGAAGCCGGTCCTGATCGTCGCGGGAAATGGCGTCAACGAGGGCGTGATCGCCGAACTGGAGCGCGCGTTGACCGATCACGAACTGATCAAGATCGAGATCCGCTCGGAAGATCGCGAAGAGCGCGCTGCTACGATTGACGAACTGTGCAAGGTCGGTCGCGCCGAACGGGTGCAGACCATTGGCAAGAAGGCGCTGATCTACCGCAAGAATCCACAGCCGAACAAGCAGTTGTCCAACATCCATCGCTACAAGTGATGGCTGCCCGGTCAGGGGCGCGGTTTGCGCGCCCTGATCGGCACCGGCTGGGCCACCAGCACGATGCCTGAGAAGCCCAGCACCAGGAAGCAGAACATCTGCCAGCGCTCCGCGACGGAGATACCGTAGCGCAGGGTGTAGTACCCCACGCAGGCGCCCAGGCCCAGTAGCAGCATCTGCCCGCGGAATTGTCGCCACCAGGCGGCCAACCCTTCCACTCGCCAGAGCACGGCGAGTTGAGTCAGCAGCCCCAGCAACGCCACGCCAATCAGCCAACGGTCGATCTGACCGGCGATGTCCTGCACCAGTAAGGGTGCCAGGCCACTGACCTTGAGCGCGGGAATCAATCCGACATGAAAGACCCACAGGCCGCCGACCCAGAACACCTGGGCCAGTTGCCAGAGGATTCCCTCCAGGGAAGGCGCTCGCTGGCGCCGGTCAGATGTGCTTGACTTCGACAATCTCGTACTCGACCGTACCACTGGGCGTCTTGACCACGACGGTATCACCTTCTTCCTTGCCGATGATGGCACGGGCGATGGGCGCGCTGCTCGACAGCTTGCCCTGCTTCACGTCGGCCTCGTCCTCACCGACGATCTGGTAGGACACCTCGTCATCGGTTTCGGTGTTGGCCAGTACCACGGTGGTGCCGAAGATCACCTTGCCCGTATGGGCAATGGTGGTGACGTCGATGACCACCGAATTCTGCAGACGCCCCTCGATGTCACGGATACGCGCCTCGACCATGCCCTGCTCTTCACGGGCAGCATGATACTCGGCGTTCTCCTTGAGATCGCCCAGTTCGCGCGCTTCGCCGATAGCCTGGCTGAGGCGCGGACGCTCGGTCTTGCTGAGAAAATGCAATTCGTCTTCCAGGGCGCGAGCGCCCTGAACGGTCATCGGGTACTTGGTCATGCTCATGCTTTGAGTCCTGCGTGCAGATCCTGCAGGCGGCGAACGGTCTTTTCCGGACCGAATTTCAGCGCCTCGCAGATGGCTTCACCGGCCGCAATGGTGGTGGTGCAGTAGATCTTGTGCTGCAGCGCATTGCGACGAATCGAGTAGGAATCGGCGATCGACTGGCGACCCTCGGTGGTGTTGATGATCAACGACACTTCGTCGTTCTTGATCATGTCGACCACGTGCGGACGCCCCTCGGTCACCTTGTTCACGCGACGTACTTTCAGGCCAGCGGCCTCGATCACCTTGGCGGTGCCGACAGTGGCCACCACTTCGAAGCCCAGGGCGATCAGGTCGCGGGCAACGCCAGCCACCTGGGGCTTGTCGTCATCGCGCACACTGATGAACGCCGTACCGCCGCTGGGCAGCACCTCGCTGGCGCCCATCTGGGCCTTGGCGAAGGCTTCGCCGAAGCTGTCGCCGACGCCCATGACCTCACCGGTGGATTTCATCTCAGGACCGAGGATCGGGTCAACCCCCGGGAACTTGGCGAACGGGAAGACGGCTTCCTTCACGCTGTAGAAGTTCGGGATGATCTCCTGGGTGAAGCCCAGTTCTTTCAGCGTTTTGCCCGCCATCACGCGGGCTGCGATCATGGCCAGTGAAGTGCCGATGCATTTGGACACGAAGGGCACTGTACGCGAAGCACGCGGGTTGACCTCGATGACGTAGATCTTGTCGCCCTGCAACGCCAGCTGCACGTTCATCAGGCCGACCACACCCAGCTCCAGGGCCATCTTCTTGACCTGCTCGCGCACCTGGTCCTGCACGTCCTGGCTCAGCGAGTAAGGCGGCAGCGAGCACGCGGAGTCGCCGGAGTGCACACCCGCCTGTTCGATGTGCTGCATGATCGCGCCGATGACCACGTCGGTGCCATCGCACACCGCATCCACGTCCATCTCGATGGCGCAGTTGAGGAAGTGGTCGAGCAGCACGGGGCTGTCGTTGGACACTTGCACGGCTTCACGCAGGTAGCGCTTGAGCTCGTCCAGTTCATAGACGATTTCCATGGCCCGCCCACCCAGTACATAGGATGGACGCACCACCAGCGGATAGCCGATGTCGCCGGCGGCACGGATGGCCTCGTCTTCGCTGCGCACGGTCGCGTTCGGCGGCTGCAGCAGGTTCAGGCGCTGCACCATCTGCTGGAAGCGCTCGCGGTCTTCGGCGCGATCGATGGCGTCCGGGCTGGTGCCGATGATCGGCACACCGGCCTCTTCCAGCGCGCGCGCCAGTTTCAGCGGGGTCTGGCCGCCGTAGTGGACGATGACGCCCTTGGGCTTCTCGACGCGACACACTTCCAGCACGTCTTCCAGGGTCAGCGGCTCGAAGTACAGGCGGTCGGAGGTGTCGTAGTCGGTGGAGACGGTTTCCGGGTTGCAGTTGACCATGATGGTCTCGTAACCGTCTTCACGCAGCGCCAGAGCGGCGTGCACGCAGCAGTAGTCGAACTCGATGCCTTGGCCGATGCGGTTCGGGCCACCGCCGAGGATCATGATCTTGTCGCGACCGGACGGCTGCGCCTCGCACTCTTCCTCGTAAGTGGAATACAGGTAGGCCGTGTCGGTGGCGAATTCAGCAGCGCAGGTGTCGACGCGCTTGTACACCGGCAGCACGTCCAGCTTGTGGCGATGGCGGCGCAGGTTCTTCTCGGTGACGCCAAGCAGCTTGGCCAGGCGCTGGTCGGAGAAACCCTTGCGTTTCAGGCGCAGCATCTGGGCCTTGTCGATGTCGGCCAGGCCCAAGGTCTTGACCTTGTCCTCGTCCTTGATCAGATCTTCCATCTGCACCAGGAACCACATGTCGATGCCGGTCAGGGCGAAGATCTCTTCACAGGTCATGCCCGAGCGCAGGGCATCGGCCACGTACCAGATGCGCTCGGCGCCAGGCACGGTCAGCTCACGCTTGAGGATGCTGGCGGCATCCGGGCTGGCCAGGTCGACCTTCGGATCGAGGCCGCAGGCGCCCACTTCCAGGCCGCGCAGGGCTTTCTGCAGGGACTCCTGGAAGGTCCGGCCGATCGCCATGACCTCACCGACGGATTTCATCTGGGTGGTCAGGCGGGCGTCGGCCTTGGGGAATTTCTCGAAGGCGAAGCGCGGCAGCTTGGTGACCACATAGTCGATGGACGGCTCGAAGGACGCCGGGGTGCGACCACCGGTGATATCGTTCTGCAGCTCGTCGAGGGTGTAACCGACGGCCAGCTTGGCGGCGATCTTGGCGATCGGGAAACCGGTGGCCTTGGACGCCAGGGCCGATGAACGCGACACCCGTGGGTTCATCTCGATGACGACCATGCGCCCGGTGTTCGGGCAGATGCCGAACTGCACGTTGGAGCCGCCGGTTTCCACACCGATCTCACGCAGCACCGCCAGCGAGGCGTTGCGCATGATCTGGTATTCCTTGTCGGTCAGCGTTTGCGCTGGCGCGACGGTGATGGAGTCGCCGGTGTGCACGCCCATCGGGTCGAAGTTCTCGATGGAGCAGACGATGATGCAGTTGTCCTTCTTGTCGCGGACCACCTCCATCTCGTATTCCTTCCAGCCGATCAGCGACTCGTCGATCAGCAGTTCCTTGGTCGGCGACAGGTCCAGACCCCGGGTGCAGATCTCTTCGAATTCTTCACGGTTGTAGGCGATGCCGCCGCCGGTGCCGCCCATGGTGAAGGACGGACGGATGATGCACGGGAAGCCGAGCTTCTCCAGCACCGCGTTGGCCTCTTCCATGCTGTGGGCGATACCGGAGCGCGGGCATTCCAGACCGATGTCCTTCATGGCCTTGTCGAAACGCGAGCGGTCTTCGGCCTTGTCGATGGTGTCGGCGTTGGCACCGATCATTTCGACGCCGAACTTCTCCAGTACGCCGTGGCGCTCCAGATCCAGCGCGCAGTTCAGCGCAGTCTGACCGCCCATGGTGGGCAGGACTGCGTCCGGGCGCTCTTTTTCGATGATCTTGGCCACCGACTGCCATTTGATCGGCTCGATGTAGGTGGCGTCGGCCATGGCCGGGTCGGTCATGATGGTGGCCGGGTTGGAGTTCACCAGGATGACGCGGAAACCTTCCTCGCGCAGGGCCTTGCAGGCCTGGGCGCCGGAGTAGTCGAATTCACAGGCCTGGCCGATCACGATCGGGCCGGCACCAAGAATCAGGATGCTTTTGATGTCTGTACGTTTTGGCATGGTTGTCACTCAAATCCGCGGGTCAGTCGGCAAGCCGTCTTGAACAATCTGGGTCAGGCGCTTCCGGACACGGCGCTCGCCGGTCCGGGGCCTCGATGCAGGATGCTCAGCGGCGCTTGGCCATGGCATCGATGAAACGATCGAACAGGGGCGCGACGTCGGTCGGGCCCGGGCTCGCTTCAGGGTGACCCTGGAAGCTGAACGCGCTCTTGTCGGTGCGCTCGATGCCTTGCAGGGTGCCGTCGAACAGCGACTTGTGGATGGCACGCACGTTACCAGGCAGCGTGGCCTCGTCGACGGCGAAGCCATGGTTCTGGCTGGTGATCATGACCACACCGGAGTCCAGGTCCTGCACGGGGTGGTTGGCACCGTGATGGCCGTGGCCCATCTTCAGGGTCTTGGCGCCGGAGGCCAGGGCCAGCAACTGGTGACCCAGGCAGATGCCGAACACCGGGATCTCGGTTTCGAGAATGTCCTTGATCGCCTGGATGGCATAGTCGCACGGCTCCGGATCACCGGGACCGTTGGACAGGAATACGCCATCGGGGTTGAGCGCCAGGACCTCGCTGGCCGGGGTCTGCGCCGGCACCACGGTCAGGCGGCAGCCACGGGCGACCAGCATGCGCAGTATGTTCAGCTTGACGCCGTAGTCGTAGGCCACGACGTGGTAGGGCAACTCGGAGGCTTCGAGGGTCGGATGGCTGTCGGTCTTCAGTTCCCAGACGCTCGAACGCCACTCGTAGCGCTCCTTGGTCGACACTTCCTTGGCCAGGTCCATGCCCTTGAGCCCGGGGAACTGGCGAGCTGCGGCGATGGCCGCCTCTTCGGTGACATCGTCACCGGCCAGGATGCAGCCGTTCTGGGCGCCCTTCTCGCGCAGGATGCGGGTCAGGCGACGGGTGTCGATGCCAGCGATGGCGACCACGCCGTTGGCCTTGAGGTAGTCCGGCAGCGACTGGGTGTTGCGCCAGTTGCTGGCCAGCAACGGCAGGTCGCGGATCACCAGGCCGGCCGACCAGACGCGATCGGACTCGGCATCTTCGGCGGTGGTGCCGGTGTTGCCGATGTGCGGATAGGTCAGCGTGACGATCTGTTGGGCGTAGGAAGGGTCTGTAAGGATTTCCTGGTAGCCGGTCATAGCGGTGTTGAACACCACCTCACCAACGGTTTGCCCGTCGGCCCCAATGGCCTCACCGCGAAAAATGCTGCCATCAGCAAGGGCGAGTATGGCTGGCTTTGTCAAGAAGACCTCCCGTAAGTGACGCATGAAGGGGCGATCGCAGGTTGCAAAAAAGCGGAGTGCCGTATGGATACGTCACCCCGCTTTTTATGTGCTGAATTCAATTCACTGCGCGCTTTTAGTGGATACACTAAAGCTGTAGTTTACAGAAAACCTGCTGCTGGGTCTACCGCAATTGTGACGTACGTAGACAGTGGTGCGACCAGCAGGTTCCGCTCAGATCATCGAAGCCAGCCGTAACGCCTGACTCCCAGCCATGAATGCGGCGTGTACCGCTGCTGCCAGGGAGTGCTGGCGAGTGCTGCACGGACAACTCGCGCGCCGGATCAATGCAAGGACAGGACGTCCTGCATGTCGTACAGTCCGGCAGCTCTGCCGTCCAGCCACAACGCAGCCCGCACCGCACCCTTGGCGAACGTCATGCGACTGGACGCCTTGTGGGTGATCTCCACCCGCTCGCCTTCGGCGGCGAACAGTACCGTGTGATCGCCGACCACATCGCCTGCGCGCACGGTGGCGAAACCGATGGTCTCGCGCTCGCGAGCGCCGGTCTGCCCTTCACGCCCGTACACCGCCACTTTCTCCAGATCCCGACCCAGGGCCTGGGCCACCACTTCACCCATGCGCAGTGCCGTGCCCGAAGGCGCATCGACCTTGTGCCGGTGATGGGCCTCGAGGATCTCGATGTCCACCTCGTCGCCCATGACACGGGCGGCGACATCCAGCAGCTTCAAACACAGGTTCACGCCCACGCTGAAGTTGGCGGCAAAGACGATGGGAATGTCCTTGCCAGCCTCGGCCAGCAAGCGCTTCTCGTCGACGCTGAAGCCGGTGGTACCGATGACCATCGCCTTGCCGTGCTTGCGGCAGAACGCCAGGTTCTTCAGGGTCACCGAGGGGTGAGTGAAATCGATCAGCACATCGAAGTCATCAACCACCTTGGTGAGGTCGTCGGACAACAGCACACCGATGCGACCCAGGGCCGCAAGCTCGCCGGCATCGGCGCCCACCAGGGAGCTGTCCGGGCGATCGACCGCGGCCGTCAACCCGGCACCGGAAGTCTGCTGCACGGCTTCGATGAGGGTCTTGCCCATTCGACCTGCCGCGCCCATTACCGCAATACGTCGCATAGCCTGTTCCTTGTCAGAGATCGCCGAAGAAGCGCTTCACACCTTCGAACCAGCCGCTGGCCTTGGGTGAGTGGGAGCTGTCGCCCTCGAGCGAGTCACGCAGCTCTTCGAGCAACTCGCGCTGGCGACGGCTGAGGTTGACCGGCGTTTCCACCGCGACGCGGCACAGCAGGTCGCCCGCCGCACCACCGCGAACCGGCGCTACGCCCTTGCCGCGCAGCCGGAACTGCTTGCCGGTCTGGGTCCCTTCGGGGATACGCAGCTTGACGCGGCCATCCAGGGTCGGCACTTCCAGCTCGCCACCCAGGGCAGCATCGGTGTAGCTGATTGGCACTTCGCAATACAGGTGTTTGCCATCGCGCTGGAAGATCGCGTGCTCGCGCACGCTGATCACCACGTACAGATCTCCGGCGGGACCACCTTGAGGCCCGGCCTCGCCTTCGCCGGACAGGCGGATACGATCGCCCGTGTCGACACCGGCTGGCACCTTCACCGAGAGGGTCTTGTATTCCTCGACGCGGCCTTCGCCGTGGCAGGACGGGCAAGGGTCGGTGATGATCTTGCCCTGGCCGTGACAGCGTGGGCAGGTCTGCTGCACCGAGAAGAAGCCCTGCTGCATGCGCACCTGACCGATGCCGCCGCAGGTCGGGCAGGTCGAGGGCGTCGAGCCTTTCTTGGCCCCGGTGCCGTCGCATGGTTGGCAGTTGACCAGGGTGGGCACGCGGATGCTGACGGTGGTGCCACGAACGGCCTCTTCCAGGTTCAGCTCCAGGGTGTAGCGCAGGTCGCTGCCGCGCTGGGCACCGCCGCGACCGCCGCCACGACCACCGCCGAAGAAGTCGCTGAAGACATCGCCGAAGATATCGGAGAAGTTGGCGCCGCCGAACCCTGCACCGCCGCCGCCCATGTTCGGGTCGACACCGGCGTGGCCATACTGGTCGTAGGCCGCGCGCTTGCTGGCGTCGGACAGCACTTCGTAGGCCTCGTTGGCCTCCTTGAACTTGTCCTCGGACTCCTTATCGCCCGGATTACGGTCCGGGTGGTACTTCATCGCCAGGCGGCGATAGGCCTTCTTGAGATCGCTTTCGCTGGCGCCGCGCTCGACACCCAGGACCTCATAAAAATCACGCTTTGCCATAGGTCACTCGCACTCTTGAGGGCTTTCGGCATCTGTGCACCGTGCCGTCAGCACCTGCCGCCACACGCCTGGCGCGCCCTGACAGATGCTGGAAATATTTCCCGTGTTCCAGACACGCCAACGCGGGAGCAAGCCCCCGCGCGGCGACATCCTACCAGTTCGACCGCAGAAACCGCCGAACTGGCCGACAACATGCAGCAATCAATGCTTGTTGTTGTCTTTCACTTCCTCGAACTCGGCGTCGACCACGTCGTCATGCTTGGCTTCAGGCTCGGCCTGCTGGGCACCGCCCTGAGGCTGCTCGGCCTGTTGCTCGGCGTACATCTTCTGAGCGACAGGCGCGGACACCTTGGACAGCTCCTCGACCTTGGCATCGATGGCCGCCTTGTCGTCGCCCTTGACCGCGGCCTCCAGTGCGACCACTGCCGCCTCGATCGCCGCCTTCTCGTCGGCCGTCACCTTGTCGCCGGCATCGGCCACCATCTTGCGGGTCGAGTGAACCAGCGCATCGCCTTGGTTGCGCGCAGCGGCCAGCTCTTCGAACTTGCGGTCTTCCTCGGCATTGGCTTCGGCGTCACGCACCATGCGTTCGATTTCTTCGTCCGACAGGCCGGAGTTGGCCTTGATCACGATCGACTGCGACTTGCCGGTGGCCTTGTCTTTCGCGCTGACGTGCAGGATGCCGTTGGCGTCGATGTCGAAGGTCACTTCGATCTGTGGAACACCGCGCGGAGCTGGCGGGATGTCGGCCAGGTCGAACTTGCCCAGGGACTTGTTCTGGGTGGCTTGCTTGCGCTCGCCCTGCAGCACGTGGATGGTCACGGCAGCCTGGTTGTCATCGGCAGTGGAGAACACCTGCGACTTCTTGGTCGGGATGGTGGTGTTCTTCTCGATCAGCGGCGTCATCACGCCACCCATGGTTTCGATACCCAGGGTCAGCGGGCTGACGTCCAGCAGCAGCACGTCCTTGACGTCACCGGCCAGCACCGCGCCCTGGATGGCAGCGCCCATGGCGACAGCTTCGTCAGGGTTGACGTCCTTGCGCGCTTCCTTGCCGAAGAAGTCGGCCACGGCCTTCTGCACCATCGGCATGCGGGTCTGACCGCCGACCAGGATCACGTCGTCGATCTTGCTGGCGTCGATACCGGCATCCTTGAGCGCGGTGCGGCAAGGCTCGATGGTGCGCTTGACCAGATCCTCGACCAGCGACTCCAGCTTGGCACGGGAGATCTTCACGTTCAGGTGCTTGGGACCGGTGGCATCGGCCGTGATGTACGGCAGGTTGACGTCGGTCGACTGGGCCGAAGACAGCTCGATCTTGGCTTTTTCGGCAGCTTCCTTCAGACGCTGCAGGGCCAGAGGATCGTTCTTCAGGTCCATGCCGGACTCTTTCTTGAACTCGTCGACAAGGTAGTCGATCAGGCGCATGTCGAAGTCTTCGCCACCCAGGAAGGTGTCGCCGTTGGTAGCCAGTACTTCGAACTGGTGCTCACCGTCGACCTCGGCGATTTCGATCACCGAGACGTCGAAGGTGCCGCCGCCTAGGTCGTAGACGATGACGGTATGATCGCCCTTGGCCTTATCCATGCCGTAGGCCAGTGCGGCCGCGGTAGGCTCGTTGATGATGCGCTTGACGTCCAGACCGGCGATGCGACCGGCATCCTTGGTGGCCTGGCGCTGGCTGTCGTTGAAGTAGGCCGGCACGGTGATGACCGCTTCGGTGACCGGCTCGCCGAGGTAGTCTTCGGCGGTCTTCTTCATCTTCTTCAGGACTTCGGCGCTGATCTGCGGCGGAGCCATTTCCTTGCCAGCCGCCTCGACCCAGGCGTCACCGTTGCCAGCCTTGACGATCTTGTAGGGCACCAGCTTGATGTCTTTCTGCACGACGTCTTCTTCGAAGCGGCGACCGATCAGGCGCTTCACGGCGAACAGGGTGTTGTGCGGGTTGGTGACGGCCTGGCGCTTGGCCGACTGGCCGACGAGGATCTCGCCGTCGTTGGCGTAGGCCACGATCGAAGGGGTGGTACGCGCACCTTCGGCGTTCTCGATGACCTTGACGTTACCGTTTTCCAGAATGGAGACGCAGGAGTTGGTGGTCCCCAGGTCGATACCGATGATCTTGCCCATGTTAACTCTCCCGAAACTTTGAATTAGTTAGCAGCGACTGCTGTTGGCCAACTGCGTAAATACTTGAAGGCTTGACACCTAGATGGGGTTGCCTCGCGGAATTTCAAGCCTTTTCATCGATCGACGGCTGAGGCGCTGCCGGCGCCTTGCTGACCACGACCATCGCCGGGCGCAGCAGGCGGCCATTGAGCAGGTAGCCTTTCTGGAACACCTTGAGCACGCTGTTGGGCTCGACCGCGGCGCTCTCTTCCATGGCCATGGCCTGGTGGTGCTCGGCGTTGAAGGGCTCGCCGTGCGGGTCGACCGGCTCGAGGTTGTAGCGCTTGAGGGTGTCCTGGAACATCTTCAGGGTCAGCTCGATGCCTTCACGCATCGGCTTGATGGACTCGTCCTCGGCGCTGGACAGCTCCAGGCCGCGCTCCAGGCTGTCGATCACCGGCAGCAGGTCGGCGGCGAACTTTTCCAGGGCGAACTTGTGGGCCTTCTCGATATCCTGCTCGGCGCGTCGACGCACGTTCTGCAGGTCGGCGGCCACGCGCAGCGACTGGTCCTTGGCGGCGGCCAGCTGCTCCTCGAGCACCTGGACGCGGGCACCGAGGTCTTCGGAGCCGGCTTCTTCGGCGTTAAGGTTTTGTTCGTCCAGCTGTTCGTCTGCCATCGGGGATCTCCTCCGCATTTTCCGGTGTGCAGGCCATGCCTGCCTTGTCTGAGGGCTATATGGGGCCGGAAAATTCAGCTTCAAGGGGTGAAGGGCGCGACACTGCGCCGAACGGCGCTTGGCAGGCGAGAAAAAAGTACTGTATAAATAACCAGACATGACCATCGGGAGTCGCCCCATGCTGGTACACCTGTCCATACACAACTATGCGATCGTCGAGCACCTGGACCTGGAGCTGGCCCGGGGCATGTCGGTCATCACCGGCGAGACCGGCGCCGGCAAGTCGATCATGCTCGACGCGCTCGGCCTGGCCCTGGGCGATCGCGCAGACAGCGGCGTGGTGCGCCCCGGCGCGGACAAGGCCGACCTGCTCGCGACCTTCGATCTGGCGGACATACCCGAGGCCCGCACCTGGCTGGCCGAGCGCGACCTCGATCACGACGGCCCCTGCATCCTGCGGCGAGTGATCACAGCAGAAGGGCGCAGCCGCGGTTACATCAATGGCACGCCCTGCCCGCTCGGCGACCTGAAAGCGCTGGGCGAGCTGCTGATCGACATCCATAGCCAGCACGAACACCAGTCGCTGCTCAAGACCGACACCCACCGGCGCCTGGTCGACGAGTACGCCGGCGCCGTGGACCTCGCGCGCCAGGTCCAATTGGCCGCCCAGCGCTGGCGTCAGACACGCCTGGAGCTGGAGCGCCTGTCCAATTCCAGCGACGAGCAGCGCGCGCGCCATCAACTGCTGAGCTATCAGCTCGAGGAACTGGACAACCTGGGCCTGGGCGAAAACGAGCTCGAGCAGTTGGAACAGGAGCACAAGAATCTGACCAATGCCGAAGCGCTGTTCGGGATCTGCCGGCAGGTCATCGACCAGTGCAGCGAGAGCGATTCGGGCAATGTGCTCAGCGCCCTCACCGGCAGCCTCAATCGCCTGGGTGCGGTCAGCGATGCCCCCAAGGCCCTGGGCGAGGCCGTCAACCTGATCGCCAGCGCCCAGATCCAGATCGAGGAAGCGGTGGGCGAGCTCAATCGCTTTCTCGACAACTTCGACGCCGACCCCATGCGCCTGCAGGCATTGGAGGAACGACTCGACATCCTCTATACGCTGGCGCGCAAGCACCGCGTCCAGCCTGGCGAATTGCTCGAACTGCAACAGCGCCTGATGGAGGAGCTCGAAAGCCTCAATGCCAGCGACGAGTCGGTCGAACGCCTGGGCGAAGAACTGGCGGCTTACGCTCAGCATTATAAAGAGAAGGCCCTGGAGCTCAGTGGCCTGCGTCGTCAGGCAGCCGCTCAACTGGCGGGCGCGGTGGAGCAGGAAATCCAGCGCCTGGGCATGCCCGGCGGGCGCTTCAGCATCGAGCTGTCGCCGCTGGACACCGCCGAGCTCTCCCCCCACGGGCTCGAACAGGTGGAGCTGCTGGTCAGCGCCAACCCCGGGCAGCCACTCAAGGGCCTCGCCAAGGTCGCGTCCGGTGGCGAGCTTTCACGTATCAGCCTGGCGATCCAGGTCATCACCGCGCAGACCTCGCGCATCCCGACGCTGGTGTTCGATGAAGTGGACGTGGGCATCGGCGGCCCGACCGCCGAGATCGTCGGCCAGTTGCTGCGCCGCCTCGGCGAGCGCGGACAAGTGCTCACCGTGACGCACCTGCCACAGGTTGCAGCCCAAGGGCATCATCACCTGTTCGTGCACAAGGTCCGTGACAGCGAAACCACCCATACTGCCGTGGCCAACCTTGGCAAGCGTGAGCGGGTAGAGGAAGTGGCACGCATGCTCGGCGGCATAGACCTGACCAAGGAGTCGCTGGCCCATGCCCGCAAGATGGTGGTCTCGGGCAAGGCCTGAAACCCAAGGGGGCGCGGCGGCCGGGCTTCACTGGCCCACAGAACCGAAAAAGGCGACCTAGGGTCGCCTTTTTCGTAGGTAACGAAAGAAAATCGTTACTTCTTCTTGCGTACGTACAGTACCAGGTTGTGGTCCACCAGTTCGTAGCCGTGCTCGGCCACGATTTCCCTCTGGCGACGCTCGATTTCGGCATCCATGAATTCGATGACTTCACCACTGTCCAGGTTGACCATGTGGTCGTGGTGACCGCCATCTGCCAGCTCGAAGACGGCGTGGCCGCCGTCGAAATTGTGGCGAACCACCAGGCCGGCGGCCTCGAACTGGGTCAGTACACGGTAGACGGTCGCCAGGCCGACATCCTCTCCGGCTTCCATCAGCGCCTTGTAGACGTCTTCGGCGCTCATGTGACGCTGCTCGGTCGAATCGAGCATCTGAAGGATCTTTACTCGAGGCAGTGTCACCTTGAGACCGGCTTTGCGCAATTCGCTATTTTCAACCATGGTCAGCTTTCTCGCCGATGCTGCTTCGCAGCTTCTCTTAATACGGGTATGATCGGGGTTTACGTTGTCCAGCCAAGATAGTGGAAGTCGCCCACCGATGCAAAACACCAAGCTCTTGCTAAACAGCCTCACCCTTGTGGGACTGCTCGCACTCGCCGGTTGCTCGTTTCCCGGGGTTTACAAAATCGACATCCAGCAGGGCAATGTCGTCACGCAGGACATGATAGACCAATTGCGTCCGGGAATGACCCGACGGCAAGTGAGGTTTATCATGGGCAACCCGCTCCTGCAGGACACCTTCAATACCAATCGCTGGGACTATCTCTACAGTCTCCAGCCGGGCGGCGGCAAGCGTCAGCAGGAACGCATGAGCGTGAACTTCAACGACAGCGACCAACTGGTGAGCCTGTCCGGCGACTTCATGCCAGGTGTTAGCCGCGATCAGGAAATCCTCGGTGGCAGCACCGACACCACGGTCAGCCCGGAAAACCAACCGTCCGGTCAACCCGAAACGCCTGCCAAGCCTGGTTCTGCCGAAGAATCGATCCAGCGCGAGATCGACACCATCGAGACCACGCCAGTGCCAACACCGGCACCGCTGGAAACCTCGCCGCAGTAGGCGTGACGATACCCATGAAAAAGCCCGGATCCAGTCCGTAATGCTGTTCACTTAAGCATTTGAGTCCGAGCCAGGGTTTCTAGAAA
>NZ_JACVTO010000026.1 GCF_016518545.1 Pseudomonas sp. S30
CGGTATCCGGTGGATCGTAAGGCTGCTCCGCTTAAGTGAACAGCATTACGCCTTCGGGCGGCTTTTTCCTTAACGGAGACTGGCCCCTCCGATACCTTCCGGTATGTGAAACCGGATGGGCGAGAGGGGCTTACCTCGTTTGGCAACTATCCCGTCTACCACGGACCGCTCCTGGCCGCTAAGCGAAACTCAAAAATGACGACCAAGAGCCTCTCAGACCCTACTCACACCGCCACCGCCTCCGAAACCCTCGACCGCCAAGCAAATCCCAACACCATCAACAACCCCAACCCGGCCATCCCTGCCCCCGCTAGCGAAATCGCCGGAAAGCCCAGCCCTGCATTGATCACCGCACCCCCCAGCGCCGCGCCAATTGCGTTACCGAGGTTGAACGCACCGATGTTCACCGCCGAGGCGAGATTAGGTGCGTCCTTGGCGGCTTCCATGACGCGCATTTGCAGCGGTGGCACCAAGGCGAAGCTGGCGACGCCCCAGATCAGAATGGCTGCGGCGGCCGGCAGCGGCCAGCGCATCAATACGGTAAACGCCAGCAGCACCAGGATGAGCACGCTCAGCGAGATGATCAGGGTGCGGTCTATCGAGCGGTCGGCGGCTTTGCCGCCCCACATGTTGCCCAATGTCAGCCCGATACCGAACAGCACCAGCATGGCAGTGATGAAAGCCGGGGAGCCATGGGTCTCGCTGCTGAGGATCGGTGCGATGTAAGTGAAGACGGTGAACATTGCGCTCGAGCCGACGACGGTCAGGGCCAGCGCGCCCAACACGGGGGCACTGCCCATTACCCGGATTTCGGCCATGGCACCGACGCTTGGCGGAGCCTTGAGGTCGGGCAGGGCGAACCACAATGCAGCCATGGTCACCAAGCCGAGGCCGGTAATCCCCCAGAAAGCGGTGCGCCACCCGAACAGTTCGCCAAACCAGGCGGCCAGCGGCACACCGCCAATGGTGGCGAGGGTGAGCCCCATGAACATGGCTGCTACCGCGCCAGCACGTTTTTCAGGGGCCACCACGCTGGCGGCGACGATGGAGCCGACGCCAAAGAATGCGCCGTGGTTCAGTGAGGTCACCACCCTGGCAATCATGAGGCTGTAGTACTCGGTCGCCAGTGCGGACATGAGGTTGCCCAGGGTGAAAATCGCCATGAGCCCTATCAGCAGATAACGCCGGGGAATCTTGCCGGTGGTCAGGGTCATTAGCGGCGCACCCAGCAGTACGCCCAGGGCATAGGCGCTTACCAGCAAGCCTGCGGCGGGAATCGAAACGCCGAGGTCCGCAGCGATGCCCGGTAACATGCCCATTGGGGCGAATTCGGTTACGCCGATGCCAAAGGCACCCACGGCGAGTGCAACAAGGGGAGGATTGATACGCATGACAGGCTCCTTATCTATGCCCTCAATGCTATGATCCGGCGCTTCACGACGGTAGACCGCGTTTTTGGTAATCACCTTTGCCTAAGGGGCACAAATGGATTTCAACGGTAGATCTGGTGAAATGTTTGTGTTCGCCGCCGTGGCAAAAGAAGGCAGTCTGTCGGCCGCCGGACGTGCATTGGGGCTTACGCCCTCGGCAGTCAGTCGAATCATCGCGCGAGCCGAAAAACGGCTGGGTACCCGGCTGTTGTTACGCACCACGCGGGCGATCACCTTCACTGCCGAGGGCGAAGCGTTTCTGCGCGGCGCCCGGCGCATCTTGGCAGACATGGACGAGGTGGAGGAATCCATTGCTGACCAAGGCATGCCCAAGGGGCGATTGCGGGTCAGCGCTGCCCTTGGCCATGGGCGTCTGTCCATCGTTCCCCTGGTCGCAGCCTTCAGCGAGCGATACCCGAACATCGTCGTGGACCTCACCTTGGGTGACGAAGTGGTCGACATCCTCGGCGGCCAGGCTGATGTGGCCATACGTTTTGGTCACCTGCCCGACAGCCCGCTTACCGCGCGCAGGATCGGCGACACGGGTCAGGTGGTGGTGGCATCGCCCGAATACCTGCAGCGCCACGGCACCCCTCAGGACCCCGAAGACCTGTTACGGCACAACTGCATGCGCTTCAACTTCCGACGTGCCGAACCCAACTGGCCGTTTGCACGCGCCGGTAAGACATTTTCCCTCAATGTCAGCGGCAACATCGAGTGCAGCAGCGGAGAAACGCTGGCCCAATTCGCGCGAGTCGGCGCCGGCATTGCGCGAATCGGCGAGTTCACCGTCAGAGAAGACCTGCGGCGAGGTGATCTTGTATCGCTGCTGCAGGCCTGGAACCCCGGTGACCGAGAACCGATTCATGCAGTTTTTATTGGCGGCCCGACGATGCCGGCGCGAGTGCGGTTATTCGTGGATTTTTTGGTGGAGCATCATCGGATGTAGGGCCAGCGTGTTGGGTGGCTCGTTTTGATGGGAATTGCTGCCTCCAGTAGTGTGGCCTTGCTGACTGATGCGACAGAGAGGGTCGTGTCCTGGGAAGTGATGTAACTGAACCAGCCGAAGGCGCCCTGTGAGCGAAAGAGGATGAAGCAGCCAGCGATAATCCACAGGCCAAGATGTCGGCCGTGATCAACTAAACGGCGAACTCAGTCGCCAAAGCCATGGCGAGTTACACCACTTCCCAGGATACGATCTCGGACCATAAAGCGAATACCTCAGGCTTATCCATTGCTGACTCAGCCACGTCGGTCAGCAAGGGCAAAAGTCAGAAAAAATTGGGCACCCGAAGCATGTTAAGTACGTGCCATTCGGGTCTGTCGCCCTTTTTTTCGGGAGTGAACAAAAAGGAGGAGGGCTATAGTTCCCGAACCGCTAGGAACGTGCCTAGTCCTGAATCCGCGTTACTCGTAGGAAACGTCTCTTTAGCTTCTAGAGGCCTCATTTGCCCCTTCTAGGCTGCTAGGTTTTTTCGCTCCTACAGTTCGCAAGGGACTCTGAAGTGCGCGTCAGTCTGGATGGGCTTGGCCAAGCAGTAGACGGTGATGTGACCACCACTGGTGCGATTTGCATCGCCACCGGGAAAGGTTACCTCGACGAGGGACGAATGGTACTGAGGATGGGGGATCCCACCACGGCTTGTCCACTTTGCGGGCTGGAAGGAAAGGTCGTTGAAGGGGTGTGGCACTTCATCTCGGATGGCCAGCCTGTCGCGATGGATGGCGCGTTAGTTGATTGCGGTTGCCCAGAGGGTAGCAACCGGGTGGTGGCGCCTTTACGGGAAATGCCCCCGCCGCGGCTGTCGGTTGCAGTACGCACTAGCCTCAGACCCGCTGGCCCTGGGAGCCCTGGCGCTTTGGCAGGGACTTCGCCCGCCATGGTTGGCGGGTTGCCTGGGCAGATGCAGCCGGGATTCTATGTGGTGCCCCGGAGCATGTCGTTCCCGCAGATTCTGTTGGAGCTGACTAGCCATGATTCGACATTGCCCATTTCTTACCTGCAACGCCTGAACCCGACTTTCGAGCAGGGCTTCAAGGCAGGGGAAATCTTCGTCATCGGCGATCCGGATAACGGTCATGCCTGCACCCAGGAGGAGGGTCAACTCATGGCAGCCGCCGAGCGCGCCCGACGTTCCTTGGCTGTACTCGATTTTGCCGAGTCAGATTTCATGATGGAGTATCAGGCTGAAATTGCCGGACTGCTTAGTGACGCCAGTCTCTCCATGGGTGTGGGTAAGGACATGATGGACCACGGCCTTCGGCAGCTTCGCAGCACTCTTAGCAACATCGAGCGTTTGCATCAGCAAGAGTTTCTGCGCCATGGCCATCTAAGTAGTCCATCGTTCTTCGCCGAACGGCGGATGTTATTGGAACAACTAAATGGTCAGCTGAGGGCGACTTTTCTAAATAAGCATCTGAATCTAGGAGCCTACGAGCGGCTGAAGAAAAGCTTGAACATCTCGACCAAGAGTCTTGTGCATCATTGGTCGAAAGCCGGTGGGCCAGGGCAGATTCCTGGGTACGCCACATACTTGGACAAAGTGGCGAGACTTAGTAAGTACCTTCGGTATGGTGGGCATTTCGGAATTGGCTTAGGGGGTACATCTTCCTATCTGAAAGTCCAAGAGGCCTGCCGTGCAGGGGAAACCGAAGCCTGCAAGAAGATTCGTTTGTCTGAGGCAGGTGCTTTCGCTGGGGGGCTGGCGGGAGGGATGGTGAGTGGCAAAATTGCTGGGATCACTGCGCTCGCTGTATGTGGGGTGTTCTCTGCTGGTACCGCGGGTTTCGGGGCGCCGGTATGTGGCATTGCGCTGGTCGGGGGAGGGTCTTTTGCTGGGAGCGTCGCCGGTGCGCAGGGCGGTGAGCAAATGGGCGAGCTGATCTACGAATCATATTATGACTGAGTTCGAGAGTTGGCCCGTGTGGCTGAAGTGGATAATGCTGGCGTGTCCATTCGTGATCGGGTTGGCCGGTTGTGCGGTCAGTGCATTGATCGCGGGTACAAGAAATTTCACTGTCGCAACTTCGGCTATCCAAAGTCATCCCGGCCTGGAGCAGATGAAACTGTATTTAGGCACCCGGCGCTTTGGCGCTCGGTGGCTGCTGATAACCTTTCTTTGTGGAATACTCATTTGGCCTGGCGTACATATGCGCCGAGGGCATCTGGACATTGAAGAACTGGAAAACTTCCCTGCAAAGCTTAAGTTGGCTCTACAGGTATCCGCGTGGCTGACGGCCTTTGGCTTCGTTTGGATGTGGGTGACCTATGGATTCATCAAGGCGTGAACGTTGATGGCACGGCGGTCGTCGCTCTCACTGGATCCTTCGCACGTCCCGATTCGATTCCAATATAAGCCTTAAAATGGCTGATTTGTTTATGGATACCCTATGAGCTACGTCTATAAATCCACCAAGTCCAGCCCGCAAAAACCGGTCCCTCACGACCAGCAACCGTCCGTTTGTCTTCGCACCCGCCTCCTGCCACCCCGTTCGTGAATTTGCTGGCCCCCCTAATCAGCTAAACTCGCCCCCGGCGCCGAGGCATCGGCGACGCGACCTTGCCCGGTCGGAATCAAAAGCGCATCAGCGCCAAGTCGTCATCGCAGGCGCTTGTTCGTCTGTGACGTCGAGTCATGGCAGTGGTGCGCGGGACACCTTCGGGTGTGCCGGGCCCCTTTCGTCCCGGTCGGCCAACCCGCGTACTGCTGCCACCTCCACTTGCTTGGCCGCGAGCGGTGGCAGTTCCACCACGAAAGGAACTCATGCATGACTACCGCGCTTTCTGCGAGGCCCCTCGCATCCGCTCTCCACCGCCGTTCAATCAGACACCGCGCTTCTCTGATCCCGCTCATGTTCCAGGCGCGACCGATACCAAGTTCAAGCAGCTGTCGCAATACTGACTGCACCCGCTTCTCGGCCATCGAGTCTCACGAGCGGACCCACAAGATCGTCAGCGCGGTGGGCGATCAGCACGGCGACACCCTGAAGTACCAGCATCGCTCAAACCTGCGCACACCCAGCCAAGCCACCCATCCCCACCCCACCTTGCACCATCCCCCAGATCAGCCTAACCTTCCCCCGTCGCGGCAACCTCCGCGACCGGGTTTGGCGACTCGAACGAAAAAGGCGCATCGGCGCCCCGACCACGATTGCAGGCGCTTTTTCTGTGTCCGCAGTGTCGTGCCATGGCGGCTGTGCGTGGGAGACCTTCGGGTCTGCCGGGTTCCTTTTCCTCGGTTCGCCAACCTGCGTACAGCTGCCACCCAATCGTTTGGCGACGATTGACGTGGTGCTTCAACTGAAAAGGACCTCATGCATGTTCACCGCTATCCCTCGCAGGATCCTCGCATCCGCTCTCCGCCGACAGGTTGCAGCCGCAGCGCGTCAGCCGCGTTTTTACCCGATCCACACGGCGTCCAGACCACAGCCCCGGCAGGTGCCCCATGACTGACCGCACCCGCCTTTCGACCATCCAATCCTACGCCTGGACCCTCGAATTGCTGGGCGAAGCGCTCGCTCAGTACGATGATCTCCTGGAGTGCGAGCACAACCCCAACGTCAGTGTGCGCACTCAGGCTGGTGTTCATCAGGCGATCCGTATCATCAGCCGCCTGATGGCCGAGCAATGCGGGCTGCTGCTTCAAGAAGCCGACCCGCATCATCGGTAAGCGAGGACAGCGCAGGATCTGACGAGCCGGACCGCTCAGAGATTGCCCCTCGCCATTGCCATGGAAACCAGCGCGCTGGTGCACAGGTTTCGCATCAGCCGCTGGTCACAGTCAAAAGTCGGGCACATGCCACGCAGCCACACGCTAGCCTTCGCATGCAAAGCCGAAGGCAAACGGGGAGGGCAGCCATCACCAATGCCCCCCGCCAACGATTCACTCAACTGTTCAACCGCATCAGCCCGGCCATCAACTCGGCACTGAGATAAAGCCCACAACCAAACACCATGTGCGTAACCAGGCTCTTGATGCAGTTCGCCACAGGCTTGGCAGTCTTCGATGCAAAGAACCCTGCACCCATCGCAGGCTGCATCACGCACAGCGGTGCAATGACGGTAGCCACTCCAACCAGCAGTGCTGGCCATAACGAAGGCGCCGAGAGCCAGTCGTCACCCACGATCCCAACCAGCACCATCGCAAAGACGATGCCGATCCCATAATGCACTCCCCAGCCCAACACCCGCTCATGCCGCACCGGCTCCGCCTGTCCAATCGCCTGGTGCATCACACGCCCCTTAGCCAGATGCCCAACCCAACGGCCGACCAATGCAAAATCAAGCGTAGCGACACCCAACCGTCTCAACATCAAACCCCAAGCATCCATGACCGCAGTACCGCCAACCCCAATCACCACTCCCGCAAACAACAGATCTGACATCGTCATCCCAGCCTCTCATCCCATTGACCTAAACCCTCACACCCCGCAGGATAAAAGTTGAAGTCGACTTCAACTCAAGAGGCAGAAATGGACATCGCAGACGTAGCCAAGCGCACCGGCGTGCCCGCTTCGACCTTGCGTTACTACGATAAGAAAGGCTTGCTCAGGTCATCCGCCCCGCCTGGCCAGCGGCGGCAGTTCGCTGTAGATGTGATCGACCGGCTGGCGCTCATCGCCTTGGGCCAGGCGGCAGGTTTCTCGCTAGAGGAAGTGGGCGCAATGCTGGTAGACGAGCAGGTCGACCGAAACAAGTTGCTCGCCAAGGCAGACGAACTCGACGCACGCATCAAACGCCTGCAAGCCATGAGCAAAGGGCTCCGCCACGCCGCGCAGTGCCCTGAGAAACATCACCTGAGTTGTCCGAAATTCCAGCGCATCCTGCATATCGCGGCGGCGGGATATTGGGTCAAAAGCAAGTCCGAACTGGGTAGGCTTGCGATCTTGAGGAACGCCTGAGACCGTGAGAATGGAATCGAGTAAGTGCTCTCGAAAATCCTTCTCTTGGGACGATCAGGGGCGAAGATAGCC
Source organism: Pseudomonas sp. S30 (assembly GCF_016518545.1). GTDB lineage: Bacteria > Pseudomonadota > Gammaproteobacteria > Pseudomonadales > Pseudomonadaceae > Aquipseudomonas. Next base: position 7,404 of record NZ_JACVTO010000026.1, read on the forward strand.
GCCGTGCACATGACCCCGGAGTATCGATGAACATGCGCTCAGTGCAGCCTGGCGCCGTTAGTATGAAGCGAGCGGTTGAAGCCGCTTCTCCATCACCAGCACGCGCTCGGCATCATTCACTTCATCCCGAATTTTCCGATAGCCCAACAGCGCATAAAACCGTTCAGCCGTAACCGACGATTGCACCCGCAGAACCGCAATCCCATCCCGCACGGCGGTGGCATGAATCACCTCCATCAGGTGCCGCCCGATCCCACGTTTCTGATGCGCCGGGTCCATGAACACACTGCGCACCACATCCGCCTCCAGGCTCGCGGTGCCGATGACGGTGTCATCCTGCAATGCCACCAGCACCTGACGTTGCCCAAGCCGCATGGCGACGGCTTCAGGGGTGAAGGCTCGTTCGATCTGGGCGATCACATCGGGTGGATAGTCCTTGGTATTGGACTCGCGCAGGGCGGCCAGGATCACGCGGCTGATCGCTGCTGCATCGTGGTGCGTGGCGGGGCGAATGTGCCACTCCATGTTCAAACCTCCCTGTTCGAACAGCAAAGACTAGCCCACCGTTCAGGACTGTGAGCCCGAGCGCCCCATCTCCCGCGCCAGTGCCTCCAGCAACCCCGCCAGCACCATCACCGGCTCGTTCGCATTGCGGTTGCCATGGTGAATCAAGCCGATGTCCCGGTTGAATCCCTGCTGCCCCAGATCCACCGCGCGCACCCCCGGCGGCCATGCCTGGTGCCCGAGGGTTTCCGGCACCAGGGCGATGCCCACGCCATGGGCTACCAGCTTGACAATGGCCTCCAGCTCGTCCAACTCCACGCGTTCATGGGGCGAGAAGTGCATCTTGCGCAGGAAGCGGTCCACCTGCCGGCCGCCGAACGAGGCGCGGTCGTAGCGGATGAAGGGCTGGGAGGCGAGCAGGTCGTGCCAGTCGTCGTGGGGGGTGTCTTCGGGCACCAGCAGGCGATAGGGCTCGCTGACCAGGGGCACCCATTTCAGGTCGGTCGGCAGTGCGAAGGGGGGGTGGATGATCACCGCCAGGTCCACTTCGCCGGCATCCACCTGGTCCAGCAGCTCCATCGACAGCCCTGGCAGGATTCTTGTACGGGAATTGGGTCGCTGCTGGTGAAAGCGAGCCAGGGCGCTGGGCAGCAGCATGCGCTGGATGGAGGCGATCACGCCGAGGGTGACCAGTTGCGGGGCCTGGGCTTCGGGGGCTGGTGAGCCGAGGTTGTGGTACAGGCGGATCAGTTCCTGGGCCTGCTGCAGGGTCTGGTAGCCGAGGGCGGTGAGGTGTGCGCTGCGGCCGGTGCGGTCGAACAGGTCCAGGCCCAGCTCGGCTTCCAGTCGGGCGATCTGGGCGCTGACGGCGGCCTGGGTGAGGCCGATCTTCTGTGCGGCGGCGGCGAAGGTGCCTTCGCGGGCGACGGCGATCAGGGTCTTGAGCTCGCGGATCATTGATAAAAATTCTTTGTGGAAATGACAAATATATATTGTTTTTTTTGTCTGTCGGCTAGCCCTATGATGAATTCCAGGCGTAGGGCAAAGGCCGTGGCGGCCTGCCCCGAGCGTCCAACATAACGACAAGCGTGGAGCCTTCCGATGAGCCTTTCTCCTTTCCACCTGGCAATTCCTGTTTACGACCTTCCAGCGGCGCGGGCTTTCTACGGGGAGACCTTCGGCCTGGCCGAGGGGCGCTCGGCGGCGGCCTGGGTGGACTTCGACTTCTATGGGCACCAGTTGGTGATCCACGAGCATCCCAAGACCGCGAGCCAGGAGTCGGCGCACACCAACGCCGTGGACGGGCACGACGTGCCGGTGCCGCACTTCGGCATCATCCTCAGCTGGGACGAGTGGGAGGCGCTGGCCGACCGGCTCACCGCGCGGCAAACCCAGTTCGTGATCGAGCCCTACGTGCGCTTCAAGGGGCAGGTGGGCGAGCAGGCCACCATGTTCCTGTTCGACCCGTGCGGCAATGCGCTGGAATTCAAGGCGTTCAAGGACATGAGCCAGCTGTTCGCCAAGTGAGGCGCGTGTTGCCTCGACCATAACAAGAGTGCTCGCAGGACCGGGTTCATGGGCGATGGCCGGCATGGCCGGCGTCGTCCACACAAGGACTGGAAGGGTGACGAGAGGGAGGGGCTGATTGCAGCCCATCGCGTGCACCACGCAGCGGCGAACCACCGCTCCTGCACAACCCACTTCCAGTGAAGCCTGCGCCTACAGGCGCAGCTTCCAAGCCTGACCCGCTGACAGGGATTTCCCCGCTTCACCGTTACTGCCCATCACAACCGGCCTGCTTCCGGCAGGCATATAAAAACAGGCGCTTGTGCACGCCTGGCTAACAATCCGTTGGTTTCGTGAATGGTGACCTATGTCTCGCGTATTAGCCCCAGAGGGGGTGGACGCCTCCGTGTCCGCCGCCGCTCCCGTTTCTGCATCCCGTCCCTGCGACCGCGCCAGCGTCAGCCGACGCGCGGCCATCGCCGCCTCGACCGGCACGGCCGTCGAATACTATGAGTTCGGCATCTACGGCTACATGGCGGCGATCATCGCGCCTTTGTTCTTCCCCAGCGACAACCCGGCAGCGGCCTTGCTGGCGTCGCTGGCGGTGTTCGGCAGCGCCTTTCTCACGCGTCCGCTGGGCGGCATCATCCTCGGCCGCCTGGGCGATCGCATCGGGCGGCGTGGCGTGCTGCTCACCACGGTGATCGGCATGGGCCTGTCCACGGCGTTGATCGGCTTTCTGCCGACCACAGCCCAGGTGGGCATCCTCGCGCCTATCCTGCTGGTGCTCATCCGCCTGGCCCAGGGCTTCTTCGCCGGGGCCGAAGTGGTCGGCGCGGCGGCGTTCGTGGCCGAGTCCGCGCCGGCCCATCGGCGTGGCTTCTTCGGTGCCTTCACCCCGGTGGGCGTGGCCATCGGCGGCGGCACCGCAGCCTGTGTGTGCGGCGTGGTGACCCTGCTGCTCACGCCCGAGGCCCTGGCGGCCTGGGGCTGGCGGGTGCCGTTCTTCCTCTGCGTGCCGCTGGTGCTGCTGTCCTGCAAGATGCGCCACAACGTCGAGGAAACCCCTGAGTACCAGGCCTTCCTGAAGAAGGACACGCCGCCCGCCGCGCCGGTGCGTGAGGTGCTGCGCAAGCACCTGGGCAGCGTGGTGCGGGTGGTGGCGCTGGCGTTCGGGCAGAACGTGGGCTACTTCATCGGCATCGTGTTCATGAACATCTACCTGACCACCTACCTGAAGTTCGACAAGTCCCATGTGTACTGGACCATCGCCAGCATCAGCTTCATTGTCGCGGCGATGATGCCGTTCTGGGGCGCGGTGTCGGACCGGGTGGGGCGTCGTCGCACCCTGGCCGTGGGCTTCGTCGGCTACATGGTGCTGGTGATCCCGATGATGGCGCTGATGAACGGCGCGTCGATCTGGCTGGCGGCGCTGGCGCTGCTGGTGGCCACGCTGCCGATGCCGATCATCCAGTCGGTGGGCTACCCCACCTACGCCGAGCAGTTCCCCACGCGAGTGCGCTACACCGGCATGGCGATCGCCATCAACCTCGGGGCGATCATGGGTGGCGGCTTGGCGCCGTTCATGTCCTCGGCGCTGATCGGCGCAACTGGCAACCTGCTGATGCCGGGCTTCTTCCTGGCCGGGGCTGCCGCGCTCAGCCTGCTGTCGCTGCTGTTCCTGAAGGAAACGGCCGGGCGGGCGCTGGAGCGCTGAGCGCGGTGACGAGGTGATGGAGATGACTGTGTTGAAATCGATCGAAACGCTGGGCGGCACCGCTGCCCAGCCGTGGGTGATAACGCCGGCGGGCGATGCCTGCCTGGTGGTGAAATTCGGTGAGGTGTTGAGCACCGCCAGCAATCGCCTGGCCGCCCAGTGCGCGATCCAGCTGGGCGAGGCGGTGCGCAGCGGTGAGGTGGTGGGTGTGACGGACATCGTGCCGGCGATGATTTCCATTGGTGTGCATTACCGTCCGGAGCTGCTCGACTGCGGCGATGATCGATGCCCCTTCGAGGTGCTCATGGGGCAGATCGAAGCTGTGTTGCGCCGGGCCTCGTCGGGGCCTGTGGTCGAGCCGCGCCTGGTGGAGATTCCGGTGTGCTACGGCGGCGAGCACGGGCCGGATCTGCTGGAAGTGGCGGACACGCTCGGCCTGACGCCTGACGCGCTGATCGCCCTACACAGCGGCGAGCCGGTGGATGTGCTGATGCTCGGCTTCGCGCCGGGGCATCCCTACATCGGCGTGCTGGACGAGCGCCTTTCTCCCCCGCGCCGGGCGACGCCGCGCACCCGGGTCGCTGAGGGCAGCATCGGCCTGGCCAATCGGCAGTCAGTGATCTACCCGCTGGAACTGCCCGGCGGCTGGAACCTGATCGGGCGCACGCCGCTGACGCTGTTCGACGCCGAGCGACCCGAGCCGTGTCTGCTGCGCAGCGGCGACCGGATTCGCTTCGTGCCCGTCGATGCCCAGACCTTCGATGCCCTGGAGCGACAGGAGCGTGCGTCATGAGCCTGGAAGTGCTCAGGCCCGGGCTGTGCACCACGTTGCAGGATGCCGGGCGCACCGGCCATCAGCAGATCGGCGTGCCGGTGAACGGGGCGATGGATGCCCAGGCCTTGCAGATGGCCAACCTGCTGGTGGGCAATCGGCTGGACCAGGGAGCGCTGGAGATCACCCTGCAAGGGCCGACCCTGCGCTTCGACGCAGGCGCGCTCATCGCCCTGGCCGGTGCCGACCTTGGCGCGCTGCTGGAGGGGCAGGCGTTGCCGCCGAACCAGGCGGTGCGAGTCAAGCCGGGGGCGATCCTGACGTTCGGCCAGCGTCGGTGCGGGGCCCGGGCGTACCTGGCGGTGGCGGGTGGTTTCCACCTCGGCGCGTTACTGGGCAGCGTCAGCAGCAACCGCCGCGGGGGCTACCCAGGCGTGCTGGGCCGCGCGCTGGTGGCCGGTGACCGGCTCGGCTTCGCCTCGTGCTTTCGCAATGCGCCGCGCCTGGTGCTGCCGTCGGCCTTGAAGCGGAGCATAGAGCGTGAGGCCGACCGCGCGATTCGCATTCTGCCTGGCGCCGAATGGGCCGCGTTCGGCGAGCAGGCGCAGCAGCATCTGCTCGGCAGCGAATACCGCATCGGCAACGACTCCGAGCGCATGGGCTATCGCCTGGAAGGCGCCGAGCTGGCGCTGCGCACGCCGCTGGAACTGCTCTCGGAGGCCGTGACCTTCGGCACCGTGCAGGTGCCGCCGAGCGGGCAACCCATCGTGCTGATGGCCGACCGACAGACCACCGGAGGCTATCCGCGCATCGCCAATGTCATCAGCGCGGACCTGCCGCTGCTGGCCCAGCGCCTGCCGGGGGAGGCGGTGCGCTTTCAGCTCACCACCCTGCAGGACGCCCAGCGCCTGGCCGTGCAGCGGGCGCGACTGCTGCTGCAATTGGAGCGTGAACATGCTTGAGATCGATTTCAACAGCGACCTGGGCGAAGGCTTCGGGCTGTATCGCGTGGGTGACGACGAGGCCGTGCTGGCGCAGATCACCTCCGCCAACATCGCCTGTGGCTTTCACGCCGGCGACCCGGCGATCATGCGTCGCACCGTGGCGGCCGCCGTGCGCAACGGCGTGGCGGTGGGGGCGCACCCGGGCTTCGCCGACCTGCAAGGCTTCGGCCGGCGCAAGGTGGCGCTCAGCGCCGACCAAGCCTACGAATGCGTGCTGTACCAGATCGGCGCGCTGAGCGCCTTCGCGGCGGCCGAGGGCACCTTGCTGCACCACGTCAAGCCCCATGGCGCGCTCTACAACCAGGCGGCAGCGGACCCGGTGCTGGCCAATGCGATCTGCGAGGCGGTGCGCGATTTCGACCCCAGCCTGTACCTGTACGGCCTGGCCAACAGCGCCCTGACCGCCGCGGCCGAGGCCCTGGGCCTGGCCGTGCGGCACGAGGTGTTCGCCGACCGCACCTATCAGCCTGACGGCTCGCTGACCCCGCGTGGGCAGGCCGGCGCGATGATCACAAACGTGGACCAGGCGCTGGTGCAGGTGCGCAGCATGCTGCATCACGGCCACGTGCTGGCGGTGGACGGCACCCCGGTGCCGGTACGCCCCGACACCCTGTGCATCCACGGCGACCAGCCGGGGGCCGCCGACTTCGCCCGTGCCATCCGCCAGGCCCTGCTGCAGGACGGCGTCGACGTGCGCGCCGCGCAGCTCGCCTGACCCCTTTCCTCGAATCCTTTACAAGAACCAAACCATGGATATCCAGAAGCTCAGTACCCTGATCGCGCTGCTCGAGCGCTCCAGTGTCGACGAAGTCGAAATCAAGGAAGGCGACAACGCGATGCGCGTCAGCCGCCACAACCGCACCCCCATCCAGCATGTCCACAGTCAGGTGGGCGCCGTCAGCGTGACGCCGTCCGCCCCGGCGCCCGAGCCTGCTCATCCGCAATTGCAGGGCAGGACGGTGCTGGCGCCGATGGTCGGCACCTTCTACCGCAAGGATGCGCCCGAGGCGCAGGTGTTCGTCGAGGTTGGCCAGGCGGTGAAGCAGGGCGACACCCTGTGCATCATCGAGGCGATGAAGATGATGAACGCCATCGAGGCGCCCCATGGCGGCATCGTCGAGTCGATCCTGGTGCAGGATGGGCAGCCGGTGGAATTCAACCAGCCGCTGTTCTCCATCGTCTGAGGTAGACCCATGTCCACTGCAACGCTCAACAAGGTGCTCATCGCCAATCGCGGTGAGATCGCCCTGCGCATCCTGCGCGCCTGCAAGGAAATGGGCATCCGGACCGTGGCCGTGTATTCCACCGCCGACAGCGCGTCGATGCACCTGGGGCTGGCCGACGAGACGGTGTGCATCGGTCCTGCGGCTGCGGCCAGCTCCTACCTCAACGTGCCGGCGATCATCGCGGCGGCCGAGGTGACCGGGGCCACGGCCATCCATCCAGGCTACGGTTTTCTCGCCGAGAACGCCGACTTCGCCGAGCAGGTGGAGCGCTCGGGCTTCGTCTTCATCGGCCCCAGGGCCGAGACCATTCGCCTGATGGGCGACAAGGTGTCGGCCAAGCAGGCCATGCGCCGCGCCGGGGTGCCGACGGTGCCCGGCTCCGACGGCCCGCTGCCCGAAGACGAGCAGACGGCCCTGGCCATCGCCCGCGAGGTCGGCTATCCGGTGATCATCAAGGCGGCCGGAGGCGGCGGAGGGCGCGGCATGCGCGTGGTGCAGCAGGAGGCCGACCTGATCAAGGCGGCCAAGCTCACCCGCACCGAGGCCGGCGCGGCGTTCGGCAACCCCACGGTGTACCTGGAGAAATTCCTCGGCAACCCCCGGCATGTGGAAGTGCAGGTGCTGTCCGACGGTCAGGGCCATGCCGTGCACCTGTACGACCGCGACTGCTCGTTGCAGCGTCGTCACCAGAAGGTCCTGGAAGAAGCGCCGGCGCCGCACCTGGACGAACAGGCACGGCAGGAGGTACTGCAGCGCTGCGTGCAGGCGTGCATCGAGATCGGCTATCGCGGTGCGGGCACGTTCGAGTTCCTGTACGAGGACGGCCGCTTCTACTTCATCGAGATGAACACGCGGGTGCAGGTGGAGCACCCGGTCACCGAGATGATCACCGGGGTGGACATCGTCCGCGAGATGCTCGCCATCGCGGCGGGCAACCCGCTGTCGATCACCCAGCAGCAGGTGAGGGTGCTCGGCCATGCCCTGGAATGTCGGATCAACGCCGAAGACCCGGACACCTTCATGCCGTCGCCCGGCACGGTGACGCATTTCCATCCACCGGGCGGCCACGGCATTCGGGTCGATTCCCACCTCTACAGCGGCTACGCCGTGCCACCGAACTACGACTCGCTGATCGGCAAGGTCATCAGCCATGCGCCGACACGCGAGGTCGCCATGGCGCGGATGCGCAATGCCCTGGACGAAATGGCGGTCGAGGGCATCAGGACCAACCTGCCCCTGCACCGCCGACTGACGCGCGACAGCGGCTTCCAGGCGGGTGCGGTGAACATTCATTACCTGGAGCAGCTGTTGGCTGAGGACAAGGCGTAGGTCAGGCCAAGCGGGGTCGCTGTTCGGGCAGCGGTCCTGCCTGTGCAAGTCGACTCGTGTTCTGCGTGGAAACAGGATATTTCCACTCACGCTGATCCATATGTGCAACTGTTAAAAATTTAACTTCTAGACTCGGTCAAAGTTAGGCGACCATCGTCAATAGCTCGACCCAGACACGCATGAACGTTTTGCGCCTTTCGACAAGTTCGACATGTCCATGGAAAGTTTCAACTGAAGCAGGCCTCTCGGATTAAAGTATTCGACGCTCTGTTCATGACGATCGCAACGCCCTGCAGGTTTTCTCCTGAACGCCTCGTCGAACTCGGCTGCGGCGGACGGCGCTGCTGAGTCAGGCGCAAAAAATGTCGAAATTTCGAGAACGATCATTCAGTTCCGATGTCGCGTTTCGACACCACGGCAGTTGAGGCTCGTGGATCTGCCTCCAAGTTTTCGACTATTCGCCTCAGAGCAAAATAAAGTTACACCTGCCCCATCAAGCTTGACTCCTCGCAGCCGAAAGCCTTCACACGGACACATCCCAACGGCCATGGCAGGCCTCTATAAAATACTTCGGTCCATCGAACGTCGATTCTCCAGAACGTGCGCCCGAGATCGCTGTACCCACCGTATGAATTGATGAGGCCTGCCGTGCTGAAGAATGCTCCTTTGAGTGCAAAGTTATTATTGATCCTGGTATTTCCCCTATTGGGCTTCCTCGCCTTCGCGGGCATCTACGTCGCGGACAAGCGTGAAACCCTGAGTGCGATGAACCGCGCCGTGAACGCCACCAACGCGGCCAGGAAACTGAGCGATGTGGTGACCACCATGCAGCGTGAGCGCGGCGCCAGCGGCGTGTTTCTGGGCAGTGGCGGCAAGAGCATGCAGGACAAGCTGCACAGCCTGCGGGGTGAAACCGATCAGGCGGTGAGCGCGATGCGCGCCCAGTCGCTGGCGGGGCTGCCGACGCCCGACAAAATGCTGCGTGCGCTGAACGACCTGGCCGACCTGCGTCGCAGCGTCGACACCCTGGCCATCAACAACGTGGAGTCCGGTGCGCGCTTCACCGACCTGATCAAGAACCTGATCGGTTTTTCCTACACTCTGGAAACCAGTATCGAAGATCCGGAGATCCTGCGCGCCCTGAGTTCGCTCAACCAGTTCGCGGACATGAAGGAGCGCTCAGGGCGCGAGCGGGTGCTGCTCGGCCTGGCGTTCAACCAGAACCGCTTCGATGCGCCGCTGCTGTCGCGCTTCAGCCGCAACATGGGCGAGTTTTCCGGGTACTTCGAGGCATTCCAGCGTTGGGCGCCGGCTGAATTCAAGGCCAAGCTCGAGGACGTCCTGCAACAACCCGCCTCGCTGGAAGTGGCGCGCCTGCAGAAGCTGGGCTTCGACACACCTCTGGGCGAGGCGCTGAACATCAAGCCCGAAGACTGGTTCAACCTCGCTACCAGCCGCATCGACATGATGGCCAAGGTCGAGGCCGAGCTGGGCCAGGCCGTGGTGAGTCTGGCCGACGCGCAGCGCAGCGATGCCGAGCGCGGCCTGTACCTGGCCAGCGCCATGGTGGTGCTGATGCTGATCACGGTGCTGTGGCTGGCGGCACTGATCATTCGCAACATCCGCGTGGCGGTGGTGGACGTGAACCGCACGCTGGTGGCGCTGGCCACCCGTGACCTGACCGCGCGTACGCAGTACACCGGCAAGGACGAGTTCGGCGAGATCGCGCGCAATCTGGACAACATGGTCATGCAGATCAGTGAGGTGATCGCCGAGATCGGCAGTGCCACGGCGCAGGTCGCCACGGCCGCCGAACAGTCGTCGGCGGTGGCGCTGCAGACCAGCAACAACGTGGCGCAGCAGCGCCAGGGCACCGATCAGGTGGTCACCGCCATCAGCGAGATGAGCTCGACGGTCAAGGACGTGGCCCGCAGCACCACAGACGCCGCCAGCATGTCGCAGCAGGTCAACGCCAGTACCGTGCAGGGCAAGACCGAAATCGGCAACACCATCAGCCTGATCAAGGGGCTGGAAGTGCAGGCGGCGCAGACCGCGACCATCATCGATGAACTCAAGGGCGAAAGCGATTCGATCTCCTCGGTGCTGGATGTGATCCGTGGCGTGGCCGAGCAGACCAACCTGCTGGCCTTGAACGCCGCGATCGAGGCGGCGCGTGCGGGTGAGCAGGGCCGCGGCTTTGCCGTGGTGGCCGACGAAGTACGCAACCTGGCGCAGAAGACCCAGGATTCCACCGTCAGCATCCAGAGCATGATCGCCAACCTGCAATCGGGTTCCGAGCGGGCAGCGTCGTCCATGCAGGAGACCTTGGGCAAGGCCCAGGAAGGCGCGAGGAACATCGTGCGGGCAGGGGAGCTGCTCGAAGCGATCACCGAGGGCATGGCCAATATCAGCGACAGCAACATCCAGGTGGCATCGGCGACCGAACAGCAGAGCCAGGTGGCCGAGGAAATTCACCGTAACGTCAACGACATCAGCCTGCTGGTGATCCAGGTGAGCGCTGGCGCCGAGCAGACCGCCTCCACCAGCCGCGAACTGGCGCGCCTGGCCGAGCAGCAGCAGCGCCTGGTGGGGCGGTTCAAGGTGGGTTGATCGGTACTGGTCGCAAGGGCAGGGGTGGCACGGCAATATGGTGGTGCCCCTGGGAGGCTATGGGTGGTTGGACCGGCACGAGCTTGGCGGTCCGCAGGCGACTGTTGCCCATCGTTCGCCACCGGGATCAGGATGCTGCGCCCGCGTGGCTCGGGCCGATGCCAATGTGGCCGGTAGATCAGCGGGCATCTTGTGTTGCCTGTCCATGTCCTTCCCCGTGCGAGCGTAGCTTGGGCCGGCGCGAGGAGTTCCCAAGCAATAGCAGCGCCTCATGGATGACATCGATGTCAGCGCAGATGCTCGTAAAGTCCCAGTATCGATTGAAGGTGTCGCTGGTTCGGTGATAGTTGTGGGTGTCGTAGAAGTCATGACGCTTGGCACCTTCTTGTACCCCACCCTTCATCAGATCGGCGCCTGTGCTCACCTGTAGCGAGGGTATGCCTATCTTGGCGAAACTCGCTTGGTCGGATCGATAGAAGTAGCCTGCCCGCGGGTCATCATCCAGCGTAATGAACCGTTCGAACGCCGTCGCGGCGTGCATCAGGGTAGTAGGAAGGTCTGATTGATCACCATCGACCACATTGAGATCCCTGGTTTTCCCGATCGGTACGAATCCGTCAACGTTGAACGCAGCGACCACGTCCAGTCCGGTATCTCTTATCCATTGCGCCGCGCGTGCTGAACCCAGCATGCCGACCTCCTCTGCTGACGTCCACGCGAACAAGACCGTTCGACACAGTGGCGAGGCCTGGGTCAATCGCTTGGCGAGATCCAGTAGTACCGAGACGCCCACTGCATTGTCGACGGCCCCTGGGTAATAGCCTCTGGGCTGTGCAGGGTCCGACGTCTGACCAAGATGGTCCCAATGCGCGCACAGCAATATGCATTGGCGAGGGAACAGTTTGCCTTTTCTCATTGCCAGTACATTTCTGCAACGTCTGACCGTTACCTCGAAGCTCAGGTGCATGTGCAGAGAGGCCCGCAATCGATCGGCGTGACGACCCATTGGGCGGGGAGCCACGAGGAAGGCGTCGAGATCTACTCCCGACGATGACAACACTTCCCGCCCAAACCGCTCGCTGCAAATACCCTCGAATTGCAAGCGACTACGCGGTGTACCCGGCAGAAATCGCAATGCTCGACGCATTTCGTTGATGACCAGCGTGAAGGGGCTGCCAAACAACTCATCGGTGTGGACAATGACTGCACCTACAGCGCCCTGTCGGGCAGCTTCTTCATACTTGTACTCCCAACGACCGTAGTAAGTCATGCGCTCACCCAGGAAACGCTCGCCCCCAGGATCGTTGGGCAAAATCACCACGACCTTGCCTGAAACATCAAGCCCCGAGTAGTCGTTCCAGTTGAATTGCGGCGCAACGATACCGTAGCCGACGAACACTAAAGCCGTGCCATCGAGCTCGACGCTGGTCTGCTGAGAGCGCACCAGCAGTTCGTCCTGAACCGACAGGTCTTGCCGCGAACGATCCCCTATCCTGATCGCCATCAGGTTGCTCGATTGCGCTTTGACAAGCGAGTAACCCAACGGCACTGGTTGGAAGAAGTGTCTTCGCCCATGCCAGGCGACCAACCCGAGCTCTTTCGCTTTCTGTGCTATCCACCCCGATGCCCGCCGTCCGCCTGGCTCACCGGCACCGCGTCCTGCATAGACAGCGCTGGAGAGCGTCCGACAATGAAGCGCCAACTCACTGGCCTGTGCCTTGTGCTTCAGAAAGCCGCGCCAATTCGCTGCTGACTCGTTTCTCTGTCTGATCCTGCCAGGTGGCGAGCGACGCATGCAGGCCTCCTACAATTCTGCAAGGTTGAACAAATGACGAGCGTTTTCGAAAAACACCTGAAGGTGGTACTCAGGTTCGATGGCTTGAGCACAGGCGGCGAGGTAATTCGGATAATCGACGGATGGCCAGCCAGAGCCAAAAACGAGCCTGTCCGGCTTGCCGATGTAATCGAACATCCAGCTGATCGGTTCGATCAGTAACTTGCGCAGTTTCGCAGATGACATCTGGCACAGACTGCCTTCGATGATCGAACTGGTGTCGAGCCAGACATTCTTGTTCTTGGCAGCCACCACTGCAGCATCCGTGAACCAGGGATTGCCGCTGTGAACCAGCAGGAATTTCACGTGGGGATGGTCGGTGATGACCTCGTCCATACTCAAAGGGTGGGCATACTTTAGCTTGGCCCGGTCCCATCCTGTATCACCCGTATGCAGGAGGACGGGCACATCGAACGCCTGCGCGAGGGTATAGAGATGTAGAAGCCGGGGATCGTCGACGCTCACCGGCATGAATCCCACGTTGATCTTGATGGCCGTATACAGTCCATCACGCAGTCCTTGCTCCAACGCTTGCGCACACCACTGAGGCTCAGTGATCACTGCGCATCGGCTAACGCCCAGGCTTCGTAACATCTGTGCGCTGCATCCCGGTGTGGTTGAATCGGTCATCGAGGCACGGATGTCGAAGCGCGATTTCAATGCCGTGAACAGCGCAAGGTCACTTGGGGAAGCAAACTCAGTGTGAATATGTGCATCGAAGATCGGGCCAGTGTAAGTGTTCATCGGAGCATCCTTGTAAATCGACCATCACCGAGACCATTCAACCGTGGGTTGCCTTCGTCCTCTAGCTAACTGCTGGCGCTGCTATAAGACCTGAGGGCGAACAGCCAGAAGACTCTGGAGAGGGCGATGAACAGTGCCGCGAACAACAGGGCTTCCAGCACAGCTCCCCCTTCCACCAGCCCCATGGCAGCGGCGACCGGTATGTTGGAAACGAAATAGACTGGAATAATGAAGGTCAGCAGTGTGCGGATGGCCGGTGGAAAAGCGGTCACCGGAAAGCGCGCAATCTCCATCAAGGTATAACTGATGATCCACACGTCACCGACTTTCACAAACCAAATGGACAAGGTGCATGTGATCAGGAACAGCGAATAGAAAATGGCGATCCCGGCTGTCATGAACCCCAGGAAGGCCATGACATTGCTCAGGCTCAGCGCATCTTGGCTGTACATGGCATAAAAAACGACTGCTCCACCGATCAACACCCGAGGCAGCTCTCAAAGGCTGATCTTGGAGCACGAGACCAAGAACTGGCTATCCACCGGACGCACCAGCAGGTAATCCAGATCCCCGGTCCGCACTTTTTCGGACAACGTGTGCAGGCTTGGAAACAGCCAGACCTCGAGCAGGCCTTCCAGTATCAAGGCAACCCCGAATAGCGCCAGCACCTGCTCTTGATTCCAGCCGCCGAGCGTCACGACTTCACTGAACATCGCATCCAGAAAGTACAGCGCCAACAGTATGCCCACCAGTGTGTTGAGCGCATTGGTCAAAGCGTTTACACGAAATTCCAACTCCGCCAGCATCGAGTGCCGGACCAGTGCCACCAGTATCCTGACTGTCCTGAGTCTCATATGCCTGCTCCAGAGAAGCGCTCGAGGCCACGCCGCCACAAGGCACGACGGCACATCACCAAGATCGCCACCCATACCACTTGAAGCGCGATGCCGGAGACCACCTCGATACCGACCGCCTTGCCGATCAGCAGCTTGACCGGGAAATCCAGCGATGCAGAAAACGGCAGCATCGCCACGAGCCATCGAGTCGCTTCGGGGAACAAGTCGACCGGAATCAGCATGCCTCCCAGGACGGTGTACATCGACCAGACCATGGCGTCGAGCGCAATGGAGTTGGCCATCCAGAACGCCAGCAGTCCGACGCAGTAATAGATGTGGAAGATGATGGTCCACGCGAGTATCAGCGAAACCAGGAAACTCGGAAATCGCCAAAACTCGTCGGGCAAGGTGATCGTGAACAAGACACTTCCCAGGCAAAACACGGTGACTACGATGGGCGCTCGCACCAACACATGACCCACGTGTTCCGCCACGTGAAACCAGAAAGGTGCAACAGGCTTGAGGAGCCGCCCTGACAATGTGCCTTGGCGTATTTCGTCGTTCAGAACGAAGATCACCCAAACCGCGGTCAGCTGCCGCACCAGATAGATGCCTAGGAAGTAGGCGATGAAATCGCTTGTGGAATAGCCGCCGATGACCTTGTCTCTGGAAAGCTCCCACCAGATCATCATCATGAAGAGCGGTGCTACGCCGCTGATCAGCCAGACGACCAATTGGGCGCGGTAGACAATGGTCACCAGCACGCTGGTGCGGATGAGATATTTGGCGACACTTGCCCAAGCAGCCAGCGCTACCATCATGCATGCTCCTTGGGCGATATCAAGCGCGGGAAAGCCTGCTCCAGAGAGGGCGCCTGCATGGAAATATCGGTGACCGGTAAATGGGCCAGCAGTTGCGCCAGCGTGTTGGCCACTTGCTCCTGGGCGACCAGGATTTCGGCACTGTCGCCTTCAAGCTGGATCAGCTTGCCATAGGTCGAGAGTTCATCGGCTGCCACCGCGCGCGACAAACGGATAGTGACATGCCGTTCATTCACATGCGCTTTTACCAATGCGTCGCGGGCACCGTCGAAGACGACACGACCTTGATCGAGCACGATCACTCGATTGGCCAGCGCCTCTATATCTGCCATGTAGTGCGAGGTGAGAACGATGGTGGCGCCAAACTCTTGATTGTAGAGCTTCAGGAACTCGCGAATGGCCAGCTGCATTGCTATGTCCAAACCGATCGTCGGTTCGTCGAGGAAAAGAACCTGGGGTCGGTGAAGCAACGACAGGATGAGCTCACACTTCATTCTTTCACCCAGCGACAGCTTTCTCACGGGCCGGCGCACAATATCTTCTGCGGACAGCAGCGTGCATAACTGATCGATTCGCCGTCTGCACTCGCCAGCCCCTATGTCATAGAGAGCGCCCTGCAGGTGAAAGGACTCCAACGCAGGCAGGTCCCAGGTCAATTGCTGCTTCTGTCCCATGACCAGCGCAATCGACTTGAGGAACTCCGCCCGTCGGCGAAAGGGTTCATGGCCCAACACAGAGACCTGCCCGCTACTGGGTCGTACGATGCCCGAGAGCATCTTGAGGGTGGTTGTCTTACCGGCGCCGTTGCTGCCGAGAAAGCCTACGATCTCTCCAGCGTCGATGGAAAACGATACATCCCGCACAGCGGGAATGGACATTTTCTCGCGTCGAAAATAGGCGAGCACATTGCGCGAATTCGCATTACGGGGGCGATAGACCTCGTAAATCTTGCTGATATCATGGAGCTCGATCGCTTTCGACATGGTTCTCCCTGAACATGTGCGTTCCATCACTTCGAATGGGTAGGGCGGACATTCACAACCGATTGCGCGCCAGCAGCTGTAACCGATGCCATGCCGGGTCCAGGCCCGTGCGCAGCACAAGGCATAGAGTGGGTACGCATTGCAGTTGGGCGACTACACCCATGCCCGGGACCCTATCCACCACGAATTCCGCATCCGTTAGCATCGATACTGTTCGATCCAGGTCGACCGTTGCCATGTGCACCTGGCAGCACGCTCGGTCCAGGCGCAATGGCCCATCGTAGTCGAGTCCGAGGTGGCCTGAGAAATCCAGCCATTGATGGCCGATGAAAAATCTGCCGTGATCCGATGGCGTGATTCCTTCCAGCGTGCCGAGACTGGAGAGGTAGTGAAGTCGTTCCTGCTCTGGCTGTTCTGTACGAAGCGAGACGCCGATGATCGCAAACAAGCCGTTTTGCGGCATGCGCGGCGACAGGTCTGCTCCGGTGCCTCGCAGATACTGGATCAGTGATACGCTTGCTCCGTCTTGGCGAAAAGTCGGCAAGTGAGCGATCAGCCAGGCGGGTTCATCGTCTCCTGTTGGCGCTTGCTCCACTATATGTAGCGGCTCACCGCCCACAACCTGGGCGCATTGGAGGGCTCTGGGTAAATCAGTTGAACATAGCCAGATCGAGCAAGGATCCGCTGGGTGTTCATCGTCCGTGCACAATTCCAGGTAGCCCCCGCAGAGCCTGAAGAACGTGCTGACTCGGCCGTCGACATGCTCGACGCATCGGATGTGCTTCATGAATCCTGCGCGTGTCAACCGTTCCATGGTGTCAGCGTGCTGGTTGGTCGATATCCGAGAGACGATATGATCCAAGCGCGATATCACTACCGATTCCTCGCTGATTCAAGATGGCTGATCAAGGCATACGTCATGTGCTCGGCTACACACCCACCTGTTCCGGCTGGCCTTTCTTCCCTCGCGTACACAAGGTCAGGCCATGTTCCTGGACGCCGCCGTATTGGATCTGCTGTGTCACCTGATGCAAGCCTGCTGCTTTGAATGCCTCGAGATAGCGGCCCTGTGGCCAGCGCGTGAGCGTCACGCCCAACTCCTGTGACCAGTCGCGTGATGCCTCGCTTTCCTCGTAATAGTCCACCATGACGATCAACTCACCGGCCGGCGTCAGTAGGTCGGCGGCTTTCTGTATGGCAGCGCTGATGTCCTGAAAATAGTAGAACACCTCCATGGAGAAGATCAGCTCGAACTTCATGCCATCGGGTGCTTGCCATGCCTGAAAGCTACCGATGTCGATCACGACATTGTCCAGATCCTGCACCCTCCTGGCACTGATGCTGGCCATCTCCCGGCTGAGCTCCACGGCGCAGACATGACCACTGGAAAACTTCGACCTGGCCATATACTCGAGCGCATAACCGTTGCCCGGGCCAATTTCCAGATAACGACCGTCGCTGACCGCTATCGTGGAAAGGACCGGCTCGACCCGCGCCCAATGTTCACGAGCCATATCCACAGCGCCATCTTCTACTGCCCATTCATCGAAGAGCGCTTCGACTTCCAGTTGGTGACTCATTTCATTCTCCTGCTCGCAAGCATTCATTCTGGCTCTGGCAGCCATTGGTAGACGTGGACGGCATTGCGATGTGAGCCTATTACCAGATAACCGTCGTCCGTGAGCAAAGGTGAGGAATGAAATCCTCCTTCCCGTGCAAGTTGCCAGAGCACTTTACCGCTGTGTTGTGCCAACGTGACGGGCCGACATGGCCGCCTCGCGATCGTTTTTCGGTTCGCGTCAGCCCCTGCAGAGGCCGCAGATGCCTATTGCCGTCCCCGTCCGCGCTGGCCGACTTTCATATTCCTATCGCAGAAGCGAGCATTGCAGGACCTCATTTGCATGAGCCATGACATCATCCTTCTCAAGCCCGCCTCCTTGGACGTCGAAGATCTTCAAAACCTCGACGAAGTGCTCGACATGGGCAGCGAGGCGTTCGTCGCCGCCGCGTTGAGCGATGTGTTTCCCGGTTGCCTGGACGGTTTTTTCGCCCATGGCGAAATCTTCACCCTCGAAGCCAGCCTGGCAGGCGATCCGGTGACCTCGCTTCATCTGGCGTTGCGATTCGGCCAGGCCTGGTCCGATGATGCCTTCGACGAGATACAGGCACGGCTGGCGAGGCTTTGCCAGGCGTTGCAGGCGAGTGCGTTTTCGGTCGACGACAATTCGCTGATCGTCTCTGCACATCGATCATGACAAGCGCCCGAGGAGCAATCCCATGCTGAATCTGAACCAGTACTACGGCTTGGCCGAGCTCATCGATGAAATTCGCACGCAGATGGAGCAGGGTGACCACTTCTGCCTGTATGGCGATGACGAGAGCGACCTGGACCTTGCGCGGCGCTATTTCATCGCGGCTTATCCGGACGTCGAGGATGACAGTGAGGTGTATCCCGCCGCTGTGCAGCGCGAGGGTTTGAGTTACCTGTATTCAGGTCAGCAATTGGCCGATGTGGTCTGGGTGCTGGCGCAGCGCAAGCCCGATGCACGGCCTGAGGACTACGTCAGGGCGCTGAACCACTATCAGCATCACGACACGTTCCTCGAGATCTAGGCGAGGCGACTCAACCGCGCAGCCGCTCGACCAGGGGCAAGGCATTCACCTGCGGTCGCGCGAACAGATACCCCTGCATCAGCTCTACGCCAAGCCCGGACAGGGCATCGCACTCGGCCTGGGTCTCGATGCCCTCGGCCACCAGGGTGATGCCCAGGCGCAGGGCCACCAGAACGATGCCGGCGACTATGGCCTGGCGCACCGGATCCTTGCTGATGCGACGGGTGAGGGCCATGTCCAGCTTGAGCACATCGGGCTGGAATTCGGCCAGCAGGTTCAGGCCCGAATAGCCCGAGCCGAAGTCGTCGATGGCGGTGCTGAAACCCTGGCGGCTGTACTCGGCGAAGATCGACTTGAGGTGCTCGGGGTCGTCGATGCGTTCGCCCTCGGTGACTTCGAAGATCAGCTTGTCGGCAGGGAAATCGAAGGTGCGGGTGGCCTCCAGGGTGGCGCGGATGCAAGTGCTGGCGCGGTACACGGCGTTGGGCAGGAAGTTGATGCTCAGCTTGCAGTCGTCCAGGCGGTTCAGGCCCAGGGCGGACGCCTGCTCGATGGCCTTGACCCGGCAGGCCTGATCGAAACGGTACATGTTGTCGGCCGAGACCTTGGCCAGGATCTCGCCGGCGCCTTCACCGTTCACCCCGCGCACCAGCGCCTCATAGGCGAACGGCTTGCCGGTGGGCACGTGGACGATGGGTTGGAAGGCCATGGTGATCTCGAAATCCAGGCTCTGCAGATTACGGCACTGGGAACAGCCGATGGCCTCGAAGGGTTGGGGGAATACAGGCTGGCTCATGGCGCCTCCTCCGGGTGAGTGCTCGAATGTCGGCCGCTCGGGTGGCGCCCGGCGCCAGCGGCGCCAAGGGCGGGATCGATCTCGGTCGTTGGTTGGACCATCGCTCGTCGAAGACGTGCCGGGTTCGACTGAACAATAGCCTTCATGGGTGCGTTACGGCACGCGCCTGGGCACCCACGGGCGGCACCAGCGAGGCCAGCGCCTGACGCAGGGTGGCCAGGTCCTGGAAGTGACGTTCGCCGACCACCTGGCCCTGGTCCATGTCCAGCCACTGCACGGTTTCGCGATCGCCCGCATAGCGCTCGGCCACCTGACCGTCACGGTCCAGCAGGATGCGGTAGTTGGCCGAGCGCATGTTCGGCACCAGGAACGTGAGTATCAGGCCCGGCACACGGGCGATATCGGCGACGAAGACCACGCCGCGTGCCTCCAGGTAGCCTGGCTGGGTATGCTCCACGGCACTGTTCACCAGGTTCGCCGTGGCGTGGCTGCGGGCGACCAGGACCACGCGAGTGGCCGGGTCGAGGGTGTAGGGCGCGTCGAACTGGTCCTTGAGGGTCCAGGCAGCGGGAAGCGGAGTGTCGGCCTGGGCCAGCGTGCTGGCCAGGGTCAGCAGCAGCGGAATGAAGAAGCGGCGCATCGCAGGGGCTCGAAGAATGAAGAGTACCGAGAGTAACGACAGGAGCATACCGATGGAAACCATCGATTCACCGACTGGCGCCTATTTCATCCAACTGACGGTGTGGGAAGCGCGCGCTTCGCAGTGGGTGCATACGCCCAGTGTGGTGCAACGGCAGTCGCTGGCGGTGCTGCTGAGCTTCGCCGATCCACGCTGGTCGCTCGACCAGGCCCACTGGCTCGATGCGACCCAGGTGCACCTGCGCTTGCGCCGGTATCCGGGCGATCATCGACCGGCGCAGTTCCAGGTGTGGGTCGATTGCGCCAGCGCCCAGGCACGCATCGAAGAGGGGCCAGCGGTGCCGCTGGCCGGGCTGGAGGCTGCGCTGGTGGCCCGGCTCTAGGCGACGTCCGTGCCGGCCGGAGCGTCGTCTGCTTCGCCCAGCGCCGTGCGCACCCGTGCTGCCAGGTCGTCGACGGCGAAGGGCTTGGTCAGCACCTGCATGCCGGCCTCCAGCTGGCCGTCGCCAATGGCCGCGCTCTCGGCGTAACCGGTGATGAACAGGATGCCCAGGCCGGGGCGAATCTCGCGGCCGGCGTCGGCCATCTGCCGGCCATTCATGCCGCCGGGCAGGCCGACGTCGGTGATCAGCAGGTCGATGTGCACGTCCGAGCGCAGCACCTTGAGCCCGGCGACACTGTCGGCCGCCTCGATCACCGCGTAACCCTGGTCCCGGAGCACGTCGGTGAGCAGCATGCGGATGGTCGGTTCGTCGTCGACGATGAGGATCGTCTGGCCCGCGCGGGAGGCAACGTCATGGGGCTGTTCGTCGTGGGCCGGCTGATCGTCGACGCCGCCCACATGGCGCGGTAGGAAGATGCACACCTCGGTGCCGATGCCCACCTGCGACTGCATGCGCACCTGGCCGCCCGACTGCTTGGCGAACCCGTAGATCATCGACAGGCCAAGCCCGGTGCCCTGGCCGAGGGGTTTGGTGGTGAAGAACGGATCGAAAGCCTTGGCCACCACGTCCGGGCTCATGCCGGTGCCGGTGTCGCTCACGCTGAGCGACAGGTACTGCCCCTCGACCAGGTCCAGGGTGCGCGCGGTGGCCTGGTCGATCCAGCGGTTGGCGGTTTCGATGCGCATGCGACCGCCATCGGGCATGGCGTCGCGAGCGTTGATGCACAGGTTGAGCAGGGCGTTTTCCAGCTGGCTGGGGTCCACCCGTGCTGGCCAGCAGAGGCTGGCACCGTGGGTCTCGATGCTGATGGCCGGGCCGACGGTGCGCTGGATCAGGTCGGTCATGCCCATGATCAACGCATTCACGTCGGTGGGCTGCGGGTCGAGCGTCTGGCGCCGGGAGAAGGCCAGCAGCCGGTGGGTGAGGGCGGCGGCGCGCCGGGCGGCGCCCTGGGCCGCACCGATGTACTTGTCCAGATCGGTGAGGCGACCCTGGGCCAGACGCGTGCTCATGAACTCCAGAGAGCCGGAGATGCCAGTGAGCAGGTTGTTGAAGTCGTGGGCCAGGCCGCCGGTGAGCTGCCCCACGGCCTCCATCTTCTGCGACTGACGCAGTTTCTCTTCCGCCTGCATCAGCTCGGCGGTGCGCTCGGCCACGCGCTGTTCCAGGGTGTCGTTGAGTGCACGCAAGGCAGAGGTGGCGCGGTCGCGCTCGGCCTCCAGGGTGCGGCGGTCTTCCACGTCGATGAGCACGCCGGGGAAGTCCTTGGGCTTGCCGTCGGCGTAGTCGACCCGGCCGTTGGCCTCCAGCCAGTAGTAGCAGCCGTTGGCACGGCGCACTCGATACTGGTGGGCGTAGGCGCCGCCGCGACCGATGGCATCGTCGATGGCGGCGATCAGCCCGGCGCGGTCGTCCGGGTGCACGGTGGTGATCACCTGCTCCAGGCTGAGACCGGTGCGCCCCAGCGTCGGGTCCAGGCCGAACGCCTGGGCGAAGGCCGTGTCGACGGTGAAACAGTCGCTGGGCAGGTCCCAGTGCCAGGTGCCGATGATCGCCCCGGCCGCCAGGGCCAGTTGCACCCGCTCGATGTTCGAGCGCGCCAGCTCCTCGCTTTCGCGCAACCGTTCCTGGGCGCTGCGCCGTGCGGTGACGTCGTTGAAGAAGATGCCGATCTGCCGTTCGCTCGGATCGCCGACGGGCACGGCGCGCACGTCGAACCAGCGGCCGAAGGCTTCGGCGTAGTTCTCGAAGTTGGCAGGCTCGCGGGTCTTGGCGACGCGGCCGTAGGTCTGGAACCAGAAGCTCTCCAGGTCTGGCGCGTACTCGGTGACCCACTTGCCGCGCAGGTTCACCCCCGATTCGCGCTCGAACGCCGGGTTGACCTCGATGAAGCGATAGTCGACCGGTTCGTCCTGTTCGTCGAACTTCACTTCGACGATGGCGAAGGCCGTCTCGATGGTTTCGACGATGGTGCGAAAGCGCTCCTCGCTCTTGCGCAGGGCGGTGGCGGCGGAACGGGTGTGGGTGAGGTCGAGCATGGCGCCGATCATGCGCACCGCCTGACCCTGGGCGTTACGGATGACATGACCGCGGTCGAGGACGTCGGAAAAGGAGCCGTCTGCACGCAGGAAGCGGTACTCGTCGCTCCAGGCGCTGCCCTCGCCGTCGATCACGGCATGGATGGAGGTGTGAACCCTTGCCCGGTCATCGGGGTGGATATGCTCGAACCACCACTCGCCGGTGGCCAAGATCTGCGCCGGCGAATGGCCGTAGGCCTGTTCGAGGGCGTCGTTCCACTGCACGTGATTGCACACCAGGTCCCAGTCCCAGATCGCGTCGTTGGTGGCCTTGGCCGCCAGGCGATAACGCTCCTTGGTCTCGTCCAGGTGCTCGATGTCCATGCCGGCCGTGGCCAGGGCCTCGCGCAGGCGCAGCACCTCGGCTTCAAGTTGTTCGCGGGTCAGATCGTTCACGGTGGTTTTCACTTGAAGCACTCACGGCAGGCTCATCGATGATAGCAGTTTGCCCGGCCTTGCGACTCGGTGCGGCCTAGCGCACCAGCGTGGGGATCAGGCGTATGTAGATCAGTTCGCCGAGCAGCTCGACCAGCGTCTGGCAGATCACGGCTGCTGCGGCGAGCGCCCGCAGCTCCTCGGGCAGCGCCAGGGCCAGCGGCAGCACCACCAGCGAGTTGCGAGTGGCGGCGCTGAAGCTCACCGAGCGCGACGCCTCGACCGGCAGCTGCAACAGCCGGGCGCAGCCCCAGCCCAGGCAGGGCGCGATCAGCATGAAGCCGAGGTACACCGGCAGCAGCGGCAGCAGGCGCGCGGCGTCCTGGGCCAGCGTGGCGATCTGCGAGCCGATCACGGCCAGCAGCACCAGTGCCATCGCTGGCACGGGCATCCAGCCCCAGGCCGTGCACCAGCGCTCGATCGGCCTTGCCCGGCGTGCGCCCAGGTGACTGAGCACGGCCAGGGCCAGCGGCAGGACGATCAGCAGCACGAAGGCTTCGACGAACGGCGCGACAGAAAGTGCCACGTCATGGCCATCGTCGAGCATCAGCGACAGATAGAGTGGCAGCAAGAGCAGTTGCAACACCAGCAGCAGCGGAGTGGCGGCCAGGGTCGACCGTGCGTCGCCTCGGCCCAGGTGGGTGAACACCACCACGTAGTCGATGCAAGGGGTGAGCAGCACCAGCAGCGCGCCGATCAGCAGTGCCGGGTGCGCCGTCAGCGGACGAGTGATGGCCCACACCAGCAGCGGCACCAGCACGAAGTTGGCCAGCAGTAAGGCGGCGATGAAGCGTCGATTGGCGAGGCTCTGGCGCAGGTCGAGAAAAGGAATCTGCAGGAACATGGCGTACATCAGCACGGCGATGGCGGGGGTGACCAGTGTTTCCAGGCGGTCGCCGACGCGTGGGGCGAGCAGGCCAAGAGCGATGGCCGCCACGACCGTGACGAGGTACAGGGGGATTTGCCGGGTTTCGAGTTGATCACGGGTCACGCGGGCGTCCTGGGAGCGATGGCAGAGGCAGAGTGAGGGACGATGATGACAGCTGTGGTGCCAGGGCGGGAGGGTTCAGCGTGCCGCGGGCACTCAGGACTGCACCTTGGTCAGCGCTCGCTGCGGCGCCAGGCTGCCTGACTGATCGACAGCCGTCTCGTCGAACCATTGCGGCCAGGAACTGCGGTGGCGGTTACCGACCTCCACGCAGGGAATCAGCCGGTCGCGCAGCGCCTCGGTCTGATTGACCGTCACGGCCGTGCGGTACTTGCGGCTATGAATGCATTCGCGGTCGCCGAACTCGCAGCGGTTCAACTGCGTTCCGCCGCAGGGGCCGTTGGCCAGGCCCTTGGGGCAGGTTTCGGGGCAGTGGTACAAGGTGTCTTCGAGGCGGCATTGTCCGCAAGTGTCGCAGCCGACCACCGGTCGCTTCAGGCTGCGCTCCACGGCGTGTAGCAGGCGCGCCGCCGCTGGCGTCGACCACAGCGGCCGACGCACGCTCCAGCCGAACATCTTGCTCAGCAGCGTCTTGCGGTCGAACAACCGGTGGTGCACCGCCGACAACAGACGATAGCGCGCCTGCTCGGCGAATGACGCCTGCACCTCCCGCTGGCCGTACTGCCAATGGTGGGCCGGCGGATGAAAGCTCACCGGTGCCACACCGTCCATCTGCCAGGCCTGCTCCCAGGCCGACTGCCACTGCGCGAGCGACTGCACGCGCGGCGACCAGACGTGCAGGGCCTGCTCCAGGGCCAGGAACTGCTCCAGGGTGTGCACCCCGGACAGGTTGATGCCGGCGTACCCCAGCAGGCGCAGGCCGATGATCTGCAAGGCCAGACGGTCCAGGCCACGCTGGTGGGCGAATGCCTTGGACACTGCGGCCTCGGCGGCGAGTACCGCGCGCATGGCCGGGCTCACGGTCACCCCGGCGACATGCTCGAGCATGGCGGCGCGGCCATCGGTCAGGGCCATGATGCAGGCGAGCATGGGCCGGGGGGCGGGCTGGCGCTGCATCCAGGCCATGGCCTCGCGGTACTTCTGAAAATCGAAGCCCAGTTGCAGGATGAAGAAGTCGGCCCCAGCGGCGAGCTTCTTTTCGGCCTTGAAGTACTGGGCGCCACCTTCTTCCTCGCAGTACTTGAAGGGATTGAGCGCCGCGCCGAGCAGCCACTCCGGGCGCGCCTGGCGCACGATCTGCAAGGCCGCGACCGACTCCAGGTAACGCACCGGACGCTGCCCAGGGGTATGGCCTGGCAGTCGGTCGCCGGTCAGCACCAGCAGTTGGTCCAGGCCGGCAGCGTCCATGCGCTGCAACTGGGCGAGCAATTCCGTGCGCTCGCGATCCTTGCCGGAGAAGTGCAGCAAGGTCGGCACCGGCGTCTCGAAGCTCTGGCACGCCTCCAGCGGCGACATGTCCAGCGCACTGGCGACCCGGTCGCCGATCGATACCGCCAGCGGCCAGTCGCACAGCCGCTCACGCGCCATGATGCTGGCCAGGGCGGCGAAGCGCTGGGCGGAAGGCTTGGGCACGAACTCCATGACGCAGACGAAGGTGCGGTCGTGCAGGGCGTGTCTGAGCAGGGTCATGGGGCATCACCGGGGGCGGGCAGGCCGACAGTGTCGCCGAGCGCGCGCCCGGCGGCTTGTCTGGATGCGTACGCCATCACTCTGGAACAGACACGTCCGTGGCCGGGTGGCGGCTGGCCGATCGCGCGTGGTGCGCCGCTCAGCGCTCGATCGCCAGCGCCACGCCCTGGCCCCCGCCGATGCACAAGGTGGCCAGCCCTTTGTGTGCATCGCGCCTGATCATCTCGTGCAGCAGGGTCACCAGCACCCGGCAACCCGAGGCGCCGATCGGGTGGCCCAGGGCGATGGCGCCGCCGTTGACGTTGACCTTCTGCGTGTCCCAGCCCAGTTCATGGCCCACGGCCAGCGCCTGGGCCGCGAAGGCCTCGTTGGCTTCGATCAGGTCCAGGTCGGCCAGCTGCCAGCCGGCCTTGTCCAGGCAGCGGCGGGTGGCCGAAACCGGGCCGATGCCCATGATCGCCGGATCCACGCCCGCGCTGGCGTAGCCGCTGATCCTGGCCAGCACCGGCAGGCCCAGGGCCTGGGCCTTGGCCACGCTCATCAGCAGCACCGCCGCAGCGCCGTCGTTGAGGCTCGACGCGTTGCCGGCGGTGACGCTGCCGTCGGCCTTGAACGCCGCGCGCAGCTTGCCCAGGGATTCGGCGGTGGTGCCGGCGCGCGGCTGCTCGTCGGTATCGAACACCTGGGGCTCGCCCTTGCGCTGGGGAATCTGGATGGGGGTGATCTCGTCCTTGAAGCGCCCGGCCTCGATGGCCGCCACCGCCTTGCGCTGGGACTCGGCGGCGAAGGCGTCCTGGGCCTGGCGGGAGATGGCGTACTTATCCACCAGGTTCTCGGCCGTGATGCCCATGTGGTAGTCGTTGAAGGCGTCCCACAGGCCGTCGGTGATCATGCTGTCGACCAGTTGGCCATGGCCCATGCGCTGGCCGCTGCGCGCCGACGGCAGCACATAGGGCGCCAGGCTCATGCTCTCCTGCCCGCCGGCGATCACCACCTCGGCGTCGCCGCAGCGGATGGCCTGGGCCGCCAGGTGCACCGCCTTCAGGCCCGAGCCGCAGACCTTGTTCAGGGTCAGCGCCGGCACTGCATGGGGCAGGCCCGCTTTCACGGCGGCCTGGCGGGCCGGGTTCTGCCCGGCGCCCGCGGTGAGCACCTGGCCGAGAATCACCTCGTCGACCTGCGCCGGGTCCAGCCCGGTCTGCGCCAGCAGGCGAGCGATCACTGCAGCGCCCAGGTCGACGGCCGAGACGCTGGCGAGGGCCCCCTGGAAACCGCCGATGGCGGTGCGGGTGGCGGCGACGATGGCGACTTCGTTCATTGTTGTTCTCCGCAAGAGGTGAGCGATCGGCACAGCATCCCTGGCGGGCGCTGATTTGAGAAGTTTGTTTTTCTTCAGGATTGATCGGCTTTGCAAATGAATCAGCGGGGCACCTGCACCCGCACGCCGAATCCGCCCTCCGTGCGGTTGAAGAATTCCAGTGCACCGCCCAACTGATCGACGACCAGCGCCACGATTGCCAGCCCCAGGCCAGCGCCCGAAGGATTGCCGGCACTGTAGAACCGGTCGCTGAGCCGTGCCAGCGCGCCGGGCTGCACGCCTGGGCCCTGATCCAGCACCTGCAACACCGTGCAGCTGTCCTCGTGGCGCAGGATCACGGTGACCTCGCTGCCGGGCGGGCTGAACTGCAGGGCGTTGCCCACCAGGTTCTGCAGCATCACGGTCATGGCCGTGGGGTCGGCGTGGATCGGACTCGGCCCCTCTTCGTCCAATACCAGTTCCACTTGACGGCGCAGCGCCAGGGGCGTCAGCTCGGCCAGTTCTTCACGAGCCAGGGCATCCAGAAGCAGGGGCTGGCGGGTCTGAGTCAGCGGCTCCAGGCGCGCCATGGTCAGCAACTGGCTGGCCAGCCGAGTAGCGCGGGTCACGCCTTGTTCGAGCAACCCCAGGGCCTCGTCGCGGGCAGGGGCGTCCGGCGCACGGCGGGCATTGCTGGCATGGATCGCCAGCACCGCCAGCGGCGTGCGTAATTCGTGGGCGGCGTCGGCGATGAACCGGCGTTCGCGTTCGAGCAGGCGGGTGAGTTGCAGCAACTGGTGGTTCAAGGCCCGTGCCATGGGCGCCAGTTCGGGGGGCAGCTCGGCGCTGGGCAAGGGATCGAGGCTGTCCAGCGGCCGCGCGCGCAGGTGGCGGGTCAGGCGGCGCAGCGGCGAGAGTCCCCAGCCCAGCAGCAGCCAGATGAGCAGAGCGAGGGTCGGAATGCCGATCAGCGCCGGGGCCAGGGCCTGGTCGGCGATGCGCTGGATCAGGCCCTGGCGCAGGTCGTCGCGCTCGCCCACCCAGATCGACAGGCCGCGCTCGCGGTCCTGGAGCAGCACGCCGCACCAGTCCTGGCCCTGGTACAGCAGGTCATGGATGCCTGGTGCGGGTGGCGTTTCCAGCACCGGGGCGTCGGCCGAGCGCATCAGCAGCGCGCCGTCGCTGCGCCACACCTGGAATGCCAGGTTGATCTCGTACGGGTGGCTGAGCAACGCCTCGCCGGACTGGTCCATGGCCTGGTCCAGGGCCTGACGGATGTCCGGCCAGTGCGCCTCGGCCGGCATCTGCCCAAGCAGGCCCTGGAGCACCCGTGCGGCCTGCACCAGTTGCGCGTCATAGACGTTCTCGATTTCCCGGTGGTTGTCCCGCAGCACGCTGAGCACCAGCCCGAGGCTGCCGATGACCACCAGCAGCAGGGTGGGCAGCAGGATGCGTGTGCGCATCGCGATCATGGCGTGCCCTCGATCAGGTAGCCGACCCCGCGCACCGTGCGGATCACGCTGGCGTCGAGCTTGCGTCGCAGGTTGTGCACCAGCACTTCCAGGGTGTTGCCCGGCCCCCCGGGCTGCCAGCCATACAGCCCGTCGGCCAGCCGCTCGCGGGTCATCACCGTGCCGGGACGGGCCAGCAACTGGTGCAGCAACTGGAACTCCATCGGCGTCAGCACCACCGGTGCGTTGTGGTAGTGCACCGTGCGCCGCGCCGGGTCCAGGCTCACCCCGGCATGCTCGATCAGTGGCTGCGCCCGACCCTGGCTGCGGCGCAGCAACGCGCGGATGCGCGCCTTGAGTTCGTCGACGTCGATGGGCTTGACCAGGTAGTCGTCGGCGCCGGCATCCAGGCCCAGGATGCGGTCGGCGGTCGCGTCCCGGACGGTGAGGATCAGCACCGGTACATCGCCATCGGCACGCGCGCGCAGCTCTCGCAACAGGCTCAGACCATCGCAGCGCGGCAGGCCCAGGTCCAGCAGCACCAGGTCGAAGCGCTCGCTGCGCAGGGCGGTGGCGGCGCTCAGGCCGTCGGCCAGCCAGTCGAGGGTATAGCCTTCACCGCGCAAGGCGCTGCGAATGCCGTGCGCCAGGGACTGATCGTCTTCGACGAGTAGGACTCGCATGCCAGGGTCTCCAGGTAGGGCGCCATGATGGGGCTTGTGCACGGGGTTTGATTCAGTGAAATGTAACCGCTGATGACATCCTAAGCTGGCATTAAGCTTGGTCCGCCATCGTGCCGTTCACTTTCCCGAACGGAGCTCGATGCCATGCGTACCTTCCTCGCCCTCGCCCTGCTGCTGGGCAGCAGCGCCACCTTCGCCGCCACCCAGTGCACCACCGCCGACAAGTCCACCTGGCAGGACCCCGACG
Organism: Pseudomonas sp. S30; assembly: GCF_016518545.1. Lineage (GTDB taxonomy): Bacteria > Pseudomonadota > Gammaproteobacteria > Pseudomonadales > Pseudomonadaceae > Aquipseudomonas. Next base: position 36,550 of record NZ_JACVTO010000026.1, read on the forward strand.
CCTTCCAGAGCCAGTTGAAGGCGCAAGGCTACAGGATCAGCAAGTTCAAGGTCACCCAGGGCAACTGCTACGAGATCTACGGGTTCGACAAGGACGGGCGCAAGGTCGAGATCTACCACGATCCGGTGTCCGGCCAGGCGGTGAAGACCGAGATCCAGGACTGATGTCCGCGGCCAGCGTGCGTTTGTGGGACCCGTTGCTGCGCCTGTGCCACCTGTCGTTCGCCACGGTGTTCTTCGCCAATTACTTCTTCACCGAGGCGGGCGAGCGCTGGCACCGCTGGCTGGGTTATTACGTGCTCGGCTGCCTGGTGCTGCGGCTGGTCTGGGGCTTCATCGGCCCACGCAGTGCGCGCTGGACCGATTTCTGGCCGACACCCGCTCGCCTGGCAGCGCATGCCAGGGCGCTGGTCCGAGGCCAGCCCCATCACCGCCTGGGCCATTCGCCGATCGGGGCGCTGGTGATGCTGCTGATGCTCGGCTGCATCGGCGGCCTTGGCCTCAGCGGTTTTCTGATGCGCGAAGTGGACGCCCTGTGGGGCGAGGATTGGCCGCAGACGCTGCATGCCTGGCTGGCCGACGGGCTGCTGGTACTGGTCGGCGTGCACCTGCTGGCCGCCGTCGTCGAGAGCCTGCGCCTGCGCGAGAACCTGCCGCTGTCCATGCTCACCGGGCGCCGCCGCCTGCCTGAAGACTCCTGATCGCGAGACCTGCCATGCCGATGTTCCTGACCTTCCTGCGCCGCGACGACCGCGTCGCCGCCTGGCTGCGCCTGCTGGCCTTGGCCAGCCTGAGTTGCGTGTTGCTGCTGGCCGACGATTTCATCCAGCAACAGTTCGGCGCCCAGAACCGCGCCGAGCTGGAGGCGGGCTGGGTGATCGGCCTGTGGGCGTTCTGCCTGGCGCTGTGGCTGTGCAACGTACGGGCGCTGGTGGTGGCGATTCTGGGTCTGTTCGCCGGCATGCAATTGCTGCAACTGGCCAATATCAGCTTCTTCGGCGAGCCGCTGAGCGCCATTGACATCCGCAGCCTGCTGCGCGAGCCGGGCGAGGTGGCGCAGACGGCCTGGCACAGCCTGGGCGAACACTGGCACGCCGCATTCAGCGTGCTGCTGCCCTACAGTCTGCTGATCGCCTTGCACTGGCGTCTCCCTGGGCGGGTGAGCCTGCCTGCCAGCCGCTGGGCGCTGGTGCTCATCGCCCTGGTGCTGCTGGCCAAGCCGTACCGGGCCACCTACCGCAACCTCGACTCCTTCACCCCGGGGCCCTCGCGCAGCAGCCTGCACAACAGCCTCAACGCCTATTCGGCCTGGGCCGTGCGCCTGGCCCTGCGCAGCGAAAAGCGCCTGCCGCAGGCGCCGTTCGCACCCTACGCCCTGAGCCCGATTCCCAGCAGCGCCCGGCATGTCTGGCTGGTGGTGGCCGACTCGCTGCGCAGCGAGCGCATGGGCGTGTATGGCTATGCGCGGCAGACCACGCCCAGGCTGCAGGCCTATTTGCGCGAGCATCCCAGTGCGCTGGTGCGCCCTGGCGTGGCGGCGGGCGTGGCCACCGACGTGAGCCTGCCCTACCTGCTCAACCCGATCCGCGAGCCGGGCCAGGACCACCTGCTGCGCGAGGGACAGATCAACCTGTTCCGCTTCGCCCGCCAGGCCGGCATGCGCACGCACTGGATTTCCTCCCAGGAGTCACGCTTGCTGACGCATCTGGGCAGCCGCTACCTGGACGTCTCGATCACCCGTGAGGATCACCCCTTACGGTTTCTCAAGCGCCAGGACCACGCCCTGCTGGAGATCCTCGACCGGCAGCGGTTCGCCGAGCGCAATTTCGTCGTCCTCAACCTGCGCACCGCGCACCTGCCCTACGCCCAGAACTACGCACGTCAGAGCGGCGACAGGCCCTGGCCAGATACCGGCGCCCAGGCGCAGGCCAACGCCTACGACAACTCCATCCACTACCTGGACGGGTTGCTCGAAGAGCTGATCGCGCGGTTCGAGCGACTCGAAGGCGAGCGCTACCTGGTGATCACTGGCGACCACGGCCAGCGCCTGGGAGAGGACGGCAAATGGGGCCACAACGACCTGGTGCCCGAGGTCAGCGATGTGCCGATGATCGTCATCAGCCGCGATGCGCCGGCGCAGCCGCTGGACTCGCTGGCGCCGCAGCGCTGGATCAGTCATTACCAAATCGGCAAGTGGCTGGCCGCCCGGCTGGGCACGCGCATCGACAATCCCAACCTGCGCGAAAACGAGCATTTCGTGCACGGCAAGCTGTTGTTCAGCGACAACTTCATCCAGCCGGTGTGCGAAACCGAGGCCGGGCTGGTGCACCTGCCACCCCTGCAACTGAGCCAATGGCTGAGCCGCGGGCATCTCCAGGGCTGCGGTTCCTGAAGGGGGCGAGCATGGCATCTCGCGCAGGCACTCCGTAATATGTGTCGGATGACCTGCGGGGATAGTCTCATCCCCTGATCGAACGGAATCGCCCTCGACGGCGCTTCCCCAGCATAAACCTGACGAGGTACAGACATTGGCCATCATTCATCCCAAGGTACGCGGTTTCATCTGCACCACGACTCATCCCAAGGGCTGCGAGCTCAACGTCCGTGACCAGATCGAAGCCACCCGCAAACTGGGCGTGCGCGAGGATGGTCCCAAGAAAGTCCTGGTGATCGGCGCTTCCAGCGGCTACGGCCTGGCCGCGCGCATCACCGCCGCCTTCGGCTTCAAGGCCGACACCCTGGGCGTGTTCTTCGAAAAGCCGGGCAGCGAGACCAAGGCCGGCACCGCCGGCTGGTACAACGCCGCCGCGTTCGACAAATTCGCCAAGGCCGACGGCCTGTACAGCAAGTCCATCAACGGTGACGCCTTCTCCGACGAAGCGCGGGCCAAGGTCATCGAGCTGATCAAGAACGAAATGGGCGGCAAGGTCGACCTGGTCATCTACTCCCTGGCCTCGCCGGTGCGCAAGCTGCCGCAGACCGGTGAGCTGGTGCGTTCGGCGCTCAAGCCGATCGGCCAGCCGTACAAGTCGACCGCCATCGACACCAACAAGGACACCATCATCGAGGCCAGCATCGAGCCGGCCACCGAGCAGGAAATCGCCGACACCGTCACCGTCATGGGCGGCCAGGACTGGCAGCTGTGGATGGACGCCCTGGGCCAGGCCGACGTGCTGGCCGAAGGCGCCCGCACCGTGGCCTTCAGCTACATCGGTACCGAGATCACCTGGCCGATCTACTGGCATGGCGCCCTGGGCCAGGCCAAGCAGGACCTGGACCAGACCGCACTGCGCCTGGACCGCAAACTGGCCGAAGACGTCAAGGGTGGCGCCAACGTGGCGGTGCTCAAGTCGGTGGTGACCCAGGCCAGCTCGGCCATCCCGGTCATGCCGCTGTACCTGTCGATGGTGTTCAAGATCATGCAGGAAAAGGGCGTCCACGAAGGCACCCAGGACCAGCTCGATCGTCTGTTCCGTGACCGTCTGTACCGCGCCGACGGCGCGCCGGCCGAGGTCGACGAGAAGGCGCGCCTGCGCCTGGACGACTGGGAACTGCGCGATGACGTGCAGGACGCCTGCAAGGCCATGTGGCCGCAGGTGACCACCGAGAACCTGTTCGAGCTGACCGACTACGCCGGCTACAAGAAGCAGTTCCTCAACCTGTTCGGTTTCGAACGCGCCGATGTCGACTACGACCAGGATGTGGCGACCGACGTGCGCTTCGACTGCGTCGAGCTGTAAACGCGACAGGTCGCGCCGCCGTGCAACAGGGTGGCGCGACCTTCGGTCCAATCAGCAATAATTTGTAACAACTTCCTCGCCATACCCATTCTTTCCTGCCCTCACCTGATTTATACACCCGCTACTGGCCGCTCACCTTGAGGTGGCCGATGGAGTGGGCATGGGTGTACTTGCACGACTAAAACAGCGAATCCGCCAGAAAGGCTTCAAGCGCGTGTGCAGGACACTGTTCGAGCGCCATGTGTTCTTTCACTGGGAACTGCTCTGGACCGAGCGCGACCTCACCACACCTTCCCCGCCCCACAGGCTGCGAGCGCACCCCCCGGTCACCCGGACTCTGATCACGGCCGACAACGTCCAGGCGTTCGCCACCTACTTCGGCGATCGCGTGCAGACCATGGCCGAGCTGGCCCGCGACGGTCATCTCGGGCTGATGTACCTCGATGCACGAGGGGACGCCGTGGCGTTCGTCTGGGCCAGTACCGGCGACTACCACGACCGCCATTACTACGGCTGCACTTTCGCCGTCGGGCCGGGCGAGTATTTCCAGTTCGGTGGCGAGATGACCCGGCGCTATTTCGGCAGCGAGCTGTCGGTTACGGCGCAGGAGGACATGTGGCGGCTCATGCACGCCAAGGGCTACCGCAGCCTGGTGGACGTGGTGGAGACGCACAACGTTGCAGCCATGAAGATGCATGTGCGCATGGGCTACCGCGAGCAGGGGCGGGTCACGCATATCTACGGGCTGTTCGGTCGCTGGAAGTTCTCACGGCAAACGCGCTACCAGGGGGCGCGCCTGGACGCGCTGCGCACCCCTGGAGTGGCGCGGCCACGGCCGTGAACCGAGCGCCGCGGCCGGGTTACTCAGGCGAGGCGGGTCAGCGGCTGTGCGGCGAAGCTCACCCCGGGCAGGCCATGGGCGATGAGCGCGCGGATGTTGCCGTGGTCGCTGCCCTCGGGGGTAGCGACCACGCTGCGGTAGTGCTCGCCGAAAGCCAGCAGGGCTTCCTGGTCGCTGAAGCCTTCAAGAAGAGCCAGGCCCAGGGTCTTGCATGAGCCTTCGTTCTGTCCGGCGGCGTTTTCCACGCCGCCGTTGCTGAAGGCCTGGGGTGCGTAGCGGTAGTGGGCCGCGATGAAGGCCAAGGTGTCGGCGAAGGCGTGTTCGCCGCTGGCGAGGCTGCGGCGCAGGGTGTTCAGGTCAGTCACGGGGTTTTCCTTGTTCGAACGCCGCTTGCTGCGCGGCGCTGGCGTCTTTCTGGTAGCGGCTCTTCCACTCGGCATAGGGCATGCCGTAGACCGCCTCGCGGGCGTCGTCCAGGCTCAGGTCGAGCTGGCGCTCGTCGGCGGCGGCCTTGTACCACTTGGACAGGCAGTTGCGGCAGAAGCCGGAGAGGTTCATCAGGTCGATGTTCTGCACGTCGGTGCGCTGCTGCAGATGATCGACCAGGCGCCGGAAGGCGGCGGCCTGGAGTTCAAGCTGTTGTTGCTCGGTCATGGACTGGCCTCAGATCATGCGGTTCTTCAGATGGCGGCCACCATTGATGACCACCTGGCTGCCGGTGCTGTACTGGCTGTCGAGCAGGAACATCACCGCCTCGATCAGCGGCTGGGCGCCGGGTTCGAATTCCAGCAGGGCTTTGCTCAGGGTCTGCTGGCGGTAGCGTTCGTCACCCCCTTCCTTGAGGATCAGCAGGCCGGGCAGGATACCGTTGACGCGCACCCGGGGCGCGTACTTTTCGGCGAACGACAGCACCATGTTCTGCAAGGCGGCCTTGGTGGCGGCGTAGCCGATGTGGCTCTTGCTGCCGCGCGAGGAGGTTTCGTCGCAGATGTGGATGATGTCGGCCTTGTCCAGCCGGGCCAGGTGTTCGCCCAGTGCCAGGTTGAGGTGGTAGGGCGCCTCGACGTGCAGGCGGAACAGCGTGTCGAGGTTGGCCAGGCTGTCGTCCAGCCACAGCGAGGCGTTGTGGATGATCGCCCGCAGGCCATCGTAGCGCTGCTGCAGGTGCTCGATCAGGGCCTGGCGGTCGGCCTCGCGGGTGAGGTCGGCCTGAAACGGATGGATGTTGGGGTGCGGCGTGTGCACGGGCAGGCTGCGGCTGGCGCTGACGACCAGATGGCCGGCCTCGGCCAGCGCCAGGGCCAGGGCCAGCCCGACGCGCTGGCTGGCGCCGGTGATGAGGATGGGGCTGTTCATGTGCGGGCAGTCTGTTCGTCGCTTCGTTCGGGGCCCAGCATACCCGAACTGCGTCGGCTTGCGAGCCATCCTGCTGGCGTGCGGCCAGCCCGCCAGGCGCAGTTCCGGCCAGGCGGTCGTCGAGGCTCGCCCCCGACAGGGCGCGCGAGGCGTAGAATGCCAGGCTCGAACCCAGGATCTAGGTTGTCACGCGAATGAACGCACTGCCCGACCGCCTGCCGAGTGACCTGGAGCCTGCTCATCGGCAGCTGTTCCCGATCCGTGAAGTGTCCCGCCTGACAGGGGTCAACCCCGTGACCCTGCGCGCCTGGGAGCGCCGCTACGGCCTCATCCAGCCGGTTCGTACCGCCAGTGGCCATCGCCTGTATTCGCAAGCCGACATCGACACCGTCGCCTGCATTCTCGACTGGATAGGCCGAGGGGTGTCGGTGAGCAAGGTCGGCAGCCTCATCGCTCGCCGCGAGGCCGCCGGCGCCCAGCCGTGGGTGGGCGCTGGCGCGGCCGAGCTTTCGCTCTGGTGGCCGCCGCTGCGCGAGGCGGTGCGTCAGTTCGACGTTGCGGCGTTGGAGCGGCTGTGGGAGCGACTGTCGGCCAGCCTGAGCGTGGAGCAGGCCTTCGGTCGTGTCCTGCTGCCGCTGTGGCGCACCCTGCGTCTGCACCAGGCCAGGTATGGAGAACATAGCGAGTGGCTGTTTTTCGACCAGTTCCTGCGCCTGCGGGTGCTGGCCTGCCGTCAGCCCCCCAGCCATCCTGCGCGTTGGCACATCGTGCTGGCGCCGTTGTCGGCACATTGCATGGAACTGGAGTTGCTGGTGGCCGGCCTGTCGCTGCAATGCGCCGAGGTGCAGGTCACCCAACTGGCGATCGGGCAACCCCTGCAGGAGCTGGCTCTGGTGTGCGAACGGCTGGGCGCACAGGCGCTGGTGCTGTTCGACAATCATTATCCCGATGGCGATCTGGGCAAGCGGCTGACGCGCTTGGCGCAGCGTATCGAGGGACCAGTGTTGCTGGCCGGGGAGGTCGTACATGTGGCGCAAGATCGGCTGGCAGCCGTGCCAATCGGTTGGCTGGCCAGCGAAGGGCCGGTGATGCGCCAGCGTCTGCTGCAAGGCCTGGCCGGGCAGATCGATCTCACGCAATGCTGAGGTGGCGCGCCGACGATCTTGCAGCGGGCTGCCGCGGCGCGCTCGCAGGCCTCACGGTCTGGCGTTGGGGGCTGCAGTCCTGAGCTGGGGATGGGCCTGGAGAATGTATTCGCGCAGGCGGTCGATTTCATCCATGGCGCTGCGGCCCAGGTCGTAGGCGGCCAGTTGCGTGTCGATGCAGCGGCGCAACGTGCCGGTCAGGGCGATCGGCTGGATCCCGTCGGGGGCGAAGAACAGCTCGAAGCGTGCCGGCGGCGGCCGCTCGTCGCGAACTTCCAGCAGCACCCCTCTGAAGGAAATGTCGCGCACCCAGAGCTCGCTCTGCTCACCCTGTGCGTCGAGCAGCGCTGACGGCTGCTCCATCGAAAAGCGCCAGGGCCGCAACCTGGGGCCTTCTTCATAGATTTCCGGTGAGCCCAGTTGCAGGTGCACGGCGTGGAACTCGTCCTCGACCAGTTGCAGCGGGATGCTGATCTGCTGATTCTCCAGCTGCGCCTGCAACGTGACCTGTTCGCTGGCGACCAGACGAGTGAGCAATTGCTGCAGCCGCGGGTCGCCATTGACCTGCAGCACCGCATTGGGATCGGCCTGGTTCAGTTGCGGGACATGCTGCATGTCCTGGATGAAATCCAGCTCATCCTGAGTGAGGAGGGCGTCGGCTTGCATGCACTGGCTCGATTCGGAGGTCTCTGGAAAAATTTCCCATGATATGGACATGTTCGAGAATACTTGGTTCAAAGAGCTGGACGGACGGTCATTTGGCCAATCGAGCCCGCAGGCTGGCCAACTCGTGCTCCAGTTCCACCTGACGACTGACGTCTTTCTGAATGCCAATGAAGTAGGTGCGGCTGTCCGCTTCGTTGTACACCGGCGTAATGGACAACTCGTTCCAGAACGCGCTGCCGTCCTTGCGGTAGTTGCGCAGCACCTCGCGACAGGCACGGCCTTCGGCGATGGCCTTGCGCACGCGGGTGCGGGCGAGCTGGTCGCGGTCCTGACCCTGGAGGAACCGGCAGTCCTGGTAGAGGATCTCTTCCCGGGGATAGCCGGTGAGGCGCTCGAAGGCAGCGTTCACGTAGATGAGGATGGTGTCCTCGCCCTCTTGCTCGGCCACCACGATGCCATCGTTGGATGCATCGATGACGGCGAGCAGCAATTGCGCATTGATCATGAATCCATCCATTAGCTTGGCAAGACAGGCTGTCTATCTACCTATCTGCGCCGAACGCCCGGTCGAACGCGCGCGCAGGATGCTAGTATCCTACGCTTTTACTCGGTTTCGGAATCTTCCTGATGAAAATCGCCATCATTTCCGGTTCGGTGTACGGCACCGCCGAAGAAGTCGCACGTCATGCCCGCGCCCTGCTCCAGGCGGCAGGTTTCGAGGCCTGGTACGCCGATCGGGCCAGCCTGGACGATGTGCGCGGCTTCGCCCCCCAGGCCCTGCTGGTCGTCACCTCGACCACCGGCATGGGCGAGCTGCCGGACAACCTCATGCCGCTGTACGCGAGTATCCGTGATGTGCTGCCGGGTGAGTGGCGCGGCCTGCCCGGTGCGGTGATCGCCCTGGGCGATGCCAGCTACGGGGACACCTACTGCGATGGCGGCGAGCAGATGCGCGAGCTGTTCGCCGAGCTGGGCGTGCGGGAGGTGCAGCCGATGCTGCGCCTGGACGCCAGCGAAACGGTGACGCCTGAAACCGATGCCGAGCCCTGGCTGGCGGAACTGGCCGCGCGGCTCAAAGGCTGAGCCTCAGGCCGGCGGCGAAGGTCCATATGCCTTCACCAGTGCCAGCCAGGCCTGGGCCGCCCGTGACAGGTAGGCCTCGCGCCGCCAGATGAAGGCGATGTCCCAGCGCAGAGCATCCGCAGCCAGCAGCGGCAGACGCACCACGCCCGGGCGTTGCAGGCCTCTGGCGACCACGCTGGGCAGCAGCACCACGCCCTGGCCTGCCGCCACCAAGGCGGCGAGGAAATCCGCCTGGCCGCTGCGGCCCGCTTCCCTGGGCGTGAAACCGGCCTGCCGGCAGGCCGCGATCAGTTTGTCGTTGAGCATGAAGCTGCGCTCGTACAGCAGGAATGGCGTGTCGGCCAGGGCCTGGAGCGTGACGCCCTGGCCGCTGGCCAAGGGGTGATCGAGCGGCAGCAGGACGTCCAGCGGCTCGTTGCAGAACGGCTGGAAGGCGAAGGCCGGATCGCTCGGCGTGACGCAGCCCCCCAGTTCCAGCTCGCCACTGCGCACTGCCTGCTCGATGATGCGGCTGCCCCCTTCGATCAGCTGAATGCGGATGTTCGGGTAGCGGCGCCGGTAGTCGGCGAACAACTCGGCGAACAAGGCTTCGCCGCCGATCACCGGCAGACCCAGACACAATTCGCCCCGCGCCAGTTGGCTGAGGTCGTCGAGCTCGGTGAGCAACTCCTGGCGCTGGCGCAGCAGTGCCTCGCCGCGTTCGAGCACGATGCGGCCGGCGGCGGTCAGGTGCAGCTGCGAGCCCTGACGCTCCAGCAGAGGCTGGCCCAGGTCGTCTTCCAGTTGGGCCACCTGCTTGCTGACGGCCGATTGGCTGATATGCAAGGTATAGGCGGCCTGGGTAAAGCCACCGCGGTGGACCACCTCGATGAAGCTGCGCAACTGCTTGAATTCCATGTGCCGGATTCCATTATGGAATGGTGTGCAGTCTAACAATTCGCTTCTGGCCTGGGCAGCGGCTTTTTACACTGGGCGCCTGTCGAGGAGTCCATCATGATCGTCGCGCGCTGCACCCCCTGGTTACGCTTCGTCGGCGAGGTCGCCGTGCTGTTCGTCCTGTACCTGATCGGTGGCTGGCTGGTGGCCCGGCTTGGCTGGCCGATCCCGCCCGGCGTGATGGGCATGGCGCTGTTGTTGCTGCTGTTCGCCAGCGGTGTGGTGCAGCCTGGTGCGCTCCAGCGCGGTGCGGGCTGGTTGATGGCGCAGATGCTGCTGTTCTTCATTCCCGCGCTGATGAGCCTGCTGGACTATGGCAGCCTGCTGCGCAGCGACGGTTGGCGGATCCTGCTGGTGATCGCCTTGAGCACCCTGGTGGTGATGCTGGTCACCGCCGCGACGGTGGAGTGGGTATGCCGCTGGAGCCTGCGTCATGAGCCTTGAACCCATGGCGCTGTTCTGGCTGGCGCTGACCCTGCTGGCCTACCTGTTCAGCCGCTGGCTCTATGCGCGCACCGGGCGCTACCTGCTGTCGCCGCTGGTGCTGGTGCCAGCGCTGCTGCTGGCGGTGGCCGTGCCCTTGCATACCGCCTATGCCGAGTACGCCCGAGACACCCAGTGGCTGATCGGCGTGCTCGGCCCGGTGACCGTGGCGTTCGCCGTGCCGATCTGGCAACAGCGTGCCATGCTGGCCAGGCACTGGCCTGCGCTGTCGCTGGGCATGCTCGCCGGCAGCCTGGCTTCGATCGCCAGCTCCTGGGGCCTGGCGCACCTGCTGGCGCTGGACGATGCGGTCAGCCGTTCGCTGGTGCCGCGCTCGATCACCACGCCATTCGCCATGCCGATGGCTCACGACCTGGGTGGCGTACCGGAACTGACCGCGGTGTTCGTGCTGTTCACCGGGGTGCTCGGCGCGTTGTTCGGCGGCGTGCTGCTCAAGTACCTGCCACTGCGCACCCCCCTGGCCCGGGGTGCGCTGTTCGGCGTCGGCGCCCATGGCGCCGGGGTCAGCCGCGCCCATGAAGTGGGCGGCGAAGAAGGTTCGGTGGCCGGCCTGGTGATGGTCCTTACCGGCTTGCTCAACCTGTTCGCCGCGCCGCTGCTGGTGCACCTGCTATGACCGTTCGTGCCGCTGTCCCGCACGGTCATCAAGCTGGCTGCCAAGGCGAGTTTCGCCATCCGAGCGCGTGACTAGACTCTCGACACAGAGAGCACAAGCAAGTGCCGAGGTGCAGTGCAATGAACGCAGCCCTGTCGTACTTCCCCACCTACGCCGTCATTTCCTGATCAGCGGGACCTTCGCGATGCCACTGGCCGAAATTCCATTGTGCGTCTGGCGGACCCGCGGGCGCAGTTTCACCTTTCGGGACCAGAACATCCGCTACTGGACAGCCGGGCAGGGGGCGCCCTTGCTGTTGCTGCACGGTTTTCCGACCGCCAGCTGGGACTGGCACTACCTGTGGGCCCCTCTGTCGCAGCGCTTTCGCCTGGTGGCGTGCGACATGCTGGGCTTCGGCGACTCGGCGAAACCGACCGATCACCACTACAGCCTGGTCGAGCAGGCCGATCTGCAGCAGGCGTTGCTGGCGCATCTGCACATCGTCCAGCCTGTGCACCTGTTGGCGCACGACTACGGCGCCTGCGTGGCCCAGGAATTGTTGGCGCGTCACCGTGAAGCGCGCGTCGACATCGCCAGCTGTGTGCTGCTGAACACTCCGCTGCTTCCAGAGCTGTGCCCCTTGCCGCTGGTGCACAGGCTGCTGCTCAGCCCGCTGGGCTGGCTGGTGGCGCGTTCGTTCGGGCGCCATGACCTGGTGAGCACGGTCAGCCAGGTCTACGGGCCGGCCACTCACCCCAGCGAGAGCGTACTGGACGATTGCTGGAGCCTGGTGTTATCCAACCGCGGCACCCGCATCCTGCACAAACTCATGACCTGGGTGCCGGAGCGCAATCGCCATCGCCAGCGCTGGCTCGACGCCCTGCAAGCCGGCGAGGTGCCCCTGGCGCTGATCCAGGGGGCAGTCGATCCGCTGTTGGGCGCACACTGGGTGGAGCGTCATCGGCAACTGCTGCCGCAGGCCGATACCGTGCTGTTGCCGGGTATCGGCCACTATCCTCATACCGAAGCGCCGGTGCAGGTGTTGGGTCATTACCTGGCCTTCAGGCAGCAGCCGCTCACAAGCCTGCCGCAGCGCATGGTGTGGTCCTGAGAAGACGTCATCGGCCAATGTTATCGCGCGCCATTCAGGGCGCCGCCGCTTGATTGCCCAGTGCTTTGCGGCGACGGAGACTCCAACTCCAACCATCGTGCCTGGAGCCTTGAACATGAACGAAACCCTGTCGCTGGACGATCGCGTGGTCATCGTCACCGGAGCGGGCGGCGGCCTGGGGCGGTCCCACGCGTTGCTCTTCGCGGCCCGTGGCGCGCGGGTGGTGGTCAACGACCTGGGTGGCTCGACCCAAGGCGAAGGCGCCAGTGCCTCGGCGGCCGACCAGGTGGTGCAGGCGATTCGCGCGGCCGGCGGCCAGGCGGTGGCCAACCATGACTCGGTCAGCGATGGCGCCCGCCTGGTCGAGCAGGCTCTGGACTGCTTCGGTCGCGTGGATGTGGTGGTGAACAATGCCGGTATCCTGCGCGACAAGTCCTTTCACAAGATGGAGGCCGCCGATTGGGATGCGGTCTATCGCGTGCACGTCGAAGGCGCCTACAAGGTCACCCATGCCGCCTGGCCGCACCTGCGCGAACAGAACTGGGGGCGAGTGATCTTCACCGCCTCCACCTCGGGCATTTACGGCAACTTCGGCCAGGCCAACTATGGCATGGCCAAGCTCGGCCTGTACGGGCTCACCCGCACCCTGGCGTTGGAGGGGCGCAGGCATGGCGTCCTGGTCAATGCCATTGCACCGACGGGCGCTACCCGCATGACCGAAGGGCTGATTCCACCGCAGGTGTTCGAGCGGCTGAGGCCCGAGCTGGTCAGCCCCTTGGTGGTGTACCTGGGTAGCGATCAATGCCAGGACAGCGGGCAGCTGTACGAAGTGGGCGGTGGCTGGATCGGCCAGGTGCGTTGGCAGCGAAGCCTTGGCGTGGGCTTCGACCCCGAGGCCGGCTTCACCCCCGAGCAGGTGGCCGCGCACTGGTCGCAGGTCGGCGATTTCACCGATGCCGTGCATCCCGAAGACAACGTGCAGGCCTTGGCGCAGATGATGGCCAACCTGCAACGCTACCCTCGCAGCGCGCCATAAAAAAAGCCGCTGCACAGGCAGCGGCCAATCGGGACGTTGGATCAAGGAGCTTCAAAATCCACGTCGATGAACCTGAGGGCCGCGCGCCACGGAGGGGAAGTCCGGCGCGCCACTCAGTCCACACAGCATAAGCAGCTGATCCTGCGGGAAAAATAGTGTTTGGCGACATTCACCTTTACCTCCGGGGTAAAAGTCGGGGGAGCAATTCCTGACTGACATTCGAACCGGTGCTGCCGACCATATCGTCTTTGCATGGCGGAGTATCGATCATGATCGATCTGTTCGGTTTCGACCTCTCATCAGATCCCAAGAACCCCGGGCGTGGGGTCAACCCCGATGCCTCCCAGGCCGATCAACTGCAGGCCCTGGCCGATTGCGTGGTGTATCTGCGCCAGTGCCTGATGGCGGCGCCAGCGCTCGACGCGTCGCTGCAGCCACTCGCCGATGAGCCGTGGGACGCATTCAGGCTGCGCCTGCAGCCTGCCCTGGACGAGGTCAGCGCACGCCGAGAGCAGTGGTGGTCGATCCAGAGCGTTCTGAGGCTCGACGGCACACTGCTGAGTTCACACCTGATGCGGCTTATGGACCTGGAGGGCCTGACCTTTCTCAATGCCCACCACGAGCAGCGTTCGGCGATCCGCGACCTGCTGCTGACTCGCGGTGAAACCGGCCAGCCGCACGAGGTGTGCCTGGTAGTGGGCGATGAGCGCATTCGGCTGCCAGGAACCTATGCCAGCCTCCCTGACCAGGACGAAGACGAAGCCCAGGAGCGGCCGCGCACCGGCGATGTGCTGGTTCACTGCGTGACCACCGGTATCTGGTTCGATCGCGAACCACGGCGGGTCGCCAAGGCGCTGCGCGCGCGTCTGCGCCAGGACTGCATCTGGGCCACGCTGTTGAGTGAGGCTCAGCGCCTGAGCCTGGAACAGGACGTCGAATGCGATCTGGCGTTCGTGCCGCTCGAACGCTCGATGTTCAAAGGGCTGCTCAAGGACCTCCAGCAGCTGCAGGAGGTACTCATGGCGCATGCGATGCAGGACGGGGACGATCCTGTGAAGATCGTGACGACGCTTCAGGCCGCTGCCCACCTGGAGCCTTTCGTGTACCAGGCAGAACGCTACTCGGCGCGCAGCAGCGCCGCGTACCTGGACAGCCTGCTGCCGGCGTGGCGGCGCTTCCTGACCGGTGATGAGCTGCAAGGCTATCAGGCCCTGGAAGCGCAGGTGCAGAAGGCCACGAAGCACAGCGAGGATTTGCTGGGTCACCTCAGTAGCCTCGAAGACTACGCCAAGCACGCCATTTCGAACTATCTGAAGGATCGCCTGGACTTGGCGCTGGACCCCAACGAGGTGACCGTGCGCATCGAGCACCGGTTCGCCCTGGACGTCTCCAAGCCTGAACCCAGTGATGCGACCCTGCTGCGCTGGGCGCTGCGCGGCGGTTACCGCGGCCAGCGGTTGGCGGTCAAGGTGCTGGGCACGTCGCTGGCTGCCGAGGCGGTGCAGGACATGATCGACGCGTTGGACCTGCGGCGCAGCTACATCGAGGCCGTGACCCAGCGCTATCAGCGCGACGACATGCGCCAAGGCGTCGTGGACTGCATCGCTGCACGTCTGGCGTTGTCCGTTCGCGCCGCGCGCCATCAGGGCGCGGCCAAAGCGGCCTGCGAACTGGTCGAGGCGGCGATGGCCGACCAGATGCAGGCCCGAGGCATCAAGGCCGGGCTGATCGGGCTTGGCCAGGAGCGAGCCGTGCTCAAGCATCTGTTGTACCTGAGCGACGCCAGCATCCATCTGCTCTATGCCCCCGGCGCGCCCGACGGTGATTTCCTGGTTTATCCCAGCACGATCGCCATGAACGAGGCGATCATTGGCTGGGCCGCCGACGAACAAGGGGTGGAGTTTCTGGTCGAGCAGTCGGCATTGGCCGATCGCGAAGGCGTGCAGCGCCAGCTCGAGCAAGCCAGGCGCCTGCCGGACCGATGGTCGCCTGATGATCTCAGGGTGCAGTGGATCGAGTCGCAGGCCTGGAGCGATGTCCTGCACGCACTGGGCGCGCGGCGTTGCAGTGCCATGCGTGACGACCTGCTGGCCTCCACGCCACAGTGGTACATCGATGCGCCGGCGCAGTTGCGCCAGGCGCTCGGCGACGTCGACCAGGAACTGGAGCAGGTGTCGGCGCTCTACAGCGTGGCGGCACCCCTGATGGGGTTGGACGACTACGCCCGTCAACAGGTCGCCGACTACATCAATGCAGTGCCTGGCAATCGCGGCGGGCCGATCGATCCGGACAAGGTGATGGTGGACATCAGCGACTCGGAGCGCCGAACCTTGACCCAGGCGGTGATCGAGGGCTACGCCGCGTCGTTCAACTTCGCCCAGTTCGCGCGTATCGACAGTGTCGACGGGCAGGACGTCTCGCACCTGAGCCGTGAGGTGCTGGCCAGCTACATCCGCAGCGCCAGGCTCGGTGAGCGCTACATCGAGCGGCTGCAGAGCACCTTCCTCGATCCTTCGTTTCCTGGCCACGCGGCTCAACGCGAGCTGCACCGGCTGCTGATCTCACTGAAGATGCGTCGCGATCTACTCAGCCAGCTCATGCAGGGCCAAGTGCCGAAACGCGTCGCCGCCTGGATGCTGGCAGGTGTCGAGAGCCTTGCCGGCCCAAACGTCCTGGAGGATTTCGCGGTGGTCGACCTGCGTGTGGACGGCGTTCGAATCGAGGGCGCCTACAGACTGTATCGCCGTTCCAGACCTCAGGCCGGTGAGGCGATCTATCTGCCGGACGTCCCGCGAGGGCCGGCCTATCGCTCCCGAGCGCAGGTGGCCGACAGCTGGGGCGATGACGGCCTGGGCGATTATTTCTACCGGCGTGCGTCCTGGAACAACCAGCCCCGCCTCGGCTCGTTGCACAAACGCATCGTCGACGCGGGCGAGGGCGGCGCCGCGCTGGCGATGGCGGCCCTGCAACCCTACAAGGACCAGCCGCTGACGGACCTTGCCGACGACCTGCCGCCGCGCGTACAGCGTCTGATCGCCGATGCCGACCGGCAGGCCGTGAGCGTGGCTGAGCGGGTGTCTTCGGTGGTGGTCGAGTGGGTGATCGTGGTAGCGAGTCTTCTGACCATTCCGATTCCGCCAGCGAACATGCTGATCGGCATTGGCTGTGCGGTCAGGTCGTTCGTCAATGCCGGCCAGGCATGGAGAGACGGTGACCGCACCAGTGCCATGACCCAGTTCGCCACGGGCGCGCTCGGCGTGTTCGCCTCCAGCGGCGCACTGGGGCGCGTGCTGAGCAAGGCGTTGCAGTCGGCCAGGCAGCTGCTGGGTGTGCGCCAGGCCGTGCAGGCGGTGGCGATGGAGAAGATGACGGTGGCCAAGTGGATGAAGCAGCTGGCCGACGAGATCGGCTTCGACGCCGCCTCGGAAATGTTTCCCGCACTCTACGAAGGATTCGATACGCAGCTGTTGCGGCTGATCGAGCACCGCACCTGGCGCTGAGGTGCGTCAGCGCGAGTCCCAGCCCATTCGTCGGCTCACGGCTTGGCTGGCCTCCAGCAGTCGCTCTGCGGCCGGGCCCGATGTGTCGGCGTGGAACATCGAGGTCGGGCCGACGACGGTCATCACCGCGGCGACCTGGCCCAGGGCGTTGAACACCGGGGCGGACAGCGCATCCACACCCGGCATCAGCAAGCCATGGACATGGTGCAGGCCGCGTTCGCGGATGTGCGCCAGTACGGGCGCGTAGTCTTCGCTCGCCTGCCCGCGCGCAGCCAGTTCCTGGTCACGCAGCTCATGGATTTCGCGCTCGGGCAGGTGCGCGGCGAACACCAGCCCGGTGGACGAACTGAGCAGTGGCAGCACCGAGCCGATCTGCGTGACCACGGTGACCGCGCGCACCGCAGGCTCGATGCTCACCACCGTCGCGCCCCGATTGCCCCATACCGCGATGAAGCAGGTCTCGTTCAGCGCATCGCGCAGTTCGGACAGCGGCAGGGCGGCGACCTTGAGCACGTCGATGCTGCCCAGCGCCGCCAGTCCCACCCGCAAGGCCTCGCGGCCCAGGCCGTAGTGATTGGTGGCCGCGTCCTGTTCGGCGAAGCCGCTGGCGATCAGTGCCTGCAGGTAACGGTGCACCTTGCTTGCGGGCATCTGTACATGTTCGGCCAGACGCGACAGGGAAGTGGAGGGCGACAGTTCGGCCAGAGCCTTGAGAATGTCGGTCCCGACCTCGGCCGAGCGGACTTTCTGTTTGTTGTGGTCAGGAGTGGGCTTGTCTTTGGACATCGCGGGGTGGGTCCGGGGGATCATCGTGGCGCCTTTATAGCTTGACGCCTGCGACGGAGCAAATTACGTTATGCGTAATTGGATTACGAAAAATACAATGTCCAACGCTGCCTTCGGCTCACTGTCCTCGCCAGCCGCGAGCCGTGCCCGTATCGGCAGCCAAGGCTCCTCGAGCCCGGAGGCCCCGATGACCTGCGACACCCTCTGCGAACCCACTTACCTCAGCGGCTTTGGCAACGAGTTCGCCAGCGAGGCGCTGCCCGGTGCGCTACCGGTCGGCCAGAACTCCCCACAGCGGGCGCCCTACGGGCTGTACGCCGAGCTGTTGTCAGGTACCGCCTTCACCATGCCGCGTCACGAGCTGCGGCGCAGCTGGCTGTACCGCATCCGACCTTCGGCCCTGCATCCGCGCTTCGAGCGCCTGGCCCAGCAGCCGCTGGCGGGTGGGTTGGCGGCGGCCAACCCCAATCGCCTGCGGTGGAATCCTCGGCCCATTCCCGGCGAGCCCACCGATTTCATCGACGGCTGGCAGCCCATGGTGGCCAACGCGCCGGCCGATCGGCCCGCTGGCGTGAGCATCTACCTTTACGGCGCCAACCGCTCGATGCAGCGGGTGTTCTTCGATGCCGACGGCGAGCTGCTGCTGGTGCCGCAGCAGGGCCGCTTGCGCATTGCCACCGAGCTGGGCGTGCTGCAGGTCGAGCCGCAGCAGATCGCGGTGATTCCCCGCGGGATGAAATTTCGCGTCGAGCTGCCGGACGGCGAGGCGCGTGGCTACATCGCCGAAAACCATGGTGCGCCCCTGCGCCTGCCCGACCTGGGGCCAATCGGTAGCAACGGCCTGGCCAACCCGCGTGACTTCCTCACCCCCGTGGCGCACTACGAGGACACCCAGGGCCCGGTGCAACTGGTGCAGAAATTTCTCGGCGAGCACTGGGGCTGCGAGTTGCAGCATTCCCCCCTCGACGTGGTGGCCTGGCATGGCAGCAACGTGCCTTACTGCTACGACCTGCGCCGCTTCAACACCCTGGGCACGGTGAGCTTCGACCACCCGGACCCGTCCATTTTCACCGTGCTGACCTCGCCCAGCAGCGTGCCGGGCCTGGCCAACATGGACTTCGTGATTTTCCCGCCGCGCTGGATGGTGGCGCAAAACACGTTCCGCCCGCCCTGGTTCCACCGCAACCTGATGAACGAATTCATGGGCCTGATCGACGGCGTCTACGATGCCAAGGCCGACGGCTTCCTGCCCGGCGGGGCGTCCCTGCACGGGGTGATGAGTGCCCACGGTCCGGATGCCGAGACCTGCGAGAAAGCCATCGCCGCGCAACTGGCGCCTCACCGTATCGAGCAGACCATGGCCTTCATGTTCGAAACCAGCCAGGTGCTGCGCCCGAGCCGGCAGGCCCTCGACAGCCCCTACCTGCAGGCCGATTACGACAGCTGCTGGGCAAGCCTGCCGAGCACCTTCAATCCGAACCGGAGATGATCGATGAACGATAGCGCCATGGCCCGTAGCTGGGTCGAACATGCCAATGGCCACCGCGACTTCCCCTTGCAGAACCTGCCACTGGGCATCTTCAGTCGCCAGAGCCAGGCGCCGCGCTGTGGCGTGGCCATCGGCGACGCCATCCTCGACCTGCAGCGGGTGCTGGAGCTGGGGCTGTTCGACGGCCTGGCCAGGACTGCCGTCGAGGCCACCCGTGGTGGTGCCCTGAATGCCTTCTTCGCGCTCGGCACCGCGGCCCGCGTGGCCCTGCGCGAGCGTCTGCTCGAGCTGCTGGGCGAGCCTGGCGAGCACCGCGGCGAGTTGCAGGCGGCGCTGTACCCGGCCAGCGAGTGCCAGATGCACCTGCCAGCCAAGGTGGGCGACTACACCGATTTCTACGTCGGCATCGAACATGCGAAGAACGTCGGCAAGTTATTCCGCCCCGACAACCCGCTGCTGCCCAACTACAAGCACGTGCCCATCGCCTACCACGGCCGCGCCTCCACCTTGCGCCCTTCGGGAACCGAGGTGCGCCGGCCCAAGGGCCAGACGTTGCCGGCCGGGCACACCGCGCCGACCTTCGGACCCTGCGCACGGCTGGACTACGAGCTGGAACTGGGCATCTGGATCGGCCAGGGCAACGAGATGGGGCAGGCCATCGCCATCGACGAGGCGGCCGGACACGTGGCCGGTTACTGCCTGCTCAACGACTGGTCGGCTCGCGATATCCAGGCCTGGGAGTACCAGCCGCTGGGGCCTTTCCTGTCCAAGAGCTTCATCACCAGCCTGTCGCCGTGGGTGGTCACGGCCGAGGCCCTGGCGCCGTTTCGTTGTGCGCAGCCGCCTCGCCCGGAAGGCGATCCACAGCCGCTGGCCTATCTCTTCGATGCCCAGGACCAGGCCAGCGGTGCACTGGACATCGAGCTCGAAGTGCTGCTGCTCACCCCGCGCATGGCCCAGCAGGGCCTGGCCCCGGCACGGCTGACCTCGAGCAACAGCCGCAGCATGTACTTCACCGTGGCGCAGATGGTCACCCACCACAGCGTCAACGGCTGCCAGTTGCAACCGGGCGATCTGTTCGGCTCAGGCACCTTGTCCGGCGCCGAGTCCGGCTCTTTCGGCAGCCTGCTGGAAATCACCGAAGGCGGAAAACACCCGGTGCAACTACCCAGTGGCGAGACGCGGACCTTCCTGGAAGACGGCGACGAGGTCATCCTGCGGGCCAGGTGCATGCGTCCAGGCGTGGCCAGCATCGGTTTCGGCGAGTGCCGTGGCAGGGTCGTGGCGGCCAACTGAGCAGAGGGCAGGGCATGGATCTGTTCACTTACTACCGCTCCACGTCGTCGTACCGGGTACGCATCGCCCTGGCGCTAAAGGGCCTGGACTACAGCGCCGTGCCGGTGAACCTGCTTCTGGGCGAGCAGCGCAGTGCTCACTACCTGGCGCTCAACCCGCAAGGCCGGGTGCCGACCCTGCGCAGTGACAGCGGCGCCTTGCTGTCGCAGTCGCCGGCGATCGTCGAATTTCTCGAAGAGCGCTATCCCGAGCCGGCGTTGCTGCCGCAAGACGCCGAACAGCGCGCCAGGGTACGCGCCGTGGCGGCGACCATCGCCTGCGATGTGCACCCGCTGCACAACGTCAGCGTGCTCGATCGGCTGCGCCAGCTCGGTCACGACGAGATCCAGGTCGGTCAGTGGATCGAGCACTGGATCGGCTTGGGCCTGGCGGCGGTGGAGCGGCAGATCGGCGACCAGGGGTTCTGCTTCGGTCCAGCGCCGGGTCTTGCCGACCTGTACCTGCTGCCGCAGGTGTACGCCGCCGAACGTTTCAAAGTAGATCTGGCGGGCTGTCCGCGGATTCGCCGGGTCGCGGCGCTGGCGGGGCAGCATCCGGCGTTCATCCAGGCGCATCCGGCCAATCAAGCCGATACCCCGTGAGCCTGGCACAGGCCGAGGGTCGAACCTGACCGCAGGCCGACAATAACAATGACAGGCAGGTACCTTGCGATGCATGAACAGATAGCCAGCTTTCGCGCGGCACTCGACGCGCGCCCGGTGTCGTCCTATCAATGGCACCTGTTGGTGCTGTTGATCCTGCTGCTGGTCACCGACGGCTACGACGCCCAGGTACTGGGCTACGTGATACCGGCCCTGGCCCAGGACTGGAGCCTGGAAAAAGCCGCGTTCGGGCCGGTATTCAGTGCCAACCTGCTGGGCCTGACCCTGGGTTCGCTGTTGGTCACGCCGCTGGCCGACCGCCTGGGCGTGCGCCGCGTGCTGCTGGGGTGCGTGTTGCTGTATGCCGGCCTCACGGTGCTGATGGTGTTCGCCACCACCCTCGACAGCCTCATGCTCGCGCGGTTTCTGTGCGGCATCGGCATGGGCGGGGCGATGCCCAGTGCCATGGCCTTGATGGCCGATTACGCGCCGCCGCGGCTGCGCACCCTGATGGTGACGCTGGCCGCCTGCGGCTTCTCTCTGGGCGGCGCGGCGGGTGGCTTCGTCGCGGCAGGTTTCATCGACCGCTTCGGTTGGCAGGCGGTGTTTCTCACCGGTGGGGTGGCGCCGTTGCTGTTGCTGCCGTTTCTGGCGCTGTTCCTGCCCGAGTCACTGCCGCGTCTGTTGCGCGATGCGCCGCCGCATGCGCGCTTGCAGCGTCTGGCTGCAAGGATGCTCCCCGGCTGGCGACTGCCAGTGGCCGAGCCTGCCGGTGATACCCAGGTAGTCAGCCGGTTCACGGTGCCGGACTTGTTTCGCGATGGCTTCGCCCGACCGACGCTGCTCATCTGGGGCACTTTTTTCGTCAGCCTGATTCTGCTGTATTTCATGATCAGCTGGCTGCCTTCGCTGTTGCAGGAGAGCGGCCTGGCGCTGCGTCAGGCCAATCTGGTGACCTCGCTGTTCCTGTTCGCTGGGACCCTGGGCGCTGTCTGCCTGGCCTGGTGCGCCGACCGCGTGGTGCACAAGGCCAGGCTGCTGGCCGTGGTGCTGCTGGGCGCGGCGCTGTTCAGCGTGCTGGTAGGGCTGAACCATGCCGATCCACGCTGGCTGGTGCCCAGCGTGTTCGCCGCCGGGTTCTGCATCATCGGCGGACAACTCACCCTCAACGCCTTCGTGAGCAACTTCTACCCGGCCCCGGTGCGCGCCACGGGCACCGGCTGGGCGCTCGGGGTGGGGCGCTTCGGCTCGATTCTCGGCCCGCTGTTCGGCAGCCTGCTACTGGCCAACCAGGTTCCGGTGCAGTGGATATTGATGCTGTGTGCGATCCCGGCGCTGGTCGCGGCGGTGCTGATCAGTCAGGTCCGAGGTCCGGCGCCGCTGCGTTGACCGGCCAGGGGCGGGTCAGTGGATCGATCGCCGGTGGCTGGGCAGTTGGCTGAGCCGCTCGCTGAGTTTGAGTCGCTGTACCGGATCGTCGGTGAGCAACAGTGCATGCTCCAGATCGAAACGCTCGGCCTGGGGGCAGTCCAGTTGCTGGTACAGCCCGGCGCGGGTCAGGTAATCGGCGACCTGCGCAGGCCCCAGCTGCATGACCCGCTCGGCGTCGATCAGCGCGGCCAGCGGCTGGTCGTTGCTGATGTGCAACTGGCGCAGGTTGCGCGACAGACGCTGCAACATCTGGCGAGGGCCGGCACTGCGCAGGTGCTCGGCGTTCAAGGCCATGGACGGGCCGTACTGACGGGCCAACAGATCGCGACAGTCGTTGGGATAGAGGCGTCGACCGCCGCTGGGGTCGAGCAGGTGATCGGCGCCTGGAACGCGCAGTAGAAAATGCCCGGGGAAATTGACGCCCTCGAGGGGGACCCCCAGGCGGCGAGCCAGCTCCAGCGCCACCACCGCCAGCAGCAACGGCTGGCCGCGCCTGCGCTGCAGTACCTGATGCATCAGCGCAGCCTGGGGCCGCAGTGGATGGTATTCATCCTGGTGGAAGCCCAGCGCAGTGAGCTGACGCAACAAGGGTTGGGCCAGTTCGGCCGGTGGAAGCACGGGGAGACGGGCGGCAATCTCAAACTGCAGGTCGTTCATCTGGCCGAGACTGGTCCCAGGATCTGCCTGTCGGTCATGCTCGGCGGCAATCCACAGGGTGGCTTCCAGCAGAGCGACAGGTAGGCGATCCATACAGGCCAGGCAGGCATGACGTGGGTTCATGGCACTTCTCCGCGCACACTAGAGGTTTAGCTGTGCTGGGGAGGTTCGTCCAGTCTCCGCACCCTTGGCAAGGCTTGCCAGGGTGCTTGACCTCGGCCGCGGTTTGCGTTGGCTGAGGTTGCCGCCCTGCGGTTTCCCACCTGCGGTACCCTGGCCAGCTGCGTACGGGGCTTACTCGGCTACCTGCGCACTGTCGTCGAGCAGTTCAGCCAGTGCATCGGGCTGGCTCTTGAACGCCCGGGCGAACACGTCGCGGTTCTTGGCCATGTAAATGCCAGCTTCTTCGACCTGCTGTTCGGTCAGCGACGGCACGGCCTTGTGCAACACCTCGGCCAGGCGCTCGGCCAGTTCGAGCATCTTGTCATGACGATCGGCTTCGGCTTTATCCATGAACAAGCGCTCCGGGTCGCGGCTGCTGCGGTACACCACTTCGACGGCCATTCATCACCTCTGTGCCTTTTGCGTGTGTGGATTGACTGATCACTGTGTATTTATACAGTGCTCAGAATAGCGCATCCTTTCCGGTCCCGCCAGAGGCTGAGTGGTATTCATCAATCCTCGGCGCTCTATAGCTGTCGACGTGTCCTGCGGCAATCCGCCGCCTTCCCATAGCGGGGGCTGGCCCCTTAACTGCATGCCACAAGCGTCACATGGCTGACGCATCATGCTGCCTGTCGTAATGGGGACTTATTGATCGTGAACATCAAATGGGCTGACAAACTGCGCAAGGGCCTGCATGGCTCGGCGGACTCGCTGGGCAACCTGTGCGTGGAGGCCTTCCACTACCTGGCGCTGTTCGGCATCGGCGCGATCACTGCCTATGCGGCGGTGGTGACCTTCATCGACATGCTGTCCAAGGGTGGCATCAGTGTGGATGACATCCTGCTGCTGTTCATCTACCTGGAGCTCGGGGCGATGGTGGGGATCTACTTCAAGACCAACCACATGCCCATTCGCTTCCTGCTGTACGTGGCCATCACTGCGCTCACGCGCCTGCTGATCGGTGATGTTTCGCATCACAAGGCACCGGACGCCGGGCTGCTGTATGTGTGCGGCGGGATCCTGCTGCTGGCGTTGGCGATTCTCGTAGTGCGCTACGCCTCGTTCCGCTACCCGTCCACACGGGTGATCGACGCCAGCGGCAAGGACGTCGACGAGGTCAAAGGCTGAGGTCTGGAGGTTCCGATCAGAACGCCCGAGAGGGCCGCCAGGGAGGCTGAGCTGCGCAGCCGGGCTAGCGGGCGACGGCAGCCAGCCGAGGCGCGCTGCGATCGGTCATGGCCGCCAGGAGCCCCAGCGCGTCATCGCCTTGCTCGATGGCCAGGCCCAGGCGGATGCTGTCGATCACGCGGCGCAGACGAACCGGGTCGTTGCGCTGGGCGGCGCTGATCAACCGTTTGCTGACCACGCCAGTGTCGTTGGACAACGTCAGCATCACGCTCCCGTCCAGCCGCTCGATGCTGAGGTTGACACGGTAATGGGGGGCGAAGGCGTCGCTGATCAGGTCGAAAGGGTTGGTCATGGGCCTGCGTCTTCTTGCAAAGGTGTGTAACGATTGACCGGCGAGGTGGGCGGATGGTTCAGTGCGCCGAAGCAGTCAGCGTACATAACCGGCGTTCCAGGGCAGGCTGATACCTGAAATCAGCGGGCCAGACGCGACGACGCCCCGCGCGGGGCGCCCGGCGGGGGCCCCACCGGGGGGACGGGGGGGTGGGGGGGGGGGGGGG
>NZ_JACVTO010000027.1 GCF_016518545.1 Pseudomonas sp. S30
CGACCTTGCCAAGGTCGGGGTCGCGAGTTCGAGTCTCGTTTCCCGCTCCAAATCATGACTTTCGGCATTCAAGATTCGGATGTTCGTAAGTCGGCCAAAAAGGACCTCAGGGTCCTTTTTTCGTTTCAGCGAAAAGTTCCTCACCCCCCCTTTGATCCTGGATCTTTCGAGCCCGTGCCAACGGACCCTCGCCGGCTTCTGGTGAGCGATCCATGGTCGACGCCGATCGAGGCCGGCCACACGTACACGCGGGCAAACCTGCTTGCTCCCATACCCTCCACTCGACGGCTGACGTATGCTCGACTCCGTGGGGCCGGTTGCTTCCAGGCCCGGCAACTGCTGAAAGGATCCAGTCATCGACTGGCCAGCATTATCCGAAGGTATCCTTGATGCATTGATGTGAAATACAATCGATCTCATTCACGTCTTTGCAGGTGCAGATCATGCTCGAACGCGGCGATTCCGAAGCGCATGCTTTCCATCAGCTCTACCAGGGGCATCGAAGCTGGCTGGAGCAGTGGCTCAGTCGTCGCCTGGGCAGCCGGCAGGACGCCGCGGACCTCAGCCAGGACGCCTTCATGAAGGTGCTGGCCGGCTCCCAGCGCATCGCCGATCTGAAAGAGCCTCGCGCCTACCTGCTGACCATCGGCAAGCGCCTGCTGGTCAACCTGCGCAAGCGCGATAGCCTGGAGAAGGCCTATCTGGACGCCTTGGCGCAACTGCCGCCGGCCTGCGCGCCTTCGCCTGAGCACCGCTGGCAGGTGCTGCAAACCCTGCATGAACTCGACGAGCTGCTCGACGGCCTGCCTGATCGCGCTCGCCGCGCCTTCTTGCTGAGCCAGCTCGAGGGCCTGGGCTACCGCGACATCGCCGAGCGCCTGGGTGTGACCGAGCGCAGCGTCAAGCGCTACATGGCGCTGGCCTACGAGCATTGCCTGCTGGTGGAGCTGTGCTGAACCCCGCCGCGAAGGACGACGCCCGCCGAGTGGCTCGGGCGGCGGCCCGTTGGCTGGTGCGCGTGGAAGCGGGCGAGCTCAGCGAGCGCGAGCTGGCCAGTCTGCAACGCTGGCGCCAGGCGTGCGAGACCCACGAGCGCGCCTGGCACAATGCCCAGGCGCTGAGGTCGCGCTTTGCCAAGGTGCCACCGGCGCTGGCCATGGCCACCCTCGATCGCACCGGACACAGCCGGCGCCAGATGCTCAAGGGCGTGCTGGGGCTGGCCGTGGCGTTGCCGGCTGGCTGGATGGCCCTGCGCGAGATGCCCGTGGCGGCGTGGAGCGCCGACTTCTCTACCGGCACTGGCAAGCGTCGCACTCTGACACTGGCCGATGGCAGCGAACTGCAACTGAATACGGGCACCGCCGTGAACCTCGATCAGGCCGGCCGAAGGGTGAGGTTGATCCGCGGCGAAATCGCCTTGCGCCTGCACGACACCCTGCCGTTCCTGATCGACACCGCCCACGGCGTGTGCAGCTTGCGTGGCGGTGAGATCAACGTGCGCCAGGATGATAGCGCCGCCCAGTTCGCGGTGTACGCCGGCAGCGCCGACCTTACGCCGATGCGCTACAGCGCCCTGGCCTTGCGCGGTGGCCAGCAGGTGAGGGTGAGCGATCGTGGCGTGGGGCCGATCGGCCGTTTCGACCCCAGGCAGCTCGGCTGGCGCGACGGTGTGCTGGTGGCCATCGACCAGCCGCTGGGCGATGTGCTGCGCGATCTGGATCGCTACCGCCCCGGCGTGCTGCGCTGGGCGCCAGAGCTTGAAGCCCTACGGGTGACCGGCAGCTTTCGCCTCGCCGACCCCGACCAGGTTCTCGACATACTGGCGGCGACCTTGCCGGTGCAGGTGCAGTGGCGCACGCGCTACTGGGCCACGCTGATCCCTCGGCAAAAGGCTGCCTGAATTTTTTTGCAAAATTATTCGCCTGGCCTGTCCCCTTTTTCGGGTTCGCTTGTCATTGAAGGTAAACCACCTCGAAGAGAACCCGCCAATGCCTCCATCCCACCGCCAGCGAGCCCGCTCACGCGGCCGGCTGACGTCCTCGTTCTACGGCCACACCCTGTGCCTGAGCATGCTGTTCGCCACTGGCGCCTTTTCGGCATCGGCCTCGGCAGAAAGCCGCGCCTATCATGTGCCGGCGGGTGAGTTGGCCAATGCCCTGACCGGTTTCGCCAGCCAGGCAGGGGTGAGCCTGTCGGTCGACCCGGGACTGGTCAGCGGTCGGCGCAGCCCGGGGCTCGAGGGTGATTACAGCGTCGAGGGTGGGTTCGCTCAGTTGCTGGCCGGCAGCGGCCTGCAACTGCGCTCGGTCGGGGCGGGGGCCTATACCCTGGAGGTGGCGCCGGCCACCGATAGCCTGGAAATAGCCCCGGTGAACATCACCGGCACCCATACCTCGTTCGCCGATGACGAAGGCCAGGCCTACGCCGGCGGTCAGGTCGCGCGGCGCAGTTCACAAGGGCTGCTGGGTTCGCGCGATTTCATGGACACCCCGTTCAGCCTCACCACCTACACCGGCCAGGCCATCAAGAACCAGCAGGCGCGAACCCTCGGCGACATGGTTGCCAGTGACCCCGCCGTGCGCGCGACCAATCCGGCCGGCGGGCGTTTCGAGCAGTTCACGGTTCGCGGCTTCAGCCTGTTCAACACGGATGTGGCCTACAACGGTCTCTATGGCCTGCTGCCCACCTACTCGATCGACATGGAGATGGCCGACCGGGTGGACATCTTCCGCGGCCCGACCCAGTTGATCAACGGCATCTCGCCGCGCGGCAGCGTCGGCGGTGGCATCAACGTGGTACCCAAGCGCGCCACCGACAAGCCCATCACCGAATTCACCGGCAACTATGCGTCCAACAGCCAGGTGGGGGGCGCCGTGGACATCGGCCGTCGCTTCGGCCCGGATAACCAGTTCGGTCTGCGTTTCAACGGCGTCAAGCAATCGGGCGATACCGAATGGGACCACCAGAGCGTCGACCGCCAAATGGCGGTGGTGGGGCTGGATTTTCGCGGTGAGCGTCTGCGCCTGTCCACGGACATCGGCCACACCGAGCGTGACACCGATGCGCCGCAGGAGCGGGTGATCGTGGGACCCAACGCGCGGGTGCCGTCGGCCAAGGACGTGCGGCACAACTACGCCCAACCCTGGAGCAAGGCGCGCACCAAGGACACCTTCGGTGCGGTGAACGGCGAGTACGACGTCAGCGATTCGGTGATGGTCTACGGTGGGGTGGGCGCACGCAAGAGCAATCACGACTTCCTGCGCCACAACGTGACGGTCACCAACGACGCCGGCAACTTCACTGTCCAGCCGCGCGACTTCACCCGCGATGAAAACGTGCGTACCGCCACCGCTGGCGTACGCAACTGGTTCAGCACTGGCCCGGTGAGCCATGAGGTCAACCTGGCGGCCAGCTACTTCTACATGGACTACACCAACGGCGGCGGGCGCTACGCGTCGGGCAACAGCAACCTCTACGACCCGGTGGACATTCCCGACCCGACCACGCCGACGCGCCTTGACGACAAGGTGTACAACGAAAGCCGCTACACCGGTGTGGCGTTGTCCGACACCCTGGGCTTTCTCGACGACCGCCTGCTGGTCACCCTCGGCGGGCGCTGGCAGCGGGTGAAAACCAACACCTGGACCAATGGCGTCCCCGAGACCACCAACTACGACGAGGAAAAATTCTCGCCCTCCGGTGGCGTGCTCTACAAGCTCACCGACAGCCTGTCGCTGTATGCCAACTACATGGAAGGCCTGAGCCAAGGCAAGATCGCCCCGTCGACCTCCATCAACGAGGACGAGGTCTTCCCGCCGTTCATCAGCCGTCAGGTGGAGATGGGCGCCAAGTACGATTTCGGTCGCATCACGGTGACCGCGGCAGCCTTTCGCATCAAGCAGCCTGCCTATGAAACCAACACGACAACCCGAGTGTTCGGCTCCAACGGCAAGCGCGTCAACAATGGTGTGGAGCTGAGCGCCTTTGGCGAGCCGGTCGACGGTTTCCGCGTATTGGGCGGTGTGATGTTCATCGACAGCGAACTCGAAGGCACCGCGGGCGGCACCAACGATGGTAACAAGGCGCCGGCCACTCCGCGCTTGAACGCCAACCTGGGCGCCGAATGGGATGTGCCGGGCCTGCAGGGCGTGACCCTCACCGGTCGTGGCATCTATTCCAGCTCGCAGTATCTCGACCAGGCCAACACCAAGGAAATCGGCAGTTGGGAGCGCTTCGACGTGGGCGCCCGCTACGCCTTCAAGGTCGAGGGCAAGGATGTCACGCTGCGCGCCAACGTCGAGAACGTCATGAACAAACGCTTCTGGGCCTCGGCCGGTGCCTCCGACGACAGCGAAGCCGGCTTGACCCTGTCCACCCCCAGAACCTACCTGCTGTCGGCCACCGTGGGCTTCTGACCCCAGGCCCTGCGGGGCCTGCCTGATAACAAGACCCAGCGATCATGGATGACGATCAGGCACGCCCCGGCGTGCCGTGATGGCGTTGCCTCGTGCAGCGCCGCTGATGAGTGCACCACCCAAGCGAGAGAGCCCCCGACGGGCTTTCGAACAGAAAGAGGAGAGCACGATGCTAAGCGAAACCAGGGCACCGCTCGATGCGTACGAGCCGGTCGCCGCGGCCTTGAACAATGCCCATTACCTCGGGCGCCAGGGGCGCTTCGAATCCAACGTGCGCAGCTACCCGCGCAAGCTCCCGCTGGCCATCGCCAGCGCGCAGGGCGTCTGGGTGACCGACGTCGAGGGCCGGCGCTACCTGGACTGCCTGGCCGGTGCCGGCACCTTGGCACTCGGGCACAATCCACCGGCTGTGATGGAGGCGCTGACCGGGTTTCTGGCCTGCGGCGCACCGCTGCACACGCTGGACCTGACCACCCCTGCCAAGGACGCCTTCAGCGAAGCCCTGCTCGAGCTACTGCCCAATCAGGGCCGCGACTACTGCCTGCAATTCTGCGGGCCTTCCGGTGCCGACGCGGTCGAGGCCGCGCTCAAGCTGGCCAAGACCGCCACTGGGCGCAGCAACGTGGTGGCATTCAGCGGTGGATATCACGGCATGACCCACGGTGCGCTGGCCGTGACCGGCAACACCGCAGTGAAAGACGCCCTGGGCCCGCTGATGGCCGGCGTGCAGTTCATGCCCTATCCGCACCAGTATCGCTGCCCCTTCGGGCTCGGCGGTCAGGCCGGTGCCGAGGCGATGGCGCGCTATTTCAGCGACTTCATCGACGATGTCGAAAGCGGCGTGTGCCGACCCGCGGCGGTGATCCTCGAAGCGGTGCAAGGCGAGGGTGGTGCCAACCCGGCGCCCGATGCCTGGCTGCGCACGATTCGCGAGGTCACCCAGCGCCATGGCATCGTGCTGATCCTCGACGAGGTGCAGGCAGGTTTCTGCCGTACCGGACGCATGTTCGCCTACGAGCATGCCGGCATCGAGCCGGACATCATCGTGATGTCCAAGGCCGTGGGGGGCGGGCTGCCTCTGGCCGTATTGGGCCTGCGCCGCGAACTGGACGCCTGGCAACCCGGCGCCCACAGCGGCACCTTCCGTGGCAACCAGATGGCCATGGTCAGCGGCCTGGCCACGCTGCAGACGCTGCGTCGCGAACGCCTGGACGAGCAGGCCGCGCAGCGCGGTGCAGCGCTGCGACGAGACCTCCAGGCCCTGGCCAAGGACTACCCGGCCATCGGCCAGGTGCGTGGCCGTGGCCTGATGCTGGGCCTGGAAATCGTCGACGAGCGCCAGCCCGCCGATGCCTTGGGCGCGCACCCGATGGACCCTGCCCTGGCCATGCTGATCCAGAAACAGTGCTTCGAGCAGGGCCTGTTGCTCGAACGCGGGGGGCGCAATGGCAGCGTGATCCGCCTGCTGCCGCCGTTGATCATCACGCCGGCGCAGTGCGACGAGGTGGTGACGCGCTTCGAACGCGCCCTGCGGGGCGCCCTGGGTGAAGCCCGTGGCTGAGCTCGCGCGGTCGCGCACCGCCTCCCCGAACCCAGTGCCCGTGGCCGATTCCGCCGAGCCCTGCAACCGCGCCAGCGTGTCCCAGGTGGTCAGCGAGCTGGCGGCGACCCATGCCTTGCTCAACTGCCTGATCAAGGAGTTCGCCCTGCCCGAGCAGCGCCTGAGCTACGCCTGGCCGGCCCACGTGCGCGGCATGGCGCCAGGCGGCTACCTGCGGGCGCTGCGCGGTGGTGGCCTGCCGCTGGTGATCGACCTGCCCGAGGGACGCCAGCTGTTCGTACTGGTCGACCGCCAGGACCCGCTCGGCAGCCAGCGCTACCTGGGCGATGTGTACACCCGCGTGGGCGAGGGCGCGTGGGCCTGCCCGGCCTTCAGTGATCTGGCCACGCAAGTGCTCGGTGCCTGTGAACACATGGCCGGGGCGCGTAATCAGGAGCTGCACGCGCAAGTGTCGCAAAGCCAGCAGGTGACGGCGGCGATCCTCGACCACGCCCTGTCCACCCGCCATCCTGCGCCCCTGCGCGATTACCTGGCCAGTGAACAGGGACTGCATTTCGGCCACCCCAATCACCCGGCGCCCAAGGCCCGGCAATGGCCAGAGCACCTCGGCCAGCGGGCCTACGGCCCGGAGTTCGGCACCCAGGCAAGGCTGCACGCGCTGGAGGTACCTCGTGACGGCCTGGCCATCCGTGCCAACGGCCTGAGCGATGCCGAGGCCCTGAACGGCTTCGCCGACCAACGCCAGGCCGCTGCCGGTCGCGCCGTGATCTACCTGCACCCGGTGCAGGCGCAGCTGTTCCTGGCCGATGCGCGCCTGGCACCGCTGCTGGCCAGCGGGCAGGTGGTCGACCTGGGCGAGCAGGGCGCGCTGGCCAGTCCGACAGCCTCCATGCGCACCTGGTACATCGAAGGCCACCGCTACTTCCTCAAGGGTTCGTTGAACGTGCGGATCACCAATTGCGTACGCAAGAACGCCTGGTACGAGCTGGACAGCGCACTGCTGATCGATGCGTTGTTCCAGCGTCTGCAAACCGAGCAGCCCGCCAGCCTCGGGGGGGCCACATGGGTGCGCGAGCCGGCCTCCCTGAGCTGGGCCCCGGCCCAGGCCAGCGCCGAGGACGCGCTGTGGTTCCGCGAACAGACCGGTGCCATCCTGCGTGAGAACTTCTGCCTCCAGACGTCCCCGGACCGCTGCCTGATGGCCGGTACGCTGTTCGCCCGAGACCTGCAGCTGCGCCCGCTGGTGCTGGACTTCCTCCAGGGCGATACCGGCAAGCCGGTCGGTGACGCGCAGTTGCTGAGCTGGTTCGAGCGCTACCAGGCCTTGCTGCTGCGCCCGGTGCTGGCGCTGTTCTTCAACCACGGCGTGGTGATGGAGCCGCATTTGCAGAACGCGGTACTGGTGCACGAAAACGGCCAACCGGCGCAGCTGCTGCTGCGCGACTTCGAAGGCGTCAAGCTTACGGCCGAGCAAGGCGTGCACTACCTCCAGGCCGCGGTGCCGGCGCGGGTCCGCCAGTCGCTGACCTACTCGCGCGAACAAGGCTTCAAGCGCATCAGCTACTGCCTGTTCGTCAACCATCTCGCCGAGGCGGTGCTGGCCCTGAGCTGGGACCGGCCGGAACTGGCCCCGGCCATGTGGGGGTGCGTGTACCGGCAATTGGCCGAAATCCGCGACGAACTATTGCAGCCGGCGCCGGAGCTGGACGCCCTGCTGGTCGGCGGTCCGATCGCCTGCAAGACCAACCTCAAGGTGCGCCTGGCTGCCCAGGCCGACCGCCACGCGGCCTATGTTCAGTTGCCCAGTCCCTGGGCGGGGAGGGTGGTGCGATGAACCGCTTGTCTGTCGATGTGCGCCAGGCCATCGCCCAGGCCCAGGCGGCCCAGGAGGACCCGTTGGCGCTGTTCGTCTACGACCTGGATGCGCTCGCCGAGCATGCCCGCCAGGTCATGGCCGAGCTGCCGCAGGGGGTCGAGCTGTACTACGCGATCAAGGCCAACAGCGAGGCGCCGATCCTGCGCACGCTGGCACCCCTGGTGAGCGGCTTCGAGATTTCCTCGGGCGGTGAGATCGAGCGCTTGCAAGTGGCAGGAAGCCCGTTGCCCTTCGTGTTCTCCGGGCCGGGCAAGCTGGACTCCGATCTGCGCGCGGCCATCGGTCAGGGCGTGTCGGCCATCCATCTGGAGAGTCTTTCGGAAATCCCCCGCGTGCAGCTTGCCGCCGAGCAGGCCGGGCGGGTGCAGCGGGTCTTCATCCGGGTCAACCCCGAGCTGCCGGCGCAGCTGTCGAGCCGCCTGGCGATGGCCGGTACCGCGACGCCCTTCGGGCTGGACGAAAGCGAAGTGGCCGAGGCGATCAGGCGCGTGCAAGGCTGCTCTCATCTGGAGTTGCAGGGTTTTCACGTGCATGCGCTGTCCCATCAGCAGCAGGTGGAGCGCCACGAGCAGTTGCTCGATCTGTACCTGGAGCGCTGGGCGCAGTGGAAGGCCTTGGCACCCTGTGCTCAGAGCATCACCCACCTCAACGTGGGCGGCGGCATCGGCGTGGATTACCTGGGCGGCGAGCGCTTCGCCTGGGCCCGGCTGTGCCGGCACCTGGAGCGGCGCCTGGACGCGCTGGCCGACCGGCCGGTGCTGCGCTTCGAGCCGGGACGCTTCATCAGCGCCTACTGCGGCTACTACGCCATCGAGGTGCTCGACATCAAGACCAGCCATGGCAAGCGTTTCGTGGTGTGCCGCGGCGGCACGCACCAGTTCCGCCTGCCGGTGGCCCAGGGGCATGATCATCCGATCATCCACCTGCCCGCTGGCGGGCGCGAGCCCACGGGGCCGACGCAGCCCTGTACGGTGGTCGGCCAGTTGTGCACGCCCAAGGATGTGCTCAGCCGTGACTGGCCGCTGGCTGGGGTGGAGGTGGGCGATGTGCTGGTGCTGCCGATGGCAGGCGCCTACGGCTACAACATTTCTCACGCCGACTTCCTCTGCCACCCACGGCCCTTGCAGTGCTTCCTGCCGGTTCTTGGGGGGCAGGGATGAGCCCTGGGCGGGTTCCACGTGCGCTGGTGGTGGTCAACGTGCTGCTGGGTACCGTCACCGTAAGCCTGAACAACAGCTCGCTGAATCCGGCGTTGCCGGCGTTCATCGAGGCGTTCGCGATAGGCCCGGTGATGGCGACCTGGATCGTGGCGGCCTTCATGGTGAGCATGGGCATGGCCATGCCATTGACCAGCCATCTGGCCCAGCGCTGGGGACGCAAGCCGTTGTACCTGTTCGGCCTGGCCGCCTTCACCGGCGGCTCGTTGCTGGGTGCGATGGCAGGCTCCATCGAAGCGGTGATCGTGGCGCGCGCGGTACAGGGGGCGGCCAGTGGGCTGATGATTCCGTTGTCGCTGGCGATCATCTTCGCCGTTTATCCCAAGGGCGAGCGCGGCCGGGTCACCGGCCTGTGGGGGGCGGCGGTGATGCTGGCGCCAGCGCTGGGGCCACTGTGCGGCAGCCTGGTGCTGGAGGTCTTCGACTGGCACGCGCTGTTTCTGATCAACGTGCCCATCGGCGTACTGGCCATGGCCCTGGGCTGGCGCGTACTGCCGCAGAGCGACGCGGGCCAGCCCAAGCCGTTCGACACCACCGGCTACGCGCTGGTGGCGCTGGGCATCGGCGCCTTGATGCTCACCCTCGGCCAGTTGCATGGGCTGGACGCGCTGAGCGAGCCGCTGAACCTGGCGGGTCTGGCACTGGCGCTGCTGTGTCTGGCGGGCTTCGTTCGCCACGAACTGCGCCACCCGGCACCACTGCTGGAATTGCGCGTCTTCAGCCTGGAGGGCTACCGCACCAGTGTGGTGATCGCCGTGGTGCAGTCGATCGGCATGTTCCAGTGCCTGGTGCTGATTCCATTGCAGGTGCAGATGGTGATGGGGCAGAGCGCGCTGTGGACCGGTAGCGCATTGCTGCTCACAGCAGTGGCCGCCAGTGCCTTCGGGCAGTGGGGCGGGCGCCTGCTGGATCGTCACGGGCCGCGCGGCGTGGTGTCGGCGGGGCTGCTGCTCACTGGCCTGGCCACCTTCGCGCTCGGCACGCTCGGCCCCAGCGCCGGCCTGCCGCTGCTGTGCCTGCTGATGGTGATACGCGGCGCAGGCCTTGGCCTTTCTTACATGCCGGTGACCACCGCCGGACTGGACGTGCTGCCCGAACACCTGGTTACCCAGGGTGCGGCGATGAACAACATCTCCCGGCGCGTGCTGTCGTCGCTGGCCATCGTGCTGGGCTCGTTGTGGCTGCAAGCCCGCGCCGGCAGCGGTTTCGACGCTGGCCAGGGGGCCCTGGCCAGCGCCGTCGGCGAGGTGTTCAACGCCACCGGCATGCTCATTCTGCTGACCCTTCCCCTGGCTTGGCGCTTTCCGCTCACGCCCAGCCCCGACACGGCCGCCCCCGACGCGGCGGCCGCTGAACATCGTACTTGAGGGACTGAAATGACACACTTGACCCCTATCGAACAGATCACCCCTGCGACGCAGGTCGATGCCGAACTCTATGGCCGGGTGGCCGAGCGCGTGCTCGGCCAACTGCTGCAAACGCTGCTCTACGAAGACGTCTTGCCCTATCGCCACACGCGGGCCGAGGACGTCGACCTGTTCACCCTGCAGGGCCAGGCCGCCGACGCGCAGCCGGTGCAGTACCGCTGCGAAGGCCTGCTCAGTGACAGCTTCCAGATCATCCGCCTGCACGCGGCGACGCTGCAGCGTGTCGACGCCCGAGGGCAGGTCAGCAGGCCAACCTTGCACCTGGCGCTGTCGGAGCTGCTCGGCGATTTCCACGAAACCCCGCACATGGCGCGGTTCGTTCAGGAGCTCGAGCACACCCTGGCCAAGGATCTGCAGGCGCGCAGCCAGGGCTACCGTCCGCCCGTGCCGGCCCAGCAGTTGGGTGCCGACGCATTGGAACGCCACTTCATGGATGCCCACAGCTATCACCCGTGCTACAAATCGCGCATCGGCTTTTCACTGGCGGACAATCGCCAGTACGGCCCGGAGTTCGCAGCACCGCTGGCGCTGGTGTGGCTGGGCGTCGAGCGCGAGCTGGCCAGCAGTGGGCTGTCGCGACAGCTCGATGAGGCCACCTTCTGGCAGCAGGTGGTGGGCGAACAACGCTGGACCGAGTTCAGCGCCGTGCTGGCCGAGCAGGACCGCGCACTGGCCGATTACCAGCTGATACCGGTACACACCTGGCAATGGGAGCAGGTGATCCAGCCGAGCTTTCAACAGGAGCTGGCCGAGGGGCGCGTGCTGTACCTGGGCGCGTCCGCGCCGGCCTATCGCGCGCAGCAGTCGATCCGTACGCTGGCCAACGTCGATCACCCCACGGCGCCCTACGTGAAACTGGCACTGAGCATCACCAACACCTCCAGCACGCGCATCCTGGCGCGGCACACCGTGCTCAACGGGCCGCTGATCGCCGACTGGCTGCAAGGCCTGATCGCCACCGACGCCACCGCCCGCGACCTGGGGTTCGTGATCCTCGGGGAGATCGCCGGCGCCAGCTTCGACTACGCACGGCTGCCGGCCACACGCCAGGCGCAGGTGTATGGCACCCTCGGCGCGATCTGGCGGGAAAACCTGAATGTGTATCTGCAGCCAGGCGAGGAGGGCGTGCCGTTCAATGGCCTGAGCGCGCTGGAGAACCGCTACGGCGGCGGGGTGGTCAGCCCCTTCATCGCGCCGTGGATCGAACGCCATGGCCTGCACGCCTGGACCGCGCAACTGCTGCGGGTGAGTATCGCGCCCATCGTGCACATGCTGTACGCCGAGGGCATCGGCATGGAATCGCACGGCCAGAACATCGTGCTGATCCACCGTGACGGCTGGCCCGAGCGCATCGCACTGAAGGACTTCCACGACGGCGTGCGCTACAGCCCCGCCCACCTGGCGCGCCCCGAACGGGCACCGCAGCTGATGCCGTTGCCGGAGAGCCACGCGCGGATCAACCGCAACTCGTTCATCCTCACCGATGACCTGGGGGCGGTGCGCGACTTCTCCTGCGATGCTTTCTTCTTCGTCTGCCTGGGCGAAATGGCGATCTTTCTGCGCCAGCAGTACGGCCTGGACGAGGGGGCGTTCTGGGCGATGGCCGCGCAGGTGGTGCTCGACTACCAGGCCGCGCACCCGCAACACGCCGCGCGCTTCGCGGCATTCGATGTGTTCGCGCCCAGTTACGAGGTGGAAGCGCTGACCCAGCGGCGCCTGCTGGGCGACGGTGAGCGGCGATTCAAGACGGTGCCCAACCCACTCCACCCACACAGGCCTACCCCATGCTGAGGACCAATCGCCTGAAGGCGGCGCTCGCGGCAGGGCAGCCGGTGCATGGGCTGATCGCCTCGATCCCAAGCCCGGTCGCCATCGAGCTGATCGCCGAAGCCGGCTACGATTTCGCGATCATCGACCTGGAACATGTGCTGATCAATCCAGAGACCGTGGAGAACATGATCCGCACGGCCGAGAGCTACGGGCTCACACCGCTGGTGCGGGTGCCGGACCTGTGCCCCAAGCGCATGCTGCGGCTGCTGGACGGCGGTGCCCAGGGCATCGTGCTACCGCGCGTGGAACAGGTCGGCGAGCTCGAGGCGGCGGTCCGCGCCTGCAAGTACCACCCGCATGGCGAGCGCAGTCTCAACGCCGGGCGGCCCGGCTCGTTCGGCAAGCCGCGGCTTGCCGACTACGTGGACCAGGCCAACGCCCAGGTGATGGTGATCGCCATGATCGAAAGCGCCGAGGGCGTGCGCCAGGCCGAGCGCCTGGCCGCGGTAGCGGGGCTGGACATGATCCTGGAAGGCGCTGCCGACCTCTCGCAATCGCTGGGCATGCCCTGGCGAATCGACCAGCCTGCGGTGCAACAAGCGCTGCTCGACACCTGGCGCGCGGCGACGGCCGCCGGCGTGCCCTACTGCGCCATCCCGCGCGCCCCGGGCGACCATGCCCGCTGGCGTGAGCGTGGCGTGAATGCATTCGTACTGGGCGACGAACGCGGTATCGCGTTCCGCGCCCTCCAGGCCAGACTGGCCACGACCTCAGACCGAGGAACCGATTGAGATGAAACTCGACCCTACTTCCACCGGCGCCATGCTGGTGATGCAAGACTTGTTCGACTGCCTGGTGGCCGAAGACTTCTTCGGCGCGCTGGAGCCCCACCTGATCGACGCCACCCAGTGGCACAGCCGCTACCCCCAGGCGACGCTGACCCCCGACGCCTCGCAGCACCGCATCTGGCACTGGAACTACGACGCCCGCGAACAGCGCGGCCTTGCCGTGGCGGTGCGACCCGGCATCACCCAGGACTGGGAAAAAGTGCCTGGCACGCCGGTCTGGGCCACCCAGGGCGACAGTGTGCAGAGCCTCACGCCGGAAGATTTCATGACCCTGGCCGTGCAGGGCATGGCCCAGGACCCGGCGGGTCAGGAGGAGGGCGTGAAGCTGTTCCTCAAGGTGCTGGGCATCAGCGTGCGGCAGACCGAACTGTCGCTGGGGCATCGGGTACAGCCGCAGGCGGCGCTGGCCCAGCGTGGCGCAGCGTTCTTTCTGGCGATGGAGCAATGGGCATCGCTGCGCGACCGGCCATTCCATCCCCTGGCCAAGGCCAAGCAGGGGCTGGATGACGCGCAGTACCAGGCCTACCAGGCCGAGTTCGGCGAGCCGGTGGCGCTCAACTGGGTGGCGGTCGCCAAGCACAGCCTGGCGTTCGGCCAGGGCCTGGCCAGCCTTGCCAGTGACCAGCCAGCCGACTACCTGCTGACCCCAGCCGAGCGTGCGGCCTTGCACGCCGAGCTCGAGCAGGCCGGCCTTGCCGACACGCACCTGGCGCTGCCGGTTCACCCGTGGCAACTGCAGCACCGGCTGCCCGAGCTGCTCGGCGATGCCTTCGAGCAGGGGGTATGCCGGGTGCTGGCGTTCGAGCAGGGCCGTTTCCATCCCACCTCTTCGCTGCGCTCGCTCGCCTGCGGCGCCAGTGCGTCCGACCAGATCAAGCTGCCCATGGCGGTGTACTCGCTGGGTGCGTCGCGGTATCTGCCGGCGGTCAAGATGATCAATGCCGACAAGAGCGAGGCGCTGCTGCGCCAAGGCCGTGAGCGTGACGTGCAGCTGCGCGAGAGCCTGCACCTGTGCGAGGAAGGCCGCTGGTGGGCGTACATGCCGGCCGGTGCCAGCCTGTTCGACGAGGCGCCGCGGCACCTCTCGGCGCTGGTGCGGCGCTATCCACCCGCACTGCTCGAAGGCGACTACCGCCTGCTGCCGATGGCCGCGCTGGCCACGCCCTTGCCTGGTCAGGAGGGGCATTTCTTCGATCACTGGATGCATGTGCGTGGGCTGCCGGCATCGCCGGAATCAGTGCTGAAACTGTTCGGCGAGCTGTGTGAGCGCTTCTTCGACGTGAACCTGCGCATGTTCCGTTTGGGCATGCTCGGCGAGGTGCACGGGCAGAACGCCGTGCTGGTATGGCGCGACGGTCAGGCCGAGGGGCTGCTGCTGCGCGACCACGATTCGCTGCGCCTGTACGTGCCGTGGCTGGAGCGCAACGGCCTGCTCGACCCGCAGTACCGGATCAAGAAAGGCCATGCCCAGACCCTTTACCACGACCGGCCCGAAGACTTGCTGTTCTGGCTGCAGACCCTGGGTATCCAGGTGAACCTGCGGGCGATCATCGAGACCCTGGCGGCGGTCTATCGGCTGCCAGCCGTCGAGGGCTGGCGGGTGCTCAGCCAGGTGCTGCGCGCGCGCATCGAGGCGATCGGCTTCGAGGATCAAGCCCGGGCCATGCTCGTGCACGAACTGTTCGAAGTGCCGGCCTGGCCGCAGAAACTGCTGTTGCGGCCGATGATCGAGCGCGGTGGCGGCCCGGGCAGCATGCCCTTCGGCAAGGGACAGGTGGCCAATCCGCTGCGCAGGCTGGATCTTGACCGCTGAGGGGCCGCAGGGCCTGCCCAGGCGGCGGGTGTTGGGTTTTGCGCTGGGCCTGGCCGGGGCGACCTGCCTGTCGTCCCACGCCTGGGGGCAGGGGCCGGCTCGGGTGGTGACTCTGTTCCAGGGCGCCACCGACACCGCGGTCGCCCTTGGCGTGCGACCGTGCGGGGTAGTGGACTCGTGGAGCGAAAAGCCCATGTACCGCTACCTGCGCCCTGCGCTGGCCGGCGTGCCCCACGTGGGCCTGGAGACCCAACCCAGCCTGGAAGACATCGCCCTGCTGCAACCCGACCTGATCGTCGCCTCGCGATTTCGCCACGAACGCGTGGCCGGTCTGCTGTCGCGGCTGTGCCCCACGGTGATGCTCGAGGAGGTGTTCGACTTCCAGAAAACCCTGGCCGTGATGGGTCAGGCCTTGCAGCACGAGGCTCAGGCCGCCGCGCTGCAAGGCGCCTGGAACGCCCGGGTCGCGCGCCTGCGCGAGCGCTTGCAGGCGCGTTTTGGCGCGCACTGGCCGCCGACCGTTTCAGTGCTGGATATCCGTGACGATCACCTGCGTGCCTATCTGCCGACGAGCTTTGCCGGCATGGTGCTGTCGCAGCTGGGCTTCGTGTGGAACCGCTACAGTCAGACCGCCAGTGGCGTGTCGCTCAAGATCAGCAACCGTGAAAGCCTGCCGGCCGTGGACGCCGATGTGTTCTTCGTGTTCGGCCATGGCGACGGGCCGGCGGTTCAGCGCCAGTACCGCAGCGTCAGCGGGCATCCGCTGTGGCAGCATCTGGCCGCGCCGCGTGACGGTCAGGTGTGGTGGGTCGATGGCGTGGCGTGGATCCTGTCAGGCGGCATCCTCGGCGCGCAGCGGGTCCTGGACGAGGTGGAGCAAGCCTTGCTGGGAGGGCCTGGCCAATGAGAGCGGGCAGTCGATTTCTCATCGGCCTGGCGGTGTTGCTGGGCTGTGCTGCGTTGAGCCTGTCCAGCGGGCCGCGCTGGATCGCCCCGGGCACCGTGTGGGCGGCCCTGAGCGGCGCCGACCCGCTGCAATTGCAGCAGGTGCTGGTGCTCTCCACTCGCTTGCCGCGCACACTGATCGCCATGGCGGTGGGCGCGGGGCTGGCGGTAGCGGGGGCGCTGATGCAGGCGATGACGCGCAACCCCCTGGCTTCGCCGGGACTGTTCGGCATCAATGCCGGGGCGACGTGCGCGATCATTCTGAGCCTGTCGGTATTCTCCTTGAACTCGCCGCAGCATTGGCTCTGGGCGGCCTTCATCGGTGCGGCCGTGGCCGGCACGCTGGTGTGGGGCGTGGGCACCCTGGGTCGGGGGGCGTTGAGCCCGTTGCGCATGGTGCTGGCGGGCGCGGCC
Organism: Pseudomonas sp. S30; assembly: GCF_016518545.1. Classification (GTDB taxonomy): domain Bacteria; phylum Pseudomonadota; class Gammaproteobacteria; order Pseudomonadales; family Pseudomonadaceae; genus Aquipseudomonas. The sequence continues at coordinate 16,287 of NZ_JACVTO010000027.1, forward strand.
ATCACCGCGCTGTTCAGTGCCTTCAGCCAGGCCATGCTGGTGGTCGATCAGCAGGGGCTCGACACGGTGCTGTTCTGGCTGGCGGGGGCCCTGAGCGAGCGCAGCCTGGCGAACGCGGCGCCGATGCTGGGCTGCATGGCTGTCGCCCTGGTGATCGCCGGGCTGCGTGCGGCGCAGGTGAACGTGCTCAGCGCCGGCAGCGAAATCGCCACCGGGCTGGGCCAGCGCACCGGCTGGATACGCCTGCAACTGGCGCTGCTGGTGATCGTGCTGGCAGGCAGCGCGGTCGCCTTGGCGGGGAGCATCGGTTTCGTCGGGCTGATCGTGCCGCACTTGGCCAGACGCCTGTTCGGCATCGACCATCGGGTGATGCTACCGGGCTGCGCGTTGCTGGGCGCGTGCCTGCTGTTGCTGGCGGATGTGCTGGCACGGGTGCTGATCCTGCCGCAGGAGGTGCCGGTGGGCGTGATGATGGCATTCATTGGTGGGCCGTTCTTCATCCTGCTGGCGCGTCGAGGAGTACGCAATGGATAACCTGGTGGTAGGGCGCCTCGGGGCGTTTTCCCGACGCGTGGCGCCGCTGACCGTGCGTCGCCTGGGTCTGGCGCTGCTGCTGACGCTGGCGCTGATGCTGCTCACGCTGTCGCTCGGCAAGGTGGCGTTGTCGCCCTCGGCGTTGTGGGAGGGCCTGGGCGGCCCAGGCGACACGGGCATCGGCTTCATCGTGCAGCAACTGCGCTTGCCGCGTCTGCTGCTGGGAGGGCTGATCGGTGCGGCGCTGGCCGTGAGCGGCTTGATCCTGCAAGCGCTGATCCGCAATCCGCTGGCCTCGCCCGACCTGCTGGGCCTGTCGAGCGGTGCAAGCACGGCGGCCGTGCTGTACCTGAGCACGCTGGCTGGCAGTTGGGGCCTGGGTGGCTTGCCCGCCGCAGCCATGCTCGGCGCGGGCGGGGCGGTGCTGGCGATCTACCTGCTGGCCTGGCAGCAGGGGGTCTCGCCGCTGCGGCTGGTGCTGATCGGCGTGGGCGTCTCGGCGATGCTGGCGGCGGCCACCACCTTCATGCTGGTGTTCAGCCCACAGACCACCACGCTCTCGGCCTATGTATGGCTTACCGGAAGCGTGTACGGTGCCGACTGGAGCGCCGTGGGCAGCCTGGCGCTGTGCCTGGTCGGCCTGTGGCTGCTGCTGGTACCGCTGGCGCGGCAGGTCATGGTGCAGCAGTTGGACGAGGCCCTGGCCACGGGCCTGGGAGTGCGCGTTCAGCTGATGCGTGCGGCGTTGCTGGCGGTCAGTGCGGCGTTGGCCGGTGCGGCGATCGCCTGGGGCGGCGCCATGGCCTTCGTCGGGCTGATCGCCCCGCACATCGCCCGTCGCCTGGTGCCGCCGGGCTTCGTGGGCCAGGCGATCATGGCCGCGCTGGTAGGTGCGAACCTGGTGATGCTGGGGGATCTGGCCGGGCGCGCCCTGTTGCCGCCGCTGGATTTGCCGGCGGGGATCTTCGTCGCAGCGTTCGGCGCCCCGTACTTTCTTTACCTGCTGATCAAGCAGCGACATTGAGGTGGTTGAAATGAATTCCCTTGCCAGCGAAAGCCTGTACCTGGGCTATGCCGGCCGCGCCATCATCGAGGGGTTGGACCTGACCCTGCCACGTGGGCAGGTCAGCGTGCTGATCGGCAGCAACGGCTGCGGCAAGAGCACTCTGCTCAAGAGCTTCGCGCGGCTGCTCAGGCCCACTGCCGGCAAGGTGCTGCTCAACGGCCAGGACATCCAGCGCAAGCCCACCGCCCAGGTGGCACGGGAGCTGGCGATCCTGCCACAGATGCCGGTAGCGCCGGAGGGCATCAGCGTACGCCAGTTGGTGAGCCTGGGCCGCTACCCCTACCAGAGCTGGATGCGCCAGTGGTCGGCCGATGACGAGGCTGCCGTGGCCCGCGCCCTGCAGCGTACCGATCTGCAGGCACTGGCGGCACGCCCCGTGGACGAGCTTTCCGGCGGCCAGCGCCAGCGTGCCTGGATCGCCATGGCCCTGGCTCAGGAGACCGAACTGCTGCTGCTCGACGAACCAACCACCTTTCTCGACCTGGCGCACCAGATCGAAGTGCTCGACCTGTTGCGCGAGCTCAACCGCCGCGAGGGCAAGACCGTGGTGATGGTGCTGCATGACCTCAACCTGGCCAGCCGCTACGCCGACCACATGGTCGCGGTACACGATCGTCGCGTGTGCGCCCAGGGCAGGCCGGCGCAGATTCTCGATCAGGCACTGGTCAAGCAGGTGTTCGGGCTGGAATGCCGGATCATCGCCGATCCGTTCTTCGGCACGCCGCTGTGCATTCCCTTCGGCCGTGACATCGCGCCATGAAGGGGGGCGAGACGTTCAGCACCTGCGAGTGGGACGCCTTGGCGGGCCCGCTGCGCTTGTGCAAGGCTGCTGACGCTGCCTCGGGCCTGCCGGCCGCGCACTGGCTGGAGGAAACGCGGTGTGCCCAGTGGCTGGATGGGTTGGGCCCGGTGATCGGCTCACCTACGCGGCGTATCACTGCCTCCTTGCTGGGCAAGCGCCTGTCATTCCTCATGACCGGCGCCTGTCTCTACGCGATGTCCGCCTATGACAAAGGCTTGGCGCTGACGCTGGACAATACCTTGGTCGACGCCCGCCACGATGGTCGGGTGTGGATCTCTTCACTGCCTCTGCGCGACCTGCGCACCACCACACCCGCAAGCGACCAGCGCGATGCCTGGCGTCTGGAGGTGACGACCGCACTGTTTGCGGGGCTGTTGCAGCCGCTGTGGGAGGTGTTCCATCGAGTGAGTGGCGTACCCAGGCGCATTCTCTGGGAGAACACGGCCGTGCGCGTGTACTCGCTTTACGAGCGGCGGTTGGCCACGCACGAAAGCCCTGAAGTGCGCGAGCGGGCCCAGGCCGATCTGCACTGGCTGCTGGCCGAGGCCTCGAACGAGGTGTTTGGCCTGGCCTACAACCCACTGGCGCACTTCGACCGACCGCCTACCCCCTTGCCGGGCACCGACCGCAGTGTGCGAGTGCGCCGCACCTGCTGCTTCTACTACCAGGCCAGCGACCCTGTCGAATATTGCTCCACCTGTCCTTTGACCTGCCCGAGGCCCTCCCGATGACTACCTTGCCGACTTGCTCCCCCTGCCTGGTGGAGGCTTATCGCAGCATCAGCAGCTCGACCATCGGCCATTTCGGCAGGGACGGTCATCTGGCCGGGCTGATGCCGTTGGCGCCTGATGTCCACCTGGCAGGGCCAGCCTTCTGTGTCGAAGTGCAGGCCCCCGATGGTGCGATCCTGCGCGAGGCCCTGATTGCCTGCCCGCCTGGAGCGGTGCTGGTGGTGGCCTGCAGGGGCGACCTGCAGTGCGCCTGCTGGGGTGAGCTGCGAAGCCTGGCAGCACTGGTCAAGGGCGTGGCCGGGGTAGTGATCGACGGGCCGGTGACTGATGTGCGGGCGGTGCGGCAGTTGCCGCTACCGGTGTTCTGCACCGGAGTCAGTGCCTACACCACGCGCTCGATCGGCGAGCACGGCAGCGTGGGCCAGCCCGTGCAGGTTGCAGGGGTATGGGTGCGCCCAGGCGACCTGATCGTGGGTGACGATGACGGCGTTCATGCCCTGGGACAGGCGCGAGCCGGGGAAATGCTGGCAGCGTTCGAGCACAAGCAGCGACAGGATGCCGAACGTCGTGACGGGTTGTTTCGGCGCTGGCAGCAGGGCCTTTAGCGAGTGCTGCCAGCCCGGAGGATCAGGTAGCCAGCCATGCCGGTCGCGCCAGCTTGCAGCATGGGTGAACGACCGTCCAACGGCGAGTCTTCGCCTCGATACGCAAGGCTGCTGGCGAGTCCATGAGTCAGCCGTTCGATACTGGCCAGCCCGTGCTGACGGACGTAGCGAGCTGTCAGTGCCGCTCACCTTTGTCGGGTGCGCTCAGCAACTGCTTTTCCAGGTGCCAGTCGAAGGGTTCATCGTGCTGTTCGGCTTCGTAGCGGCGCTCTTCCAGTGCCTGGTACAGGTCGAGTTCGTCGTCGGGCATGTAGTGCAGGCAATCGCCCCCGAAGAACCACAGCAGGTCTCGCGGCACCAGGTGCGCGATCTGCGGGTAGCGGGTGATGACCTGGCACATCAGGTCCTGGCCCAGGTACTGGCTTTCCAGAGGATTTTGCGGCAGCAGGCTCAGCAGTTCATCGAAGCGTTCGAGGAACAGCAGATGATTCTCTTCCGGCACCTGCTCGGCCTCGCCCAGAGCCACCAGAATGGTGCGCAAGTGTTGGAGCAGTTGCAGGTGATACTCCAGGTGGGAGTTGGCCATGGAAGGTCCTCGGTAGCTGAAACGGGGGCAGGAGTATACGCAGGTTTCGTCCGCCAGGGCAGGGCAGAGGTCGCCGCGTGCGATCGCCAACCCGTTGCGGTTGGCGATCGACTGTTCTCACCGCCTCAGCGAACCTTGCCTTCGGCAGGCCGCAGTTGGTCCTTGTCGAACGCGTCCACGTCGATCACGCGCCGACGCGCCGATTCCGCCGCGCGAAGCCGTTCACCGTCAGCGGTTTGCAACACGCCAGCCTGCACGGCAGCGTCGATCAGCGACTGGCCTGGAGCAGGTTGCAGCTTGCCCTCCTTGACGGCCTGATGCAGTGCCTTGTGCAGCGGTTCGGCCTGCTCCAGCAGATCGCTGGCCTGCTGCAGCGCTGCCACCGGGTCACCGTCGGCCTGAGGCCGGTAGCAGCCGGCGAGCAATTCCTCAAGCGCCGGATCGCCTTTGTGTCGCCCGATCAAAGCAGCTACCTCGGCATCCAGTTCGTCGCTGGGGCCGGTATGACGGCGACCGAAGGGGAACACCAGTACGCGCAGGGCGCCACCGAGCAGGCGATTGGGGAAGTTGTCGAGCAATTGGTCCAGCGCCGTTTCCGCCTGCCCCGAGCTTTCCTCCAGGGCCCAGCGCAGCAGGGGCTGCATGTGCTCGGGTGAGCCGAGGTCGTGGTAGCGCTTGAGTGCGGCAGAGGATAGGTACAGGTAGCTGAGCACGTCGCCCAGGCGTGCGCTGAGCCGTTCCCGGCGCTTGAGGGCGCCCCCGAGCAGCATCATGGACAGGTCGGCCAGCAGCGCGAAAGCTGCCGCCTGGCGGTTCAGCGCGCGGAAGTAGCCCTGGCTGAGGTCGTCACCGGGCATTTTCTCGAAGCGCCCGAAGCCCAGTCCCAGCACGAAGGTGCTGGCAGCGTTGCCGATGGCGAAGCCGATGTGCTTCATCAGCAGGCCGTCGAATTCCTTGAGGGCCTCGTCCCGATCTTCACGGCCCGCCACGGCCATTTCCTTCAATACGAAAGGATGGCACCGAATCGCACCCTGGCCGAAGATCATCAGGTTGCGCGACAGGATGTTGGCGCCCTCGACGGTGATGAAGATGGGCGCGCCCTGCCAGTTGCGGCCCAGGTAGTTGTTCGGGCCCATGATGATGCCTTTGCCGCCGTGTACGTCCATAGCATGCTGGATGCATTCGCGGCCACGCTCGGTCAGGTGGTACTTGAGAATGGCTGAAAGCACCGAGGGTTTCTCGCCCAGGTCCACCGCCTTGGCGGTGAGCAGGCGTGCGCTGTCCATCAGCCAGGCGTTGCCGCCGATCCGCGCCAGTGATTCCTGGATGCCCTCGAATGCCGAAAGAGGCACATTGAACTGCTCACGGATGCGTGCGTACTGCCCGGTCACCAGGCTGGTGTACTTGGCCGCGCCGGTGCCGACGGCAGGCAGCGAGATGGAACGCCCGACCGACAGGCAGTTCATCAGCATCATCCAGCCTTTGCCGAGCATCTCCTGACCGCCGATGAGGAAGTCCAGCGGCACGAATACATCCTTGCCGCTGTTGGGGCCGTTCATGAACGCAGCGCCCAGCGGCAGGTGTCTCTTGCCGATTTCCACGCCCGGCGTGTCGGTGGGGATCAGTGCCAGGCTGATGCCGAGCGATTCTTCGTCCCCCAGCAGGTGCTCGGGGTCGTAGGCCTTGAACGCCAGGCCGAGCAGGGTGGCGACCGGGCCAAGGGTGATGTAACGCTTCTCCCAGTTCAGGCGCAGGCCGATGACTTCTTCGCCATTCCACTGGCCCTTGCAGACAATGCCGGTGTCCGGCATGGCGCCTGCATCGGAGCCTGCCAGTGGACCGGTGAGGGCGAAGCAGGGGATGTCGTCGCCACGCGCCAGGCGCGGGAGGTAGTGGTTGCGTTGCTCATCCGTACCGTAGTGCAGCAGCAGCTCGGCCGGGCCGAGGGAGTTGGGCACCATCACCGTGGAAGCCAGGTCACCGCTGCGCGTTGCCAGCTTCATCGCCACCTGTGAATGGGCATAGGCCGAGAAGCCTTTGCCGCCATATTCCTTGGGAATGATCAGGGCGAAGAAGCCGTGCGTCTTGATATGGTCCCAGGCCGCCGGCGGCAGGTCCATGTCCTGGCCGATCTGCCAATCGCTGACCATGGCGCAGAGCGTCTCGGTCGGCCCATCGATGAAGGCCTGTTCCTCGGCGGTCAGTTCCGGCGCGGGATAGGCCAGCAGGGTGTTCCAGTCGGGCTGACCACTGAACAACTGGCCGTCCCACCACACGGTACCGGCGTCGATCGCCTCGCGCTCGGTCTGCGACATGGGCGGAAGGGTACGCTGGAACCAGCTGAAGACCGGCGCGCTGAACGCGCGGCGGCGCCAGTCGTGGAGCAGCAGTACCGCCGCGGTTGCCGCCATGACCAGCCACAGCACGGCCAGCAGCCAGCCAGGCGCATGGCTGAAGATGCCCATCAACAGCACATACCCGGCCGCTATCGCAATGATGTGCAGCGGCGCCAGGCGCCGATGGATGAGATACGCGGTACCGATCACCAGCAGCACCAACCACAACAGCAACATAGACCTTCCTCCTTGGACGCTAGGGCTCGAACCCTCTGCGCAAGGATAGACGGGCTGCACGCAGTGGCTCGCTCTGAACAGTGACAGGGTGTGGCGCCAGGAGTTTCAAAGGCCGCCAGCGGTACAGCGGTGAATACAAGGAGTAGACTGTGCAGCTCTGTCTTGCCGAGGACGCAGTGATGATCAGGATCTGGGGCCGCAAAAATTCCAGCAATGTGCGCAAGGCGCTGTGGATCGCTCACGAGTTGGGCCTAGCGTTCGAGTCGATCGATGCTGGTGGCGCGTTCGGTGTGGTCGATGAGCCTGACTATCGCGCGCGCAATCCCAACGGCCTGGTCCCGATGCTCGAGGATGGCGAGCTGGTGCTGTGGGAGTCCAACGCCATCGTGCGCTATCTGTGCGCCGAATACGGCGCCGAGCAGGGGTGGTATCAGGCAGCGCCACGCCAGCGCGCCCTTGCGGACAAATGGATGGATTGGACCACCTCGTCCCTGGCCGGACCGTTCAAACCGCTGTTCTGGGGCCTGTTGCGCACGCCCGAGGCGCAGCGCGACTGGGTGGCGATCGAGGCTGCCCGGCAGCAGTGCGCGCGACTGCTGTCGATCGCCGATCAGGCGCTGGCGCAGCAACCGTACCTGTCGGGCGAGCGCATCGGCATGGGCGACATCCCATTGGGATGCTTCGCCTACGCCTGGTTCGAAATGCCCATCGAACGCCCCGATCTGGCCCATCTCCAGGCCTGGTACGAGCGGCTCAAGGTACGTCCGGCCTATCAGGCCGGGGTCATGACAGCGCTGACCTGATCGAACACCGCGAGCCTTTCGATAGTCACTATCGATACGCATGACTGTACTTGTGCAGCCCGGCCTTGCACCATGATCACCTCTTCGACGGCGTCAGCGTCCTGCGCTGGCGCGTTTCCGACCCTTCTTTTCGGTACGTGACCTGTATGAGTTCTGCCCTGTCCATTCGACAGCTGACCAAGACCTACGGCAACGGCTTCCAGGCCCTTCAGGGTATCGACCTGGACGTTGCCGAAGGCGACTTTTTCGCCTTGCTCGGCCCCAACGGCGCCGGTAAATCCACCACCATCGGCATTCTTTCGACCCTGGTGAACAAGAGCAGTGGCTCCGTCAATGTCTTCGGCCACGACCTGGATCGCCAACCCGCCGCGCTCAAGCGCAGCCTCGGCGTGGTGCCCCAGGAGTTCAATTTCAACCAGTTCGAAAAGACCTTCGACATCGTCGTCACCCAGGCCGGCTACTACGGCATCCCACCAAAGCTGGCCAAGGACCGCGCGGAGCAGTACCTCACGCAGTTGGGTCTGTGGGACAAGCGTGACGTGCCGTCGCGCTCGCTCTCCGGCGGCATGAAGCGCCGGCTGATGATCGCCCGGGCGCTGATCCACGAGCCACGCCTGCTGATCCTGGACGAACCGACCGCTGGGGTGGACATCGAGTTGCGCCGTTCGATGTGGAGCTTCCTGACCGAGCTGAACCAGAAAGGCATCACCATCATCCTCACGACGCACTACCTGGAAGAAGCCGAACAGCTGTGCCGCAACATCGGCATCATCGACCACGGCACCATCGTCGAGAACACCAGCATGCGCCAACTGCTGGGCAAGCTGCATGTCGAGACCTTCGTCCTCGATCTGCGTCAGGACCTGGCTGCCGCCCCTGTGCTGCAAGGCTATCCGTGCCGCCTGATCACCCCGCATACGCTGGAAGTGCAAGTGGACAAGGACATTGGCATCACCGCGCTGTTCGGCCAGTTGGCCTTGCAGAACATCGAAGTGCAGAGCCTGCGCAACAAGACCAACCGTCTCGAGGAGCTGTTCGTGTCTCTGGTGGAAAAGAATCTGTCCAAGGTGGCGGTATGAGTATCGAACTGCGCACGAACTGGGTCGCCCTCAACACCATCGTCTATCGGGAAGTGCGACGCTTCCTGCGCATCTGGCCGCAGACCCTGCTGCCGCCGGCGATCACCATGGTCCTGTACTTCGTGATCTTCGGTAACCTGATCGGCCGGCAGATCGGCGACATGGGCGGCTTCACCTACATGGAATACATCGTGCCGGGGCTGATCATGATGTCGGTGATCACCAACTCCTATGGCAACGTGGTTTCGAGCTTCTTCGGCAGCAAGTTCCAGCGCTCGATCGAAGAGCTGATGGTTTCGCCGGTGTCGCCACACATCATCCTGGTGGGGTATGCCCTGGGCGGCGTGCTGAGGGGCCTGGCGGTGGGGGTGATCGTCACCCTCCTGTCGATGTTCTTCACCCACCTGCAAGTGCACCACCTGGGCGTGACCATCGTCGTGGTGCTGCTGACCGCCACGATCTTCTCCCTGCTGGGCTTCGTCAATGCGGTGTTCGCGCGCAATTTCGACGACATCTCGATCATTCCGACCTTCGTGCTGACGCCGCTCACCTACCTGGGTGGCGTGTTCTACTCGATCAACCTGCTGCCGCCGTTCTGGCAGACGGTGTCGCTGGCCAACCCGGTCCTGCACATGGTCAATTCGTTCCGCTACGGCATCCTAGGGGTGTCGGACATCAGCATCGGCACGGCCATCACCTTCATGCTGGTGGCCACCGCAGTGCTCTACGCCCTCTGTGTGCGCTTGCTGGTCAGCGGCCGCGGCATGCGTACCTGATCGACCGAACCGGCGTCGGCGCCACTGCCGCGCGACCCACCAGCGCCAGTAGAGCAGGGTGGTGAAATAGGCGGCGATGCCCAGCAGCACGCCGCACACCACCGAGCCGAGCAGGAATGGCTGCCACACCGTGGACAACTGGTCGGTGATCCACTGGAAGGTCAACTCGTCCGGCAGAGTGCGTGGCGGCACCTGCAGCAGCCAGGCGCCGGTCATGTAGGTGACGAAGAACACCGGCGGCATGGTCAGCGGATTGGTCAGCCAGACCAGGCTGACGGCAATCGGCAGATTGCCCCGCACAGGAATCGCCAGCGCAGCGGCCAGCAGCATCTGCAGGGGAATGGGAATCAGCGCTGCGAACAATCCCACGCCCATTGCCCTGGCCACCGAATGACGATTCAGGTGCCAGAGGTTGGGATCGTGCAGCAGGCGTCCGAAGAAGCGTAAGGATTTGTGTTCCCGGATGCTGGTCGGATCGGGCATGTAGCGTTTGAAAAGACGGCGCGGCATGTAGGCCCCCGGGGCTGGAATAGGGCGAGTATGCCGGGATTTCACCGCAGTCTCGTTCAGAGTTTGTGACAATTATTAAGCGAACGCTGCGCGCACCGCTGCCTAGGCTGGTCGGGTGTCGGAAATCGCGGAGCTTCGATAAATGCGCACAGGGATGTTGGCGCTGGTGCTCGGGCTATTGAGCCTGAGGTTTTTACCTGTATTGCCCTCGCTGGGAGGGCTCTTGCTCCTGTCATTGCTGGCGCTGCTGTGCTTGCGCAGCCGTGCGTGGCCCGCTGGTTGGTGGCTGCTGGGACTGTGCTGGGGATGCTGGTCGGCCCAGCAGGCGCTGGATGACCGTCTGGCGCCTGCATTGGATGGGCGAACGGTGTGGCTGGAGGCCAAGGTGGTGGGCCTGCCGTCCAACACGGGCAGCAGCGTGCGTTTCGACCTTGAAGAGGCTCGATCCCGACGTGGACAGTTGCCCAGCCGGCTCCAGGTGAGCTGGTCTGGCGGGCCCAAGGTCAGGGCTGGCGAGCGGTGGCGGCTGGCGGTCACCCTCCAGCAGCCTGGCGGTCTGCTCAATCCCCATGGGCCCGATCGCGAAGCCACCTTGCTGGCACGGCGCATCGGCGCCACGGGGACCGTCAAGGCGGGCGAAAGGCTCGAAACCGTGCAGGGCGGCTGGCGTGATCGCTTGCGGCAAAGGTTGCTCATGGTGGATGCCCACGGGCGCGAAGCGGTGCTGGCCGCGCTGGTACTAGGCGATGGTTCGGGCTTGGCCCGCGAGGACTGGCAGGCACTCCAGGCCACTGGGACCGTGCACCTGCTGGTGATATCCGGTCAGCACATCGGGCTGCTGGCCGGTCTGGTCTACGGCCTGGTCGCCGGCCTGGCGCGTTTGGGCTTCTGGCCCGGGCGCTGGCCCTGGCTGCCGTGGGCCTGTGGCCTGGCGATGGCCGCGGCCCTGGGTTACGGAGCCCTGGCGGGCTTTCAGGTGCCGGTGCAGCGGGCCTGTCTGATGCTCGCCACGGTGCTGTTGTGGCGCTTGCGCTTTCGGCACCTCGGCGCCTTTTTCCCACTGTTGCTGGCGCTGGCCGGTGTGCTGCTGATCGAACCGCTCGCCAGCCTGCTGCCTGGGTTCTGGCTGTCGTTCACGGCCGTGGCCACCTTGATCTACTGCTTCAGTGCACGTCTGGGAGGCTGGCGTGCGTGGCAGGCCTGGAGCCGCGCGCAATGGGTGATCGCAGTCGGGTTGCTGCCCGTGCTGCTCGCGCTGGGACTTCCGGTCAGCCTCAGCGCGCCGCTGGTCAATCTGCTGGCCGTACCCTGGATCAGCCTGGCGGTGTTGCCTTTGGCCCTGCTTGGTACTGCTCTGCTGCCATTACCGGGAGTCGGCGATTGGCTACTATGGAGCGCCGGCGGTCTGATCGACATCCTGTTTCGCCTTCTGGGCCAACTTGCCGAGTGGCAACCCGCCTGGATGCCCGAGCCCCTGCCGTTGTGGAGCTGGCTGTTGGTGTGTAGCGGCGCCGTATTGCTCCTGTCCCCGCACGGTCTGGCGCTGCGCGGACTGGGCGCGGTACTGCTGTTGGCGCTCTGGGCGCCGCGCGAACAGGTTCCGCTGGGGCAGGTGCAGGTGTGGCAGTTGGATGTCGGCCAGGGGTTGGCCGTGGTGTTGCGCACGCGTCATCACACGCTGCTGTACGACGCAGGTCCGGCCACGCGCTTCAGCGACCTGGGGGAAAGCGTGGTGCTGCCGACCTTGCGCCAGTTGGGTGTGGCGCATGTGGACCTGATGCTCATCAGCCATGCCCATGCCGATCACGCGGGCGGTGCGGCAGCGATTCACCGGGGCCTGCCGGTCACGCGGGTGCTGGCCGGCGAGCCCCTCCAGCTGCCGTCGGCCCTGCAGGCACGGGCGTGCGTCAGTGGCGAGCAATGGGAGTGGGATGGCGTGGTGTTTTCACTCTGGCATTGGCCACAGGGTCAGCACAGCAATGACCGCTCGTGCGTGCTGCTGGTGGCGGCACAAGGGGAACGCTTGCTGCTGGCTGGCGACATGGAGCAGGCGGCCGAGCGCGCTTGGCTGGCCGACAATCCGGGACTGACCATCGACTGGCTCCAGTCGCCGCACCATGGCAGCCGCACGTCATCGACCGAGCCCTTCATCCGCGCCACGGCGCCGCGCGCGGCGATGATCTCGCGCGCTCGGCACAACGTCTTCGGCCATCCTCACCGGCAGGTACTGGAACGCTATGCGCGTCACGGCGTGGCTGTCCACGACACAGCGGTGGGCGGTGCCCTGCGTCTGCAACTGGGCACCGGCAAGGGCGTCGAGGGACTGCGCGAGCAACGGCGGTTCTGGCGTGAGCCGCCCTCCTGATCCGCCGTCCACAGGGTAGGCGGGCGAGCCGCAGCGACTGCACGAGCGTCTTGATCTTCGGCAGATGAGCACCCGGCGTGCCTATGATAGAGTGGCGACCATTTTCAAGGGGAATGCTTACTGTGTGGGAATTGGTCAAGTCTGGCGGCTGGATGATGCTGCCGATCATTCTGAGCTCCATCGCGGCCATGGCCATCGTCGTGGAGCGTCTATGGACCCTGCGCGCCAGCCGGGTCGCGCCCTCGCACCTGCTCGGTCAGGTGTGGATGTGGATCAAGGACAAGCAACTGACCAGCGACAAGCTCAAGGCCCTGCGCGCCGACTCGCCACTGGGCGAGATCCTCGCTGCCGGTCTGGCCAATTCCCGTCATGGCCGCGAGATCATGAAAGAATGCATCGAAGAGGCCGCCTCCAGAGTCATCCATGAGATGGAGCGCTACATCGGCACCCTCGGAACCATCGCCGCCATGGCGCCGCTGCTCGGCCTGCTCGGCACCGTGCTGGGCATGATCGATATCTTCAGCGCCTTCATGGGCTCGCAGACGACCGCCAACGCGGCGGTGCTCGCCGGGGGCATTTCCAAGGCATTGGTGACTACGGCCGCGGGCCTGATGGTGGGCATCCCTGCGGTGTTCTTCCATCGTTTCCTGTTGCGCCGTATCGATGAGCTGGTGGTCGGCATGGAGCAGGAGGCCATCAAGCTGGTCGAGGTGCTTCAGGGCGACCGCGAGGTCGAGGTAGCCGGAGAGAAGGCGTGAAGTTCCGACGCAACCGCCAGCGGGAAAACGTCGATATCAACCTCGCCTCGTTGATCGACGTGGTGTTCGTGCTGCTGCTGTTCTTCGTGGTCACCACCACGTTCACCCGCGAGACCCAGTTGCGAGTGGAACTGCCCGAGGCGTCCAGCGGCGCCCCCGCGACGCCGGACGATGCCAAGCTGGTCGAGGTGACCATCAGCGCGGACGGCGTGTACTCGGTCAACAACCACTTGCTGCCCAAGAGCGACTTGACCGCGCTGACCGAGGCGCTGCAGCGCGAGTCCGGCGGTGACAGCACCTTGCCCCTGGCCATCAGTGCCGATGGCAAGACTCCGCACCAGGCTGTGGTCACGGCCATGGATGCAGCCGGCAAGCTCGGCTTCAGCCATCTGCGCATGACCACCGTCGAGGCGGCCCAAGGTACACCTTGATGAGTCTTGCCGATCGCCTGCTCAGCGCCTGGTACCGAGGTCACCCGGCCCTTGGGCTGTTGCGTCCGCTCGAGGCGCTCTATCGGCGCGTGGTGATGCGCAAGCGTGCGCGCTTCCTCAGTGGCGCGGACCCCAGCTACCGTGCCCCGGTCCCGGTGGTCGTGGTCGGCAACGTCACCATCGGTGGCACCGGCAAGACCCCGATGATCCTCTGGCTGATCGAGCATTGCCGGCGCCGTGGCCTGAAGGTCGGGGTGGTCAGCCGCGGCTACGGTGCCAGGCCGCCCAGCCTGCCCTGGAGAGTGGCGGCGGACCAGCCTGCGAGCCAGGCCGGCGACGAACCCCTGCTGATCGTGCAACGCACGGGCGTGCCGCTGATGATCGACCCGGATCGATCGCGAGCGGTGCAGGCGCTGTCGGCCAGTGAGCCGCTGGACCTTGTCCTGTGTGACGACGGCCTGCAGCACTACCGACTGGCGCGCGATCTGGAGCTGGTACTCATCGATGCTGCGCGTGGCCTGGGCAACCGCCGCTGCCTGCCCGCCGGCCCCCTGCGCGAGCCTGCCGAACGTTTGCAACAGGTCGACGCGGTGTTGTACAACGGCGCAATCGCCGATCCGCAGGACGGTTTCGCCTTCACCTTGCGCCCCAGCGCGCTGATCAACCTGCGTACCGGCGAGCGCCGCGCCCTGGACCACTTCGTTCGCGGCCAGGCCGTGCACGCAGTGGCCGGCATCGGTAACCCGCAACGTTTCTTCGATACCCTGATGGCGCTAGACTGGCAGCCAGTGCCGCACCCCTTCGCCGATCATGCCGAGTTCAACGTCCAGAATCTGACGTTCACGCCGGCATTGCCCTTGGTGATGACCGAGAAGGATGCGGTGAAGTGCCGTGACTTCGCCGGCGAAGACTGGTGGTACCTGGCTGTCGATGCGCAGCCTTCGCCAGCCTTCGTCGACTGGTTCGACCGGCAACTCGCCCACCTGCTGCCCTGAGCGGCATTCACGCTTTTTCCATTCCGGCCTCCGGCCTCAAGGACCTCTCGATGGACACCAAATTGCTCGATATCCTGGCCTGCCCGATCACCAAGAGCCCACTCAAGCTCAGCGCCGACAAGACCGAACTGATCAGCAAGGCTGCCGGCCTGGCTTATCCCATCCGCGACGGCATCCCGGTCATGCTGGAGAGCGAAGCGCGCACCCTGACTGACGATGAGCGCCTGGATAAATGAGCGTCGCGTTCACCGTCGTCATCCCCGCGCGGATGCATTCCACACGCCTGCCGGGCAAGCCCCTGCTGCCGATCGCCGGCAAACCCATGGTCCAGCATGTCTGGGAGCAGGCTCGCAAGAGTGCTGCCAGTCGGGTGGTCATCGCCACCGACGATCCGGCCATCGTCCAGGCCTGCGAGGCGTTCGGCGCCGAGGTGCTGCTCACCCGCGCCGACCATGAATCGGGCACCGATCGCCTGGCCGAGGTGGCCCAGCGCCTGTCGCTGCCCGCCGATGCCATCGTGGTCAATGTCCAGGGCGACGAGCCGCTCATTCCGCCGGTCATCATCGACCAGGTCGCCCTCAACCTGGCGGCACATGCCGAGGCCGGCATCGCCACCCTCGCCGAGCCGATCCACGCGCCGCACGCGGTCTTCAACCCCAATGCCGTGAAGGTGGTCAGCGACAAGCACGGCCTGGCGTTGACCTTCAGTCGGGCGCCGCTGCCCTGGGCCCGCGACGCGTTCGCCCGCGACCAGGCGCAGCTCCCAGAGGGCGTACCGTACCGCCGCCACATCGGCCTGTACGCGTATCGGGTCAACTTCCTCCAGGACTTCGTCAGCTGGGGGCCTTGCTGGCTGGAGCAGACCGAATCGCTGGAGCAACTGCGTGCACTCTGGCACGGCGTGCGTATCCACGTCGCCGACGCCCTGGAGGCGCCGGCCGTCGGCGTCGATACCCCTGACGATCTCGAGCGCGTGCGGCGCTTGCTGGAGGCCTGATGCGCGTTCTGTTCGTTTGCCTGGGCAACATCTGCCGTTCGCCCACTGCCGAGGGGGTACTGCGTCATCAACTGCGGTCCGCAGGCTTGCAAGACCGTGTGCAAGTGGCCTCGGCGGGCACGGGTGACTGGCATGTAGGCGAGCCGCCCGACCGGCGCACCTGCCAGGCGGCACTGGCCCGTGGCTACGACCTCAGCGCGCAGCGTGCGCAGCAGGTCACGCCAGCGCATTTCGAGCAGTACGACCTGATCCTGGCGATGGACAAGAGCAACCTGCGCAACTTGCAGGCTTTGCGTCCAGCCGGCGCGAGCGCCGAGCTCGACTTGTTCCTGCCGCGCTTCGGTGCAGCACTGGACGAAGTGCCAGATCCCTACTATGGCGGCAAAGAGGGCTTCGAACAGGTGCTGGACCTGATCGAGGCGGCCTGTCGCGAGCTGGTCACGCAAATCAAGGGGCGGGCATGAGCATCCAGTGGCAGGAGCAGGTATCGCTCAAGCCGTTCAATACCTTCGGTATCGATGTACGCGCCCGGTGGTTCACTCAGGCCCACGACGACGCGCAGATACGTTCGGCCCTACAGGCCGCTGCACAGCGACAGGTTCCTGTACTGGTGATCGGCGGTGGCAGCAACCTGCTTCTCACCCATGACGTGGACGCCCTGGCATTGGTGGTGGCCAGTCGCGGTCGCCGGATCTGCAGTGACGAGGGTGGACATGTCGTGGTCGAGGCCGAGGCGGGTGAGCCTTGGCATCCCTTCGTGCAGTGGACCTTGGCGCAGGGCCTGTGCGGTCTGGAGAACCTCAGTCTGATTCCTGGCACGGTGGGCGCTGCACCGATGCAGAACGTCGGCGCCTACGGCGTGGAAATCAAGGACGTCTTCGCCGGTTTGACCGCGCTGGACAGGGAAACGGGCACGCTGTGTGAGTTCAGCCTCGAGCAATGCGGCTTCGGCTATCGCGACAGCGTGTTCAAGCGCAACCCGGGACGCTGGCTGATCCTGCGGGTACGCTTCGCGCTGACCCGTACGCTGCACGCTCATCTGGACTACGGGCCCGTGCGTCAGCGGCTGCGTGAACACGGTGTCGAGCAGGTGACCGCCCAGGCCATCAGCGATGCCATCAGCAGCATCCGCCGGGAAAAGCTGCCCGATCCTTCGGTGTTGGGCAATGCTGGAAGTTTTTTCAAGAATCCTGTGGTACCCGGTGCTCTGGCCGAGCAGCTTCGTGAGCGCCATCCCAATCTCGTGGCCTACCCGCAGGCCGATGGGCAGGTCAAGCTGGCGGCTGGCTGGTTGATCGAGCAAGCCGGTTGGAAAGGCCATCGTGACGCCGATGCTGGTGTGCACAGCCTGCAATCGCTGGTGCTGGTCAACCATGGTGACGCCAGTGGTGAGCAGATCCATGCGCTGGCTCGGCGTATCCAGGCCGATATCCTGAAGCGTTTCGGTGTGGAGCTGGAAATGGAGCCCAACGTCTACTGAAGCCTGCCTGGCACTTGTCTGCGTCAAGGCCAGACAAGGCGCAGCAGGGTGTAGAGGCGCCGAGCCCTGGAGTACCTGAGCATTCGCACCCGGTTAAACTGCCGTCCGGGCAAAGCTCAGGAACAGTCCGGGGCAGCCTGTACAGGGAGCAGCCCCGCGTCGAATCACTTTCCCGAGCGCAGCACAATGAAAAGGCCCCGCCAGTTCGCACTGGCGGGGCCTTTTCATTCAGCCGGTCGAATCAACCGTGATGAGGCTTGTGCTCATCCTCGGTGGTCTGCACCGCAGAGGCGGCTGCCTGTGCGGCGGCTGCCGCAGCGGCCTCGGCCTCGCGTCTGCGACGACGCACTTCACGTGGATCGTTCGGTGCACGGCCGTTGGGCAGCATGACGGTAGAGGCATCCACCGCAGCAGCGTCTTCGGCTTCAGCCGGTGCCGGTTCGACCTGGGCAGCTACAGGCGCCTGCTCAGGCGCTGCGGCTTGGGCCTGAACTTCAGGCTCCACCACGGCGGGCTCCACGACGGCGGGCTCTGCCTGGACGGGCGCCGGGGCGGGCTCTGGCGTTGGCGCTGCAACCTCGGCGGCGGGCGCCTGCTCGGCTTCGACCACTTGCACCACAGGCGCCTGGTTGACGGGCGCCTCGACGACGGCCTGCGGCTCGGGTGCTGCGACCTCGGCGGCCGGCTGAGGAACCACCTCGACCACAGGCTCGATGCTCGGCTCGACCACTGCGGGCTCGCTGGCGGGCAACTCGACCACAGGAGCGATTGCGTGCGCTTGAGCGCTAGCCTCTTGCTCATCCTGCTGCGGTTTGGCCTGCACTTGCTCCGCTCGCACCTGCTCCACGGCATCGGCCGGCTCTGCAGGCGTGCTCGGGGCGACGGTCGCCGTGGCGCGTTCGGCCTGCTGGTGGGCCTGAGCCTCGGCGTTGGCACTCACTTGAGTGCTGGCCACGGCGGCGGTCACCGCCAGGCCGGCAGCCAGTTCGGCACCCTGCTCGGTAGCCTTGTGCTGCTGAGGCTGTTGTTCCTCGCTGCCTTCGTCTTCGCCGCCTTCGATCAGCTCACCGTTGGCATTGCGTTGACGTTCGCGACGATTGCTGCGCCGGCGCTGGCCGCGCGAGCGACGACGTGGACGTTCGCCATCGGCTCCTTCCTGCTCATCCTGCAGCTGCTCTTCGTTCTGCAGTTGCTCCTCGCCTGGCTCGACGGCCTGCTCGGCAGCGCGTGGCTGGCGCTCTTCGCGTGGTTGACGGGGTTGGCGTTCCTCGCGCGGCGCTCGCTCTTCGCGGGCTACCGGCTCTTCCTGCGCTGGGCGTTCATCGCTAACGGACGGCTCGGCCTGTTGCTCCTCGCGCGGTGCACGTTCCTCACGAAGCACGCGTTCCTCACGGGGCGCGCGATCTTCGCGCGGAGCACGTTCTTCACGAGGCGCGCGCTCTTCACGCGGAGCACGTTCTTCACGTGGTGCACGCTCTTCACGAGGCGCGCGTTCTTCACGTGGTGCACGCTCTTCACGAGGGGTGCGCTCTTCGCGGGGCGCTCGTTCTTCACGGGCGACGCGCTCTTCGCGTGGAGCACGCTCCGCACGGGCCGCTGGTGCGGCATCCAGAGGCTCGCGCAATTCACGTACGCGTTCTTCGCGATTGCCGCGGCGGTCTTCACGAGGCTGGCGCGACTGACGTTCTTCACGCGGTGCGCGCTCTTCACGAGGCGCACGTTCCTCACGTGGTTGACGCTCCTCACGGGACGAACGCTCGTTGCGCTCCTCGCGCGGCTTGCGTTCCTCGTCACGACGACCGTTGCGGTTGCGGCTCTGCTGGCGGCTGTTGCGACGCTCCTCATTGCGCTGAGTGCGCTCGGCAGCGGGCTTCTGGGGCGTGGTGGCCGGGGCGACCACGGCTTCTTCCTTGCCGGCGAACAGGCTGACCAGCGACTTCACCAGGCCTTTGAACAGGCTCGGTTCGTGCGCGGCAGGAGCGGCGACGGGGGCGGTTGCCGGAGCGCTCTGCGGTTCTTCGCTGGCGACCGGGGTGGGCGCGTTGGTACGTGCCGGTGCGGTCTTGACCGCCGCTTCCTGGCGAACCAGGGTGCGGGTCGCGGTCGGTTGCAGCGCTTCCTCGGCTTCGCTGGTGGCGATTTCGTAGCTGGACTGGCTGGTCAGCACGTCCGGATTGTCATCGCGCAGGCGCTGGACTTCGAAGTGCGGGGTTTCCAGGTGATCGTTCGGCAGGATGATGATGCGTGCGCGAGTACGCAGTTCGATCTTGGTGATCGAGTTGCGTTTCTCGTTGAGCAGGAATGCCGCGACCGGGATCGGCACCTGGGCGCGCACTTCGGCAGTGCGGTCCTTCAGCGCCTCTTCTTCGATCAGGCGCAGGATGGCCAGCGACAGGGATTCCACGTCGCGGATGATGCCGGTGCCCGAGCAGCGCGGGCAGACGATGCCGCTGCTTTCGCCCAGGGAAGGGCGCAGACGCTGGCGGGACATCTCCAGCAGGCCGAAGCGCGAGATGCGACCCACCTGAACACGGGCACGGTCGGCTTCGAGGCACTCACGCACGCGCTCTTCGACCGCGCGCTGGTTCTTGGCCGGGGTCATGTCGATGAAGTCGATGACGATCAGGCCGCCGATGTCGCGCAGACGCAGTTGGCGGGCGATCTCCTCGGCCGCCTCCAGGTTGGTCTGCAGGGCGGTTTCCTCGATGTCGCTGCCTTTGGTGGCGCGCGCCGAGTTGATGTCGATGGAGACCAGTGCCTCGGTCGGGTCGATGACGATGGAGCCGCCGGACGGCAGGTCGACGACGCGCTGGAAGGCGGTCTCGATCTGGCTTTCGATCTGGAAACGGTTGAACAGCGGAACGCTGTCTTCGTACAGCTTGACCTTGCTGGCGTACTGCGGCATGACCTGGCGGATGAAGGTCAGGGCTTCTTCCTGGGCGTCGATGCTGTCGATCAGGACTTCACCGATGTCCTGGCGCAGGTAGTCGCGGATGGCGCGGATGATGACGTTGCTTTCCTGGTAGATCAGGAAGGGTGCGGCGCGATCCAGGGACGCTTCCTTGATGGCGGTCCACAGTTGCAGCAGGTAGTCCAGGTCCCACTGCATTTCCTCGCTGCTGCGACCCAGGCCGGCGGTACGCACGATCAGGCCCATGTCACCCGGTACGGTCAGGCCGTTGAGGGCCTCGCGCAGTTCGTTGCGTTCCTCGCCCTCGATGCGGCGAGAGATGCCGCCGGCGCGGGGGTTGTTGGGCATCAGCACCAGGTAGCGGCCGGCGAGACTGATGAAGGTGGTCAGGGCGGCGCCCTTGTTGCCACGCTCTTCCTTCTCGACCTGGACGATGACTTCCTGGCCTTCGCTCAGCACTTCCTTGATGTTGACCCGACCTTCGGGGGTCTTCTTGAAGTACTCGCGGGAAATTTCTTTGAGCGGCAGGAAGCCGTGACGTTCGGAGCCGAAGTCGACGAAGGCGGCTTCGAGGCTGGGTTCGATGCGGGTGATCTTGCCCTTGTAGATGTTGGCCTTCTTCTGCTCTCGCGCACCGGACTCGATGTCCAGGTCGTAGAGGCGTTGGCCATCCACCAGGGCTACACGCAACTCTTCGGGTTGAGTTGCGTTAATCAGCATTCTTTTCATGTTGTACCGTCGGTTTCCGGGCTGCCGGAAACGGCGTTCGGCACACACGACTTCTCATGGTCGGTGCCAAGGTGCGCAGAGGGTGGCACGCCACCCCCGTGTCCAGCGACGTTCGGCACCAGCCGGTTGCCCAGCCTGCCGTTGTCGCGACGACGCGTCCTGTTTTGCGGTGCCTATCGCACTCAGTCAGGAGGAGGAATCAGCCGAGGGCCGTGGACGCCTCAGGGGCATCTGCAAACACCGGTTCCGCTCGCCGGACCCTGATGATGGGCCGGTGCCGGCCGTGCCTCACGGTCCGGGCTGTACATCTCCACCCTGCACGTATCCCTGATAATTCGGGTGCTGCCGCGCGCTGAATCCGCAACGGGTTGCATTTTTCGCCAGCGCCGAATCTGCGCTGACGCCATTCATGTCCAAGGCAGCTGTTTCCGAAGCATTCGCCAGGCGCTGCGTGGAAGCGACGAGGCGGGCAGGGGCATGCGAAAAAGAACAGGAGGGAAATGGAACACCGCACTTGTCGTTTTTTTCGTTCTTCTCTGCTCGGCGCTGGTGGCGATTCCAGGCAATTCGGTAAACTGGCGAACACCCCGTCGGACGGCCTCGCGTCCTCGAGAATTGCGTTGGTCAGAGCCGGTTGAACACCGTGCATTACTGGCCTACCGCTTATGGCGGCGTTCGCGACTATAGCAGCAATGATTAAGTGCTTCAATTCCATAAAAATTGTTATGATTCTGCGATGACGACCAATAATCCCCCGACTTCCGGCGTTCAGCTGATCGAAGTCGCGCCGGAACTTGCCGGCCAGCGTATCGACAACTTCCTCATCACCGCCCTCAAGGGTGTGCCCAAGACCCTGGTCTACCGCATCCTGCGCAAAGGCGAGGTGCGCGTGAACAAGGGCCGCATCAAGCCCGAGTACAAGCTGCAGGCCGGCGATATCGTCCGCGTGCCGCCCGTGCGCCTGCCCGAGCGCGACGAGCCGGCGCCTGTCGCCCAGGGTCTGCTGCAGCGCCTGGAGGCGGCGATCGTCTATGAGGACAAGTCCCTTATCGTGATGAACAAGCCGGCCGGCATTGCCGTGCACGGCGGCAGCGGCCTGAGCTTCGGCGTGATCGAGGCGCTGCGCCAGTTGCGTCCCGATGCCAAGGAGCTGGAGCTGGTGCATCGCCTGGACCGGGACACCTCCGGCCTGCTGATGATCGCCAAGAAGCGCAGCATGTTGCGCCACCTGCATGCCGCCTTGCGTGGCGATGGCGTCGACAAGCGCTACATGGCACTGGTGCGCGGCCACTGGCCCACGGCGAAGAAGCAGGTCAACGCGGCGTTGCAGAAAAGCAACCTGCGCTCCGGCGAGCGCATGGTCGAAGTCGACGAACAGGGCAAGGACGCCTTGACCCTGTTCAAGGTGCTGCGCCGTTTCGGCGAATTCGCCACCCTGGTGGAGGCCAGGCCGATCACCGGCCGCACCCACCAGATTCGCGTGCACACCCTGCATGCCGGCCACATGATCGCGGGCGACAGCAAGTACGGGGACGAGGATTTCAGCCGCGAGATCCGCGATCTGGGCGGCAAGCGCCTGTTCCTGCATGCCTATGCGCTGACCGTGCCGCTGCCCGACGGTGGTGAGCTCAAGCTCGAGGCGCCGGTCGACGACATGTGGGCCAAGACCATCCAACGCCTGGCTACGGACTGAACCGACATGCGCACACCCTACGAGCTGCTGATATTCGACTGGGACGGCACGCTGGCCGATTCCATCGGGCGTATCGTCGAGTCGGTGAATGTGGCCGCCAAGCGCGCCGGGCATGCGCCCAGCGCAGAGGCGGCGGTCAAGGGCATCATCGGCCTGGCCCTGGATGAGGCGATTTCGGTGCTGTACCCGCAGTTGGACGCGCGCGCGGTTCAAGCCTTTCGTCAGCATTACGCCGATGTCTACACGGCCCTGGACCAGCAGCCGTCGCCGCTGTTCGAGGGGGTCAGGGAATCGCTGGAGGCCTTCCGGGCGCAGGGCTATCGGCTGGCGGTGGCCACCGGCAAGGCTCGCCGCGGCCTGGATCGGGTGCTCAAGGCCAATGGCTGGGAGCGCTACTTCGACATCACTCGCGCCGCCGACGAAACCCGCGGCAAGCCGCATCCCTTGATGCTCCAGGAAATCCTCGCTCACTGTCAGGTCGAACCGGCTGCGGCGCTGATGGTCGGAGACTCGACGTTCGATCTGCAGATGGCCAGCAATGCCGGCATGCATTCGGTTGCCGTGGGTTATGGCGCGATGCCATTGCAGGCGCTTGCCGAGTTCGGCCCCCAGGTGTGCATCGAACACTTTTCACAATTGCGCGAGTGGCTTGCAGGCGCCGCGCAGTCCCACTCCAAGGTAGGTGAGCATGGCTGACGAATGGAAGGCACCCGACGCCGAGCAGGCGAGCGAAAGCAAGGAAGAGGGCAAAAGCTGGAGGCTGCTGGAGAAAACCCTGCTGGCCAGCGTGCAGGAGCAGCGCCGTGCCCGCCGTTGGGGCATCTTCTTCAAGCTGCTGACCTTCATCTATTTGTTCGGCCTGCTGTTCCTGTTCTCGCCCTTCATGGATGGGGACGGCACGGCGTCGCGCAGCGCCAGCCATACCGCGTTGGTGGAGGTGCGCGGCGTGATCGCCGACCAGGAAGCTGCCAGCGCCGACAACATCATCAAAAGTTTGCGCGAGGCCTTCAAGGACGCCAAGACCAAGGCCGTGGTAATGCGCATCAACAGCCCGGGCGGCAGTCCCGTGCAGGCCGGCTACGTCTATGACGAGATCCGGCGTCTGCGTGGCGAGTACCCGGCGATCAAGCTCTACGCGGTCATTACCGATCTTGGGGCTTCCGGCGCTTACTACATCGCCAGTGCGGCCGATGAGATCTATGCCGACAAGGCCAGCCTGGTCGGCTCGATCGGGGTAACGGCGGCGGGCTACGGTTTCGTCGGGGCCATGGAGAAGCTGGGTGTCGAGCGTCGTGCCTACACCTCGGGCGAACACAAGGCCTTCCTCGACCCGTTCTCGCCGCAGAAGCCCGACGAGACGGCGTTCTGGCAGGGTGTGCTGGATACCACGCACAACCAGTTCATCGCCATGGTCAAGCAGGGTCGCGGTGATCGCCTGAAGGACAAGGAGCACCCCGAGCTGTTCAGCGGCCTGATCTGGTCTGGCGAGCAGGCCAAGGCGCTGGGATTGGTCGATGGCCTGGGCAGCGCCAGCTATGTGGCGCGCGACATCGTGGGCGAGAAGGATCTGGTGGACTTCACTGTGCAGGAATCGCCATTCGACCGCTTCTCCAAGCGCATCGGTGCCAGCGTGGCCGAGCACCTGTCGCTGTACATGGGCCTGCAAGGGCCGTCCCTGCGTTGAGGGGGTGGGGCCGTCATCCGGCCCCTCGGTCTCAGGGTAGCGGCACGCCCTCTTCGAGCAGCATGTCCACCAGGCGAATCAGCGGCAGGCCTATCAGGCTGGTCGCGTCGCTGCCCTCGGTGCTCTGGAACAGCGTGATGCCCAGGCCTTCGGCCTTGAAGCTGCCAGCGCAGTCCAGCGGCTGTTCGGCCTGTACGTAGCGCTCTACCCGTTCACGCTCCAGCTCGCGAAAGGTCACGGTGAACGGGATGCAGTCCACCTGGCAGCGCCCGGTGGCGCTGTCGAGCAGTGCCAGGCCAGTGAGGAAGGTTACCGAGCGTCCACTGGCGGCCAGCAATTGTTCGCAGGCGCGCTCGGGGGTGTGGGGCTTGCCCAGTATCCGGTCGTCGAGCACCGCGACCTGATCCGAGCCGATGATCAGGTGGTGCGGATGGGTGGCCGCCAGGGCCTGGGCTTTGGCCAGGGCCAGTCGGCGGACCAGCTCCGTGGCAGGCTCGCCAGCCCGGGGCGACTCGTCGATGTCGGGGCTGGCGCAGGTGAATGGCAGGCGCAGGCGCTGGAGCAATTCGCGCCGGTAAGGGGAGCTTGAGGCGAGCAGCAAAGAGCGCATGGTGGACTCCTGGACAATTGGCGGATTCTAACACGCGCGTTGGGCCTAATTTCCTTTGACAGCGGCAGGGGGCATCCCTAGAATGCTGCGCCTATGTTGAATGACCCGATTCCATCTCACGTTGACCCGCGCAAATTGGCCGATCGTGGCGTAACCCTTGAAGGTTCGCTGTCGCTCGCCGATTTGGAAAGACTCTGCGACCCGCTTTCCGACACTGTCGGTACGGTGCAGGCGAAGTTCGATTTTGAACGAGACGAGCAGCACGTCGTGGTGATCCACAGCGACCTGAACGTCGAGGTCAAAATGGTTTGCCAGCGTTGTCTTGAGCTGGTCACCCTGCCGATCCACAGCGAATGCACTTACGCCGTGGTGAAGGAGGGTGCGAATACCCAGTCGTTGCCGAAAGGCTATGACGTGCTGGAACTGGGCGAAGATCCTTTGGATCTGCAGGCGCTGATCGAAGAGGAGCTTTTGCTCGCGCTTCCCATCGTGCCTGCTCACCATCCGGAAGAATGCCAGCAGCCGGCGGGCGCAGACGAGCCCGAATCGAGCAAGGACGAGGTATCGCGGTCCAACCCGTTCAGTGTCTTGGCGCAGTTAAAGCGTGACCCAAACGTTTAGGAGTTAATCAATTATGGCTGTTCAGCAGAACAAAAAATCCCGCTCTGCCCGTGACATGCGCCGTTCGCACGACGCCCTGTCGGAAAACGCACTGTCGGTAGAGAAAAGCACCGGTGAAGTTCACCTGCGCCACCACGTTTCGCCTGAAGGCGTATACCGTGGTCGCAAAGTGATCGACAAGGGCGCTGACGAGTAATCCTTGTCCGCTCAGATCATCGCGATCGACGCAATGGGCGGGGACTTCGGTCCCCGCAGCATTGTTCAGGCCAGTATCGCCTGCCTCACGGCCACTCCCTCGCTGCACCTGACCCTCGTCGGTCAACCCTCTCTCCTCGAACCCCTCGTCAGCGACTTAGCCCTCGCCGATCGCGCGCGCCTGCACATCGTCGCTGCCAGCGAAGTGGTGCAGATGGACGAGCGGCCGTCGCAGGCGCTGCGCGGCAAACCCGACTCGTCGATGCGCATCGCCCTGGAGCTGGTGCGTGACGGCAAGGCGCATGCCTGTGTCAGTGCCGGCAACACCGGCGCGCTGATGGCACTCTCGCGATTCCTGCTCAAGACGCTGCCAGGCGTGGATCGGCCGGCCATGGTGGCGGCGATTCCAACGCGCAGCGGTCATTGCCAGTTGCTCGACCTGGGCGCCAACGTCGATTGCACCGCCGAGCAGCTGTATCAGTTCGCGGTGATGGGTTCGGTGGCCGCCCAGGCGCTGGGCGTGCAGCGCCCGCGGGTGGCCCTGCTCAACGTCGGCACCGAGGACATCAAGGGCAACCAGCAGGTGAAGCTGGCCGCCAACCTTCTGCAAGGCGCTCGCGACCTGAACTATGTCGGCTTCATCGAGGGTGACGGTCTGTACCGTGGCCAGGCCGATGTCGCGGTCTGCGACGGTTTCGTCGGCAACGTGCTGCTCAAGTCCAGCGAGGGGCTGGCGAGCATGATCGGCGAGCGCATGGAGGCCTTGTTCAAAGGCGGGCTGCTCGCTCGCGCCGCTGGCGCCTTGGCCATGCCGCTGCTCAGGCGCCTGCAGGCGGACCTCGCCCCGGCGCGCCACAATGGCGCCAGTTTCCTCGGGCTGCAAGGCATCGTCATAAAAAGCCACGGTTCTGCCGGTGTGCAGGGCCTGGAGAGCGCCATCCGGCGTGCTTCAGTCGAGATTCAGGAAAACCTGCCGCAACAGCTGCACGGTCGACTCGAAGACCTGCTGCTGTGAGTCGCTCAGCCATGACAAGGTTAAATGTGACCGTTCGGTCTGCGTTTCCATCCAAGTTTTCAGATTCCGTGCCCGGCCATCGCCAGGGCGCACCTCATCCGATGACAAGATCATAGGGGCTTGTTCAATGTCTGCATCCCTCGCATTCGTCTTTCCTGGTCAGGGCTCCCAATCGCTGGGCATGCTCGCCGAGCTCGGCGCCGAGCAGCCGCTGGTCATCGAGACCTTCAAGGAGGCCTCGCAGGCTCTGGGCTACGACCTGTGGAAACTGGTCCAGGAAGGCCCTGAGGATCAACTCAATCAAACCGACAAGACGCAGCCCGCCATCCTGACCGCCTCGATCGCCCTCTGGCGTCTGTGGCTGGAGCAGGGCGGTGAGCGTCCGGCCTATGTGGCCGGCCACAGCCTGGGCGAATACAGCGCCCTGGTCGCAGCCGGTAGCCTGTCACTCAAGGATGCGGTGCGTCTGGTCGAACGCCGTGGCCAGCTGATGCAGGAAGCCGTGCCGGCCGGTCATGGCGCCATGGCGGCCATCCTGGGTCTGGATGACGCCGTGGTGGTGGATATCTGCAGCGAAGCTGCAGAGGACGAAGTGGTCAGCGCGGTCAATTTCAACTCGCCTGGCCAGGTCGTCATCGCGGGTAACAAGGCGGCGGTCGATCGAGCCATCGAGCTGTGCAAGGCCAAGGGTGCCAAGCGTGCGTTGCCGCTGTCGGTGAGCGTGCCATCGCACTGCGCACTGATGAAGCCTGCGGCCGAGCGCTTCGCCGAGGCGGTCAATGCCATTGAGTGGCAGGCTGCGCAGATCCCGCTGGTACAGAATGTCAGCGCGGCGGTGCCGGCCGACCTGGACGCGCTCAAGCGTGACCTGCTGGCGCAGCTGTACCAGCCCGTGCGCTGGGTCGAGTGCGTGCAGACCCTGGCTGCCCACGGTGCAGTGCAACTGGTGGAGTGCGGCCCAGGCAAGGTCCTGGCCGGCCTGAACAAGCGTTGCGCCGATGGCGTGACCACCTACAACCTCAATACCCCCGACGCCATCGCCGCCACCCGTGCGGCGCTGGCCTGATATCTGGAGAAACTTGCATGAGCCTGCAAGGTAAAGTTGCACTGGTCACCGGCGCCAGCCGTGGCATCGGCCAGGCCATCGCCCTCGAACTGGGTCGCCAGGGCGCCATCGTGATCGGTACCGCCACGTCCGCCTCCGGTGCCGAGCGCATCGCCGAGACGCTCAAGAGCCATGGCGTGGCCGGTACCGGCCTGGAGCTGAACGTCACCAGCCTGGATTCGGTGAACGCGGTGCTGAGCACCATTCAGGAGCAGTTCGGTGCGCCGACGATCCTGGTCAACAACGCCGGTATCACCCGTGACAACCTGATGCTGCGCATGAAAGACGATGAGTGGTTCGATGTGATCGATACCAACCTCAACAGCCTGTACCGTCTGTCCAAGGGTGTGCTGCGCGGCATGACCAAGGCTCGGTGGGGTCGTATCATCAGCATCGGCTCGGTGGTCGGCGCGATGGGCAATGCCGGGCAGGCCAATTACGCCGCAGCCAAGGCCGGTCTGGAAGGCTTCAGTCGCGCTCTGGCGCGTGAAGTCGGCTCTCGTGGTATCACCGTCAACTCGGTCACTCCAGGCTTCATCGACACCGACATGACCCGCGAGCTTCCTGAGGCGCAGCGCGAAGCGTTGCAGACGCAAATTCCGCTGGGGCGCCTGGGTCAGGCCGAGGAAATCGCCAAGGTGGTGTCCTTCCTGGCTTCCGATGGCGCAGCCTACGTGACCGGTGCCACGGTACCGGTCAACGGCGGGATGTACATGTAACCTTGGCAACCCAATGTGACGGATCGCTTCAGAAAACAGTCATACTGGGTGTCTAAAATCCGTTATAAAGCTGCAATCAGATTCCAGGCGGCAGGTCGTCAGACCCAGGAGAAGGCGCGTGATGCTTGAAAACCGGGCGCCTTCCTATAAACTTGGGCACCGGCCAGCTGCCTGACATATATCCACTAGGAGTGAAATCTAGTTATGAGCACCATCGAAGAACGCGTCAAGAAAATCGTTGCCGAGCAACTGGGCGTGAAGGAAGAAGAAGTCACCAATGAGAAGTCCTTCGTTGACGATCTGGGTGCCGACTCCCTTGACACCGTCGAGCTGGTAATGGCTCTGGAAGAGGAATTCGAGACCGAAATCCCTGACGAAGAAGCCGAAAAGATCACCACCGTTCAAGCCGCCATCGACTACGTCAACAACCAAAAAGGTTAAGACGCTGTAGTCGACGCTGCTTGTCGGGAAAAACCGCACTGCCAATTGGCGTGCGGTTTTTTCTTTGCGAGTCGGGCGTTTGTCAACCGGGAGCCTGTCGCCATTTCATTCCACGCGAATGAGTGCAATGGCAAGAGACTCTGTCAACAGAAAAGGAGAGTGCTGTGTCGCGTAGACGCGTCGTGGTCACCGGAATGGGTATGCTGTCGCCACTGGGTACCGATGTACCGAGCACCTGGCAGGGCATTCTGGCAGGCCGCAGTGGCATCGGTCCGATCGAGCATACGGACCTGAGTGCCTACTCCACCCGTTTCGGCGGCTCGGTAAAGGGCTTCGAGGTCGAGCAGTACCTGTCGGCCAAGGAAGCGCGCAAGCTCGACCTGTTCATTCAGTATGGCCTGGCGGCGGGCTTCCAGGCCGTGCGAAACGCGGGCCTGGAAGTGACCGACGCCAACCGCGAGCGTGTCGGCGTGGCCATGGGCTCGGGGATCGGTGGCCTGACCAACATCGAAGACACCAGCCGGACCTTGCACGAGCAAGGCCCACGGCGGATTTCACCCTTCTTCGTGCCGGGTTCGATCATCAACATGATCTCTGGTTTCCTGTCGATCCATCTGGGTCTGCAGGGGCCCAACTACGCCATTTCCACGGCCTGCACCACCGGCACTCACTGCATCGGCATGGCCGCGCGCAACATCGCCTATGGCGAAGCGGACGTGATGATCGCCGGTGGCGCGGAGATGGCCGCCTGCGGTCTGGGCATGGGTGGCTTCGGCGCCTCGCGCGCCCTGTCGACACGCAACGACGAGCCGGCGCGGGCCAGCCGTCCATGGGACAAGGGCCGGGATGGCTTCGTGCTGTCGGACGGCGCGGGTGCCCTGGTGCTCGAGGAGCTCGAACACGCCAAGGCCCGTGGTGCGACCATCTACGCGGAACTGGTGGGCTTCGGCATGAGCGGTGACGCCTTCCACATGACCTCGCCGCCGGATACCGGTGACGGCGCGGCGCGTTGCATGATCAATGCCCTGCGTGATGCCGGTGTGGCCCCCCATGAGGTCAGCTACATCAATGCCCACGGTACGTCCACGCCGGCCGGCGACATCGCCGAGGTGGCCGCGATCAAGCGGGTGTTCGGCGAGCATGCCTACTCGCTGGCGGTCAGCTCCACCAAGTCGATGACCGGCCACCTGCTGGGCGCGGCTGGCGCGGTGGAGGCGATCTTCAGCGTGCTGGCGATCAACAGCCAGATGGCCCCGCCGACCATCAACCTGGATGAGCCCGATGACGGCTGCGATCTGGACTTCGTGCCGCACCAGGCGCGCAGCATGCCGATCGACGTGGTGCTGTCCAACTCGTTCGGCTTCGGTGGGACCAACGGCTCCCTGGTGTTCCGTCGGTTCGCCGACTGATGCTCAGCTGGATCGACGGCCAGCCTGCGGCTGCGCTCGACTTGCGTAATCGTGGGCTGGCCTACGGCGATGGTCTGTTCGAGACCCTTGCCGTGCGCGGCGGCAAGCCTGCGCTGCTGCAGCGCCACCTCGATCGTCTGGCGCTGGGCTGCCAGCGCCTGGCCATCGAGCTTGACCTGGCGTTGGTGCAGCGGGAGTTGCAGGCCTATGCCAGCCAGTTGGGCGAGGGCGTGGTCAAGCTGATCGTGACCCGGGGCGATAGCCAGCGCGGCTATGCGCCCGCCGTCGGGGCCATGCCTCGACGAATCCTGCAGAACAGCCCGCCACCCGCCTATCCGGCAGCTCACGCCGAGCAAGGCGTGCTGCTGTTCGACTGTCAGACGCGTCTGGCCCGGCAGCCCTTGCTGGCCGGTCTGAAACATCTCAATCGCCTGGAGCAGGTGATGGCGCGTGCCGAGTGGCAAGATCCGGCCTTCGCCGAGGGCTTGATGCGCGATACCCAGGGCGCCGTCGTCGAAGGTGTCTACAGCAACCTGTTCCTGGTACTCGACGGTAGCCTGTACACCGCTGACCTGAGCCAGTGCGGCGTCGCCGGTGTCATGCGTGCCGAGTTGCTGGAGCAGGCGGCGGGTCTGGGGCTGCAGGTGCGGGTCGGCGAGCTTTCCCTGGCACAGTTGCGCCAGGCCAGCGAAGTGTTCGTCTGTAACAGCGTTTATGGTATCTGGCCGGTGCTGGGCGTGCCTGCGCTCAAGCTCGACTGGTCGGCGGGGCCGCTCACCCGTAAACTGCAGGCCGTTGCCCGGACGTTACTGGATACCTGATTCGTGAGACGTAAATTCCTGCTGCTGCTGGAAATGGGCCTGGTCCTCGCCGGTCTGGCGGTCGGCTGGTCGGCCTGGAAAGTGCATTCCTCCCTGCAGCAGCCCTTGCGGGTGACCGAAGAGCGCCTGCTGGACGTGCCGACCGGCACCAACCCCAACCGCATGTTCTACCGCATGCAGAACGAAGGCCTGCTCGACGATGCGCTGTGGTTGCGCCTGTATTGGCGGTTCAATCAGGCCGGTACCGCCCTGCACACCGGTGAGTACCGCATCACGCCGGGCATGACGGTCCAGGCGCTGATCGATGCCTGGCGCCGCGGCGATGTCGTGCAGTACAACCTGACCCTCGTCGAAGGTTGGACCTTCCGCCAGTTGCGCGCGGCGCTGGCCAGGCACGACAAGATCAGGCACAGCCTCGAGGGCTTGTCCGACAGCGAGGTGATGGACAAGCTGGGACATCCTGGCGTCTTCCCGGAGGGGCGCTTTTTCCCCGATACCTATCGCTTCGTGCGGGGCATGAGCGATGTCGAGCTGCTGCAGCAGGCGTACGAGCGTCTGGAAGACGTGCTGGCCAGGGAATGGGCGCAGCGCGCCGCCGACCTGCCGTACCGCGACCCTTATCAGGCATTGATCATGGCCTCCCTGGTGGAGAAGGAAACCGGTATCGCTCAGGAGCGTGGGCAAATCGCCGGTGTGTTCGTGCGCCGCCTGCGCCTGGGCATGATGCTGCAGACCGACCCTACCGTGATCTACGGCATGGGCGAGCGCTACAATGGCAAGATCACCCGTGCCGACCTGCGCGCGCCGACGCCCTACAACACCTACACCAATACCGGCTTGCCGCCCACGCCCATCGCCATGGTCGGGCGCGAAGCGATCCATGCCGCCCTGAACCCGAGCGATGGCACGAGCCTGTATTTCGTGGCGCGCGGTGACGGCAGCCATGTGTTCTCCGACGATCTGGACGATCACAATTCGGCTGTCCGCCAATACCAGCTCAAGCGCCGTGCCGACTACCGTTCCAGCCCGGCCACCCAGGCACCCGCCGGGCAAGCATCGGAGCCGGAGCCTGCCCAGGGCAGTGGGTCGTCACCCGTGGAGTCACCCGCCAGCGAACCGGCCACCGGCGCCGAGCCTTCCAAACAGGACGAAACGCCGTCCGCCCCTGAAGCACACTGAGGAGTATCCGTGAGCGGTCTGTTCATCACCCTAGAGGGCCCCGAAGGTGCGGGCAAGAGCACCAACCGCGAGTACCTGGCGGCGCGCCTGCGCGAGCAGGGCGTGAACGTGGTGATGACTCGGGAGCCTGGGGGCACGCCCCTGGCCGAACGCATCCGCGAACTGTTGCTCGACCCCAGTGACGAAGCGATGGCGGTCGATACCGAGCTGCTGCTGATGTTCGCCGCCCGTGCCCAGCACCTGGCCCAGGTAATTCGGCCAGCGTTGGCGGCGGGCGCCGTGGTGCTGTGCGACCGTTTCACCGACGCCACCTACGCTTACCAGGGTGGTGGTCGCGGCCTGCCGCTGGAGCGCATCGCCCTGCTGGAAACCTTCGTGCAGGGTGAGCTGCGCCCCGATCTGACGCTGGTGTTCGACCTTCCAGTGGAGGTCGGCCTGGCGCGCGCGGCGGCGCGGGGTCGTCTGGATCGCTTCGAGCAGGAAGGGCAGGGCTTCTTCGAAGCTGTCCGCCAGGCGTACCTGCGCCGTGCCGCGGCTGCCCCCGAGCGCTACCGGTTGCTGGACGCGGCCCAGCCCTTGGCGGCTGTGCAGCAGGCCATCGATGCGCTGGTGCCTGCCATCCTGGAGCGCGGTCGTGGCTGAATCCTTCGCTTGGCAGCAGGCGCTCTGGGAGCAACTGGCCGGACGCCGCCAGCATGCCCATGCCTATCTGCTGCACGGGCCGCAAGGGATCGGCAAACGCGCATTGGCCGAACGGCTGATGGCGTTGCTGCTCTGTCAGCGGCCAAGCGATCGGCAGGCCTGCGGCCAGTGCAAATCCTGTCTGCTGCTCAAGGCCGGTAGCCATCCGGACAACTTCGTGCTGGAGCCTGAAGAGGCCGACAAGCCGATCAAGGTCGACCAGGTGCGTGAGCTGGTCGCGTTCGTGGTGCAGACGGCCCAGCAGGGTGGGCGCAAGGTGGTGTTGATCGAGCCGGTCGAGGCGATGAACGTCAATGCGGCGAATGCGTTGCTCAAGAGTCTCGAAGAACCGTCTGGCGACACGGTGCTGCTGCTGGTCAGCCATCAACCCAGTCGCCTGCTGCCGACCATCAGAAGCCGGTGCCAGCAAATCGCCTGTACGCAACCCACGCCGGCCCAGAGCGAGGCCTGGCTGGCTGCCGCGCTGCCCGATGCCGAGCCGGGCGAACGTCAGGAACTGCTGGTGCTGGGCGCAGGCTCACCGTTGACGGCCCTCAGCCTTCATGCCCGCGGCGTGCGCGAACAGCGGGCGCTGGTCACCGAGGGCATCAAGAAGCTGCTCAAGCAGCAGCAGTCGCCCACGCAGTTGGCCGAAGCCTGGAACGCTGTGCCACTGTTGCTGTTGTTCGACTGGTTCTGTGCCTGGGCGCACCTGATCCTGCGCTATCAGCTTACCCAGGACGAGGAAGGGCTTGGCTTGCCCGACATGCGCAAGGTACTGCAATACCTGGCGCAGAAGAGCCCACAGGGCCAGGTGCTGGAATTGCAGGACTGGCTGCTCGAACAGCGTCAGAAAGTCATGGGCAAGGCCAATCTCAATCGGGTGCTTCTACTCGAGGCCGTGTTGGCGCGCTGGCAACAGTTGCCGGGCACACGCTGAAACTTCCCTTTCATCATTTCGCTCCCAGGTTGACTCCATGCTCGTAGATTCCCATTGCCACCTCGATCGTCTCGACCTGAGCGCTCACGCAGGATCACTCGATGCCGCGCTGCAGGCGGCCCGCGAGCGCGGCGTCGGGCATTTCCTGTGCATCGGCGTCAGTGCCGAGAATGCCGGCGCGGTCAAGGCGTTGAGCGAGCGCTACGCCGATGTCGATTGCTCGGTGGGCGTGCACCCCCTGGATCTGGC
Organism: Pseudomonas sp. S30; assembly: GCF_016518545.1. Classification (GTDB taxonomy): domain Bacteria; phylum Pseudomonadota; class Gammaproteobacteria; order Pseudomonadales; family Pseudomonadaceae; genus Aquipseudomonas. Next base: position 50,380 of record NZ_JACVTO010000027.1, read on the forward strand.
ACCAGGTGAAACGCCCGCACTGGCATGGTTGCTGCGCGAGCTGGCTCACCCGCATGTGGTCGCGATCGGCGAGACCGGCCTGGATTATCACTACGAGCCCGAGGCCGCGGCGTTGCAGCAGGCGTCCTTCCGCCTGCACCTGCAAGCGTCGCGCGAGACCGGCAAGCCCGTGATCGTGCACACCCGCGCCGCGCGGGCGGACACCCTGGCACTGTTGCGCGAAGCTGCGCTGCCGCAGGCCGGTGTACTGCATTGTTTCACCGAAGACTGGGACATGGCGCGGGCGGCACTGGACCTGGGCTACTACATCTCGCTATCGGGTATCGTCACTTTCCGCAATGCCGAGGCATTGCGCGAGGTGGCGCGCCAGGTGCCGCACGACCGGCTGCTGGTGGAAACCGATTCACCGTACCTGGCCCCGATTCCTCATCGAGGCAAGCCGAACCTGCCGCAGTACGTGCGCGAAGTGGCCGAATATGTCGCCTCGGTAAGAGGCGTGGCGTACGAGCAATTGGCTGAGCAGACCACTGCCAATTTCAAGCGCCTGTTTCCATTGGCTCGGGTGGCCTGACGTACGCCAGCGACCTCAGGGCGCAGCCTTCAGGGCTTAAAAAAACCCGGACTCTGGGGGAGGAATCCGGGTCAAGACCATTAGGAGTAAAGCCAAGGCACGCGGTCCGTAGGTGCCTTCATCGATGTATCGCAAGGGGGTGAGCGCTGCATCGACAGTTCAAGTATTGGCCAGCTTGCACCTTGCGCCAGGGCCGATCGTACATTTTTTAAACAGATTTGGAATACCGTGGCCTTCCCAGCGCACGCCCACGCATTAGGCGATGGCAGAACCCCCTTTTCCAATGACCAGCCGATCTGTAATCATCACGAAACATTCGTTTGAGCGGAAGATCCGTGCAATTTGTCAGGACTTGGGCATAATATTCCGCTTCGATTGTCATCCCAGTCCTTCCTATGCAGAAAGAACCTCGTAAGGTCCGTGAGTTTCGTCGTCGCGAACAAGAGATCCTCGACACAGCGCTGAAACTGTTCCTGGAACAGGGTGAGGACAGCGTCACCGTCGAAATGATCGCCGACACGGTCGGCATCGGCAAAGGCACTATCTACAAACACTTCAAATCCAAGGCGGAGATCTACCTGCGCCTGATGCTCGACTACGAGCGGGATTTGAACGAACTGTTGCAGTCCAGTGATGTGGATCGCGATCAGGAAGCGCTGTCGCGCGCCTATTTCGAGTTCCGCATGCGCGATCCCCAGCGCTACCGCCTGTTCGACCGTCTCGAAGAGAAGGTGGTCAAGGGCAATCAGGTGCCGGAGATGGTCGAACAGTTGCACAGCATTCGCGCGTCCAACTTCGAGAGGCTCACCCAGTTGATCAAGGGTCGGATCAGCGAAGGCAAGCTCGAAGATGTTCCTCCCTATTTCCACTACTGCGCGGCCTGGGCGCTGGTGCATGGCGCCGTGGCGCTGTACCACTCGCCGTTCTGGAGCAACGTGCTCGAAGACCAGGAAGGCTTCTTCCAGTTCCTGATGGACATCGGCGTGCGCATGGGCAACAAGCGCAAGCGCGACCCGGAACCCGCCTCCTGACATCTGGGCCCTGGAGTCCCTTGCAGGGCCTGGAAGCGGCTCTTCGCCCAATCCCTCGCCGAACTGGCGCAAAAGCTGCATTAGGCGGCTATTCGCCGGTTTTTCGTCACCGGTCACTGGAGGGATGATGCGTAGTCTGGTCTTGCTGTTGACGCTCCTGGCGTTGGGCGGCTGCATGAAAGTCAGTGACATGGGGGAGGGCGTGCGCTATCAGCTGAGCGATGCCGGCCTGCTGGATCATAGCGATACCACCCGTACCCTGTCGGTCCGTCTGCAACCGGACTCGTTCATCTTCATCGGGCAGGGGGCGTTCGTGCCGCCCGGCAAAGGGCCAGTACCCCGGCAGAACGCGGTCGCCGAGGAGGCGTTCAAGAGCTTCGTCGAGTACTTCCCGTTGGTGCGCCGCGCCAAGGCGCCCCTTGGGCTGGAAGAGGCCATCGCCGAAGCACGCTCGGTCGGTGCCCACTATGTGCTCTATACGCGTTTCGCCCGAACCGATGACCGTATAGGCAATGGCGACGAGTGGTATGACGAGCAGGCGGTGGATCGACTCGGTTGGGACACCGGTGTGGTGCAGATGATGCTCATCGAGACCAGTACCCGCTATCTGATCGATACCGCGCGGATCAAGAGTCGTGGCGGTTTGTTGACGTTCCACGACAACACCCCGCAGGATTTGCTCGCCGAACCCATGCGCGAGTACGCTCGTAGCCTGTTGGGCATGAGCCGATAAGGGAAGGGTGATGAGCGCTGAAGGCAGGGTCGATGACATTCTGAAACAGGTTCCTACGGAAAAGGCATTGCCCCCCGTGCATCTCTGGAACCCGCCGTTCTGCGGCCACATCGACATGCGCATCGCCCGTGACGGCACTTGGTATTACCTGGGCACCCCTATCGGTCGACAGCCGATGGTTCGGCTGTTTTCCAGCATCCTGCGGCGTGATGGCGACGACTATTTCCTGGTGACTCCGGTCGAAAAGGTCGGCATTCGCGTGGACGATGCCCCGTTCGTGGCCGTTCTGGTGGAGGTTCACGGGAAAGGCGAAGATCAAGTGTTGCGCTTCACCAGCAACGTACAAGACCAGGTCGAGGCCGGCCCTGAGCATCCCTTGCGGGTTCAGACCGATCCCGCCACCGGCGAGCCGGCGCCTTACCTGCTGATGCGCGACAACCTCGAAGCGCTGATTCACCGCAATGTGTTCTACCAACTAGTCGAGTTGGCTGTGCCCCGAACCTTGGAGGGCGAGCAGTGGCTGGGTGTGTGGAGCGGTGGCCAGTACCATGTGCTGGGGCGGGCCGATTGAACCCCTGAGAGGCCGAAACGAAAAAACCTCCAGTGCTTGCGCATCTGGAGGTTTTCATCGATTGGCTCCGCGACCTGGACTCGAACCAGGGACCCAATGATTAACAGTCATTTGCTCTACCGACTGAGCTATCGCGGAATCTTTCGGTATCTTAATCAATGCCGGAGGGAAGTCAAGCCGCCCCCTTGGCAAATCAATCGCTTACAGCACTTCGACGATGGCCTTGGTCACCACGTGGATGTTGCTCTGGTTCAAGGCGGCCACTGCGATGCGACCGGTGTCCAGGGCATAGATGCCGAAATCGTTCTTCAGGCGGGTTACCTGTTCCACGGTGAGTCCCGAGTAGGAGAACATCCCCACCTGGCGTCCGACGAAGCTGAAATCACGGTTGGCGCCATAGTGCGCCAGCAATTCGACCATCTGCTTGCGCATGCCATGGATGCGTTCGCGCATCTCGCTGAGTTCGCTTTCCCACATCTGGCGCAAGGCCGCATCGTTCAGCACGGTGGCCACGATGGTTGCACCGTGGGTCGGCGGGTTGGAGTAGGTGGTGCGGATCACCCGCTTGACCTGGGACAGCACGCGGCTGCTCTGATCCTTGGAGCCGGTGACGATCGACAGGGCGCCGACGCGCTCGCCGTACAGCGAGAACGACTTGGAGAAGGAGCTGGAGACGAAGAAATCCAGGCCCGACTCGGCGAACAGGCGAACCGCGAAGGCATCCTGGTCGATGCCGTCGCCGAAGCCCTGGTAGGCCATGTCGAGGAACGGTACATGCCCCTTGGCCTTGATCACTTCCAGGGCGTTTTTCCAGTCGTCCAGTGCGAGGTCCACGCCGGTGGGGTTATGGCAGCAGGCGTGCAGCACGACGATCGATCCCGAAGGCAGGCCGTTCAGGTCCTCGAGCATGCCGGAGCGGTTCACGTCGTTGCTGTGCGCATCGTAGTAGCGGTAGCTCTGTACCGGGAAACCGGCCGATTCGAACAGGGCCCTGTGGTTTTCCCAGCTGGGATCGCTGATGGCGACGATGGCGTCCGGTGTCAGGCGCTTGAGGAAGTCGGCACCGATCTTCAGCGCGCCGGTGCCCCCCACCGCCTGCACCGTGACCACGCGACCCTCGGCCAGCAGGGGCGAATCGGCACCGAACAGCAGTTTCTGTACGGCTTGGTCATAGCTGGGAATCCCATCGATCGGCAGGTAACCGCGGGAGGCGTGCTGAGCCACACGCTGGGTCTCGGCCTGAATCACCGCACGCAGCAGCGGGATGCGGCCCTCCTCGTTGCAGTACACACCCACGCCCAGGTTGACCTTGTCGGTACGGGGATCGGCATTGAAAGCTTCGTTGAGGCCCAGGATGGGGTCGCGGGGTGCCAGCTCGACAGCGGAAAACAGGCTCATTGTTACCTTGGCTCTGAATGGAGAGTGATAGGAATCGCACCCTCCAGCCCAATGCACTGAAGCGGTGCAAACGGGGAGTCAGTATAGAGATACCCGTCGGACACTGCGACAGTCTGGCGCAGCTTTTGCGGCCATGCAGGCAAATTTTTTCGACTCTTGGCCCTTTCGTCCGGTCCACTGCAATGAACCTATACACAAGGCTTTACCGAGACTGTGCTCCAAGGCTTTTTTGCGTATAGACTACTGGCTAAATTTACAGTGCAGCGATATTTGCGAGGTCCTTCATGTCCGAGTTCCAGCTCGTCACGCGCTTCCAGCCAGCGGGTGACCAGCCCGAGGCGATCCGTCAGTTGGTGGAGGGTCTGGAGGCCGGCCTGGCCCACCAGACGCTGCTGGGCGTGACCGGCTCGGGCAAGACCTTCAGCATCGCCAACGTCATTCAGCAGGTGCAGCGGCCGACCATGGTGCTGGCGCCGAACAAGACGCTGGCCGCGCAGTTGTATGGCGAATTCAAGGCATTCTTCCCGAACAACGCCGTGGAATACTTCGTTTCCTATTACGACTACTATCAGCCCGAAGCCTATGTGCCGTCGTCGGACACCTTCATCGAGAAGGACGCCTCCATCAACGACCATATCGAGCAGATGCGCCTGTCTGCGACCAAGGCCCTGCTCGAACGCCGCGACGCGATCATCGTCACCACCGTGTCCTGCATCTACGGCCTGGGCAGCCCGGAAACCTACCTGAAAATGGTCCTTCATGTGGACCGGGGCGACAAGTTCGATCAACGCGCACTGCTGCGGCGCCTCGCCGACCTGCAGTACACCCGTAACGAAATGGACTTCGCCCGGGCCACGTTCAGGGTGCGCGGTGACGTCATCGACATCTTCCCCGCCGAGTCCGACCTCGAGGCCATTCGCATCGAGTTGTTCGATGACGAAGTCGAGAACATCGCTGCCTTCGATCCGCTCACCGGCGAGGTGATTCGCAAGTTGCCGCGCTTCACGTTCTACCCCAAGAGCCACTACGTGACGCCCCGCGAGACCTTGCTGGGGGCTGTGGAGGGCATCAAGGAGGAGCTCGGCGAGCGGCTGGAATTCCTCAACAAGGCGAACAAGCTGGTGGAGTCCCAGCGCCTGGAGCAGCGTACCCGTTTCGACCTGGAGATGATTCTCGAACTGGGCTATTGCAACGGCATCGAGAACTACTCGCGGTACCTCTCCGGTCGCCCCTCGGGCGCGCCTCCGCCCACCCTCTACGACTACCTCCCGGCCGACGCGTTGTTGGTGATCGACGAGTCCCATGTCAGCGTGCCCCAGGTGGGCGCCATGTACAAAGGCGACCGCTCGCGCAAGGAAACCCTGGTGGAGTATGGCTTCCGACTGCCATCGGCGCTGGACAACCGGCCCATGCGCTTCGACGAATGGGAGGCGGTCAGCCCGCAGACCATTTTCGTCTCGGCCACGCCAGGCCCCTACGAGGAGGAACATGCCGGGCGAGTGGTGGAGCAGGTGGTACGTCCCACCGGCCTGGTGGACCCGATCGTCGAAGTGCGCCCGGCGCTCACCCAGGTAGACGACCTGCTGTCGGAGATCGGCAAACGGGTGGCGGCCGGCGAACGCGTGCTGGCGACCACACTGACCAAGCGCATGGCCGAGGACCTGACCGATTATCTGGCCGACCATGACGTGCGCGTGCGTTACCTGCACTCGGACATCGACACCGTCGAGCGGGTCGAGATCATTCGCGATCTGCGCCTGGGCACGTTCGACGTGCTGGTGGGGATCAACCTGCTGCGCGAAGGGCTGGACATGCCCGAGGTCTCGCTGGTCGCCATCCTCGACGCCGACAAGGAAGGCTTCCTGCGCTCCGAGCGTTCGCTGATCCAGACCATCGGCCGCGCGGCCCGCAACCTGAATGGCAAGGCAATCCTGTACGGCGACCAGATCACCGGCTCCATGCAGCGGGCCATCGATGAAACCGAGCGACGCCGTGACAAGCAGATGGCGTTCAACGAGGCCAATGGCATCGTGCCCAAGGGCGTGGTCAAGGACATCACCGATATCCTCGAGGGCGCCACCGTGCCCGGTGCTCGCAGCAAGAAACGCAAGGGTATGGCCAAGGCGGCGGAAGAAGCCGCTCGGTACGAGGCCGAGCTCAAGACGCCGGGTGAAATCACCAAGCGCATCAAGGTGCTCGAGGAGAAGATGTTCCAGATGGCCCGGGATCTCGAGTTCGAAGGCGCGGCGCAGTTGCGCGACGAAATCGGTCAGCTTCGTGCGCGGCTGATTACCAGCTAGGGATTGTCGCGACTCTGCCTCACCTGGATCCGAGAATGCGCGCAGTGGGACGAGCCCGGCTCATGTGCTGGAGACCCTTGTCAGCACTCGCACTGTCGTCCGAACGCCGTCTGGGCGATGGCGGATCAGTTTCGTGCCAGGTCTGCAATCGCGGGTGGCCGGCAGGGCATGGGCCATGGCAGAGGCTCGTGACGGGACTGTGCCCGCCCATGCTGGAGACTGGAGCCCGCACCCTGCTACCATCGCGGTTTGGTTTCATTCTTTCTCCGAGACAGTCCATGACCACCGTTCGTACCCGCATCGCGCCATCGCCCACTGGCGACCCTCATGTCGGCACCGCCTACATCGCTCTGTTCAACTACTGCTTCGCCAAGCAGCACGGCGGCGAATTCATCCTGCGCATCGAAGATACCGATCAGTTGCGCTCGACTCGCGAGTCCGAACAGCAGATCTTCGACGCATTGCGCTGGCTCGGTATCGAGTGGAACGAAGGGCCTGATGTCGGCGGTCCCCATGGGCCGTACCGACAGAGCGAACGCGGCGAGATCTACGCCCGCTACGCCAAGGAGTTGGTCGAGGCCGGGCATGCTTTCTACTGCTTCTGTACCGCCGAAGAGCTCGACCAGATGCGTGCCGAGCAGATGGCTCGGGGCGAGACCCCGCGCTACGACGGTCGTGCGCTGAAGCTGAGCGCGGAGGACGTGCAGCGTCGTCTGGCCGCTGGCGAGCCGCACGTGATTCGCATGAAGGTGCCCAGCGAGGGTGTCTGTGTGGTGCCGGACATGTTGCGCGGCGATGTCGAGATTCCCTGGGACCGCATGGACATGCAGGTGCTGATGAAGAACGATGGCCTGCCCACCTACTTCCTGGCCAACGTGGTGGACGATCACCTGATGGGGATCACCCATGTACTGCGCGGCGAAGAATGGCTGCCCTCGGCACCCAAGCTGATCAAGCTGTATGAATACTTCGGTTGGGAACAGCCCAAGCTGTGCTACATGCCGCTGCTGCGCAACCCGGACAAGTCCAAGCTGTCCAAGCGCAAGAACCCCACTTCGGTGACCTTCTACGAGCGCATGGGCTTCATGCCCGAGGCCATGCTCAACTACCTGGGCCGCATGGGCTGGTCGATGCCGGATGAGCGTGAGAAATTCTCCCTGGCGGAGATGGTCGAGCATTTCGATCTGTCGCGCGTTTCCCTGGGCGGGCCGATTTTCGACATCGAGAAGCTTTCATGGCTCAACGGTCAGTGGCTGCGTGACCTGCCGGTGGAGGCGTTCGCCGCGCGGGTGCAGCAGTGGGCGTTCAATAGCGACTACATGATGAAGATCGCCCCGCACGTGCAGGGGCGGGTAGAGACCTTCAGCCAGATCGCGCCTTTGGCGGGCTTCTTCTTCGAAGGCGCACTCAAACTGGATGCGCGCCTGTTCGAGCACAAGAAGCTGACCCCTGACCAGGTACGCCAGGTGATGCAGCTGATCCTGTGGAAGCTGGAGAGTCTGCGTCAGTGGGAAAAAGAGCGCATCACTGGGTGTATCCAGGCGGTGGTCGATGCCTTGGGCCTGAAACTGCGCGACGCGATGCCCCTGATGTTCGCCTCGATATCCGGGCAGGCCAGTTCCGTTTCGGTTCTCGATGCGATGGAGATCCTGGGCCCGGACCTGACCCGTTACCGCCTGCGCCAGGCGCTGGAGTTGCTGGGCGGGGTGTCGAAGAAAGAAAACAAGGAGTGGGAGAAGCTGCTGGCAAGCATCGCCTGAAGTGCATCCGAGCGCGCCCGAGGTGAACGATGGCGGCGGATAAAGTCGCTGCCATTGCTGCAGCCTGACTGCATGTCCGGGGGCGAGGCGGTAAGTGATTGTTATCTGTGAAAAAGTTTTTGAATATTTTCGAGAATTCGTTTGACAGTCCTGCAATCGGATCTTAATATGCGCCCCGTCCACAGCGATGAACACACACGAAGCACCTGGCCCCCAGCCGTTGTTTCGGTTCAGAGCGACATCGTGGGGCTATAGCTCAGCTGGGAGAGCGCCTGCATGGCATGCAGGAGGTCAGCGGTTCGATCCCGCTTAGCTCCACCA
>NZ_JACVTO010000028.1 GCF_016518545.1 Pseudomonas sp. S30
TTTTCTAGAAACCCTGGCTCGGACTCAAATGCTTAAGTGAACAGCATTACGCCTCCCGCGAGGTTTTTTTTGGCCTGAGAAAGGCTGCTGCTTACGGTTATAAGCAAATCGTTATCTATTCTTTTTGTTTTCAGGCCAAAGCAGGCACATTCACTGCACAGGCTAGACACTCGACAGGAGCCGCTTTCATGAGCCTCAAACTTGGTGATATCGCCCCCGATTTCGAACAGGATTCCAGCGCCGGCAAGATCCGTTTCCACGAGTGGCTGGGCGACAGTTGGGGCGTGCTGTTCTCGCACCCCGCCGACTTCACCCCTGTCTGCACCACCGAGCTGGGCCTCACCGCCAAGCTCAAGGACGAATTCGCCAAGCGCGGCGTGAAGGCCATCGCACTGTCGGTCGACCCGGTCGACTCGCACCACCAGTGGATCGACGACATCAACGAGACCCAGCAGACCGTGGTGAATTTCCCCATCATCGCCGACGCCGACCGCAAGGTCTCGGACCTGTACGACCTGATTCACCCCAACGCCAGCGACACCTTGACCGTGCGCTCGCTGTTCGTCATCGATCCGCACAAGAAGGTGCGCCTGACCATCACCTACCCGGCCAGCACCGGCCGCAACTTCAATGAAATCCTGCGGGTCATCGACTCCTTGCAGCTCACCGACAACTACAAGGTGGCCACGCCGGGCAACTGGCAGGATGGCGACGATGTGGTGATCGTGCCGTCGCTCAAGGACGAAGAGGAACTGCGCCAGCGCTTCCCCAAGGGCTACCGCGCGGTGAAACCCTACCTACGCCTGACCCCGCAACCCAATCGCTGAATCCTCGTTGCACTGCTCTTTAGCCAAGCAGGGATTTCGGGCCGTTTCGACGGCCCTTTTTTATGGGCGATGGTTCAGTGGTATGTGTATAAATGGAATAAACAAATAAGAAAATATGATTTATGGATATATACAATGGCCTGTTACCGTTGCAGGCATCTGAAGGGGACTACTCCCGAAGCCATTCCAAGGACACGCGCACATGCTGGTTGTATCTCTCGGCGGCAGCCCCAGTACTCGTTCACGCTCCGGCGTGCTGCTCGATCAGGCTCGCCACTGGCTGCAGGCGCAGGGCGTGGAAGTGGTGACGTTCCAGGTGCGTGAGTTCCCCGCCGAGGACCTGCTGCATGCACGCTTCGACAGCCCGCAGATCAAGCACTTCCAGCAACTGGTGGCCCAGGCAGATGGGGTGGTGGTCGCCACCCCGGTGTACAAGGCTTCGTTCTCCGGCGCACTGAAGACCCTGCTCGACCTGCTGCCCGAACGCGCCCTGGAGCACAAGGTCGTGCTGCCGATCGCCACCGGAGGCAGCATCGCCCACATGTTGGCCGTGGACTACGCGCTCAAGCCGGTGCTCTCGGCACTCAAGGCGCAGGAGACCCTGCACGGGATCTTCGCCGACGACAGCCAGATCACCTATGCCGACGCCACCCAGCCCGCACGGCTGGCCGATGCCCTGCAGGCGCGACTGCTCGATTCGCTGGAGACCTTCCACGCGGCGCTGGCCCGACGCCCCAGGCCGGTCGCGCCCGGCGTGCTCGAAGAGCGGCTGATCAGCGCGCGCTGGAGCATCTGAACCGCTTTCACCGCTTTTCCACCTTACTCGCCCGCCAACGAGACGAGCAGGTGCAACCCGACCCTCATTCGCACAGGAGAGCGCCATGCGCACCGTCCTTCTGCGTCGTGGTCTGGTCGCCCTGTTCGCGGCGGCCGTAGCCCTCGGCGTGACCCAGCAAGCCCAGGCCGAAACCTTGCGTATCGGCTATCAGAAATACGGCACCCTGGTGCTGCTCAAGGCCAAGGGATCGCTCGAGAAGCGCCTGGCCGAGCAGGGCGTACAGGTGCAGTGGACCGAGTTCCCCGGTGGGCCACAGCTGCTCGAAGGGCTGAATGTCGGCTCCATCGACTTCGGCGTCACCGGCGAAACTCCGCCGGTGTTCGCCCAGGCGGCCGGCGCCGACCTGCTCTACGTCGCCTATGAACCGCCTGCGCCCCACAGCGAGGCGATCCTGGTGCCCAAGGATTCGCCGATCCAGTCGGTGGCCGCCCTCAAGGGCAAGAAGGTCGCCCTGAACAAGGGCTCCAACGTGCATTACCTGCTGGTTCGCGCCCTGCAGGACGCGGGCCTGCAATATTCCGACATCCAACCCGTATACCTGCCGCCGGCCGATGCCCGCGCCGCCTTCGAGCGCGGCAGCGTCGATGCCTGGGTGATCTGGGATCCGTACCAGGCGGCTGCCGAGCAGCAGTTGCAGGCGCGCACCCTGCGTGACGGCCAGGGCCTGGTCGACAACCATCAGTTCTACCTGGCCACGCGTCGCTACGCCACCGAACACCCTGCCGTGATCAGTGCGCTGATCGAGCAGGTGCGCGAGGTCGGCCAGTGGTCCCAGGCCAATCCCCAGCAAGTGACCGACCAGGTCGCGCCGCTGTTGGGCCTGCCGGCGGACATCACCCTGACCTCGGTCAAGCGCCAGGGCTATGGTGCTGCACCGCTGACGCCCGAGGTGGTGGCGGCGCAGCAGAAGATCGCCGACACCTTCCACAGCCTGAAGCTGATTCCCAAACCGCTGAGCATCAAGGAGGCGATCTGGACGCCCGCGGCAAAGGTCGCCAGCGCACCCTGAACCCCTTCGCGTGCCGTGGCGTGGCTGCGGCGCAAACCCCTTGAGGAGACCACTCCAATGAGCCTGAACATCTTCTGGTTCCTGCCCACCCACGGCGACGGCAAGTACCTGGGCACCAGCGAAGGCGCGCGCGCCGTCGATCATGGCTACCTGACACAGGTCGCCCAGGCCGCCGATCGTCTCGGTTTCGGCGGCGTACTGATTCCCACCGGCCGGTCCTGCGAGGACTCCTGGCTGGTGGCCGCCTCGCTGATCCCGGTGACCGAGCGCCTGAAGTTCCTCGTCGCCCTGCGTCCGGGCATCATCTCGCCCACCGTGGCGGCCCGCCAGGCGGCGACCCTCGATCGCCTGTCCAACGGACGCGCGCTGTTCAACCTGGTGACCGGTGGCGATCCGGACGAGCTGGCCGGCGATGGCCTGCACCTGAATCACCAGGAGCGCTACGAGGCCTCGGTGGAGTTCACCCGCATCTGGCGCAAGGTGCTCGAAGGCGAGGTGGTGGACTACGACGGCAAGCACATCCAGGTCAAAGGTGCCAAGTTGCTCTACCCGCCGATTCAGCAGCCGCGTCCGCCCCTGTACTTCGGCGGCTCCTCCGAGGCTGCCCAGGACCTGGCGGCCGAACAGGTCGAGCTGTACCTGACCTGGGGCGAGCCGCCCGAGGCGGTGGCCGAGAAGATCGCCGCCGTGCGCGAGAAGGCCAGGGCCCAGGGCCGCGAAGTACGCTTCGGCATCCGCCTGCACGTGATCGTGCGCGAGACCAACGCCGAGGCCTGGGCGGCGGCCGAACGGCTGATCTCGCACCTGGACGACGACACCATCGCCCGCGCCCAGGCTTCCCTGGCGCGTTTCGACTCGGTCGGCCAGCAGCGCATGGCGGCGCTGCACAAGGGTCGCCGCGATCAGCTGGAGGTGAGCCCGAATCTGTGGGCGGGCGTGGGCCTGGTGCGCGGCGGCGCCGGCACCGCGCTGGTGGGTGACGGCCCGACCGTGGCGGTGCGGGTGCAGGAATACGCCGACCTGGGCATCGATACCTTCATCTTCTCGGGTTATCCACACCTGGAGGAATCCTACCGAGTGGCCGAGCTGCTGTTCCCGCACCTGGACGTGCAGCGTCCACAGGCGGCGGCCAGCGCCGGCTATGTCAGCCCGTTCGGCGAGATGGTGGCCAACGACATCCTGCCCAAGTCCGTGTCGCAGAGCTGAGGGGTCGATCATGAGTGGTGAGATTTCTTCCTCCCTGGGCAGACGCCTGGCGCCCTGGGCGCTGCCGGTGCTGTTGCTGGCCGTGTGGCAGCTGTCGGTCAACGCCGGCTGGCTGTCGACACGCATCCTGCCCGCCCCCAGCGCGGTGGTCGCCGCAGGGGTCGAGCTGGTGCGCAGCGGCGAACTCTGGACCCACCTGGCGATCAGCGGCTGGCGTGCAGCGGTCGGCTTCGTGATCGGTGGCAGCCTTGGCCTGCTGCTGGGGTTCATCACCGGTCTGTCGAGCTGGGGCGAGCGGCTGCTCGACAGCTCCATGCAGATGATCCGCAACGTACCGCACCTGGCGCTGATCCCGCTGGTGATCCTGTGGTTCGGCATCGACGAGTCGGCGAAGATCTTTCTCGTCGCGCTGGGCACCTTGTTCCCCATCTACCTCAACACCTACCACGGCATTCGCAATGTCGACCCGGCCCTGGTGGAGATGGCGCGTAGCTACGGGCTGTCCGGCTTCGCCCTGTTCAGTCAGGTGATTTTGCCCGGTGCGCTGCCTTCGATCCTGGTGGGGGTGCGCTTCGCCCTGGGCTTCATGTGGCTGACCCTGATCGTCGCCGAGACCATCTCGGCCAACGCCGGCATCGGCTACCTGGCGATGAACGCCCGCGAATTCCTGCAGACCGACGTGGTGGTGTTGGCGATCGTGCTGTACGCCGTGCTCGGCAAGCTGGCCGACCTCGCCGCCCGCGGCCTGGAGCGCGTGTGGCTGCGCTGGCATCCGGCCTATCAAGTGGCCCGGCAGGGAGGTGGCCGATGACCGTGCTCAACGAACGTCCGCCACAACTGCTGCGTGGCATTCCGCTGGCCGCCGACGGCCTGCGCAAGTCCTTTGGTTCGCGTGAAGTGCTGCGCGGCATCGACCTGCACATTCCCGCCGGGCAATTCGTCGCCGTGGTCGGGCGCAGCGGTTGCGGCAAGAGCACCCTGCTGCGCCTGCTGGCAGGTCTCGACCAGCCCAGTGCAGGGCAGTTGCTGGCCGGCAGTGCGCCCCTGGCCGAGGCTCGCGAGCAGACCCGGCTGATGTTCCAGGATGCGCGCCTGCTGCCCTGGAAAAAGGTGATCGACAACGTCGGCCTCGGCCTGTCCGGCAACTGGCGTCCACGGGCGCTGGAAGCGCTGGAGGCGGTCGGCCTGGCCGACCGCGCCCATGAGTGGCCGGCCGCGCTGTCCGGTGGCCAGAAGCAGCGCGTGGCCCTGGCGCGCGCGCTGATCCACCAGCCGCGCCTGCTGTTGCTGGACGAACCCTTGGGTGCACTGGATGCGCTGACCCGCATCGAGATGCAGCAACTGATCGAGCGCCTGTGGCGTCAGCATGGATTCACCGTGTTGCTGGTCACCCATGACGTCAGCGAGGCCGTCGCCGTCGCCGACCGGGTGATCCTGATCGAAGACGGCGCCGTGGGGCTGGACCTCAGCGTCGATGTCGCCCGCCCCCGGGCACGTACCTCGCATCGCCTGGCCGCACTGGAGAACCAGGTGCTCGAACGCGTTCTTTCCGTACCGGGCATACCGCCCGACCCGGAGCCCGTAGCCCCTTTGCCCACGCAATTGCGTTGGGCTCACTGAACCTCCCAAGCCAAGCAGAAGGAATCACAGCATGACCATCAAAGCGATCAACGTACGCAACCAGTTCAAAGGCACCGTCAAGGAGATCCTCGAAGGCCCGGTACTGTCGGAAATCGACGTGCAGACTGCCTCGGGTATCGTCACCTCGGTCATCACCACCCGCTCGGTCAAGGAACTGGAGCTGCAAGTGGGCAGCGAAGTCATCGCCTTCGTGAAGTCCACCGAAGTGTCGATCGCCAAGCTCTGAGCCGGGCGATCCATGCGAACCCCGCGCCGCAACGGCGCGGGGCAGCTGCTGCGAATCTTCAATCCACAGCCGGGCGCAATCCGCCGAACAGTGCCGTGGCCTGTCTTTCGTCGATGACCCCGCGCCAGGCGTCAGCCCGCTGATTGCGCTGGCTGGCCAGCTTCAGATGACCGGCCTCCAGGCGCGTGAAGCCTGACGCCGGCCGTTTCCTGAAGTGGAAGTGCGCGTACCACAGCGCTTGGCCAGTGCCGGCATCGTCTATCCGGTACTCCTCCAGGTATTCGCTCGGCTGGCCGTGCTTGTTCTTCGCCGGCTCCAGCACCCGCGACCAGCGAATCCTCACCTGATCTTCGCCATGCAGATATTCCAGATGAGCAGCCGTCGGCTCCGAGAGTGCCTTGATCTGGTCGATTCTCAGCCGCTTGCCTAGAAGCCGCAGGTCGCTGGCCGCCCGCTGTACCTGCTGCACCAGCGCGCGCTGGACCGGGCTCAGTGTGTCGGCCCCCTCGCGCAGCACGCTCCGAGCCAGGTCCTCCAGGGTGGTGGCATAGCCATCGGCAAGGTCCTGCAGGCTGGCTGGCGCCATGTTCATCTGTTGGTAGCGTTGGAGATTGGCCCGTTGCCGCGGTACCTCGTCCAGACGCTTGCCGGCGCTGATCAGCAGGGAGGACAAAGTACCCGACGGCGCCGCTGGAGCGCTCGTCGACGCTTGCCAACGGTTGTCCATGGAACGGGTGAACATGGCCCCCGGTTCCTGTGGCAAGCCGCTGCTGACCACCATGCGCGGCTCACCATCGACGCTGACCTCCCGTCCGATCAGCAACTGCTGGTCGACGGTTTCGAACAACCGCGGGCGCTGGGGGCCATGGCGCACCGCGGGCGGTCTTCGTACGGGGGCGGAGGCAGCCAGTGCCTGTTCGACTTCCTCGATCAACCTGGCCAACTCCTGGCGAAGAGGGCGAGTGCTCTGAGCGGTGACGAATTCCGGAAAATCATCCTGCCAACTGAGCAGGAAGCTGTCGAATCGCTGATAACGGGCTCTGACCTGCAACAGGAAGCGGTGCTCCTGTGCCCGGCTCAGGCCCGCCGAAGCCAGGTCCTGATGACTGAACAGCTGGCTGCGCAACGGGGTGAGCTCGCGGTTGACCTGACGCAGTGCCAGCAACAGATCGCCGCTGAGTGCCGATGGCAGTTGCAGCACGTTTGCCGCTTCGATGGACAGGCGCACGACCCTGTAGCTGTTGGGATCCAGCGGCAGATCCAAGGCGTCGAGGTTCAGGGTGTAGGTGGTGAGGTTGGCGCCTTGCAACCGGTTCTTCAGCGCTGCCGCGCGATGCAGCTCACGCTCCATCTGGCCGAGGGCCTGGGTCAGAAGTCGCTGTTGCGCGCGAAGCGCTTTCATCTGCGCCAGCAGATCGACGGGACCCGCTTCGATCGACGCCTGCACACGCAGCACATCCTCGTAGTGAGCGAACAGCTGCATGTGGCGCAGGCGAATCAGCGCTGGATGCTGGTGGGCGATATTGTAGGCCAGTCCGTCGCGCAGCCGTCGTTGCGGGTTGCCCGCCAACGCACGGATACCCCGCAGGCGCTCCAGACCCTGCTCATGCAAGTTCACGAAGTCCTGCAACTGGTCGCCGTAGGCGTTGCGCGCGTGCCTGACCGCGTCCGACAGCGGTGAGCCGGGCACCTGATTGGCGACCAGCGTTCGCAGGGCCTCCTGACTGGCGATCAGGCGGCTTTGCGCGCTGAGCCGTCCCTGATCGATCTCCAGCAGCAGGTCTTCGGGAGACAGCAGTGCAGGTGGCCGGCCCAGATAGGCGCGCAGATTTTCCCAACCGCGCTGGTACAGACGACCCAGGTACGCACCGCCCCCGCCAAGCCCATTGTCCACCAGGTGGCCACTGACCCGGCCATGGGACTCCCAGGCGCCCTGGGCGTTGAGCCTGATGGGTTGTTTGTAGGTGCGCAGGGCATTGCCTGAAAGACGCCAGGTTCGGTAGGTGGGGTCCCACTCGACCGAGTAGTGCTGGCCTTGATGCAGAATGTAGTCGGCGTTGCTCTCGACATGCCGGTAGACGCCTCGGCCATGCACTTCGGGGTGATCCTTCCAGCGACCGGAGGGGCTTTGGCTCGCATAGCCGGCGAAGGGCTGGGGGCGGGTGCGGCGCGTCAACACAGGCGGGCGCGGGGCGAGCTGGCTCTGGCGGGCGAGGGTGCGGGCATGGGCGGGCGTGTGGACGGAGCCGGGCAACAGCGCCGTGCCCAGGTCGAAAGCGGCGTCGGCCAGCGACAGGAATACGCTGTTCAGGTGCGCGATGCCTTCGGCAGGGTCGTTGCGCAGAAACGCCTCGACGCTGGCATTGGCAGCATGCCAGCCGTCGTACAACGCCACCAGCGCGCCGACCCCAGGCAGAAAGCCCAACGCCAGCTTGATGTAGTCGTACACCCGGCCATGGCGGATGGCCTCGCGCTCCATGTACAGGTCGGCCTTGCTGCGCGAAGACGCACGGTGCTCCATGACCAGCCGCCCCATGAGCAATCGGGCCTGTACTTCGGCGACCGATTCCGAGCGGGCGATGCCGACCTCGATGAACCCGCAGAACTGTTCGAGCAGCGCCTGATCGATGTAGGACCGGTGCTTGTCGTACTCGCCGTCGATCGGTAGCGCGGCGAGGTAGTCGCGCATGGGCGCATCCAGCGCCATGAACTCGAGGCTCCGGCAGGCCGCCTGGCGATCGTCATGCTGGGTCACTACCTTGCCGTTCGGTGCGTCGGGCATCAGCAGCAGCACTGGACCGTTGTCGGGTTCGACCAGGAAGATCCCGGACAGCGCCACGCGATGGCTGGTGCCATCGAGCGCGGTGCCCGGCCTCAGGTCCAGGTCATGGTGACGCACGCTGGGCGCGTTGCAGCCAGTGCACTGCTCCTGGCAGAACCGTTCGAGCACGGCCTGGCCCCGAGCGTCCAGCGATCGTGGATGGCTCAGCGTCAGAATCTTCAAAGCGCATTCGTACGGGGCCCGCAGCACCTCCTGGCGCCACTGCGCTTGCCATTGGGTCTGCTCGGCAGCACCTTTGAAGGCATCGATGATCGTCTGTTCGTAGGCACCGGCAAGATCCAGCGTGCCTGACAACTGCGCGATCGCTGGCGGGTCGAGATGGCTTTGCAGATCGGCGGCGAGCGTCGCGTCGTCGAAGATCACCCTGGCATCGCTCAGGCGCTGGCTCAAGTCGTCGTCCAGGGCCCAGAGCAGAAATGTCTGCAACGGTATCTCGCTGCGTTCGGCACTGAACGTGATGGTCTGCTTGTAGGCCTGTCCGAAACCCGACTCAGGCAGGGGGACCTGTGTGACGACGGTTCGATCGGCAATGTCCAGGCGGATATCCGATACGCGTGTCAATCCGTAGGTCTTGCCTAGATGCTCATGCAGGCGGCTACGGGCGAATCGTCCACGCTCGGGGAGATCTCTGGCTATCAGTGCGTCGCTGGCTCGCATGGCCTTGCGCAAGTCATCGAATGCCTTGGCGAGTCTCTCGCGCTGTGCATTGTCGAGGATGGCCAATGGGCTCAGTAACGTCTGCAAACGGTCCGTGCGGTTGCGTTCGGCCAGGCGCTCGAAGGCCTGCAGCCTGGCCGCATTGCCCGAGATGGCGATTTTCCAGCGCCATTGCGTGCCGATGGCGAGCGACGCCTCGCCCAGCAGGGCCAGTTGGGTTTGCGCCAAGTAGTCGAAGGCGTGGTTCAGGATGGGCACACGGCGTAGCTTCGGGCTGTCGCCTGGACGCGCCAGGTGTTCGATCAAGGCAGCGCCGTCCTGTGGCCACAGGGAGTCGATCAGTGCCTCGGGCCAGGCACCCTGCAGCGTGGCCAGTAACCGTTCGAACAGCTGTTCTTCGCTCTCGAAGCTGAGCAGGCCGCCGTCATGGCCGGGCTTGTACAGCAGGACGGTGGCGTCCCCAGGCTCGATGGCCTGTGCCGAGGCCGCCTGCACCATCAGCAGCCCGGTCAGCTTCCAGGTCCGGCCTGGTACGCCAACGGCCAGGGCGCTGGCCACCACGCCGCGCTGCAGGCTGGGCTCGGGCCTGTCCACCAGCGTGCGAACCCAGTGCAGATGTGGCGCCGGCAGATCGCCGAGCAGGTGCTGGAACTCGGCTTCCTGCAGCAGGTTATCGGCCAGATACGTGCTCAGGTGCTCGAAGCGACTCGACTCCCCCTGCAGTTCACTCCAACTCTGAGCCGTGAACGGTTCCGGCATCGCCGCCAGCATGGCCTGCAAGGCCGCATCCTGGGCGTCGAGCTTCGCCTGTTGCGCCCGCAGACGTTCCATGGCTGCCGATGCCGGGTCACCGTTGCCGCCCAGATAAGCGTTCAACAACTGCTCCTGGCGGTCGATGCGTCGCCGGCACCAGCCCAGAGGCAAGCGTGAGTCGAGCGCGTCGAAGTGAATCTCTTCCTCGGCCAGTTGCTCATCCATCTCCACCAGCGCAGCCAACCGCTCGCTCAGGGCCGACGGTAGCTGCCACTGCACTCTGGGCTGGGCTGTGTCCGGGGTCGGCAGCAGACTGCGCAGCAAGGTCTCGATTCCATCACCGGTCAGCGGCTGGACCTGGACCCGAGCGCTGTCTGCCTCGAGCTCGATGCCCGGCACCGAGGGCCAGAGCGTCCTGCGCCGTGCAAGGGCCCAGTGTTGCAGCGTGGGCAGGTCGCCGAATGCGCGGATGGCCACGGCGTCCTGCGGCCAGTACAGCAGCCAGCTTTCGCCTGCTTCGGCAGGCACGACCAGAAGCACTGCCTGGCTGGTCACCCCAGGCTGTTCGGGCGCTTGCCATCGCAGCCGGGCGTAGCGGCCAGTGGGCTCCAGCTCGACGCTGTCGTAGGTCCGGGCGTCGACTTCACCGAGGCCGTAATGCAGCGAGACGCTGCTGGACCAGTGTCCATGCAACAGCTGCCTGGCATGGGCCAGGCGCGAGATGGCATGCCCCGGCATGCGCGCGTGCCAGAAGCCGGTGCCCGATACGGATGCCTGGTCGAACAGCGCCTGGAGATTTTCCCCGGCCTGGCGCCGGTCGGCCTCGGCCTGGATCAGCGCATTGCCTCGACCGGCTGGAAGACCGACCTGTGCAGGCGATGGGGCGGTGTGTACGGGGGCATCGAGGTCGAGCCCGAGCAGGCTGGGTGACGCTGGAAGATCACTTGGCATTGGCAGTGTCCCGGTCGGTTGAGGGTCGCAAGGCCCTCATTACAGCGCCGGTTCGACTGCCAGCTGCGTTACATAGTGTTACTCACAGGGCATGATCGCCTGGCCAGGTAGGGCGGCAGATAGGCGCCCAGGTACGCCTCGCAGACCCGCATGGCTTCTTCGGCCAGGCGCTCGGTGATGGTGCCGTGCTGCTGGATGGAGTGCGCATAGACCCGGTCGGTGATGGCCATGGCCAGGGCGAAGACATCGATCTCGGTCGGCAGCTGCGGAAGATGGAAATACCGATCGAACAGCGCCTGCATGCGCTTGCCCAGTTGCAGGTCGTGGTGACGATCCGCCTGGGCCACGTCGCTGAGGCCGTGCTGGGCGAGAATCAGCTGTCTGGCAGCGGCATCCTCGTTGTACAGGGCGATCATGCGCTGCTCGATCAGCCGCGAAAGCGCCCTCCACGAATCCAGCGCTTCAGGTGCCACGGGCGCCTGCAGGGCTTCACGAAAGGCACGGTGCACGTCTGCGGTGAGGGCTTCGAGCAGCGCCGGTACGCTGGCGAAGAAATGGTAGACCGACGACGGCGGAATCTGCGCCCGCTCGGCCACGCCATAGATGGACAGCGCGCCGACACCCTCTGCGGCCAGCAACTCGCGCGCAGCGGCCAGTATCGTGGCGATCCTGGCCTGGCTGCTGGCCCGCGGCTTGCGCGCGGCGGTGCCGCGGCTCATCAGTTGCTGATGGCCAGGATACTGGCCTGGTAGGCACCGACGAACAGATCGAAATCCCCGACCTCCTGCTGTTCCAGGCGCGATTGCTCGGCCAGGGATTCGCGGGCCAGGGATTCGAAGGCCTGCTGTTGTTCGGCCGACAGCGGTTGCTGGCGAAACTGTTCGGCATGCAGCCGGCTCTGGCGCAGGGAGAAGTCGACGAACGACTCGTCGTGCTCGGTCATGCGTGCCAGCACCTGCGCAGAAGGCGTGAGTTCCGGATCGTCGACCTTGGCCTGCTGTTCGGCCAGCGCCTGGGCGTGATCGTCGCCGCCATTGGCGCGATCGAGCAGTTCAGCCAACTGGCCGATGCGCGCGAGCAGCTCGCTGGCCCAGGTCCTGAGCGGCACCGGCTCACCGTCACGCTGCAATTCCAGCCCTGGGCGCCGACCTTCCTTGACCACGCTGAGGAAGTTGCCCGAGCACTGGCCGCACTCGCTGTTGTCCAATTGAGGGCTGTCCTCCAGGGCGCAGAACAGCAGGAAGGCATCGAGAAAGCGCGCTTCGGTGAGGTCGATGCCCACCGGCAGGAACGGGTTGATGTCCAGGCAGCGCACCTCCACATACTGCACGCCACGCGCGGCGAGGGCCTGGATCGGACGCTCGCCGGTGTAGGTCACGCGCTTGGGGCGGATGTTGGAGTAGTACTCGTTCTCGATCTGCAGGATGTTGGTGTTCAACTGCACCCAGTCGCCATCGACGTGGGTGCCCACTTCGACGTAAGGCGGATAAGGCGTGCCGACGGCCTTGCGCAGGCTGTCGGTGTAGCTCTCCAGATTGTTGTAGCAAGGGGTCAGCCCGGCCTGGGCATTGCTCTGGTAGCCCAGGTCGCTCATGCGCAGGCTGGTGGCGTAGGGCAGGTAGAGGGTCTGGCCATCGAGCTCTTCGAGCTGGTGCGCCTGGCCACGCAGGAAGCCTTTGTCCAGGGCCGGCGAGGCACCGAACAGGTACATCAGCAACCAGCTGTAGCGGCGGAAATTGCGGATCAGAGCGATGTAGGCCGTCGACTGGAAATCGCGGTCGCTGTCCTGGCTGGCCTCGGCCTCACGCAGCAGCGGCCAGAGGGCCTCGGGCAGCGAGAAGTTGTAGTGGATGCCGGCGATGCACTGCATGGTCCGGCCGTAGCGCAGGGCCAGGCCCTTGCGGTACACGTGCTTGAGCTTGCCGATGTTGGAGGTGCCGTACTCGGCGATCGGGATGTCCTCCTCGGCCGGCAGGGTGCACGGCATCGACGGGCTCCACAGGAACTCGTCGCCCAGCTGGGTGTAGACGAAGCGGTGGATCTCTTCGAGGTTGTCGATCACCTGCGCCGGATCGGCCAGCGCCGGCGTGATGAACTCCAGCAGCGACTCGGAGTAATCGGTGGTGATCCGCTCGTTGGTCAGCGCCGAGCCCAGCGCCTGCGGATGGGGCGTCTGGGCCAGCCGACCCTCGGCGGTCACTCGCAGGCACTCGCGCTCGATGCCGTGCAGGCACTGCCCAAGCAGGGGAAGATGGTTGCCGAGCAAGCTCAGGCGGCGATTGAGGAGGTCGCTCAAAGTGTATTCCTTCACGCGTCGGTCGCCCCGATATGGGGGTGGATATGACGGTCTACAAGGGTAGTTTCAAAGGAACTGACGTTGTCGTCTGGTCTACGCGGTTCCGATGTGGCAACCGGAGCGTTTCAGGCCCCTTCGACGAACAGTCCGCCCCGACTATCATCGGGGGACGGATTCTCCGGCGAAAGGGGCCGTGCGGCCCCATGACTCGATATCCGCGAAAATACCGCAGTTACCACTTGGTGAGCTAGAGAACCGCGAAGGTTCCCTGCGCCTTGGCCACGCGCTTGTCGCCCTGGACCACATCGGCCTCGACCACCAGGGTGCGCCTGCCGGCATGGATCACCTTGGCGATGCACAGCACCTCGCCCTCGTCGACCGCGCGCAAGTAGTTGATCTTGCACTCGATGGTCACGCTCTGCTGGTCGAAACCATGGCTGGCCGAGCAGGCCAGGCCCATGGCGATGTCCACCAGGCTGAAGATCGCCCCACCGTGCAGTTTCTGGCCGCGATTGCGCAGCTGTGCGGTCAGCGTCAGCGCGACCTGCGCCACCCCCTCTTCCAGGTGCTGCAGGCGGCAGCCCAGCAGCTGACTGAAGGCGCTTTCGACGTAGGACTTGGGCACGTCCATCATTTCTTCTTCAACTGCTTGGCGTTGGCGAACAGGGCAGCCATGGCGTTGTTGGCCGGCGCGGCGGTGGCCGTCTCACGCGCACGCGGCGCCTGCTGCGAGCGGTTACCGCCGTTGCCGCGCGCGCCGCCGCGGTTGCCTTCGACCTTCTCGCCGGGCGTGTCGCCCATGCGCATGGACAGGCCGACGCGCTTGCGCGGGATGTCCACTTCCATGACCTTGACCTTGACCACGTCACCGGCCTTGACCGCTTCGCGCGGGTCCTTGACGAATTTTTCCGACAGCGCGGAAATGTGCACCAGACCGTCCTGGTGCACCCCGATGTCGACGAAGGCACCGAAATTGGTGACGTTGGTCACCACGCCCTCGAGGATCATTCCGGGCTCCAGGTCCTTGAGGTCCTCGACCCCGTCCTGGAAGGTGGCGGTCTTGAATTCGGGGCGGGGGTCGCGACCGGGCTTGTCCAGTTCCTGGAGAATGTCGGTGACGGTCGGCAGGCCGAAGGTCTCGTCGGTGAAACGCTTGGGGTCCAGGCGCTTGAGGAAGCTGCTGTCGCCGATCAGCGAACGGATGTCGCGGTCGGTGCCAGCGGCGATGCGCTGCACCAGCGGGTAGGCCTCCGGGTGCACCGCCGAGGCGTCCAGCGGGTTGTCGCCGTTCATCACGCGCAGGAAGCCGGCGGCCTGCTCGAAGGTCTTCTCGCCCAGGCGGCTGACCTTTTTCAGCGCTGCGCGGGTGGCGAACGGTCCGTTGGCGTCGCGGTGGGCGACGATGTTCTGCGCCAGGGTGGCGTTCAGGCCCGAGATCCGCGTGAGCAGCGCCACCGAGGCGGTGTTGACGTCCACGCCCACGGCGTTCACGCAGTCTTCGACCACCGCGTCCAGACCACGGGCCAGTTTCACCTGGGAGACATCGTGCTGGTACTGGCCCACGCCAATGGACTTGGGATCGATCTTCACCAGTTCGGCCAGCGGATCCTGCAGGCGGCGGGCGATCGACACGGCGCCGCGGATCGACACGTCCAGGTCCGGGAATTCGCGGGCGGCCAGTTCCGAGGCCGAATACACCGAGGCGCCCGCTTCGGACACCATGACCTTGGTGATCTTCAGCGCCGGGTACTGCTTCACCAGTTCGGTCACCAGCTTGTCGCTTTCGCGGCTGGCGGTGCCGTTGCCGATGGCGATCAGCTCGACCGAGTGCTTGGCGCACAGCGCAGCCATGATCGACAGGGTGCGGTCCCAGTCGTTCTTCGGCGCATGCGGGTACACGGTGGTGTGGTCCAGCAGCTTGCCGGTGGCATCGACCACGGCGATCTTGCAGCCGGTGCGCAGGCCCGGGTCGAAGCCCAGGGTCGCGCGCGGGCCGGCTGGCGCGGCCAGCAGCAGGTCGTGCAGGTTGTGGGCGAAGACGTTGATCGCCTCGCCTTCGGCAGCGTCGCGCAGTTCACCGAACAGGTCGGTTTCCAGGTGGGTGTACAGCTTGACCTTCCAGGTCCAGCGCACCACTTCGCCCAGCCACTTGTCGGCAGGACGGCCACGGTTGTCGATACCCACGTGCTGGCCGATCATCGACTCGCAGGGGTGCAGGCTGCCCGGCAACTCCTCGCCCACCTTCAGCGATGCGCTCAGCACCCCTTCGTTACGGCCGCGGAAGATCGCCAGGGCACGGTGCGACGGCGCCGTGCGCAGCAGTTCGTCATGGGCGAAGTAGTCGCGGAACTTCGCGCCTTCTTCTTCCTTGCCCGGCACCACGCGGGCGGTGAGCACCGCCTCGTGCTTGAGGAAGCCGCGCAGCTTGTCGAGCAGGGCCGCGTCCTCGGCGAAGCGCTCCATGAGGATGTACTTGGCGCCTTCGAGTGCGGCCTTGACGTCGGCCACGCCCTTGTCGGCGTCGACGAAACGCGCCGCCTCCGTCTCGGGGCTCAGCTGCGGGTCGGCGAACAGGCGGTCGGCGAGCTCGCCCAGGCCCGCTTCCAGGGCGATCTGGCCCTTGGTGCGGCGCTTCTGCTTGTAGGGCAGGTACAGGTCTTCCAGGCGGGTCTTGGTGTCGGCCAGCTGGATGTCGCGGGCCAGCGCCGGGGTCAGCTTGCCCTGCTCTTCGATGCTGGCAAGGATGCTGGCGCGGCGCTCGTCGAGTTCGCGCAGGTAACGCAGGCGTTCTTCCAGGTGACGTAGTTGGGTGTCGTCCAGGCTGCCGGTCACTTCCTTGCGGTAGCGGGCGATGAAGGGCACCGTCGAGCCTTCGTCCAGCAGGCCCACGGCCGCCTCCACCTGTTGCGGGCGTACCCCCAGTTCCTCGGCGATACGGCTGTTGATACTGTCCATGAGAACCACCTGAAAAGAGTGAATGCAATGAGGCCGCGGCGGCATCTGGACCCGGCGGCGCTGGATGAAAGGCGCGCATTATACCGATCGAGTCCTGCTTGCGGTGATAGCTCCAGGCCATGCCGGGCAGGGGGAACTGGCGCCGGAGGAAAAATCTGCTAACAATGCACCCGGTACGCGCCGCAGTGGCTAGGCCATAATGCGCGGCGATCTCAGAGGAGTTATTGATGACCAGCACCGCAAACCAGGCTGAAGGCGAAAAGATCCTCATCGTCGACGACGACCCAGGGCTGAGAAGCCTGCTGGAGCGGTTCTTCGTCAGCAGGGGGTTCAGACCCCGTGCAGTGCCGGACGCCGAGCAGATGGACCGCCTGCTGGCGCGCGAGGTCTTCAATCTGGTGGTGCTCGACCTCATGCTGCCGGGCGAGGATGGCCTGAGTGCCTGCCGCCGTCTGCGCGCCAGCAACAACCAGATCCCGATCATCATGCTCACGGCCAAGGGCGACGAACTCAATCGCATCAAGGGCCTCGAACTGGGCGCCGACGACTACCTGGCCAAGCCCTTCAACCCGGATGAACTGGTGGCGCGGGTCAAGGCCGTGCTGCGCCGGCAGGCGCCCAGCGTGCCGGGCGCCCCAGGCAGCGAGGACGAAATCGTCACCTTCGGCGACTACGCGTTGTCGTTGGCCACTCGCGAGCTCAAGCGTGGCGACGAAGTGCACATGCTCACCACCGGCGAGTTCGCCGTGCTCAAGGCACTGGTGATGCATGCCCGCGAGCCGCTGACGCGCGACAAGCTGATGAACCTGGCGCGTGGCCGTGAATGGGACGCCCTGGAGCGCTCCATCGACGTGCAGATCTCGCGCCTGCGACGCATGATCGAGCCCGATCCGTCGAAGCCGCGCTACATCCAGACGGTGTGGGGTGTCGGTTACGTGTTCGTGCCGGACGGAAATGCCGGTAAATGAGCCTCGGCCCTGACGTGGCAGGGCGCCCCGCAACGGGCGCCCTGTTTTCGTCTGCGGCGCCTGGCAGTGTCGTTATCGCCTCGCAGCAGTCCTCCCGATGAAAACGCCCCTGTGGTTCCCGCAAAGCTTCTTCGCCCGCACCCTGTGGCTGGTGCTGATCGTCGTGCTGTTCTCCAAGGCCCTGACCCTGGTGTACCTGTTGATGAACGAGGATGTGCTGGTAGATCGCCAGTACAGCCATGGCGTGGCCCTCACGTTGCGTGCCTACTGGGCGGCGGACGAGCAGAACCGCGACCAGATCGCCGAGGCGGCGGGGCTCATCCGGGTGACCGGCGCAGGTGTGCCGGAGGGCGAGCAGCACTGGCCCTACAGCGAGATCTACCAGCGTCAGATGCAAGCCGAGCTGGGTGGCGATACCGAGGTGCGCCTGCGCGTGCATGCGCCACCGGCGTTGTGGGTGAATGCCCCCAGCCTCGGGCCAGGCTGGCTGAAGGTCCCGTTGTACCCGCATCCGCTGCGCGGGCAGAAGATCTGGAACGTGCTGGGGTGGTTCCTGGCCATCGGGCTGCTGTCCACCGCGTCGGCCTGGATCTTCGTGCGCCAGCTCAACCAGCCGCTCAAGCGCCTTGTATTCGCCGCCCGCCAGCTTGGCCAGGGGCGCAGCGTGCGCCTGCCGGTGAGCGACACCCCCAGCGAGATGACCGAGGTGTATCGCGCCTTCAACCAGATGGCCGAGGATGTTGAACAGGCCGGGCGCGAGCGCGAGCTGATGCTGGCGGGCGTGTCCCATGACCTGCGTACGCCGCTCACGCGGCTCAGGCTGTCGTTGTCGCTGATGGGCAACGACAGCGAGCTGAGCGACGACATGGTGCGCGACATCGAGGACATGGACGCCATTCTCGATCAGTTCCTGGCCTTCATCCGCGACGGGCGTGACGAGCCGGTGGAGGAGGTGGACCTGGGCCACCTGATCCGCGAGGTGATCGCGCCCTACAACCAGCCCGAGGAACGGGTGCGTCTGTGCCTGGAGCCCATACCGCCATTCCCGCTGCGACGGGTGTCGCTCAAGCGCATGCTGGGTAACCTGATCGGCAACGCCCTGCACCATGCGGGGCAGGGCGTGGAGGTGGCGGCCTACGTTTCTGGGGACCAGAGCGCCCCTTATGTGGTGCTCAGCGTGCTGGACCGCGGGGCGGGCATCGATGAGTCCGAGCTGGAAACCATCTTCAACCCGTTCATTCGAGGCGATCGTGCCCGCGGTGGCAAGGGGACCGGATTGGGATTGGCGATCGTCAAGCGCATCGCCGCGCAGCACGGCGGCAATGTCGAACTGCGCAACCGCTCCGGCGGCGGTATCGAGGCGCGGGTGCGCTTGCCACTGGGGCTGATGCTGCCGCGCAACGCCGTGTGAGCCGTCGCGCGCCGGCCTAGCCTTTGCCCTTGGTGCGGGTCTGGTTCGGCCCGCCATGCTTTTCCAGATGCTCGATGATCATCGCGGCCACGTTCTTGCCCGTGGTGACCTCGATACCTTCCAGGCCGGGCGAAGAGTTCACCTCCATCACCAGCGGGCCATGATTGGAACGCAGGATATCCACGCCAGCCACGCTCAGGCCCATGACCTTGGCGGCGCGAATGGCCGTCATGCGTTCCTCGGGCGTGATCTTGATCAGGCTGGCAACGCCCCCCCGGTGGAGGTTCGAGCGGAACTCGCCCGGCTTGGCCTGACGCTTCATCGAGGCGATGACCTTGTCGCCGACTACGAAGCAGCGGATGTCCGCACCGCCGGCCTCCTTGATGTATTCCTGGACCATGATGTTCTGTTTCAGGCCCATGAAGGCCTCGATCACCGATTCGGCGGCCTTGGTGGTTTCGCACAGGACCACGCCGATACCCTGGGTGCCCTCCAGCACCTTGATCACCAATGGCGCGCCATTGACCATCTGGATCAGGTCGGGGATATCGTCCGGCGAGTGGGCGAACCCGGTGACCGGCAAGCCGATGCCACGACGCGACAGCAATTGCAGCGAGCGCAGCTTGTCACGCGAGCGAGCGATGGCCACTGACTCGTTGAGCGGGTATACCCCCATCATCTCGAACTGGCGCAGCACGGCGCAGCCGTAAAAAGTGACCGACGCACCGATGCGCGGAATCACCGCGTCGAACCCTTCCAGGGGTTTGCCACGGTAATGGATCTGCGGTTTGTGGCTGGCGATGTTCATATAGGCGCGCAGCGTGTCGATCACGACCATCTCGTGGCCGCGCTGGGTGCCGGCTTCGACCAGCCGACGGGTGGAATACAGACGCGGGTTGCGCGAAAGCACGGCGATCTTCATGCAGCACCTGTGACAGGGGGGAGGGTGGCCGGATAGGCCGGTTTTTCCTGGACGTACTTCAGGCCCGGGTTCACTACCAGTTGACCATGCACCAATGCCTTCGATCCCAACAGAAGTCGATAGCGCATGCTCTTGCGACAGGCCAGGGTGAACTCGACCTGCCAGACCCGATCACCCAGGGCCAGCGGTGTGCGGATCACATAGCGGGTCTGGGCGTGACCGTTGGAGCTCCTGATGGTCTTCATGGTCACCATCGGCGCTTCGCAGCGTCGGTGACGCAGTTGCACCACCGAGCCCAGGTGGGCGGTGAAGCGCACCCAGGGCTGGCCGTCGCGCTCGAAGGGTTCGATATCCGTGGCGTGCAGGCTGGAGGTGCTGGCGCCGGTATCGATCTTGGCGCGCAGCCCGGCCAGGCCGAGGTCGGGCAAGGCGATCCATTCGCGCAGGCCGATCACTGTCAGGTGGTCAAATGTCTTCAATTGGCAGAACCTGCGGACGAGGGGGTGAACTGTAAGCATCGCGTGGACTTTTTGCATCCGACAGATACGGTAGTACAGTTCGGTTAAAGACAGAATTCGAGGTAAAGAGATGGCACAGAAGTCGGAAGAAGACGACGACAAGGTGCGCTTGGACAAGTGGCTGTGGGCGGCACGATTCTACAAGACCCGTGCGCTGGCCAAGGCCGCGATCGAAAGCGGCAAGGTGCACTGCCGAGGCGAGCGCTGCAAGCCTGGCAAGGAACCTCGGGTCGGCGACGAGTTCGTGCTGCGCAGCGGATTCGATGACAAGACGGTGGTGGTCAAGGCGCTGTCGAACGTGCGCCGAGGCGCGCCGCAAGCCCAGGCGCTCTACGAGGAGACCGCCGAGAGCATCCGCCGCCGGGAGCATGCGGCCGAACAGCGCAAGGCCGGCGCGTTGGGCATGACCACCGATGGGCGACCCAACAAGAAGCAGCGCCGGCAGATTCATCAGTTGCACGGCCGCTTGGATTAGCGCCGCCCAGTACGAGCGGCGCAGCAGATCAGGCGGCGCGGACCACGCTCATGCGACCGACCAGAGGCAGCTTGCCCAGTGTCCGGAACAGCGGTGCGGTCCAGCGCAGCAGAGCACTGCTGGCCTTGGCCGCCAAGGGTGTGTGGACCGTCCAGCCCAGCGCCAGGACGGCCATGCCCAGGCCGCCGACATAGTCGTCCTGGCCCCAGTGGGCACCGGCGACCAGCCGTGGCAGCATGAACAGCGTGGCCAGCGCCCAGATCACCAGGGTCTGCACCAGGCGCCGGCTGAACAGGCTCATGAACAATGCCCACAGCAGCAGCACCGAGGCATGATCGCCGGGGAAGCTCTTGCTCGAGCGATCCTTGAGCTCCCAGTGGTGCTCCAGGTTCGGGTAGTACTGGCTCAGGCGCACGGCGTCGTCGAAGACGATCGATGGGCTGTCATGCTGCCAGCCGGAAGCGTCGACCCACTTGGAAAACAGCGCCCGCACCACCACTAAGAGCAGCAGGCTGACGAAAAAGCCGAAGAACGCCTGGCGAACCTGGACCGCACGGAACACCCAGTCGCCCTTGATCAGCAGCATCAGCAGGATCAGCCCCACGACGATGTCGAAGGGCCTCAGGCTGCCGACCGTCCAGATCGAGCGCCAGACCAGGTTGTCGGCCAGGGGTGTGTTGAGGGTGCGAAACAGCCATTCGTCGAAAGACAGGAACAGGATCTGGCCAAAAGGCCACAACCACAAACACAGTAGTGCGATAGGCAACAGAGTACTGGCTGCCAGGGGTCCCCAGGACCACTTTGGTTGGAACAGTGGCCGATTATCCATAAAATACCTCGATCGCCAGCTTGATTTCAGCGCCTCATGAGCGCTTTCGACGCGCCTTTGTAGGCGCTTGCAATCATTTTGTCATCCTTTTCAGATTTTTCAGATAGCCGAGAACCATGAGCGATTTACCTGACACTGATTTCACCCAACGCTTCCTCTTCGAAGACCGTGATGTGCGCGGTGAGTGGGTCGTGCTCGATCACAGCTACGCCGAGGTCCTGGCGCGCCATGCCTATCCGCGTCCGGTCGCCGCGTTGCTGGGTGAGCTGATGGCGGCCACCGCGCTGCTGGTGGGCGCGCTCAAGTTCGACGGTTTGTTGATCCTCCAGGCCCGCTCCCAGGGGCCGATCCCGCTGCTGATGGTCGAATGCTCGGGTGAGCGTGACCTGCGCGGCATGGCGCGCTATGAGGCCGAGCAGATCGCTGACGATGCCACCCTGGTCGACCTGATGCCCGAGGGTCACCTGACGCTGACCATCGATCCGGTGAAGGGCCAGCGTTACCAGGGCACCGTCGACCTCGATGGCGCCACTCTGTCCGAATGCTTCACCAACTACTTCATCCAGTCCCAGCAGTTGAACACGCGTTTCTGGCTGGACACCTCGTCGGGCAAGGCCCGCGGCCTGCTGCTGCAACAGCTGCCTCGCGATCGCCAGACCGACGACGAAGAACGCGACGAAAGCTGGCAACACGTCGTCGCGCTGGCCAGCACCCTCAAGCCCGAAGAATGGGCGCTGGACAACGAGACCTTGCTGCACCGCCTCTATCACGAGGATGCGGTGCGCCTGTTCGATGTCGAACCCCTGCAGTTCCGCTGCAGCTGTTCACGCGAGCGTTCCGGTAACGCGCTGGTCAGCCTTGGTGAGGCCGATGCCAGGGCGCTGGTCGAGGAATGTGGCGGGACGGTGGAGATCGACTGTCAGTTCTGCAACGAGCGCTATCTCTTCGATGCAACCGATGTCGCACAATTGTTCGCTGGTGGTGGCACCGACGAGGCATCGGAAACTCTCCACTGAAACGCTTCACTACAGGAGATTCTCCTGTCTAACTGCGCAAAAGTGCAGATACGACAGGAGGGGCCTACTTTTTTTGGGCGTTTCTGGCATAATCCGGCCACTTTTTTCGCTGTAGTAGTTTTCAACAGGCCACTACAAAACGTTTGGAGCACTCGGCCTCGGGCCGGATGGGGTATCTCATGACGCAAGCCAACAACACCGTGTACACCGACCTGACCGTCGACGAGCTGGTAAAAGAAGCGCTGTCCCGCGGTGAAGGCGTGCTGGCCGATACTGGCGCACTGGTCGTGGAAACGGGTCATCGCACTGGCCGTTCGCCCGCTGACCGCTTCATCGTCGACGAACCGAGCACCTCTGCCGCCATCGCCTGGGGCCCGATCAACCGCAAGTTCCCGGCCGACAAGTTCGATGCCCTGTGGGACCGCGTCCAGGCGTTCAACGATGCCCAGGACCACTTCGTCTCCTACGTGCACGTCGGTGCTGCCGCAGAACACTACCTGCCGGTCAAGATGACCACCCAGACCGCCTGGCAGAACCTGTTCGGCCGTTGCCTGTTCATCACCCCCGAGCAGGGTGCGTTCAATCCGGCCGGCCGCGACCAGTGGCAGATCCTCAACGTCGCCAATTTCGAGTGCGTTCCCGAGCGTGACGGTACCAACTCCGACGGCTGCGTGATCCTCAACTTCGCCCAGAAGAAAGTGCTGATCGCGGGCATGCGTTATGCCGGCGAAATGAAGAAAGCCATGTTCTCGGTGCAGAATTTCCTGCTGCCGTCGGCCGACGTGCTGCCCATGCACTGCGCGGCCAACATCGGCGAAGACGGCGATGTGACTCTGTTCTTCGGTCTGTCCGGCACCGGCAAGACCACCCTGTCGGCCGACGAAAGCCGTTACCTGATCGGTGACGACGAGCACGGTTGGGGCGAAGGCGTGGTGTTCAACATGGAGGGTGGCTGCTACGCCAAGTGCATCGACCTGTCCGAGAAGAACGAGCCGGTCATCTGGAAGGCCATCAAGCATGGTGCAGTGCTGGAAAACGTGGTGATCGACGACGCCAAGCACGCCGACTACACCAATGTCAGCCTGACCCAGAACAGCCGCGCCGCCTACCCGCTGGAGCACGTCGCCAAGCGCGCCGAGGCCAACCTGGGTGGCGAACCCAACGCCGTGATCTTCCTGACCTGCGACCTGACTGGCGTACTGCCTCCGGTTTCGATCCTGAACAACGAGCAGGCGGCCTATCACTTCCTGTCCGGCTACACCGCGCTGGTCGGTTCCACCGAAATGGGTTCGGGCGGCGGCATCAAGTCGACCTTCTCCACCTGCTTCGGCGCACCGTTCTTCCCGCGCCCGGCTGGCGAGTACGCCGAGTTGCTGATCAAGCGCATCAACGCCTTCGGTTCCAAGGTCTACCTGGTCAACACCGGCTGGACCGGCGGTGGCTACGGCGTCGGCAAGCGCTTCAGCATCCCGACCACCCGTGGCGTGATCGCGGCGATCCAGAGCGGGGCGCTGGTCGGTGCCGAGACCGAGCACCTGGACATCATCAACCTGGATGTGCCCAAGCGCGTACCGGGTGTCGATACCGAACTGCTGAACCCGCGCACTACCTGGGCTGACCAGGCGGCCTACGACGAGGCCGCCAAAGGCCTGGCCAAACTGTTCACCGAGAACTTCAAGAAGTTCGACGTTTCCGACGCCATCAAGGCAGCCGGTCCACAGTTGTAAGCGCAGCGGCCCGGCCTTCCGGGCCGCCGTCGGGTGTCGATGAAGGAGGGGCCGCATGCGGCTCCTTTTCTCGTTCTGAAGGCGGCTGGCGGTCCTGGCGAGCATGCCTCTGGAGTGTTCTTGCACGAATGTGGGAAGCTGGGTCTTTCTTCCTTGCCTGGAACATGCCAATGACCGAGTCTCTCCAGCGCAGTGCCTTCTCCCATTTTCATCCCGTACTGACTCGCCCGCAGGACAACGACCACAATGGTCACCTGGCCGGCTCCACCGTGCATGCCCTGTTCGAAACCGCCATCCAGGCCTTCCTGGTCGAGCAGGCCGAACTGGACCTGCGTGAAGGCGAACTGGCGGCGCTGGTCATCAGCTCGGCCGCCGATTTCTATACCCTGCCGAGTTTTCCCGACCTGCTGGAAGTGGCTCTGGGCGTGTCGCGCCTGGGCGGCAGCACGGTCGAGTTCCACCTGGCGCTGTACCGGCCCGGTGAAGTCGAGGCCTGCGCCCTGGGCCGGGTGGTGCAGGTGTTCGTCGAGCGTGCCACGGGGCATCCTGCGACGCTGCCGGAGACCCTTCAGTTGATCCTCGCGGGGCTTGCGCTCAATCGTTGAGGCAGATGATGCCCTCGCGCACGGCGAACAGCACCAGCCCGGGCACGTCGTGGATCTGCAGGCGATGCATGATCTGCGAGCGGTGGGCTTCGACGGTCTTGACGCTCAGGCCCAGACCGTCGGCGATCGAACGGGTGGTCTCGCCGCGTGCGATCAATCGCAGGATCTCCAGCTGGCGTGGCGTCAGCGGCGCCTGGGCAGGGCTGACCGAGCGCCGGCGATTGTGCTTGAGCGCCTGACCGATGACCATCGGCAGCACCGTCGAGGACAGGTACTGGCCGCCGTTGCGCAAGGTCTGCAAGGCCTGCTCGAACTCGCAGACCGTGGCGTTCTTGAGCAGAAAGCCCTGGGCACCGAGTTGCAGGCAGCTCATCACGTGCTCGAGTTCCGAGCGCGCCGAGAGCATCAGCACGCGACTGCCGGGCACCCGGATGAACAGCTCCTGAAGCACTTGCTGGCGGTCCAGGGTGTCGCTGTTCATGTCCAGCACGACGATCTCCGGTCGCAACTTTTCCGCCAGTGCCACGGCGCTCATGCCATCGCTGGTGTCGGCTACGACGGTGTACTCCTTCTTCTGTTCGAGCAGGGCGCGCAGGCCTGCGCGGAAGAGCGGCGAGTCGTCGGCAAGCAGGATTCGGCAGGGCATGGGTCAAGGCCTGTTTCGCAAGGGAAGGGGGGCGGCAGGCCTGCTCGATCCACAAGCGCACTGCCGCGCGGAAGCGCGACCAGTCCTTGTCTGCCGTTCGATGCGGCAGTGCTATTCATCATAAGCGTTCGAACACCGACGGCAGTATCGGCCGCAGTGGCAGGTCCAGGCGGTGAATGCTTTCGCTGTGACCGATCATCAGCAGCCCGCCAGGGCGCAGATGCGGCATCAGGCGCAGCAGTACATCGGCCTTGCATCGCTCGTCGAAGCCCGCGAGCAGATTGCGCAGCAGGATCGCATCGAACGCACCCAGGTGCTCCGGCAATGGCCGGATCAGGTTGATGTTCTCGAAGCGTACCCCTTCGCGCAGACCCGCAGCGATCCGTAGACGACCGGCCGTTTGCTCGGCGCCACACAGGCAGTAGCGGCTCACCCAGCCTGGGGGGAAATAGCGCGCCTGGTTGACGTCGTAGAGGCCGGTCCTCGCCTGTTGCAGCAGGCAGTCGTCATAGTCGCTGGCCAGCACCTCCCAGCCGCCGGGCGCGCCCTGATCGGCCACCATGGCCAGGCTCCAGGCTTCCTCGCCCGTGGCGCAGGCCGCGCTCCACAGGCGCGGCCGATGGCCGATACCGGCCAGCCAGCGCAGCAGGTGCTCGAAGTGACGGTGTTCGCGGAAGAAGTAGGTGTCTCGGGCGATCAGCAGGCTGAGCAGCAGCGCCTGTTCGCCGGGTTGTGCGTCGACCAGCTCCAGATAGGCTTCGAAGCTGCTCAAGCCATGGTGCTGCAGGCGCGAGTGCAGGCGCCCGGCGACCACCCCCAGACGCGTATCGGCCAGTCGATGTCCGGTGGCCTGGTGCACTCGCTGGCGTATGCGCTCGAAACCGGCCTGGTCCAGGTGGGGTGGACTGCTGGCGTCCGTCATCCTTCGGCCTCCCCGGGGCCGGGCTGGCGTGTTGGATCGACGATGCTCGTGCGCATTCCCTGCGTCCCGTGTTCTGCTGGCGGATGGGAAATGATATCCAGTGACTCTCGGCCTCCATATCGGGGAGGCCCTTAAGTCCTGTCAGGTGGGAAAATGCGAAGGCCCTGCCGGGTCAGGGCAAGGCCTTAGGTGTCA
This sequence comes from Pseudomonas sp. S30, assembly GCF_016518545.1. Taxonomy (GTDB): domain Bacteria; phylum Pseudomonadota; class Gammaproteobacteria; order Pseudomonadales; family Pseudomonadaceae; genus Aquipseudomonas. Next base: position 26,436 of record NZ_JACVTO010000028.1, read on the forward strand.
GGCGTAGGGACGCAGGCGGCAGGGCGCGATCAATGGCGGCCGTGATGACGGTGCCCACGGTGGCCGTAGTGCCGGTCGCGCCGCCCATGATCCCAGTGGCGGCGATCGTCGCGGCGGTAGCGGCGATCCTGTTCACGGCGATCCTCCTGATCGGCGCGATTGCCCATGTAGTTGCCCAGCGCACCACCTGCACCGCCGCCGGCGGCAGCGCCTATCAGGCTGCCGGTGCTGCCGCCGAGCTGGCGCCCGACGACGTTGCCACCCGCTGCACCCAGGGCGCCGCCGATGGCGGCCTCGCCACGCTGGCGCTTGTCGGCACCTACGGCGCTACCCGCAGCGCCGCCCAGGCCGGCACCGATGGCCGAACCGGTGCTGCCGCCGATGGACTGGCCGACGACCGAGCCGAGTACCCCGCCCAGTGCGCCGCCAACGCCGGCTTCGGTGGTGCCGCCGGCCATGGCTGCGCCGCTGAGCAGACCGAAAGACAACAACAGAATCGAGGAGTACTTCTTCATCGACCGGAACCTCAAGGGGAAGACGAGGCGGAATTTGCCGTTCACGGCAGTCACTGGCAACGAAAATCCGACGAGTAGCACGAGTTGTACACAATCTTCTAACTTATTGATTTGAGTGTGAAACTTTGTGTCTTATGGCAGGTCTCAGGTTACTTGACACCCTCCATTGGTGACCCTCATCCCGGCGTTTTCACGCCACCGCGGGTGGTCGCCTGGCGATACTGGCGCGGGGTGAAGCCTGTCAGTTGCTTGAACTGTCGGCTGAACGCGCTGTGATCGGTATAGCCACAGGCCATCGCCACTTCGGTGATCGGCAACTCCGTCATCAGCAGACGGTGAGCGTGCTCCAGACGCGCCTTGTGAATCATCTGCCGTGGCGTGAGATGAAACACCCGCTTGCAGTAGCGTTCCAGCTGGGCCACGGAAATGCCGGCGATACGGGTCAGCTCGCGCAGGCTGATCGGAAGATGGAAGTGCTGGCGAATGTGCTCGTCCACGGCGGCCAGGCGCTGGTAGGCCGGGTGCGTGTCGGCGGCCGCCTGCAGGTCGACCGAGATGCCCACCAGGCCGATGATCGTCCCCTCATGATCGTACAGCGGGCGCTTGTGGGTGAGGCACCAGCCGGGTTCGCGGCTGCCGTACAGGTGCAGCTCCAGCTGGTCTTCCAGCACTCGCCCGTCCTCCAGCACTCGCCGGTCCTGCTCGGTGTACCCAGGCCCCAGCTGGGCCGGGAACACCTCTTCGCTGGTCTTGCCCAGCAGCGGTTGCAGGTGACGCAAGCCGCAGCGCTGCACCAGCGTGCTGTTGGCCAGTACGTAGCGCGCGGCCGAATCCTTGATGAAGATCGCCGCGTTGGGGATGGCGTCGAGGATCGGCAGCAGCAGCGATACGCCAGCCAGCAAGGCGTCCAGCGAAGCCGGGCGAGACTGCTCCAGTGAACGGTACAGCTTGACCAAGGGACGTTCGGCCATCGTTGGGCTCTTCGCTGTGGGGGCGGGCGACCTGCGGCGGGTGTGCATTGCCGTCATGTCCGAGCCTAGCCAAGGCGCACCCCCGAATGCCAGTGCTTTGCACGACTGTGCCGATTTCGTCATCGCTGCCGCCGAAAACCATCAAGAAGCCTGACCGCGTTCGGTTCACTCTATCGACGTGCAAGCCGCCCTCTCCCAGAACCGAAGCGGCGCCACGCCGCCTCTGGTGACATCAGACCTGCCTATCCAATAACCAACAAAAAGGCGCACCCATGTCAGGCAAATTCAAGAAGCAGTTGTCCTTGCTGGATCTCACATTCATCGGCCTCGGCGCGATCTTCGGCTCGGGCTGGTTGTTCGCCGCCAGCCACGTCTCGGCCATCGCCGGCCCGGCCGGCATCCTTTCCTGGTTTCTGGGCGGCTTCGCCGTGCTGCTGCTGGGCATCGTCTATTGCGAACTGGGCGCCGCCTTGCCGCGTGCCGGCGGCGTGGTGCGCTATCCGGTGTATTCCCACGGTCCGCTGCTGGGCTACCTGATGGGGTTCATCACCCTGATCGCCTTCTCCAGCCTGATCGCCATCGAGGTGGTCGCCTCCCGGCAGTACGCTGCCGCCTGGTTTCCCAGCCTGACCCAGACCGGATCGAGCAACCCGACGGTCCTCGGCTGGCTGGTGCAGTTCGCGCTGCTGGGGCTGTTCTTCTTCCTCAACTACCGCAGCGTGAAGACTTTCGCCAAGGCCAACAACCTGATCAGCGTGTTCAAGTTCATCGTGCCGCTGCTGGTCATCGGCGTGCTCTTCACCTTCTTCAAGCCTGCCAACTTCGAGGTCCAGGGCTTCGCGCCGTTCGGCCTGACCGGGGTGGAGATGGCCGTGTCGGCGGGCGGCATCATCTTCGCCTACCTGGGGCTGACGCCGATCATTTCGGTGGCCAGCGAGGTGAAGAATCCCCAGCGCACCATCCCCATCGCGCTGATCCTGTCGGTGCTACTGTCCACCGCCATCTACGCCCTGCTGCAGCTGGCCTTCCTGGGCAGCGTACCGACCGACATGCTGAGCGACGGCTGGGCCAGCGTCACCCAGCATCTGGCGCTGCCCTACCGTGACATCGCCCTGGCGCTGGGGGTGGGCTGGCTGGCCTACCTGGTGGTGGCCGACGCGGTGATCTCGCCCAGTGGCTGCGGCAACATCTACATGAATGCCACCCCTCGGGTGATCTACGGCTGGGCGCAGACCGGCACCTTCTTCCGCTACTTCACCCGCATCGACGAAGCCTCGGGCATCCCGCGCCCGGCCCTGTGGCTGACGTTCGGCCTGGCGGTGTTCTGGACCTTGCCGTTCCCGTCCTGGGAGGCGCTGATCAACGTGGTCTCCGCCGCCCTGGTGCTCAGCTATGCCGTCGCGCCGGTATCGGTCGCGGCCCTGCGCCGCAATGCCCCGGACATGCCGCGTCCGTTCCGGGTCAAGGGCATGGGCGTGCTCGGCCCGCTGTCGTTCATCATCGCCGCGCTGATCGTCTACTGGTCGGGCTGGAGCACCGTGTCCTGGCTGCTGGCGCTGCAGATCCTGATGTTCGTGCTGTACCTGCTGTGCAGTCGCTTCGTGCCGACCCAGCACCTGTCGCTGGCCCAGCAGGTGCGCTGCTCGGCCTGGCTGATCGGCTTCTACGCCCTCACCATTTTGTGGTCCTGGCTGGGCAGCTTCGGCGGGCTGGGCGTGATCGGCCACCCGCTGGACACGCTGGTCGTGGCGATCAGTGCGCTGGGCGTCTACTACTGGGGCGCTGCCACCGGGGTGCCGGCGCCTCTGGTGCGTCTGGAGGGCGAGGACGAAAGCGAGACCTGCATCGACGACAGCCATACCCGCCCCGTTGCCGCCACGGCTATTTCCTGAACGCCTGCGCTAGAGACCTTGCCCATGAAACAGCTTCACGTCATCGACTCGCACACCGGCGGCGAGCCCACGCGCCTGGTCATGAACGGCTTTCCGCCACTGCTGGGGCGCACCCTGGCCGAGCAGCGCGATGAACTGCGCGAGGAGCACGACCACTGGCGTCGCGCCTGCCTGCTGGAGCCGCGTGGCAACGATGTGCTGGTCGGCGCGCTGTACTGCCCGCCGGTTTCGGCCGATGCGACCTGCGGGGTGATCTTCTTCAACAACACCGGTTACCTGAACATGTGCGGTCACGGCACCATCGGCCTGATCGCCTCGCTCGCGCACCTGGGGCTGATCGGTCCGGGGCTGCACCGGATCGACACGCCGGTCGGCCAGGTCAGCGCCACCCTGCATGAGGACGGCGCCGTCACCGTCGGCAACGTGCCTTCTTATCGCTACCGACGACAGGTGGCGGTGACGGTACCGGGTCATGGCGTCGTGCTCGGCGACATCGCCTGGGGCGGCAACTGGTTCTTCCTGGTGTCCGAGCACGGCCAGCGCCTGGCGCTGGACAACCGTGACGTGCTGACCGACTACACCTGGGCCATGTTGCAGGCGCTCGAGGCGCAGGGCATCACCGGCGAGCACGGCGCGCCCATCGACCACATCGAACTGTTCGCCGACGACCCCGAGGCCGACAGCCGCAACTTCGTCATGTGCCCCGGCAAGGCCTACGACCGCTCGCCATGTGGCACCGGCACCAGCGCCAAGCTCGCCTGCCTGTCGGCCGACGGCACCTTGCAACCCGGACAGGTCTGGACCCAGGCCAGCATCACCGGCAGTCGTTTCCAGGGCCGCTACGAACGCGAAGGCGAACGTATCCGCCCGTTCATCACCGGCCGCGCCTACCTCACCGCCGACAGCACGCTGCTGATCGACGAGCAGGACCCTTTCGCCTGGGGCATCTGAGTGCGCCCCTTTCCCCTTGAATGACGTCAGGAGCAATGACAATGACCAACAACATCTTCAGCGGCACCATGCCCGCACTGATGACGCCCTGCACCCCCGCCCGCACCCCGGACTTCGACGCCTTGGTGCGCAAGGGCCAGGCCCTGATCGAGGCCGGCATGAGCGCCGTGGTGTACTGCGGCTCGATGGGCGACTGGCCGCTGCTCAGCGAAGCCCAGCGCCAGGAAGGCGTCGCGCGGCTGGTGGCCGCGGGCATCCCGACCATCGTCGGTACGGGCGCGGTGAACTCCCGTGAAGCGGTATCCCATGCGGCCCACGCGGCCAAGGTGGGCGCTGCCGGGCTGATGGTCATTCCGCGTGTGCTCAGCCGTGGCGCATCGCCGATCGCCCAGAAGCACCACTTCTCGGCCGTCCTGGAGGCGGCGCCCACGTTGCCCGCGGTGATCTACAACAGCCCTTACTACGGCTTCGCCACCCGCGCCGAGCTGTTCTTCGAGCTGCGCCGCGAATTCCCCAACCTGATCGGCTTCAAGGAATTCGGCGGTGGCGCCGATCTGCGCTACGCCGCCGAGCACATCACCTCCAAGGACGATCAGGTGACCCTGATGGTCGGTGTCGACACCCAGGTGGTGCATGGCTTCGTCAACTGCAACGCCACCGGTGCCATCACCGGCATCGGCAATGCGCTGCCGCGAGAAGTGCTGCAGCTGGTCACCCTGAGCCGGGCCGCCGCCAAGGGCGATGCCCGCGCCCGTCGCCTGGCTCGCGAGCTGGAGTCGGCCCTGGCGGTGCTGTCGTCGTTCGATGAGGGCTGCGACCTGGTGCTGTACTACAAGCACCTGATGGTGCTCAACGGCGATCACGAGTACGGCCTGCACTTCAACGAGAGCGACGAACTCAGCACTGCCCAGCGCAACTACGCCGAACAGCAATACGCGCTGTTCCGTACCTGGTACGCGAGCTGGTCGGCCGAGCAGAACCTGGCCTGATGTGTCCGGGGTTGCAACGCAGCCCCCTTTCCCGAATCCGTAGATCGCACAGGAGGTCCCATGATCCTCTCCGGTAACCTGCTGCTCGGCCAGACGCCGACGCCCGGTGGCTGCAAGGCCATCCATGCCATCGACCCGGCCACGGGGCATGTCCTGCAACCAGCCTATGGAGGTGCCACTGCCGAACAAGTGGCTCAAGCCTGCGTGCTGGCGCAGCAGGCCTTCGACAGCTATCGGGAAACCAGCCTCGAACAACGGGCCGGGTTTCTCGAAGCCATCGCCCGCCACATCGAGGCACTGGGCGATGCACTGATCGACCGCGCCGTGGCCGAAACCGGGCTGCCCAGGGCTCGCATCCAGGGCGAACGGGGCCGCACCTGTGGCCAGTTGCGCACCTTCGCGCGGGTCATTCGTGCGGGCGAATGGCTGGATGTGCGGGTCGACCCGGCCCAGCCCGAGCGCCAGCCGCTGCCGCGTCCCGACCTGCGCCAGCGCCAGGTGGCGTTGGGGCCGGTGGCGGTGTTCGGCGCCAGCAACTTTCCGCTGGCATTCTCGGTGGCCGGTGGCGACACCGCCTCGGCACTGGCGGCCGGCTGCCCGGTGGTGGTCAAGGCGCACAGCGCTCATCCCGGCACCACCGAGCTGGTGGGGCATGCGTTGGCTCAGGCCGTCGCCGAATGCGGCTTGCCGGCGGGGACGTTTTCGCTGCTGTACGGTGCAGGCCATCAGGTCGGGCTGGACCTGGTCCGCGACCCGCGCATCAAGGCGGTGGGTTTCACCGGTTCGCGCACGGCGGGCATCGCCTTGTGCCAGGCTGCCCAGGCGCGGCCGGAACCGATTCCAGTGTACGCCGAAATGAGCGCGATCAATCCGGTGTTCCTGTTCGAAAACGCCCTGCACGCGCGTGCAGAGGACCTGGCGCAGGGCTATGTCGCCTCCCTCACGCAAGGGGCCGGGCAGTTCTGCACCAATCCGGGACTGGTCATCGCTCAACGTGGGCCGGCTCTGCAACGCTTCCTGCACGCGGCGGCGGCGCGGCTCGAGACCGTGGCCGCGCAGACCATGCTGACGCCGGGTATCTTCACCGCCTACCAGGCCGGCGTTGACGGGCTGGCCAAGCATCCCGAGGTGCGGTTCATCGCCGCGGGGCTGGCCGGGGAGGGTGCGAATCAGGGCCAGGCGCGGCTGTTCGAGGTCGATGCCGAGGTGTTCCTGGCCGACCCGCAGCTCAAGGACGAGGTGTTCGGCGCCGCCTCGCTGGTGGTGGCCTGCACCGATGATCGGCAGCGGCGGCAACTGGCCGAGCACCTGGAGGGCCAACTGACCGCCACGCTGCACCTGGACGAGGCCGACCTCGACAGTGCCCGTGCGCTGATGCCGGTTCTGGAGCGCAAGGCCGGGCGCATTCTGGTCAATGGCTGGCCAACGGGTGTGGAGGTGTGCGATGCGATGGTCCATGGCGGCCCATTCCCGGCCACCTCCGATGCCCGTACCAGTTCGGTGGGCACCGCGGCGATCCTGCGCTTCCTGCGTCCGGTCTGCTATCAGGACTTCCCCGACGCCTTGTTGCCCCATGCCTTGCGACAGGATAACCCGCTGCACCTGCGGCGCCTGATCGATGGCCGGCGGGAAGCCTGACATGAACGAGCCGCTGCACACCGATATCGCCGTGGTTGGCGCGGGCATCGTCGGCGTCGCCTGTGCCTTGCAACTGGCCCGCCAGGGCCGCCGGGTGACCTTGATCGACCGTCAGGCACCGGGCATGGGGGCGTCCTATGGCAACGCCGGGCACCTGGCCACCGAGCAGGTGTTCCCGATCGCCGACTGGTCGATCTGCAAGCGTCTGCCGCGAATGCTGCTCGACCCGATGGGCCCGCTGCGCCTGGACTGGAAGTACCTGCCCAAGGCGCTGCCCTGGTTCACCCGGCTGCTGTTCAACCTGCGTCCGGCGCCCTACCAGCGCACCGTGGCCGGCCTTCGCCAGCTCAACGAGGGCAGCCTGGAGGCCTGGCAGCGTCTGTTGACGTCGATCGGGCGCAGCGAGCTGTTTCACGGCAGCGGCTCCTTGCTGGTGTACGAGCGCCCCGAGTCGCAGCGCGCATTGGCGGCGCTGTGCGAGCGGATGCAGGCACAGGCCGTGCCTGTACAGAGGTGGTCGGCCGACGCCGTGCGCGAGGCGGCGCCGCAACTGAGTTCGGCCCTGCTGGGAGGCCTGTTCTTTCCGCGCACCGGACACTTCATCGACCCCTACCGGGTGGTGGGCGCGCTGTTCGAGGCGGCTCAGGCTCATGGCGTGCGCTTCGTTCAGGCGCAGGTGGAGGGCGGGCAGGTGCAGGCGGACCATGTGCGCCTGGTCAGCGACCGAGGCACATTCCGGGCGAGTCAGGTGCTGGTCAGTTGCGGCGCCCACTCGGCCCCGCTCACGCGCGCCCTGACTGGCAAGCGCGTTCCGCTGGATACCGAGCGCGGCTATCACCTGATGTTGCCCAGCGAAGGCGCGCGCCTGCCGTTCGCCGTGACCTCGCTGGAGCGCCGCTTCATCATGACGCCCATGGAGGCCGGTCTACGGTTGGCGGGCACCGTGGAATTCGCCGGGTTGCAGGCGCCGCCGGCGATGCAGCGCGCCTGGCAATTGCATCGGCTCAGCCAGGGCCTGTTCCAGCGCGACCTGTCCAGCGAGGGTGCGACGCCCTGGATGGGCATGCGGCCATCGCTGCCGGACTCGCTGCCGGTGATCGACCGGGTCGGCGAGGGGCGGGTACTGCTGGCGTTCGGGCACCAGCACCTGGGGCTGACCCAGGCCGCACTGACGGCCGAGTGGATCGGGCGACTGGCCGAGCGACCGGCGCCGGCGGAGCTGGCGCCTTATCGCCTGGCGCGGTTCTGAAACGACGCTGCCGCGCGCCTGGGATCAGGCCGCGCGGCAGCGAGGTATCACTGGACCAGAGGTTCAGGCCACTCGAATGATCTGGCCGTTTTCCCGTGCAGCCTCCAGGCGGATGGCGATGAACTTGGAGGTCGGGGTGTGACTGCCGTCGCCGACGCTTTCCAGCGGCACCAGCGGGTTCACTTCGGGGTAGTAGGCGGCTGCCTGACCGGCCGGAATGTCGAAGGCCAGCAAGGTGAAACCGTGCACGCGGCGCACGTGATTGTCGCCCCACAGCGACACGATGTCGACCTTCTGCCCCGGCTTGAAGCCCAGGCGCATGATGTCGGCTTCGTTGGCGAACAGCACCTCGCGCTGGCCGCGCACGCCGCGGTAGCGATCGTCCAGGCCATAGATGGTGGTGTTGTACTGGTCGTGCGAGCGCATCGATTGCAGGATCAGGTCCGGCACCTGGCCGCTGGCGCGTACCCGCTCGTCGAGCAAGGTGTCCGGCAGCAGGTTGGCCTTGAAGTTGGCCTTGCCGCTGGCGGTCTTCCACTGGAGCGCGCCGGCGCTGTTGCCCAGATAGAAGCCACCGGGCTCGTTCAGGCGCCGATTGAAATCGGTGAAGCCAGGGATGGTGTCGGCGATCAGGTCGCGGATGCGGTCGTAGTCGGCCACCACCCAGTTCCAGTCCACCGGATGGTTGCCCAGGGTCGCCGCGGCGATGCCGGCGACCACCGCTGGCTCCGAGCGCATCTGCTTGGACAAGGGGCGCAGCTGGCCGTTGGAAGCGTGCACCATGCTGAACGAGTCCTCCACCGTGACCGCCTGCGGGCCTTCGACCTGCAGGTCGATATCGGTGCGGCCCAGGCACGGCAGGATCAGCGCCTCTTTGCCGTGGACCAGATGGCTGCGGTTGAGCTTGGTGCTGATGTGCACGGTCAGGTCGCAGTTGCGCAGCGCGCGGGCGGTGCGTTCGGTGTCGGGTGTCGCCTGGGCGAAGTTGCCACCCAGGCCGATGAACACCTTGGCTCGACCTTCGAGCATGGCGTGAATCGCCTCGACCGTGTTGTGCCCGTTGCGACGCGGCACCGGGAAGGCGAAGCGGCTTTCGATGGCATCGAGCAGCGCCACCGGTGGCCGCTCGTTGATGCCCATGGTCCGGTCGCCCTGCACGTTGCTGTGGCCACGCACCGGGCACAGGCCGGCACCTGGCTTGCCGAGGTTGCCGCGCAGCAGCATCAGGTTGACGATTTCCTGGATGGTCGGCACCGAGTGACGGTGCTGGGTGATGCCCATCGCCCAGCACATGATCACGCGCTTGCCTCGGCAGTACATGCGTGCCGACAGCTCGATGTCCTCGCGGCTGAGGCCCGACTGTTGGACGATCTGTTCCCAGGACGTGGCATCGACCACGGCCAGGTAATCTTCCACGCCATGGCCATGTTCGGCGATGAAGGCGTGGTCGAAGATTGCCGGCTCGCCTTTGGCCTGGGCTTCGCGCTCCCATTGCAGGAGGAACTTGGCCATGCCGCGCAGCAACGCCATGTCGCCGCCCAGTGCCGGGCGGAAGAATGCGGTGTTGGTCGGGCGATCACTGTTGAGCAGCATTTCCAATGGGTGCTGCGGATGCTGGAAACGCTCCAGGCCGCGTTCCTTGAGTGGGTTGACGCACACCACCTGCGCCCCGCGCTTGACCGCGTCACGCAGCGGATCGAGCATGCGCGGGTGGTTGGTGCCCGGGTTCTGGCCCAGCACGAAAATCGCATCGGCGTGCTCGAAGTCGTCGTAGGTCACGGTGCCCTTGCCGACCCCCACGCTCTGGCCCAGGGCCACGCCACTGGCCTCGTGGCACATGTTCGAGCAATCGGGGAAATTGTTGGTGCCGTAGGCGCGCACGAACAGCTGGTACAGGTAGGCCGCTTCGTTGCTGGCGCGCCCGGAAGTGTAGAACTCGGCCTGGTCCGGCGACTCCAGGGCCTTGAGGTGGCTGGCGATCAGGTCGAAGGCCGCTTCCCAGCTGACCGGGCGATAGCGGTCGCTGGTGGCGTCGTAGACCATCGGGTCGGTCAGCCGGCCCTGGTACTCGAGCCAGTAGTCGCTCTGTTCGAGCAAGGCGCTGACGCTGTAGCGCGCGAAGAAGGCGGCGTCCACGCGGCGCTTGGTCGCTTCCCAGTTGACGGCCTTGGCGCCGTTCTCGCAGAACTTGACCATGCCGCTTTCGGGCGAGTCGCCCCACGCGCAGCCAGGGCAGTCGAAACCGCCGTTCTGGTTGGTCTTGAGCAGGGCGCGGATGTTCTTCAGTGCGTTGTCGCTGCCCACCCAGGCCTTGGCCACGCTGCGCAGCGCGCCCCAGCCCCCGGCTGGGCCGTGGTAGGGCTTGTAGCGCGGGCTGGAGGCTGGGGCGTTGTCGGGTAGTTTTTCTAATGTGGTCACGGCTTTACGACTCCCCCGCGGGGCTGAATACCCGCGGTGCGCTGTGCTTGGGCAAATGGATGAGGTTCAGGTTGTGCTTGCGTGCCCATTGCAGGGCGAGGCCGGTGGGGGCCGACAGGCTCACCAAGGTCTGGATGCCGGCGCGCAGGACTTTCTGGATCAGTTCAAGGCTGCAACGGCTGGTGACGATCGCCAGGCCACCGTCGGTGTCGATGCGCTGGCGCAGCAGCGCGCCGATGAGCTTGTCCAGGGCGTTGTGCCGGCCGATGTCCTCGCGCCCCAGTTGCAGCTCGCCGGTGCGGTCCATGAACAAGGCGGCATGCACCGCACCGCAGTGCTGACCGAGCGGCTGGAAGGCGTCGATGCGTCGGCGCAGATCCTGCAGCCAGTGCGTTGGTGGCAGAGGCGCGCCGGCAAGCCGCTGGAGTTCGGGCAACGCCTGCTCCAGGGCTTCGACCCCACACAGGCCACAGCCGCTGGTGCCCGCCATCTGCCGACGCTGGTTCTTGAGGTTCCAGAATGCACGGCTGGAGATCTCCACGTCCGCGTACAGCGCCGAACCACTGCCCGATAGCCTGATGTCGTAGATGTCCTCGGTGCTGGCGACGATGCCGCTGCCGACGCTGAAGCCTACGGCGAAATCCTCCAGGTCGGTTGGGCTGACCAGCATCACCGCCTGGTTGAGACCGTTGTAGACGATCGCCAGGGCGACTTCTTCGGCCAGCGGCGTGCGTTCGCCCACCTGATCGGTGAGCTGGACGTAGTCGTAGGGGTTGCTGGCGGCGGGCAATGACAGGCTGGAGGGGGCCGCGCAGACCAGAGGCTTGCTGTTCATCGGGACGGATCACCGGCGGCTGGTATATGCCTACAAGCCTAGTGCCACTGTGGGCAAACCGTCCAATCGTTAGGTTCTATGCCGTGATAGGCCGCGTCGATTGGTCGCAGCGAGCGCTCTGGAAAATGCTGGCCTAGACTTGCAGTTCCGAGTATTTCCAACAAGGAGCACTTTATGAGTCTGTTCAGTTTCGTCAAGGAAGCCGGTGAGAAGTTGATCGACCTGCTGACCCCCGGCAATGCCAACGCCGAGCAGGAACTCAAGAAGCATGTGGAGAAGGTTGGCCTGGGCAACCCGAACATCACCGCGACGGTCGAAGGCGACAAGGTCGTGCTCAAGGGCGAGGTGGCCACCCAGGAAGAGAAGGAGAAGCTGGTTCTGGCAGCCGGCAACATCGCTGGAGTCGCTTCGGTGGACGATCAGATCACCGTCAGTGGCGCAGCCGGCACGGCTTCGCGCTTCGTCGAAGTGGAGAAGGGCGATACGCTCAGTGCCATCTCCAAGCGGGTGTACGGTGACGCCAACCAGTACCACAAGATCTTCGAAGCCAACAAGCCGATGCTGTCGGACCCGAACAAGATCTATCCGGGCCAGAAGCTGCGCATTCCGGACTGAGCCGCTGGCTCGCCTGCGCGGGCGAACGCTCGCGCAGACGTGTCACGCGTCTGGCAGCAGTCCCTGCAGCAGCGCGCGATAGTCTTCCACCGCCGCGAATTCCTGGGTGTCCCGCGCCTGGGCCTGGCTGTCTGGCTGGCGCACGGCCAACAGCTGGGCGATGCCGAAGCGTCGTGCGCTGCGCAGGATCGACAGAGTGTCGTCGATGAACAGGCTGCGCGCCGGGTCGAAGTCGATGTCGGCGCGCAGGGCGTCCCAGAACTGCGGGCTTTCCTTGGGATACCCATAGTCGTGGGAGCTGATCATGCGCTCGAAATACGGCGCCAGTTCGATGCGCTCGAGCTTGAGCGACAAGGAGTCCCTGTGTGCGTTGGTGATCATCACCACGCGCTTGCCTGCCTTGCCGAGGGCGGCCAGAAAGGTGTCGGCGTCCGGGCGCAGGGCGATCAGGTCGGCGATCTCGCGCTTGAGCTGGCGAATCGGCAGGCGCAGTTCTCGGCTCCAGAAGTCCAGGCAGTACCAGTTCAAGGTGCCGGCATGACGCTCGAACAGCGGCCGCAGCTCCAGTTCGGCCATGGCCTGGCTCACGCCGTGCAGCTCGGCGTAGCGCCGCGGCAGGTGGTCGAGCCAGAAGCGATTGTCGTAGTGCAGGTCGAGCAGGGTGCCGTCCATGTCCAGCAGGACGGTGTCGATGGCGGACCAGGGAAGAACAGGCATGGGAAACTCTCGTGCGATCGGCAAGCCACGGTATAGTAACCCGTTCACGCCAAGGAGCCCCAGCCATGCGCCAGAAACCCACCGTTCTCAGCCGCGAGATCGTCGCCAGCAGCCGCCTGTTTCGGGTCGAAGCCGTGCAGCTGCGCTTCTCCAACGGCACCGAGCGAACCTACGAGCGCCTGGTGGGCCGCGGCAACGGCTACGGTGCGGTGATGATCGTGGCGATGGTCGATGCCGAGCATGCGCTACTGGTGGAGGAGTACTGCGGCGGCACCGACGAGTACGAGATTTCCCTGCCCAAGGGGTTGATCGAACCGGGCGAGGACGTGCTGGCCGCTGCGAACCGTGAGCTCAAGGAAGAGGCCGGGTTCGGTGCCCGCCAGTTGGAGCACCTGACCGAGCTGTCGCTGTCTCCGGGTTACATGAGCCAGAAGATCCAGGTGGTGCTGGCCAGCGATCTGTACGAAGAGCGCCTGGAAGGCGACGAGCCGGAGCCGATGCGCGTGGACAAGGTCAACCTGCGCGAGCTGTCGGCGCTGGCCCAGCATCCGCAGTTCAGTGAGGGGCGCGCCCTGGCGGCGTTGTACCTGGCCCGTGACCTGTTGATCCAGCGTGGAGTGATCAGCGCATGAACGACCTGCAATTGATGCATGAAGTGGTCAGGCTGGCGCAGCGCGCAGGCCAGGCGATCCTACCGTTCTGGCGCACGGACCTGGCCGTCACCAGCAAGGCCGACGACTCGCCGGTCACCGCCGCCGACCTGGCCGCGCACCGCGTCATCGCCAATGGCCTGCAGGGGCTGGCGCCGCAGATTCCGGTGCTGTCCGAGGAAGATTGCGACATCGACCAGGCCACTCGCGAGGGCTGGACGCGCTGGTGGCTGGTGGACCCGCTGGATGGCACCAAGGAATTCATCGCCGGTAGCGAGGAATTCACCGTCAACATCGCGTTGATCGATGCCGGCCAGGTGGTGTTCGGCGTGGTCGCCACGCCCACCGATGGCCGCTGCTATTTCGGCGGGCGCGAACTCGGCGCATGGCAACTCACCGCCGGCGGACTCATCCGCGCCATTCATGTGCGCGACGCGCCATCGGCCGGTGGACGCTTCACCGTGGTCGCCAGCCGCCGTCACAGCAGCCCGGAGCAGGAGGCGCTGCTGGGCGGGCTGGGTGCCGAGTTGGGTGAGCTGGAGTTGGCGTCCGTGGGCAGCTCGCTGAAATTCTGCCTGCTGGCCGAGGGCGCAGCGGATTTGTATCCGCGCCTGGCGCCGACTTCGCAGTGGGACACCGCGGCGGCGCAGGGTGTGCTCGAAGGCGCTGGCGGCGAGGTGATCGAACTGAGCGGGCAAGCGCTGCGCTATCCGCCGCGTGAGTCGCTGCTCAATCCCTTCTTCCTGGCGTTGCCGGTGGCGGCGCCGTGGCGGGGCACGCTGCTGGACATCGTGGGTTGGGCAGCAGGTCCGGTTGCGTAGCCGCTGCCCGCTCCAGCGGCGCAGGTCTGTCGATCGACCCAAGCGCAGCGGCTCCGGCAAAGGCGGTCAGCGATGCAGCACGTACTGGCCGCTGAACAGTACGGCGGGCTGCTCGCTGCCGTGGTCATGCACGGTGGTGTGCAGCGTCAGGCGCGCTCGGCCGCGTCGGTGATAGAGCTTGATGAAGCGCTCCCAGTCCTCCTCGGGCGGCGCCGAGCATGACGCGATGGCGGCGCCGGTGACGGGCAGCGGGTAGCCGACCTGGCCTTCCTGGATGACGATATGCCCGTCATCGATTCCCAGTTCGCGCAGGCGCAGGTGCAGCCAGCCCCAGCCCACCAGTACGGCGGCGCAGTACAGGCTGCCGCCGAACATGGTGTTCTTGTGATTGACGTTCGGCGCCAGCGGCACATGCAGGCGCAGGCGCTGGGCTTGCCAATCGAGCGCTTCGAGGCCCATGTGCGCGGTCAGCGGAATATCGCGATGCAGGATGTCTTGCAGGTACCGGCTGGCGTCGCTCATGGGCGTGACTCCTCGTGTTCGTCATGGCCGCCGCTGCCATCGGCGAAGCTCAGGCCGTGCTTGCGCAGCTTGTCGTGCAGGGTCTTGCGCGGGATGCCCAGGGCCTCGGCCAGGCTGCGCATGGAGCTGTGGGGCTGGCCCAGTTCGGCGGCGATGAGCGCCCGCTCGAACTGCTCGACCTGCTCGCTGAGGTTGCCGGTGGACCTGGTCACGGTGGCTGGCTCGGTGGACGGCGCCTGCTCGTCCAGGGCCAGTTCCAGGCCCAGGGCGAAGCGTTCGGCCGCATTCTGCAGTTCACGCACGTTGCCCGGCCAGCCATGGCGCAGCAGCATGGCACGCTGCGCCGGCTGCAAGCTGTGCGGGGCCAGGCCATGGCGCTGGCTGGCGGTGTCGGCGAAATGCTCGAACAGCACCAGGATGTCGTCGCCACGCTCGCGCAGTGCCGGGATACGCAGCGGTGCCACGTTCAGGCGGTAATACAGGTCGGCGCGAAAGCGCCCCTGGTCGGCGGACTGGCGCAGGTCTTCCTTGGTCGCGGCGATCACCCGGATGTCCAGCGGGATCAGCTGATTGCCGCCCACCCGCTCGACCACCCGCTCCTGCAACAGGCGCAGCAGCTTGACCTGCACGTCCAGGCTCATGCTTTCGATCTCGTCGAGGAACAGCGTGCCGCCGTTGGCGAACTCGAACTTGCCGATGCGACGCTTCTGCGCGCCGGTGAAGGCGCCCGGTTCGTGACCGAACAGCTCGCTCTCCACCACCGATTCGGCCAGCGCTCCGGCGTTGATGGCCACGAACGGCCCGTCCCGCCGGCTCGACAGATCGTGCAGGGCACGCGCGACCACTTCCTTGCCGGCACCCGTTTCGCCGAGGATCAGGACGTCGGCGCGGGTGGCGGCCAGGGCACCGATCTGATCGCGCAGGCGTTGCATCTGCGGCGAATGGCCGACCAGGCGAGTGGACAGCTGCTGACGGTCGCTCAGGGCCAGGCGTAGGCTGCGGTTGTCCAGCACCAGACGGCGCAGTGCCAGGGCGCGGCGCACGCTGTCGAGCAGGGCATCGCTGGCGAAGGGTTTTTCCAGAAAATCGTAGGCGCCGGCGCGCATCGCCTGCACCGCCAGGGGCACATCGCCGTGCCCGGTGATCAGCAGCACGGGCAGTTCGGCATCCAGCGCATGCAGTTGTTCGAGCAGTTGCAGGCCGTCGATGCCCGGCATGCGGATATCGCTGACCACCACGCCAGGCCAGTCGGCCGGCAGGCGCTCGGCCAGGCCGTGGGCATCGGCCAGGGTGGTGACCTTCAGGCCGGCCAGGTCCAGGGTCTGGTTCAGCGCCTGGCGCAGGTGCGGGTCGTCATCCACGAGAATGACCTGGATATGACTTTCGATCAGTGGCTCGGTCATGCCGAGAAATCCTCCGAAGGTTTGAGGTTGGCGCCAGGGGTCGCCACGCGCAGTTGCAGTGTGAGCAGCGCACCGCCTTCGGGGTGGTTGCCCAGCAGCAGCTCGCCGCCCAGGGCGCGCATCAGGCTTTCGCAGATCGCCAGGCCCAACCCCAGGCCCTGCGTGCGGGTCTTGGTGGTGAAGAACGGCTCCTTGGCGCGCTCCAGTGCCTGGCGGCTGAAACCCGGGCCATTGTCACGGATGTACAGGTAGACGTGCCCCTCGCCCTGTTCGGCACTGAGCCACAGGCGGCGAGGGTTGGCTTTCTCGGTGAGCGCGTCCAGGGCATTGGCCAGCAGGTTGCCCAGCACCTGGCGCAGCCGGGTTTCGCCGGCCTGCACCCACAGGGTGGCGTCGGGCAGGTCGCGGATCAGCTCCACCGCCATGGCCCGGCGCCGCTTGGCCAGCAGCGCCAGGGCGTCGTCCAGCGCGGGTTGCAGGGCCACGCTTTCCGGTGCGTGGCGGTCGCGGCGGGCGAAGGCGCGCAGGTGGGCGATGATCGAAGCCATGCGTCCGGTCAGCTCGCCGATCAGCTTGAGGTTGCCTCGGGCGTCGTCGGTGCGTTGATGATCGAGCAGGATCTCGGCGTTCTCGGCATAGCTGCGGATGGCCGCCAGCGGCTGGTTGAGCTCGTGGCTGATGCTCGCCGACATGGTGCCGAGCACCGACAGCTTGCCGGCCTGGACCAGTTCGTCCTGGGCGCGCACCAACTCCTGCTGGGCCTGTTCGCGCTCCAGCACCTCGGTCTTCAGGCGATTGTTCAGCCATTCCAGGTCGGCGGTGCGGGCGACCACGCGTTTTTCCAGCTCCTGTCGACCGCGCGCCTCCAGCTCGATGCGGTCCATGTAGTGGCGGCGCCGCTGCAGCACCAGGCCGGCCAGCAGCACGGTCACCAGCAGTGCGGCAGCGCCGATGGCCATGACCGTCTGTACCGAGCGGTCCACCAGCATGCGCGGCGCGAGAATGCTCACCTGCCAGCCGGTTTCCTCGATCTGGCGGGTCTGGGTCAGCCAGGCGTCGGGCTCCAGGTGCAGGGGCTGCGGCGCCTGGGTCGGGTAGGGCTGGATGGCGATCATCGCCGTGCGCTCCTGCTCGGTCAGCGGGCGGGTGGCGCGGAAACGCCACTCGGGGCGCGACGTCAGCACCACCACGCCGTTCTGGTCGGTCAGCAGCAGTTGCTCGGGGGTGCGACCCCAGAGGGTTTCGGTGTGGTCCAGGTCGACCTTGACCACCAGCACTCCCACCACCCGCTCACCGTCGCGCATGGCAGCAGCGAAGAAGTAGCCGCGCTTGGCGGAGGTGGTGCCCTGGCCGAAGAAGCGCCCCAGCCGGCCCTGCATGGCCTCGATGAAATAGGGACGAAAGGCGAAATTGCGCCCCAGGAAGGAGTCGCGCTTGTCCCAGTTGGACGCCGCCAGGGTATTGCCGCTGACGTCCATCAGGTACATCACCTCGGCGCCGGTCTGCTGGGTGATTTCGCGCAACAGGCGGTTGGCGTTGGTTACCGCTTCGAGGCGCAACGGGTCGGCCAGGGCGCCGCGCAGGGCCGGCAGGTCGCCAAGGATCTGCGGCAGGGTCTCGTAGCGGTGCAGGGTGCCGAGCAGGTTGGCGACGTAGAGGTCGAGGGTCTGGCGGTTCTGCGACGCGAGCTGGTCCTGGTAGTAACGCTCGGCCAAGTGGTGCAGCGGCCACAGCAACGGAGCCAGGCACAGCGCCAGCAGGGCCAGGCTACGCCAGCGGGGGCGTCGGGGAGGGGACTGGATCGAGATCATCGCCAAATGCGCCAGAAGGGTCTGGCGCGATTATCCGCTACTTCAGGCACTCGTCCAGCGCCTGGCGCCAGTGTGGCGTGATGACCTGCCACTGCTGGGCCAGGCGCGAGCAGTCCAGCCGCGAATTGAGAGGCCGTTGGGCAGGTGTCGGGTAGTCCTGGGTAGGAATCGGCAGCAGTTCAGCGCAAGGCAGGCCGCGTGCCCGCAGTCGCTGGGCGATGGCTTCGGCGAAGCCGAACCACGAGGTGTCGCCGCCTGCGGTCAAATGGTAGGTACCCCAGGCGCCGGCTTGGCCGGCCCGCCAGCGTTCGATCAGCACGCGGGTACTGGCGGCGAGCGTACCGGCCCAGGTGGGCGCACCGATCTGGTCGTCGACCACCTTCAACTGCGTGCGCTCCTGCAGCAAGCGCTGCATGGTCAGCAGGAAGTTGCGGCCGTACAGGGAGTACACCCAACTGGTGCGCAGGATCAGGTGTTGCCCGCCCACGGCGGTGATCGCCTGCTCGCCGGCCAGCTTGCTGTGCCCGTACACCCCCAGCGGATTCGTCGAGTCCTGCTCGGTGTAGGGGCTGTTCTTGCTGCCATCGAACACATAGTCGGTGGAATAGTGGATCAGCGGTGCTCGCAGGCGGGCGGCCTCCTCGGCCAGCACGCCAGGCGCCTGGGCGTTGATGGCATGGGCCAGGCTCGGTTCGCTCTCGGCCTGATCCACCGCCGTGTAAGCTGCGGCGTTGATGATCAGGTCCGGCGCGAGGCGGCGCAACGGTGCGCGCAGCGCCTCGGGGGCGGCCAGGTCTAACCGGTCGCGACCCAGTACGTGCACCTCGCCCAGGCCGGCCAGGCCGACCGCCAGGGCTTGCGCGACCTGGCCATTGTGACCGCAGACCAATATCTTCATGGGAACAACTCTGCGTCTTCGAGCCAGGCGCCGACCCGGTCCTTGGCCGAAAGCTGCGGTGCGTCTTGCAATTGCCAGTCGATCGCCAATTGCGGATCGTCCCAGCGGATGCAGCGTTCGGACATCGGGTCGTAGTAATCGGTGGTCTTGTAAAGGAAGTCAGCCGATTCGCTGAGGACCACGAAGCCGTGGGCGAACCCTACCGGAATCCACATCTGGTGCTGGCTATCGGCAGACAGCCTGGCGCTGACCCAGCGTCCGAAGGTCGGCGAACTTCGGCGTATGTCGACCGCCACATCCAGCACTTCGCCCTGGGTCACGCGGACCAACTTGCCCTGGGGGTTATGCAACTGATAGTGCAAGCCGCGTAGCACACCGCGCTGTGAACGTGAATGATTGTCCTGAACGAACTCGACGTCCATGCCGGTCGCTTCGCTGAAGCGGCGAGCATTGTAGCTCTCGAGGAAGAAACCGCGTTCGTCACCGAAGACCTTGGGTTCGAGGATCAGGATGTCGGGTATGGCGGTGGTGATGACGTTCATTGCGCCTCTTCAGCCAGCTTGCTCAGGTAAAGACCATAGCCGGTCTTTTTCAGTTCGGCAGCCTTGGCCAGCAGGCGATCACGGCAGATCCAGCCTTTCTGGTAAGCGATTTCCTCCAGGCAGGCGACTTTCAGGCCTTGGCGATGTTCGATGGTCTGCACGTACTGCGAGGCATCGAGCAGGCTGTCGTGGGTGCCGGTGTCGAGCCAGGCGAAGCCGCGTCCGAAACGCTCCACATGGAGGTCGCCGCGTTGGAGATAGGCATTGGTGATGTCGGTGATTTCCAGCTCGCCACGCACCGAAGGTCGCACGCCTTTGGCGATCTCGATGACATCGTTGTCATAGAAATACAGCCCGGTCACCGCATAGCTGGAGCGCGGGGCGCTGGGTTTTTCCTCGACCGACAGCGCGTTGCCCTGAGCATCGAACTCGACCACGCCGAAGCGCTCGGGATCTCTGACCAGATAACCGAAGACCGTGGCACCACTGGGCCGATTGACGGCACGTTGCAATTGTTCGCTGAAGCCCTGACCGTGGAAAATGTTGTCACCCAGGATCAGGCACACCGAATCGCTGCCGATGAACTGCTCGCCGATCAGAAAGGCCTGGGCCAGACCATCAGGGGAGGGTTGCTCGGCGTAGGTGAGGCGAATGCCGAACTGGCTGCCGTCGCCAAACAGCGCGCGATATTGCGGCAGGTCCTGGGGTGTGGAAATCAGCAGGATGTCGCGGATGCCGGCCAGCATCAGCACCGAGATCGGATAGTAGATCATCGGCTTGTCGTAGATCGGCAGCAGTTGCTTGGACACCCCCAAGGTGATGGGGTGCAGCCGGGTGCCGGAGCCTCCAGCCAGAACGATACCTTTGGTCATGCGATCAGATCCTTGAAGTCGGAGCGGCCCAGGCGCTCGCCCTGGTAGCTGCCGTCCTGTACATGCTGGCACCAGTGCAAGTTGTCCAGGTACCACTGCACCGTCTTGCGCAGGCCGGTCTCGAAGGTTTCCTGCGGCACCCAGCCCAGCTCCCGCTCGATCTTGCCAGCGTCGATGGCGTAGCGCAGGTCGTGTCCCGGACGATCCTGGACGAACGTGATCAGGTCGGCGAAGCGTGCGACGTTGGCTGGGCGCAGGGGTGCCAGCTCTTCGAGCAGCTCGCAGATGGCGTGGACCACATCGAGGTTCTTCTGCTCGTTGTGGCCGCCAATGTTGTAGGTTTCGCCTACCGCGCCGGCGGTGACTACCCGCAGCAGCGCCCGGGCGTGGTCCTCTACGAACAACCAGTCACGCACCTGCTGGCCGTTGCCGTAGACCGGCAGCGGCTTGCCCGCCAGTGCGTTGAGGATCATCAACGGAATCAGCTTTTCCGGGAAGTGGTACGGGCCATAGTTGTTGGAGCAATTGCTGACCAGCACGGGCAGCCCGTACGTGCGATGCCAGGCGCGTACGAGGTGATCGGACGCCGCCTTGCTCGCCGAGTAGGGGGAGCTGGGGGCATAGGGGGTGGTTTCGTGGAACAGATCGCTGGCGCCGTGCAAATCGCCATACACCTCGTCGGTGGAGATGTGATGGAAGCGAAATGTCGTCTTCTCCTTGTCCGGCAGGCGGCTCCACCAGGCGCGAGTGGCTTCGAGCAAAGTGTAGGTGCCGGTGATGTTGGTCTGGATGAATGCCGCCGGTCCGTCGATGGAGCGATCGACATGGGATTCGGCGGCCAGGTGCATGATCGCCTGGGGCTGGAATCGCTCGAGCACCGCACTGACGGTCGCCTGGTCAAGGATGTCGGCCTGGACGAACTCGTAACGGCTGTCATGGGCGATAGGCTGCAGCGATTCGAGGTTGCCCGCATAGGTCAGTTTGTCGAGGTTGACGACCAGATGATCGGTGTGGTCGATCAGGTGGCGGATCAGCGCGGACCCGATGAAGCCGGCACCGCCTGTGACGAGAATACGCATGGTGAGGTGTCACTTTCCTGATGGTCGGTGGAAGAGTATGGCGTAGCCCCGCCTGGCAGTCTCGCCGGGCCGGTCGATGCTTCATCATAACCCTACTTCGCCCGCACAGTGACAGCCTGCTTGTCGTCGTACTTGCTTAGCCAGGGCAGTAATGGCGTCATAGGCCAAATCGAACCCGAGGTTCGCATCATGCCGCTGCATACCCTGATCCACCGTTCCAGTCTTCCCTGCCCGCAGGTGACCGAAGCGCAGGCTCGCCAGGCCCTGCACGCCTGCTATGGCCTGCAGGGGACGCTGCTGCCCCTCGGCAGCCAGCAGGACGTGAACTTCCGGCTGGACAGCGACCAGGGGCGTTTCGTCTTCAAGCTCTGCCACGGTAGCTACTCGCGGGTCGAGTTGCAGGCCCAGCATGCTGCCCTGGCCTACCTGCGCGAACGCGGCGTGCCGGTGCCGCAGGTGCGCCCGGCGCTCGACGGGGAGGGCCTGCTGGCGCTGGAGATCGGCGGGCAGGCCCTGCGCGCCCGGCTGCTGGAGTACCTCGACGGGCAACCGCTGACCCGCCTGGGGCACCTGCCCCAGCGGCTGATGAGCGAGCTGGGCGCGCTGTGCGCGCAGGTCGACAAGGCGCTCGCCGATTTCGCTCATCCTGGGCTCGAACGCACCTTGCAGTGGGACCCACGGCATGCCCAGGTGCTGATCGAGCACCTGCTGCCGGTGATCAAGGACCGTGCGCGTCGCGCGCGCCTGGCCGAGGTGGCGAGCCAGGCGCAGCAGCGCCTGGCGCCGCTGGTCGGGCAACTGCCCCGGCAGGCCGTGCACCTGGACATCACCGACGACAACGTGGTGTGGGCGCTGGATGCGCAGTGGCAGTGGCAGTTGCGCGGGGTGATCGACTTCGGCGACCTGTCGCGCACCTGGCGCATCGCCGACCTGTCGGTCACCTGTGCGGCGATGCTTCACCATGCCGGCGCAGACCCACTGGGTATTCTGCCCGTGGTGGCGGCCTATCAGGCGGTCAACCCGCTCGGCGAGGCCGAATTGCGCGCGCTGTGGCCGCTGCTGCTCAACCGCTCGGCGGTGCTGGTCCTGAGCAGCGAGCAGCAGCTGACCGTCGATCCGGACAACCAGTACATCCGCGACAACATCGCCCATGAGTGGCAGATCTTCGACACCGCCACGGCCTTGCCCGCTGCCCTGATGGAGGCGGCGATCCTCCACGCGGCAGGCTTGCTGCCCGAACTGCCGGACCTCAGCGGCGGCGCGCCATTGTTGCCGAGCCTCGACCTGGCCAAGGTCGGCCTGCTCGATCTGGGCGTGTTGAGCCCGCACTGCCAGGCGGGCAACTGGCAACAGCCCGGTTTCGACCAGCGGCTGCTGCTGGCCCAGCCGGCACCGACTTGCACCTGGTACGGGCAGTATCGGTTATCGCAGACCCATGTCGATCGTCCCGAGGAGCCCGCTACCTGCGCCTTGGGCGTCGAGCTGAACCTGCCGGCCGATACCCCCATGCACGCGCCTCGCGCGGGCGTGTGGCTGAGCACCGGCGAGGATCGTGGCTGCCTCGTCACGTCGAACTGGGGGGTGTGGCTGGACGGCCTGAAGGATACTCCAGAGGACGGTGAGTCGATCGACGAGGGCCGTGTACTGGGCTCGACCTGCGGCCTGCTGCGCGTGCAACTGTCGCTGAGTACCGATATCCAGCCGCCATTCTTCGCCCGGCCGTCCCAGGCCGACACCTGGCTGGCCCTGTGTCCGTCACCTGCTGCGCTGCTGGGCATCGACTGCAACGCCCCGCCGCTGGTCGATGCCGACGCCCTGCTGGCGCGCCGCGAGGCCAGCTTCGCCCGCGCGCAGAAGCACTATTACACCCGGCCCCCGCATATCGAGCGCGGCTGGCGCAACTACCTGATCGACATGCAGGGGCGCGCTTACCTGGACATGCTCAACAACGTCGCGGTGCTCGGCCACGGACATCCGCGCATGGTCGAGGAATCGGCGCACCAGTGGTCGCTGCTCAACACCAATTCGCGTTTCCACTACGCCGCCATCGCCGAATTCTCCGAACGGCTGCTGCAGCTGGCGCCCCCCGGTTTCGATCGCGTCTACCTGGTCAACAGCGGCACCGAGGCCAACGACCTGGCGATCCGCCTGGCCTGGGCCTACAGCGGCGGGCGTGACCTGCTCAGCATACTGGAGGCCTACCACGGCTGGTCGGTGGCCACCGATGCCATCTCCACCTCCATCGCCGACAACCCGCAGGCGCTGCAGACCCGACCCGACTGGGTCCATCCGCTGGAAGCGCCGAACACCTTCCGTGGCCGTTTCCGCGGTCCTGACAGCGCGGCGGCCTACCTGCGCGACGTGCAGGCCAAGCTCGCCGAGCTGGACGCCCAGGGCCGGCAGCTGGCAGGGATGATCTGCGAGCCGGTGTACGGCAATGCTGGGGGCATCTCGCTGCCGCCGGGTTACCTGCGCGAGGCCTATGCGCAGGTGCGTGCTCGCGGCGGTGTCTGCATCGCCGACGAGGTGCAGGTCGGCTATGGCCGGCTGGGCGAGTATTTCTGGGGCTTCGAAGAGCAGGGCGTGGTGCCGGACATCATCACCCTGGCCAAGGGCATGGGCAACGGCCAGCCGCTGGGCGCGGTGATCACCCGCCGCGAAATCGCCGAGGCGCTGGAAGCGCAGGGCTACTTCTTCTCTTCGGCTGGCGGCAGCCCGGTCAGTTGCCGGATCGGCATCGCGGTGCTCGATGTGCTGCGCGATGAAGGGCTGTGGGACAACGCCCGTGACCTGGGCCGCTACTTCAAGGCCCGCCTGCAGGCATTGGTGGAGCGTCATCCCTTGGCTGGCGCGGCCCATGGCTCGGGCTTCTACCTGGGCCTGGAGTTGATCCGCGATCGCCACACGCTGGAGCCGGCCACCGAGGAAACCCTGCTGCTGTGCGAGCGCCTGCTCGAGCTGGGCGTGATCATGCAGCCCACTGGCGATCATCTGAATATTCTCAAGATCAAGCCGCCAATGTGTACCACGCGCGCGAGCGTGGAT
The DNA here is from genome assembly GCF_016518545.1 of Pseudomonas sp. S30. Lineage (GTDB taxonomy): Bacteria > Pseudomonadota > Gammaproteobacteria > Pseudomonadales > Pseudomonadaceae > Aquipseudomonas. The sequence continues at coordinate 50,869 of NZ_JACVTO010000028.1, forward strand.
TATTTCGTCGACTGCGTGGATCAAGTGCTGGAAGAAATCGCTGAAATTATGTCGATTAATATCGACTAAACAGCTTCATCATAGTCGTTAATTGGCTTTAGTGTGGTTCAAATGCAGATTTAAATCGGTTAAATTACCTGCCCAGCGTGCTTCGGCTCGCCGCCACCCCCAACCTGCAGAGGCTTTTCATGAAGACCCTTGATTCGACTCCCCGCGCCGACGGTTTCCACATGCCCGCCGAGTGGGCGCCGCAGACCCAGGTGTGGATGGTGTGGCCGGAGCGGCCCGACAACTGGCGCCTGGGCGGCAAGCCGGCGCAGGCTGCCCACGTGACCCTGGCCAAGGCCATCGCCCGCTTCGAGCCGGTCACCGTCGGCGTGTCCGCTGCACAGTACGGCAACGCCCGCCGCCAGCTGGACCTGCCCAACATCCGCGTGGTGGAAATCAGCAGTGACGATGCCTGGGTACGCGATACCGGCCCCACCTTCGTCATCGACGACCACGGCGAGGTCCGTGGCGTGAACTGGGGCTTCAATGCCTGGGGCGGCTTCGAGGGCGGGCTGTACGCTCCGTGGAACCGCGACGAGGAGCTGGGCGCCAAGGTGCTGGAGATGGAGCGCTGCCAGCGTTACCGCACCGAAGGGTTCGTGCTCGAAGGCGGCTCCATCCATGTCGACGGCGAGGGTACGCTGATCACCACCGAGGAATGCCTGCTCAACCACAACCGCAACCCGCACCTGACCCGCGAACAGATCGAGGCGGTGCTGCGCGAACATTTGTCGGTGCAGACCATCATCTGGCTGCCCGAGGGCTTGTACAACGATGAAACCGATGGTCACGTCGACAACTTCTGCTGTTACGTGCGTCCCGGGGAAGTGTTACTGGCCTGGACCGATGATTCCAACGACCCCAACCATGCCCGTTGCCACGCGGCCTACGAGGTGTTGAAAAACACCCGCGACGCCCAGGGACGCCACATCGTGGTGCACAAGATGCCCATTCCCGGGCCGCTGTACGCTACCGAAGAGGAATGCGCAGGCGTCGACCAGGTGGCCGGTAGCCAACCCCGCGACCCCTCGGTGCGCCTGGCCGGCTCCTACGTGAACTTCCTCATCGTCAATGGCGGGATCATCGCCCCCAGCTTCGACGATCCGGCCGACGATCGCGCCAGGACCCTGCTCGCCGAGCTGTTCCCGGACCACGAAGTGGTGATGATCCCCGGTCGCGAACTGCTGCTCGGTGGCGGCAACATCCACTGCCTGACCCAGCAGCAGCCGGCGCCGGTCAAGCGCTGAGCCTGTCTGGGCAATGACCCGTGCCAGGCTGGCCGATCGCTCTGGGTGACGATCGATCGGTCCGCTGGCACAGCTCTTGTATCGCATTCAGCCGGATGCTTCAGACCCGAGGGCTCGCCCCGTTCTGTAACATTCACCCGGTAATTTGGCCGCTCACGTTTCCAGGGAGTACGTGTCGAATGAATGCAGCGAGTGAGTCGGCAATATCCCCGGTAGCGATCGATCACGAATCGCTCAGGGTGTTGGCGCAGTGGTTGAAGGACCATGGAAACCTCCGGGTCAGGAAGACCGATCCACGCCGCCTTCTGGATACGCGGTACCCGCAGGGATTGCTCAGCGACGCGGAGCTCGACGCGCTGGCCGGTGTCTGGCACTGACCGGCAGCAAGGATCGCACTGCAGAACGCCACCGTCCGAGACGGTGGCGTTTTCATTTCAGCGCGCCAGTTCGCCGGCTTCCTCTTCTTCGAAACCGCGCACGGCCCGGCCCACCAGCAGAGGGTCGGGCGCATGGGCCACGGACAGGTCCTTGTCCGGGTAGTCCAGGGCATGCAGGAAATGCCGGATGCAGTTGAGCCGTGCGCGCTTCTTGTCGTCGGACTTGATCACCGTCCATGGCGCGTCGGCGGTGTCGGTGTGGAAGAACATCGCTTCCTTGGCGGCTGTGTAGTCGTCCCACTTGTCCAGCGACTTGATGTCGATCGGCGACAGCTTCCAGTGCTTGAGCGGGTCGTCGCGCCGTGAAATGAAGCGCCGCAGCTGCTCCTCGCGGTTCACCGAGAACCAGTACTTGAACAGCAGGATGCCGCTGTTGCACAGCATGCGCTCGAGGTCCGGCGCCTGGCGCATGAATTCCAGGTACTGCAGCGGCGAGCAGAACTCCATGACCCGCTCCACCCCGGCCCGGTTGTACCAGGAGCGGTCGAAGAAGACCATCTCACCGGCCGTGGGCAGGTGCTGGATGTAACGCTGGAAATACCACTGGCCCTGCTCCTGCTCCGAGGGCTTCTCCAGCGCGACGATGCGTGCGCCGCGCGGGTTCAAATGCTCCATGAAACGCTTGATGGTGCCGCCCTTGCCGGCCGCGTCACGCCCTTCGAACAGCACCACGATGCGCTGGCCTGTGTCCTTGGCCCAGCTCTGCACCTTGAGCAGTTCGATCTGCAGGGCGTGCTTGGCTTTCTCGTATTCCTGGCGCCGCAGGCGCGTGGCGTAGGGGTAGCTGGCCGGCAGGCGTGCGCTGGTGCTGTCCTCGTTGCTGCCCTTGCGCGCGCTGGCCACTTCCAGGGCGGCAGGCTGCTGGCTGATGCGGGTGATGGAGGCTTCGGCCTTGCGCGGGTTACGCGGACGAGCGCTGCGCTTGACGGTGCGGGCGGTGGTGCTGGGTGCGGGAAGGGGGAGGGG
>NZ_JACVTO010000029.1 GCF_016518545.1 Pseudomonas sp. S30
CCTGTTACCGCCGTGAAAGGGCGGTGTCCTAGGCCACTAGACGAAGGGGACACGCTACAACTTTTCACTGCCTGCCGCGTCGCGCCGAGCGCTTTACGCTGCAAGTGGCGCGCATTCTAGGGATGGGTCGCCAGCTCGTCAACCCCTTTATGGAAATTTATCTAAATCAATGACTTCCGGTGTTTCGGCAGCGGTGCCGACACCGTGCCCGGGGTTTGACGTTGCTTTTCTGACGGCACCCCGGCAAGCTCGCTGCACATTGCCAGCACTGCAGTTTTTCGCGCGCGTGCCGACAACGGAGTGCAGGCCTGCAACAGGCGGCTCATCGGCCACCCTGTTCGCGTGCGGACGGACTCACTACACTCAACGATGCAAAACTTCTTCATGAGGCGTTAACGGTGACACCACTTCTGATCACCCTGCTCATCGTGGCGGGTATCGCGTTGCTGATCGTGATCGGCTACCTCAACAATGTCGTGGAGAACGCCAAGCTCGAGCGCACGCGCCTGAAGATCGAACTCGCCGACCGCCTGCGTCGCTGCGGCGAAATCACCGAGACGTTTCCCGGCCAGTTGATGAGCCCGGCGCTCAAGCTGCTTCTCGCCCGCCTGGAGCTGAACATCAACCAGCGCCAGCTGGCGCTGGACAAGCAGAACGGTGATATCAAGGCGCGTATCGGCGAGCTCGAAGCGTTGATCGCCCTGGGCGACAAATTGCCGGTGAACAATCCGCCTACGCCGATCCAGACCGAAGCCAAGGCCAAGGACGTGCGTTTCCTGCTGGAATCGCTGCACAACCAGATCGTGCGTGCGACCCAGGAAAATTTCCTGCAGTCCAATGAAGGCAAGTACTGGGTCAAGGAAATCCGCCACATCCTGGTGCTGCTGCACATCGAGTTCTTCAACAACCTGGGACAGCAGGCCTTGCAGCAGGGCCAGCCAGGCCAGGCACGGCTGGCCTTCGAGCGCGGCGTGCAGTACCTGCGCAAGCAGCCCGAACCCAAGCAGTATGAAGAGCAGCTCACCTACCTGGAGAAACTGCTGGCGCGGGCCAATGCCCAGGTACTGGACCAGATGGAGCCGGCCGAGGACGAGCAGAACGCCCTGACCGAAGGCCTCAAGACCGACGAAGACGAAACCTGGAAGAAACGCGTGATCTACGATTGATCCGTCCACCGAATGAAAAGGGCCGCGCTGCGGCCCTTGTCGTTTTCAGCAATCGGTCAATTCCAGGAACAGCGCAGCCAGGTGCTCCAGGCCGCGTTGATCGGCTTCGCTGAAGCGCGCAGGGGTGGGGCTGTCCAGATCCAGGACGCCGATCAGCCTGCCCTCCTTCACCAACGGGATCACCAGCTCGCTGTTCGAGGCACTGTCACAGGCGATGTGCCCAGCAAAGGCGTGCACGTCGTCGACTCGCTGCGTGGTGCGCGTGGCGGCTGCCGCACCGCAGACCCCTTTGTCGAATGGGATGCGTACGCACGCCACCTGCCCCTGGAACGGGCCGAGCAGCAGTTGCTCATGCCGATTGAGATAGAAGCCGGCCCAGTTCAGGTCATCGACCTGATGATAGAGAAACGCCGAGAACTGCGCGGCGTTGGCGATGAAGTCGCGCTCGTCGGCGAACAGCGCCTGGACTTGCGCGGCCAGCAGTGCATAGCCGTCGAGGCCTTGGCCACTGGCGTTGAGGTCGATCATGGGTTCTGCTCCAGCAATTGCAGTCCGACCCAGTAGCGGGCGAACTGGTAGGCACATCGGCCGTTACGGTTGCCACGCCCGGTCGCCCAGCGGGTGGCGAGAATGTCCAGTGCCTCGGTGCGCTGCCAGGTCAGCCCGGCACGCGCGGCGAGCTGACCGATCCAGTGCTCGACCACGTCGAGGAAATGCGCCTGGGTGAAGGGGTAGAACGAGAGCCACAGGCCGAAGCGGTCGGACAGCGCGATCTTGTCCTCGACCGCCTCGCTGGGGTGCAGTTCGCCGTCGACTCGCTGCCAGTTTTCGTTGTCGCTTTCCTTTTCCGGCACCAGGTGTCGACGGTTGGAGGTGGCGTAGAGCAGCACGTTGTCGGGCGCCTGTTCCAGGGAGCCATCGAGCACGCTCTTGAGCACGCGGTAATCTCCCTCCCCGGCCTCGAAGGACAGATCGTCGCAGAACAGGACGAAGCGCTGCTCGTGGCCCTGCAGTTGCTCGACCACACGCGGCAGGTCGGCCAGGTGGTCGCGCTCGATCTCGATCAGGCGCAGCCCCTGCTGGGCATGTTCGGCCAGCAGCGCTCGCACCAGCGACGACTTGCCGGTGCCGCGCGAGCCCCAGAGCAACGCATGGTTGGCGGGCATGCCCTGGAGAAACTGGTGGGTGTTGCGCCCCAGTTGCTCGCGCTGCTGATCCACACCGATCAGATCGGACAGGCGCAGGTCCAGGCTCACCTGCAACGGCATGAGGTAGCCACTGCGGCCATCGCGCTGCCAGCGCGCGGCCAGGGTGTCGCGCCAGTCGATGGGCTCACGAGGAGCGGGCAACAAGGGTTCGAGGCGCGCCAGTACCGATTCGGCGCGCTCCAGGAAAGCATTCAAGCGGGGATCCATGACGACTCCTACGGATTTCAGTGAGGCAGGCTGCAAGCCGACCTGCCAGCGAATCAACTGAAATGAACAGACAGACCCGCCAGCAGCCGAGGCCGATCGGCTATGCTTGCGCAGCGCAAGCGGCATGGAACCGGCTCGGGAAGCATGGATATCACGTTCACCAATCGCCTGTCTTACAAGCAAGCCCGGCTGACAGTCCTGGTCGGCTTCATCCTGGGTACGTTGCTCAGTCTCATCCAGATCGGCATCGATTATGCCAGCGAAGACGCGTCCATCAACCGCGAAGTGCAGGCGTTGCTGCAAATAAGTCACGACCCGGCTTCACGCATCGCCTACAACATCGACGCCGAGCTGGCCCAGGAGCTCACCCGCGGGCTGCTGCGCTCGCCCTCGGTGGTACGGGCTCGGCTGATCGACAACAACCAGACCGTGCTCGCCGATGTCAGCCGTCCGCGCCGGGATGACCGCTACCGCGCCTTGAGCGATTTCCTGTTCGGCGAGCAGCGCCAGTTCAAGGATGCGCTCTACCTCGCCCACATGCCCGCCGACTACCTGGGCACCCTGTACCTGGACGTCGACACCTATGCCTTCGGCGGCCGCTTTCTGGAACGCGCCGGCATCACCCTGCTCAACGGTTTCGCCCGCAGCCTGGTGCTGACCGGCATTCTGCTGGGACTGTTCTACTTCATGCTGACCCAACCGCTGGTCAAGGTGATCAGTGCGCTCAGCAACCGCGACCCACGCGCCTCGGGGCAGGCTCGCCTGGAATGTCCGAGCGGCCACGAGAACGATGAGATCGGGGTGCTGGTGAAGGTCGCCAATCAGCAGTTCGTCAGCATGGCCACCGAAATCCAGCAGCGGCGCAGCGCTGAAAATCGCCTGACGCAGTACCTCAACGAACTGGAAAGCATCGTCTCGGCGCGCACCGACGAACTCAAGGCCAGCAACAGCCGCCTGAGCCGCTCCAACGAAGAGCTGGAAGAGGCCCGGCGTCGTGCACTGGACATGGCCCACGCGCGCGCCGCATTCCTGGCCAACATGAGCCACGAGATCCGTACCCCGCTCAACGGCATGCTCGGCATGCTCGCCCTGGCACTGGACAGCGGCCTGACCAGCGAACAGCGCCAGCAGTTGGCGATCGCCCATGACTCGGGCAAGGTGCTGGTCGAGCTGCTCAACGATATCCTCGACCTGTCCAAGTTCGATGCAGGCCAGCTGGAGCTCGAACGGATTCCCTTCGACCTGGCCATGCTGCTGGAAGATACCGCCAGCCTGCTGTCGCAGAATGCCGCGGCCAACGTCGAACTGACCTGCCTGATCGCAGCGGATTTTCCGGCCAGCGTGCTGGGCGATCCGACCCGCGTGCGGCAGATCGTCAGCAACCTGCTGGCCAACGCGCTCAAGTTCACCCGTTTCGGGCGAGTCGACGTGCGCCTGTCGACGTTCGTCGGCGGTGTTCGCCTGGAAGTGTCGGACACTGGCATCGGCATCCCCGAGGACGCCCAGGTGCGGATCTTCCAGCCTTTCACCCAGGCCGGTGCCGGTATCACCCGCCAGTATGGCGGCACCGGGCTGGGGCTGACGCTGACGCGCAACCTGTGTACCGCGATGAACGGCCAGCTGACCATCGAGTCGCAGATGGGTTTCGGCAGCCGCTTCAGGGCCGATCTGCCCCTGCCTGCCCACCTGGAGGCCAACCCGCCACCGGCACTGCGTGGCCGTATCGAGGCGCTGACCGATGCCGGCAGCGGCCTGGCCGAGTTGCTCGAGCGGCTGCTGCCGCGCTGGGGCCTGGACTACAGCCGCTGCGACCGGGTCGAGGACATCGCTGGCGCGGCGGTGAACCTGATCATCTGCGACGATGCCCAGCAGCTGCACACACTGCGCAGGCGCACCCGCTCACCGATTCTGCTGATCACCGCCTACGGCAATTTCCTCGCGGCCGAACAAGCGCTGCCCATGGCGCCCTTGCAGCAACTGGCACGCCCCTTGGCGCGCAATACGCTCTATCAGTGCTTGCGCCGCACCCTGCAAGGCGACAGTGGCAGCGCCCTGCCCGCCGGCGCCGCCCAATCGCCGACAGGGCGCGCACGGATCCTGCTGGTGGAGGACAATCCGGTGAACCAGCTGGTGGCCATCGGCATGCTCGGCAAACTGGGTTGCCACGTGCAGGTCGCCGCCCACGGCGGCGAGGCGATGCAGATCCTCGAACACGAGCGTTTCGACCTGGTGCTGATGGACTGCAACATGCCGGTGATGGACGGCTACGAGGCCAGTCGACGCATCCGCCAGGACGGGCGCTGGCCACGACTGCCGATCGTGGCCCTGACCGCCAACGCCATGCCGGAGGAGCGCGAACGCTGCCGCGCCGCCGGCATGGACGATTACCTGGCCAAGCCTTTTCGGCGGGAGGAACTCCAAGCCTTGATCGACCAGTGGGTGCCCCTCAGCGGTTGAGCAGCCGTTCGATGTCCGCCTGCAGGGCTTGCGGCTTGGTGGTGGGCGCGTAGCGCTGAACCTTGCCGGTGGCCGGGTTGAGCAGGAACTTGGTGAAATTCCATTTGATCTTCTGCGTGCCCAGCACGCCTGGCGCCCGGCGCTTGAGCTCGGCGAACAAGGGATGGGCGCCCGGCCCGTTGACTTCGATCTTGCGAAACAGCGGGAAGCTCACGCCGAAATTCAGCGAGCAGAACTGCGCGATCTCCTTGGCCTCGCCCGGTTCCTGCTTGCCGAACTGGTTGCAGGGAAAGCCCAGCACCGTCAGGCCCTGACCGGCGTATTGCTTCCACAGTGCCTCCAACCCCTGGTACTGGGGCGTGAAGCCACACTGGCTGGCGGTATTGACCACCAGCACAGCCTTGCCGGCGAAGTCCCCCAGGGTTTTCTGCTCGCCCTGGAGGGTGACGCAGGGAATCTCCAGCAGCGCATCGGTCATGACGGCGCCCCTTCATCGCGCGGCTCGAAATCCAGGCACACCGAATTGATGCAGTAGCGCAGCCCGGTCGGCGGCGGCCCATCGGGGAACACGTGGCCCAGGTGCGCATCGCACTGGGCACAGGTGACCTCGGTGCGGATCATGCCGTGGGACGTATCGCGTATCTCGATCATCGCGCTCTGCTCGATCGGGGAATGGAAGCTCGGCCAGCCGCAACCGGAATCGAACTTGCTACGCGAGTCGAACAGCGCCAGGCCACAGCAGATGCAATGATAGATGCCGGCACGCTTTTCGCCGTTGTACTTGCCGGTGAACGGCCGCTCGGTGCCCTTCAGGCGGCAGACCTGATACTGCGCGGGATCGAGCATCTCGCGCCATTCTTCCAGGGTTTTGTCGATCTTTTGCATGGCTGAACCTCGGCAGGCTGAATTTCACCCTGCGCCGGCTTTTCCCTGGCGCGGGTGGCACGTATATTAGTCGGCTTGTGTGCAGGCGTTCAGTCTGGCACTCGCGCCTCGTCCTTTTCAAACCCTTAGACGCGCGCGCCCCGCGACTTATCCATTCGGGATCACATCATGCAGTTCAGCAAATCGAACAAGCTCGCCAATGTCTGCTACGACATTCGCGGCCCGGTGCTCAAGCACGCCAAACGACTGGAGGAGGAAGGCCAGCGCATCCTCAAGCTGAACATCGGCAATCCGGCGCCGTTTGGCTTCGAGGCGCCGGACGAGATTCTCCAGGATGTGATCCGCAACCTGCCGACCGCCCAGGGCTACAGTGACTCCAAGGGCTTGTTCAGCGCGCGCAAGGCGGTGATGCAGTACTGCCAGCAGAAGCAGATCGAAGGCGTCGGCATCGAGGACATCTACCTGGGCAACGGCGTGTCCGAGCTGATCGTGATGTCGATGCAGGCGCTGCTGAACAACAACGACGAAGTGCTGATTCCGGCGCCCGACTACCCGCTGTGGACCGCTGCGGTCAGCCTGGCAGGCGGCAAGCCGGTGCATTACCTGTGCGACGAGCAGGCCGACTGGTTCCCCGACCTGGACGACATCAAGGCCAAGATCACTCCGAACACCAAGGCGCTGGTGATCATCAACCCGAACAACCCCACGGGTGCGGTGTACTCCAGGGAGCTGCTGCTGGGCATGCTGGAGCTGGCCCGTCAGCACAATCTGGTGGTGTTCTCCGACGAGATCTACGACAAGATCCTGTACGACGAAGCGGTGCACATCAGCACCGCTGCGCTGGCCCCGGACCTGCTGTGCCTGACCTTCAACGGCCTGTCCAAGTCCTATCGAGTGGCAGGCTTCCGCTCCGGCTGGCTGATCATTTCCGGTCCCAAGCACACTGCCCACAGCTATATCGAAGGCATCGACATGCTGGCCAACATGCGCCTGTGTGCCAACGTGCCGGCCCAGCACGCGATCCAGACCGCCCTGGGCGGCTACCAGAGCATCAACGACCTGGTCCTGCCGCCGGGCCGCCTGCTCGAGCAGCGCAACCGCACCTATGAACTGCTCAACGACATTCCCGGGGTCAGCTGCGTCAAACCCATGGGTGCGCTGTATGCCTTCCCGAGAATCGATCCCAAGGTCTGCCCGATCCACAACGACGAGAAGTTCGTGCTCGACCTGCTGCTGTCGGAGAAGCTGCTGATCGTCCAGGGTACCGCCTTCAACTGGCCATGGCCGGACCACTTCCGCGTGGTCACGCTGCCCCGCGTCGATGATCTCGAACAAGCCATCGGACGCATCGGCAATTTCCTGCGCACCTACTCCCAGTAAGTCCAGCTCCAGTCAGTCCAGTAAGTTTTCCTACGTTGATGGCGCCTTCTGGAAAGGCGCCATCAAGCGTTTGCTACCTCCCCCCTGGATGAATTCTTACATCCTGCAACGGTCTACCTCCGGTAGCGCTTGGGCTGTCTGGCAGACTGCCAGGTACACAGTTTGAAATAGTCGGCCTGTTGAATCCCCCGAGCGGTCACCTTATATACCCCGCAGCAAAGCGACATTTTCATCCGTCAGGAGAACGTAACAACCATGATGCGCATTCTGTTGTTTGTGGCCACCAACCTTGCGGTGGTGCTGGTTGCAAGCATTACCCTCAGCCTGTTCGGCTTCAACGGTTTCATGGCCGCCAACGGCGTCGACCTGGACCTGAGTCGTCTGCTGGTCTTCTGCGCCGTGTTCGGGTTCGCCGGCTCGCTGGTCTCGCTGTTCATCTCCAAGTGGATGGCGAAGATGACCACCGGCACCCAGATCATCACCCAGCCGCGCACCCACCATGAACAGTGGCTGCTGCAAACCGTCGAGGAGCTGTCGCGCGAGGCCGGGATCAAGATGCCCGAGGTGGGCGTCTTCCCTGCCTACGAAGCCAACGCCTTCGCTACCGGCTGGAACCGCAACGACGCGCTGGTGGCCGTGTCCCAGGGCCTGCTGGAGCGCTTCTCCCGGGACGAGGTACGGGCGGTGCTGGCGCACGAGATCGGGCACGTCGCCAACGGCGACATGGTCACCCTGGCCCTGGTGCAGGGCGTGGTGAACACCTTCGTGATGTTCTTCGCACGCATCATCGGCAACTTCGTCGACAAGGTGGTGTTCAAGAACGAAGAAGGCCAGGGTATCGCCTACTACATCGCGACCATCGTCGCCGAGCTGATCCTCGGTATCCTGGCCAGCATCATCGTCATGTGGTTCTCGCGCCGCCGCGAGTACCGCGCAGACGAAGCCGGTGCCCGACTGGCCGGCACCGGCGCCATGATCGCCGCCCTGCAACGCCTGCGCTCCGAGCAGGGCATGCCGGTGCACATGCCGGACACGCTCAAGGCGTTCGGCATCAACGGCGGTTTGAAGCAGGGCCTGGCCGGGCTGTTGATGAGCCACCCGCCGCTGGAAGACCGTATCGACGCCCTGCGTCGCCGCGGCTGATACGGCGAGCGTTCACCAAGGGCGACCCCGGTCGCCCTTTTCTTCGCCCGCCAGAAAGGCGGGCACAGACCAGTCTCAGTGACCAGGACGCTCCAGGCGATAGACCCGCTCGATCAAGCTGGGCACCCCCGCAGCCTGGAACTTGGGACTGCTGTCGAGCGTTTCAGGCGCCTGAAGCTCGGTGATTTCCCATGCCCCAAGCCCCGCTCTCACCTCAGTTTCGGTCACCGAGAACGGTGGCCCCTCCACCCGAGACTGATCGTATTCCAAGGTGATCAGCAAGCCTTGGCAATGGTGTGGCAGACAGGCACACAGCAGTTCCAGATAGCGCTTGCGCAGGGCCTCGGGCAAGGCGATCAGCGCTGCGCGGTCGTACACAGCGGCGCAGTCTGCCAGGTCCTGCGGCTGCAAGGCGAAGACGTCGCCACACCACAGTTCGATCGGCCCGCTGCGCCAGACCTCGAACACGCCGCGCCGTTCGACCTCGGCGACCCGTTGATGCTCGTCGAAGAAGGCCTCGACGGCCTTGCGTGACAGCTCGACGCCCAGTATTCGATAGCCCTGCCCGGCCAACCAGGCCATGTCCTGGCTCTTGCCGCACAACGGCACGAACACGCGACTGGCTGCCGGCAATGTCGGCCAGTTCCTGATCAGATCGGAGTTGACCTGGGGCTGATGAAAACCGATCTGGTTGTCCGCCCACCGCTTGTGCCAGAACGCTGGCTCCATATTTACTCCCATTTCTTCGATCAATTGGGCGAAAAACTTAGTTTGAATATCGATGTGAAGCTGGACCAAGATGGAGTCATCTTAACCTTCCAGGACCTTGTCATGCTGCCCAGTCTGTTCATCTCCCACGGCTCTCCGATGCTGGCGCTGCACCACGGTGCCAGTGGACCGGCGCTCGCCAGCCTGGCGGCAGCGCTGCCCCGGCCACGCGCGATCCTGGTGGTGTCTGCGCACTGGGAAAGCCGCGAGCTGGTGGTGACGAGTTCACCTCGCCCGCAGACGTGGCACGACTTTCGGGGGTTCCCTGCAGCGCTGTACGAGGTGCGTTATCCCGCCCCCGGCAGTCCACAACTGGCCAGCGAGATCGTCGAGCGGCTCGGTCAGGCAGGACTGCTGGCTCACCTCGACAACCAACGACCACTGGACCATGGCGCCTGGGTGCCTTTATCGCTGATGTACCCCGAGGCCGACATTCCGGTGCTCCAGCTCTCGCTGCCCAGCCACCGAGGTGCCGCACTGCAAGTGCAGGTGGGCCAGGCGTTGTCCGGGTTGCGCGAACAGGGCGTATTGCTGGTGGGCTCGGGCAGCATCACCCATAACCTGGGTGAACTCGACTGGCACGCCGGACCGGACAGCATCGAACCCTGGGCGCGCAGCTTCCGTGACTGGGTGGTGCAGCGCCTGACCGAGGGCGATACGGCGGCGCTGCTGGACTACCGGGAACTGGCGCCGCATGCCGTGCGCAACCATCCCAGCGACGAGCATTTGCTGCCGCTGTTCTTCGCCATGGGCGCGGGCGAGCGCTTCGCTGTCGTGCACCAGGGTTTCACCCTGGGCGCGCTGGGAATGGACATCTACCGCTTCGACTGAGTGCTGCACGAAAGCTCCGGTCAGGCTCCGTAGCCTGCCGGTTGCCCGCGCCATCGAGTGGCACGGAGGAACTCTTCCCAGGTGAGCGCATTCGAATCGATCGTCCTGCTCCACTCCAGGTCACGCTCGGGGGCGTAATAGCCATACCTCACCGCGTACTCCACCATGCCCACCAACTCACGCAGCAGGTACTCGTTCGCTGCGAACGCAGGGAAGTGTCGCAGCAATTCTTCGCGTGAGTAGGCCGAGGCGTAGCGGGCTTCGCACCCCGAGACCCGAGTGAAGGTGTCGACCATCTGTCGCGCTGTCAGTATCTCGCCGATGACGGGCAGGGTTTTGCCGGCATAGCGCTGAGGATGGTCGAAGATCTCCAGTACCGCCGGCCCCGTTGCGGTGAGGGGGTCGACGAAGGGCATCGGAACATCCGGCGGCAGATAGATGGCAAAGGTCAGGCTGCCGTCTGAATTGCGCTGGGGTACGTAATACTCCTGAAAGTTGCTGTAGAAGAACGCCAGATAGACGAACGAACTGATCATGGGCAGGCTGCGGATATGCGCCTCGACCTGTGCTTTTTCAGTGAAGTGGGGCACCCACAGCGCGCCTTGGGTGCGTGCCTGCACATTTTCCAGTCCGCTCCACACCACATGGCGAACCCCCGCAGCATGTGCCGCATCGGCAAGCTCTCGCCCCAATGCCAGCTCGGGCTGGTCGGGCGGTGCGACGGGCAAGGTGGGCGGCGTCATCAGAAAGGCGCCGTGAGAGCCCCGCAGCGCAGCCGTGAGCTCGGCCTGACGGCCCAGTTCCAGAGGCACCACGATGGCTTCGGCGCCCTGCTCGACCAACGCGCGGATCGGCGCGCTGTCGGCACGCCGGCCAAGTACGCGTACGCGGTAGCGACCGCTGGCCAACAGCGTGGTGGCCACGCTGCGCCCCTGTTTGCTGGATGCACCGGCGACGGTGATCAGGGGTTTGTCCGGTAAGGTGGACATGTGAGCTCTCCAGATGAGTGCCGGCGACGTTCGCCTGCAACCGAGCGCCAGTTTCCCGGGCGAGCTGGCATCTGTGAAATTCGGTTTTTTTTGCAGTACTATCCAGCCGATGGATACCAGACGCATCGACCTGAACCTGCTCGTCACCCTCGAAGCGCTGCTGTCGGAGCGTAACGTCACCAAGGCGGCGAATCGCCTGCACCTCAGTCAGCCTGCGGTGAGCGCGCAACTGAGCCGCCTGCGTGACCTGTTCGACGACCCCCTGTTGCTGCCCGCGCAGCGCGGCATGATCCCGACGGCCAAGGCGCTGGAGCTGCTGGCGCCGCTTCGCCTGGCCCTGGATCAGGTCCGTGGCACCTTGGCCGAACACCGACATTTCGATCCCCTGCAAGCTCGGCTCACGGTCACCGTCGCGTGTACCGACTACCTGCAGGCGACCCTGATCCAACCGCTGGCGCTTGCGCTGCGTGAGCGAGCGCCCGGCATCCGCCTGGCCCTGCGCCACCTCGACCCCTCGGTACTGGAAGAGCAGATGACCAGTGGCAAGGTGGACCTGGCCCTGATGTCGCCGCTGCAGGGCTCACCGAACCTGCGCAGCCAGCATCTGTTCGACGAGCGCTACGTGCTGATCGGCAGGCACGGGCATCCGGCATTGCGCCGGACGTTGACCGTGCAGGCGTACGCGCAGCTCGAGCATGTGATCGTATCGCTGGGCGGTGGGGCCTTCGCTACCGGGGTCGACGAGGGTCTGGCCGCACTGGGCTACCGCCGCCATGTCGTGCTGTCGGCGGCCTCGTTTCTGTTCGTGCCGCAGATCGTCGCCCATTCCGATTTCGTGGCGCTGATGCCGGAAAGCCTGGTGCGTGGCGACCGCGACAGGCTCGAGATCGTCGACTGCCCTTTTCCCGTGCCTGGTTTTTCCGTGGACATGCTGTGGCACGCGCGCAACCACGGGCACAGCGGGCAACGCTGGATACGCAAGGTGGTGGCCGAGCTGGCGCGTGAGCACTGGCCAGATCCCGGGCTTGATGCGTCGAACCCAGGATGACGGCAGAGCCAGGCGGGCCAGCGCTGTGATCGGCGGGCGAAGGTCAAAAAAAAATCCGACAGCCGCGAACGGCCATCGGATTTCTCTACAGACCCTGGTGAAGGGTCTGATCAGCGCAAGGCTCAGTCTTCGCGATAACGGCGCAGCTTGAGTTGCTTGCCGGCCACTCGGGTGTCCTTGAGCTTGGTCAGCAGACGCTCCAGGCCATCTTCGGGCAGCTCGACCAGGCTGAAGCTGTCGCGCACCTGGATACGGCCGATCGCGTCACGCGCCAGACCACCCTCGTTGAGGATGGCGCCGAGCAGGTTCTTCGCGGCGATACCGTCACGGGCACCCAGGGCGGTGCGGCAGCGTACGCGACCTTCGGCCAGGGGCATCGGTGCACGACGCTCGCGATCACCACGCTCGCTTCGCTCGCCACGGTCGCTGCGCTCGGAAGAACGCTCACGGGCGGCGAAGGTCGGCACCAGCGGTTGCTCGCGCTCGACCGACGCCAGGTCCAGCGACTGGCCGTTGGTGGCCTTGCGCAGCAGCGCAGCGGACAGGGCACGGGCGGAGCAGCCCAGGTCGGCGGTCAGGCGGTCGAACAGTTGGCCGTGAGTCGCTTCGGCTTCGGCCACCAACGGTGCCAGGCTGGCGGTCAGTTTCTTGATGCGCGCGTCCAGTACGGCCTGCGGACCAGGCAGACGGGCTTCGGCGACCTTCTGGCCAGTGACGCGCTCGATCACCTGCAGCATGCGGCGCTCACGCGGCGTTACCAGCAACAGGGCGCGGCCTTCACGACCGGCGCGGCCGGTACGGCCGATACGGTGCACGTAGGATTCCGGATCGTACGGCATGTCCACGTTGAACACGTGGGTGATGCGCGGTACGTCCAGGCCTCGAGCGGCGACGTCGGTGGCGACGACGATGTCCAGGCGACCGTCCTTGAGCGAATCGATCACGCGCTCACGCTGGTTCTGGGCGATGTCACCGTTCAGCGCGGCGGCCTTGTAGCCCTTGGCTTCCAGCGCGGCGGCCAGGTCCAGGGTGGCCTGCTTGGTGCGCACGAAGGCGATCAGGGCGTCGAACTCCTCGACTTCCAGCAGGCGCAGCACGGCCGGGATCTTCTGGTCGGCGTGGACCATCAGGTGGGCCTGGTCGATCGCGGTGACGGTCTGGGTCTTGCTCTGGATCTTGACGTGCTTGGGCTCGCGCAGGTGACGCTCGGCGATCGAGCGGATCGACGAAGGCAGGGTGGCGGAGAACAGCACGGTCTGACGCGTGGCCGGGATGGCATCGAAGATCACTTCGAGGTCGTCCATGAAGCCCAGCTTGAGCATCTCGTCGGCTTCGTCCAGTACCAGGTACTGAACGGTGGACAGGACTTTCTCGTCACGACGCAGGTGGTCGCACAGACGGCCCGGTGTGGCGACCACGATCTGGGCGCCGTTGCGGATGGCGCGCAACTGCGGGCCCATGGGGGCACCACCGTAGACGGCCACGACATTCACGCCCGGCATCTGCTTGGCGTAGGTTTCGAAAGCGGTAGCGACTTGCAGCGCCAACTCACGGGTTGGCGCCAGGATCAGGGCTTGCGGTTCGCGCTTGCTCACGTCGATCTTGTTGAGGATCGGCAGGGCGAAGGCAGCGGTCTTGCCGGTGCCAGTCTGCGCCTGGCCGATCATGTCGTGACCGGCGAGGATGATCGGGATCGACTGTTGCTGGATGGCCGAAGGCTCTTCGTAGCCTGTGGCCAGTACGGCAGCAACGATGTTCGGATGAAGATCGAGAGCGGCGAATCCGCCGGTTTCCTGGGTCATGGGTCTGCCTCTATGTGCATCCGCAAAGACCCATGCTCCAGAGCTGCACATGCCTTGAAAGACCCGGAGGTCACCCAGGCAGCTCTGGCGGCGGGGATTTGCGAAAACGATTGAAAAAGAATACGTGGGAAGGTCCGCCTAGCGGACGTGCAGCCGAAGCTGGACTCGGAGGATTTGCACCGCCTGATTTTGCGGTCCGCTAAAAGACCGGCGCGTACTATATATGAATTCCGCCAATACCGTGAGAAAAATTTCTCCCTTGCGCACCCACGCTGGCCATCGGTGCCTGGCGGGCTGAAACGTTTATCCCGAACTTCAGGTCGCCGTGCGGATCGCCTTGAGCAGGTAGTCCAGTGAATAGCCCAGACGCGGCGCCAGTGCCGCGGCACGCGCGCGCAGGGCATCGAAGTCCAGGTGCTGCTCGAGATCCGCCGGCACCAGCAGGATCACGTTGCCTTCCTTGACCGGCAACTCCCAATAGTGGCGGTGATACAGCCCACGCAACAGGGCCGCGCCCAATGGCCGGCCATCGTCCGAGGCCCACTGGTTGATGACCAGCCAGCCGTCCGGGTTGAGCTGTCGCTGGCACTGCTCGAGGAATTTCCAGGCCATGTGCCCCACGCCCGGCCCGTAGTCGGTATAGAGGTCGACGAAGATCAGGTCGGCCTTTTCCGCGGTGGGCAGCAGTTCCAGGGCATCGCCGATGCGCACGTAGAGGCGCGGATCGTCGTCCAGGCCCAGGTACTCCATGGCCAGGCGCGGCACCTCGGCGCGCAGTTCGATGGCTTCGACGTCTTCCAGGGGCAGGAACTTCAGGCACGCCTGGGTCAGGGTGCCGGCGCCAAGGCCCAGGAACAATGCGCTCTCGGGCTGGGCATGGCACAGGGCGCCGACCAGCATCGCGCGGGTGTAGTCGTATTCCAGCCAGCTGGGGTCGGCGGTGAAGGTGCAACTCTGCTCGATGGCGTCGCCGAATTCGAGAAACCGGTAGTCCTCGACTTCGTATACGCTGATGACGCCGTGGGCATCCTCTACCCGCGCCAGCAGCCGCTCTTCCCGCTCCATCGCCATCGCTCGCTACCTGCCCGCGCAAAACCGGCATTGTCCGCCAATTGCCTGCGCTGCAACAAGCCGCCCGGCAGCTGTTACCATGGCTGCACTGCCTGAACCGAACCCACCGAGCCGATCATGAACCGACCCTGGACCCCCGACAGCTGGCGTACCCTGCCGATTGAGCAGCAGCCCGGCTACCCCGACGCCGCGCACCTGCTCAAGGTCGAGCAGACCTTGGCCAGCTATCCGCCGCTGGTGTTCGCCGGCGAAGCCCGCGAGCTGCGTCGCCAGTTCGCCGAGGTCACCCAGGGCCGCGCCTTTCTGTTGCAAGGCGGCGACTGCGCCGAGAGTTTCGCCGAGTTCTCCGCCGCCAAGATCCGCGACACCTTCAAGGTGCTGTTGCAGATGGCGATCGTCATGACCTTCGCGGCCGGCTGTCCGGTGGTGAAGGTCGGGCGCATGGCTGGCCAGTTCGCCAAGCCGCGCTCGGCCAACGACGAAACCCTGGGGCAGGTCACCCTGCCCGCCTACCGCGGCGACATCGTCAATGGCATCGGCTTCGACCCGGCCAGCCGCATTCCCGATCCCGAGCGCCTGCTGCAGGCCTATCACCAGTCCACCGCCAGCCTCAACCTGCTGCGCGCCTTCGCCCAGGGCGGGTTCGCCGACCTGCATCAGGTGCACAAATGGAACCTGGACTTCATCGCCAACTCGGCGCTGGCCGAGAAGTACCATCAACTCGCCGACCGCATCGACGAGACCCTGGCCTTCATGCGCGCCTGCGGGCTGGACAGCGCCCCGCAACTGCGCGAGACCAGCTTCTTCACCGCCCATGAGGCGCTGCTGCTCAACTACGAAGAAGCCTTCGTGCGCCGTGACAGCCTGACAGGCGACTACTACGACTGTTCCGCGCACATGCTGTGGATCGGCGACCGCACCCGCCAGCTCGACGGCGCCCACGTGGAGTTCCTGCGCGGCGTGCACAACCCGATCGGCGTCAAGGTCGGGCCGAGCATGGACCCCGAGCAGCTGATCCGCCTGATCGACGCCCTCAACCCGGACAACGACCCCGGTCGCCTCAACCTGATCGTGCGCATGGGCGCGAACAAGGTCGGCGCGCACCTGCCGGGGCTGATCCGCACCGTCCAGCGCGAGGGGCGCCAGGTGCTATGGAGCTCGGACCCCATGCACGGCAACACCATCAAGGCCAGCAGCGGCTACAAGACGCGCGACTTCGCGCAGATCCTCGATGAGGTCCGTCAGTTCTTCCAGGTGCATCAGGCCGAAGGCAGCCATGCCGGCGGCATTCACATCGAGATGACCGGGCAGAACGTCACCGAATGCATCGGCGGCGCCCGACCGATCACCGAGGACGGATTGTCCGACCGCTATCACACCCACTGCGACCCGCGGCTCAATGCCGACCAGTCGCTGGAGCTGGCGTTCCTGATCGCCGAGACGCTGAAACAGGTACGCCGCTGAGCGGCCTCTTTACCGAGCCTTTACCCAAGCCTGACGGCGCTTGACCCAGCGATCCCTAGACTGGGCTCATCCGGTAACCACCGGCCCGAGAAAGGAGAGACACCCATGCGCAAGACCCTGATGGCCCTGATGTTCGCCGCTGCCCTGCCCACCGTCGCGATGGCCATGCCAGAGCCCGGTCCACACGGCGACGGCCCCCATCATCGCGGCCCCGCGCCTTTCGCCCAGCTCGACCTGACCCCAGAACAGCGCCAGCAGATCGGCCACCTGATGGGCGAGCAGATGAAGCAGCGTCGCGACATCACCGAGCGCTACCTGAACAAACTGCCAGCCGCCGAGCAGAAAGCCATGAAGGACGAGATCAAGGCCGGTCACGACAAGACCCAGAGCCAGATCCGCGCCCTGCTCAAGCCCGACCAGCAGAAGCAGTTCGACGAGCTGCAAAGCAAGCGCGCCGCCGACAAGGCCGAGTGGGAGCAGTTCCAGGCCTGGAAAGCTGAAAAGGCCGCCAAGGCCCAGTAAGCTGTACACCCCCGTGCCCGGCCCGCACCTCTGCGGGCCGGGCCTTTTCCTGTCTGGGAGGTAGACCTCTTGCGCTCACTGTTCTGGCGCATCCTGGCCAGCTTCTGGCTGGCCATCGCCCTGGTCGCCGGGCTGTCGATCCTGTTGGGCCATATGCTCAATCAGGATGCCTGGATCCTCAGCCGCCACCCCGGGCTCAACACCCTGGCCAGTCGCTGGGTCCAGCATTACGAGCAGGAAGGATTGCAGTCCTCCCAGCGCTTCCTGGAGCGCCGCAAGCAGCGCTACAAGATCGACGTGCAGGTACTCGACGACAGCGGCGATGCAGTGGTGCCTGGCACCTTTCCCCGGCGCGCCGAGGATTTCGAGCGCCGTCAGCACAATGATGAGCGCCTGCCCTGGCGGCGGCTGACCGAGGAGTACACCAGCCCCACCACCGGCCAGACCTACCTGCTGATATACCGCATTCCGCACCCCGAGCTGATGGCCTGGCACCGCGAGAGCCTGATCTGGCCTCTGAGTGCCCTGGGCATCGCGCTGGTGGTGCTGACGCTGTTCAGCCTGTTCGTCACCCTGTCCATCACCCGCCCGCTCAGCCGCCTGCGCGGCGCGGTGCACGACCTGGGCCAGACCACCTACCAGCAGAACAGCCTGGCGCAGCTGGCCGGTCGACGCGACGAGTTCGGTGTGCTGGCCAACGATTTCAACAAGATGGGCGCCCGCCTGCAGAGCCTGATTTCCAGCCAACGGCAACTGCTGCGCGATGTGTCCCACGAGTTGCGCTCGCCCCTGGCGCGCCTGCGCATCGCCCTGGCCCTGGCCGAGCGTGCCGAAGCCGAGCAGCGCCAGGCGCTGTGGCCCCGCCTGACCCGTGAATGCGATCGCCTGGAAGACCTGATCAGCGAGATCCTGGTACTGGCCCGGGTCGATGCCGAACAGGCGCATCCAGAACCGGTGGATGTCAACGCCTTGCTGGGCAGCGTGCGCAAGGACGCCCAGCTCAGCGCACCGGAGCAGGACGTCAGGCTGGAAGCCGAGGCCGGCTTGATGCTGCAAGGCTGGCCGACGCTGCTCGAACGGGCGCTGGACAATCTGCTGCGCAACGCGCTGCGGTTCAATCCGGCCGGTCAGCCGATCGAGATTCATGCCCGCCGCGACAACGACCTGGTGCTGCTCAGCGTGCGCGACCATGGCCCGGGCGTCGCCGAGCAGTACCTGACGCAACTCGGCGAACCCTTCTTTCGCGCTCCCGGCCAGGACACGCCAGGGCACGGGCTGGGCCTGGCAATCGCGCGGCGCGCCGCGGAGCGCCACGGGGGTACGCTGGTGCTGGGCAATCACCCGCAAAACGGCTTCGAGGCGCGGCTGGCCATCCCGCTGACCCCGGCGATCGGTTGAGCGGCTGACGGCGCCGCGCGGCTGCCCAGTCTCCGGCGCAGCCGCGGTCCGGCGCTCAGGCCGGCGTCATTCGCCCCAGGCCTGGACGAAGTCGCTGGTGTGCAACACCGGGGGCGTGCGCGGCTCGGTGGCCGGTGTCCCCAGATACAAGTAGCCGATCAGTTCTTCGTTGGACGCCAGGCCCAGGCCGGCGTATACATGGCGGTCGAACGCCATGTCGCCGGTGCGCCACACCGCGCCGATGCCCTGGGCATGGGCGGCGATGAGCATGCCGTGGGCAGCGCAACCGGCGGCCAGGCGCTGTTCGGACTCGGGCACCTTGGGGTGCGCGTGCAGGCAGGCGATCACCACCACCACCAGCGGCGCACGCAGCGGCATGGCACGGGCCTTGTCCAGCGCGGCCTGACTGGCGTCGCGCTTGGCCTGGACCGCTTCGGCGAACAGCTCGCCCAAGCGCTCGCGCGCCTGCCCTTCGATGGTCAGAAAGCGCCAAGGCCGCAGTTGGCCGTGGTCCGGCGCGCGCAGCGCGGCCTGGAACAGCCCCTCGCGCTGGGCGGCGTTGGGCGCAGGCTCGGTCAGGCGCGCCACGGATACACGGTTGAGCAATGCGTCGAGAGCCTCCATCGGCTACCCTCCTGGCAGATTGAAAGTGCCTCATTCTCAAGCGACGCGCCACAGGCTGCAAGGGCCAGGAAACTACCGGCGCTCGCCGGGCGTTGCAACGCGGCGCTTGCAGCGCTGCGTTCGACGCTTAGAATGTCGCCCTTTCCCGTAGCGAGTCAGAGCAGATCACATGGCGTTGCCGACCTTACGAATCATCGCGTTCATCATCGGCATCTTCCTGATCACCCTGGCGGTGAGCATGGTCGTGCCCATGGCCACGCTGCTGATCTTCGAACGCACCTCGGACCTGCCGTCGTTCCTGTGGTCGAGCCTGATCACCTTTGTCGCGGGCCTGGCCATGGTGCTTCAGGGACGGCCCGAGCACGTGCACCTGCGCCCGCGCGACATGTACCTGCTGACCGTCAGCAGCTGGCTGGTGGTGTGCGTGTTCGCCGCCCTGCCCCTGTTGCTCACCCAGCACATCAGCTACACCGACGCCTTCTTCGAGAGCATGTCCGGCATCACCGCCACCGGCTCGACGGTGCTCAGCGGCCTGGACACCGTCTCGCCGGGCATCCTGATGTGGCGTTCGATGCTGCACTGGCTCGGTGGCATCGGATTCATCGGCATGGCCGTGGCGATCCTGCCACTGCTGCGCATTGGCGGCATGCGCCTGTTTCAGACCGAATCCTCGGACCGCTCGGAAAAGGTGATGCCGCGCTCGCACATGGTGGCCAAGTACATCGTCGCCGTGTACGTCGGAATCACGGTGCTGGGCAGCCTGGCGTTCTGGTGGGCCGGCATGAGCCTGTTCGATGCGATCAACCACGCCATGTCGGCGATTTCCACCGGCGGCTTTTCCACCTCCGACCTGTCGCTGGCGAAGTGGGACATGCCGGCGGTGCACTGGGTCGCGGTGGTGGTGATGATCCTCGGCAGCGTGCCCTTCACCCTGTACGTGGCGACCCTGCGCGGCAATCGCTGGGCGCTGTGGCGCGACCAGCAGGTGCAGGGGCTGCTGGGGCTGCTGGTGGCGACCTGGGTGGTCCTCGGCACCTGGTACTGGGCGACCACCGACCTGCACTGGCTGGACGCTCTGCGTCACGTGGCGCTGAATGTCACCTCGGTGGTGACCACCACGGGCTTTGCCCTGGGTGACTACAGCCTGTGGGGCAATTTCTCGCTGATGCTGTTCTTCTACCTGGGCTTCATCGGCGGCTGTTCGGGTTCGACCGCCGGCGGCATCAAGATCTTTCGCTTCCAGGTCGCCTACATTCTGCTCAAGGCCAGCCTCAACCAGCTCATTCACCCGCGCGCGGTGATCAAGCAGAAATATAACGGCCACCGCCTGGACGAAGAAATCGTCCGCTCGATCCTGACCTTCTCGTTCTTCTTCGCCGCGACCATCTGCGCCATCGCCCTGGCGCTGTCGCTGCTCGGGGTGGACTGGATGACCGCCTTGACCGGCGCCGCCAGCACCGTCTCCGGGGTGGGTCCGGGCCTGGGTGAGGTGATCGGTCCGGCCGGCAATTTCGCCAGCCTGCCGGATGCGGCCAAGTGGATCCTGGCCGGTGGCATGCTGCTGGGCCGGCTGGAAATCATCACCGTGCTGGTGCTGTGCATGCCGGCGTTCTGGCGTCACTGACCGGGGCTACAGCCGCGCGCGGTATTCCCCCGGGGTGACGCCGAACCAGCGACGGAACGCCCGGTAGAAATTGCTGGGGTCGGCGAAGCCCAGCAGGTAGGCGGCTTCCAAAAGCGTCATGCCAGGTTGTGCCAGATACTGCTCGGCCAGTTCGCGACGGGTCACGTCCAGCAGGGCCTGGAAGCTGGTGCCTTCCTCCTGCAGTCGGCGTTGCAACGTGCGTGGCGACAGGTGCAGCGCCTTGGCGACGGTATCGCGCATGGGCTCGCCCTGGGGCAGGAGGCGGCACAAGGTCTGGCGCACTCGATGGGTCACCCGGCTTTCGGAGAAACGCGCCAGGTACTCGCCCGCGAAACGGTCGTGCAGGATCGCCATCGCCTCGTTGGCCGTGGGCAGAGGGGCCTCCATGTCGGCACGCTCCAGCAGCAGCGCATCGTGCGGCGCGCCGAACAGCAACGGCGCACGGAACGCCTGGCGATAGGGCTCGATATCGGCAGGTGGCGGCCCCTGGATCAACACACGTCTGGGCTGCACCGGGCGTCCGCTGAGCCAGCTGCACAGCGACAGCGCGCAGGCCAGCGAGGCCTCGGCGCTGTGACGGGTCGGCGGCAGGTGATCGCCGTGCACGGTCAGCACCAGCGCGTAGCCTTGCGGACCGAGGGTGAAACTGAGGTCCGAGCTTTCGGCGATGATGCGCTGGTAGCGCACCAGCCGCTCGAATCCCTCGGCCAGGGTACGGCTGGACATCAGGGCATAGCCCACCACATGGAAAGAGGCTGGGCGTACTACCCGCGCCATGTTCAAGCCGATGGCCTGATTGCCGGACAGCTCCACGGCCAGCAGCCACAAACGGGTCATGTCGTCCTGCGCGAAGCGCGCGTCCGGGTCTTCCAGGGCAGCGAAGTCCAGGCCCAACTGCCTGAACATGGCAGGGCAGTCCAGCCCTTCCAGTTCGAGCGCCTTGACGATCCCTGAGGCCCAGCTGGCCGAGGTGGTTCTTTCGCTCATGGCAGGCTTCTTGTGCGATCGACCGCGGCTGCGGTGTTTCGGAAGGATACTCAATTGGCGCCGATTGTCACTGGTGGCCGCTTCCAGTGACTCTAGACTCGAATCAGGCTCCACGCTCTGCGAGCCGAGCAAATTTCCGCTGCGAGTACCTCGCCATGAACGACACCGTGCAGTTTCGCAGTTTCGCCGAGTTCTATCCGTACTACCTCGGCGAACATGCCAACCCCACCTGCCGGCGCCTGCATTTCGTCGGCACCAGCCTGGTCATTGCCTTGCTGGCCTACGCCATCGGCAGTGGCAGCGGGTGGCTGCTGCTGGCCGTACCGGTCGCCGGCTACGGCTTCGCCTGGGCCGGTCACTTCTTCTTCGAGAAGAATCGGCCCGCGACCTTCACCTACCCCTGGTACAGCCTGATCGGCGATTTCGCCATGTTTCGCGATATCCTGCGCGGCAAGATCAGCCTCTGAATACGGGTGCTAGGCCGATTCGCCCAGAGCGGCAAGCGGCTCGCTGGCCCTGGCCTGGGCGTCGGCCAGGCGATACAGCTCGATGTGCCCGTCCCAGTGCTCGATCAGCGCCGTGCACGACTCGACCCAATCCCCGCAGTTCAGGTACTCCACCTCCCCCACCCGACGTATCTCGGCATGGTGGATGTGCCCGCAGACCACGCCGTGAAAGCCCCGCCGCGTACATTCATGGGCGATGGCGTGCTCGAAGTCGGTGATGAAGTTCACCGCGCCCTTGACCTTGTGCTTGAGGTACGCCGACAACGACCAGTAACCGTAGCCGTAGCGGGCACGCCAGCGGTTCAGCCAGCGATTGAGCACCAGGCTGAACTCGTAGGCGCGGTCCCCGAGAAACGCCAGCCAGCGGTGACAGCGGGTGATCACGTCGAACTGGTCGCCATGCACCACCAGCAGCCGCCGACCGTCGGCGGTGACGTGCTCGGCTTCGTCGACCAGCTGGATGTTGCCCAGCACCAGCCGTGAATAGCGGCGCAGGAATTCGTCGTGGTTGCCGGTGACGTAGATCACCTCGGTGCCGCGCTTGCTCATGGTCAGCAGCCGGCGCAGCACGTTGGTGTGGGCCTGCGGCCAGTAGATCCCGCTGCGCAGCTTCCAGCCGTCGATGATGTCCCCTACCAGGTAGATGCGATCGGCCTGATACCCTTTGAGGAAGCGCGACAGGTGCTCGGCCTGGCAATCGCGGGTGCCCAGGTGCACATCGGAAATCCATAGCGTGCGCACGCGTTGCTTGGTGGACGGGCTGACACGTTCGGCGTGGGTCATCGGCGGCCTCCGGCACTGTTTGCAGGAGACTGGCAGGTGCCGATGACAGGTGGGTGGCAGTGGTGTGACAGTCGTGCGCGCTCAGCGGTCGTTGTGGCCCAGGTTGCGCTGCGGGTCGATGCAGTCGCGCACGCGCTGCTTGAGCACCTTGGCTTCGGGGAAGCCGCCATCGGCCTTGCGTTCCCAGATCTGCACGCCGTCGCAGGTGATGAGGAACACGCCCCCGGTACCCGGCTGCAAGGCGACCTGGCGCACGTCGTCGCAGAACGTGCTGAGCAGTTCCTGGGCCAGCCAGGCGGCGCGCAGCAGCCATTGGCACTGTGTGCAATACGTGATGACGATTTCAGGCTTGGCATTGGCCATGGTCGAGCGCTCCGGCGAGGATGAGGCGCTTATACTAGCGGTCTTTGACCCTGGTTTTGAGAGTCACGATGCGCCCTTTGCTACTCTGCCTGCTGCTGCTCACGTCCTGTTCCCTCCTGGCTGCCGAAGACCCCAGGCCCAAGGTCGGCCTGGTGTTGTCTGGCGGCGCCGCGCGTGGCCTGGCGCACATCGGCGTGCTCAAGGCGCTCGAGGAACAGGGCATTCGCATCGACGCCATCGCCGGCACCAGCATGGGCGCGGTGGTGGGAGGGCTGTATGCCTCGGGCTACAGCGTCGAGGAACTCGAGCACCTGGCGCTCACGCTGGACTGGCAGCAGGCGCTGTCCGATGCCCCACCACGCCGGGACGTGCCGTTCAGGCGCAAGCAGGATGACCGGGATTTTCTGGTCAAGCAGAAGCTCAGCTTTCGCGACGACGGCAGTCTCGGCCTGCCGCTGGGGGTGATCCAGGGGCAGAACCTGTCGTTGCTGCTGGAAAGTAAACTGGCCCACACCGCCGACACCCGCGACTTCGACAAACTGCCGATTCCGTTTCGCGCGGTCGCCACCGACATCGCCAACGGCGAGAAGGTGGTGTTCCGCCGCGGTCATCTGCCCCAGGTGGTACGCGCCAGCATGTCGATCCCCGCCGTGTTCGCCCCGGTCGAGCTGGACGGCCGGCTGCTGGTGGACGGTGGCATGGTCGACAACATCCCGCTGGACGTGGTGCGGGGCATGGGCGTGGACCTGGCCATCGTGGTGGATATCGGCACCCCGCTGCGCTCGCGAAAACAGTTGGCCACGGTGGTCGACGTGCTCAACCAGTCCATCACCCTGATGACCCGGCGCAACTCCGAAGAGCAGCTGGCGAGCCTGCGCCGCGAGGACATCCTGGTGCAACCATCGCTGACCGCTTTCGGTGTCACCGACTTCGGCCGCGCCGAGGAAATGATCGACGCCGGCTACCGCGCCACCCGCGCCCTGGACAGCCGCCTGGCCGCCCTGCGCCGCGAAGGCGACAGTCAACTGGCCGTGGCCCGCTCACCCCGCCAGCGCACGCCGGTGATCACGGCGATCAAGGTCGAGAACGACTCCAAGGTCAGTGACGACGTGATTCGCTATTACATCCGCCAGCCGCTGGGCGAGCCGTTGGCACTGGACCGCCTGCAGACCGACATGGGCACGCTGTACGGCCTGGACTACTTCGATCGTGTGCAGTACCGCGTGGTGCACAAGGGCGAAGACAACACCCTGGTGATCAGCGCCCGGGGTCGAACCGGCGGCACCGACTACCTGCGCCTGGGCCTGAACCTGTCGGACGACATGCGTGGTGACAGCGCCTTCAACCTCGGCGCCAGCTACCGGATCAACGGCATCAACCGGCTGGGCGCCGAGTGGCTCACGCGCGCCCAGATCGGCGACCAGCAGGAGTTGTACAGCGAGTTCTACCAGCCTCTGGACGTGGGTTCGCGGTATTTCGTCGCGCCCTACCTGTCGTTGGGCGCGCAGAACATCGAAGCTACGCTCGACAGCGATCCGGTGGCCCAGTACCGTCTGGAGCGCTATGGCTTCGGGCTCAACCTCGGTCGGCAGGTTGGCACCTACGGCGAAGTACGCCTGGGCGTGGGCAAGGCCTGGGGCGAGGCCGAGGTGCGCATCGGCGACCAGCACCTGCCCACGCTCAGCTTCAACGAAGGGTTCTATGAGCTGAAGTACTCCTTCGATACCTTCGACAACGTGTATTTCCCCCACAGTGGCGAAGACATCGGCCTGAGCGTGCGCCAGTACGATCGCTCGCTGGACTCCGACAGCGACTTCCGACAATGGCAGTTCCACGTGGACAAGGCCCTGAGCCATGGCCCCAACACCTGGGTGGTGGGAGGCCGCTATGGCCGCACCCTGGACGACACCGAGGTGGTGACCTCCAGCTTCGTGCTGGGCGGCGCTCGGCAGTTGTCGGGCTTTCGCCAGGATTCGCTGTCGGGGCAGAACATCAGCCTGATGCGAATGGTGTATTACCGTCGGCTGACGCCCAGAGCCTATGTGCCACTGGACCTGCCGCTGTACCTGGGCGGCTCGCTGGAGCGCGGCCGTGCCTGGAACAACGACAACGAGTTCGACAGTGGCTACATCAATGCCGCCAGTATCTTCCTGGGGCTGGAGACGCCCCTGGGGCCGCTGAGCCTGAGTTACGGCATCAATACCGAGGACCAGAAGGCGGTGTACCTGAACCTGGGCAACACCTTCTGAAGGCGAGGTCGAGGCGCCATCAGGGCTTCTCGAGGTTGTCCAGAATCCTGGCATGCACGCGCATGCACACTTCGAGGTCCGATTCATCGACGCCCGTGAACAGCTCGATGCGCAGGGCATTGGCGATGGTTTCGATCTGCTCGATCAGCGGCTTGGCCGGCGCACACAGGTGAATCTTCTTGGCTCGCCGATCCTCCATCACTGCCTGACGACGCACCAGCCCCTGGCTTTCCAGGCTGTCGAGCAGGCGCGCCAGGGTCGGCCCTTCGACGCCGACGCTCTGCGCCAGCTCGCGCTGGGTGGGAGCCTCTTCGAACCGCGCCAGGTGCAGCAGCACCAGCCAGCGCGCCTGGGACAGGTTGAGCCCGGCCAGGCGGCGGTCCAGCTCCGCACGCCAGCCTCGGGACATCTGGGCCAGTTGCATGCCGAAGCGGTGTTGATTGTCGGTGAGGGGCATAGATGACTCGGTGACTGAAGACTAATTATTAGCCAGCTAACCATGCTCCACAGGATCAGGCAAGGCCAGGCGTGTGGGAAAGGGCCGATAATCGGCGAATCATGACGCCCGTCAGTTCACAGTTCGAACTCGGCCGCCAGCGCCGCGCGAATGCAGTAGAGCACCCCTTCGGGGACACGCTGGCCGAACTGCGGCAGCAGCGCCGATACCGGAGGCAGTTCGCCCTCGCCGTCCAGGAAGGCGTCCTGCACTTCCATCATGAGATCCTCGGGCAGATCCAGGGCTTGCTCCAGGCTCAGTTCCTGACGACCGATGGCCTCGGCCAGCAGGCTGTAGACATTCTTTTCACTGCAGTTGAGCTGACCGCCGATCTGGGCCGGAGTCATGCCTGCGCGAGCCAGGCTAACCAGCTCATGGCGCAGGTCGAGCACCACCTTCGGCGCCTGCTCGGTGCCGCCTGCGCCGTTGAGCACTTCGAGGAACGCCTGGCCATAGCGCTCCAGCTTGCGCGCACCCACCCCACTCACCTGGGCCATGTCGGCCAGGCTGGTGGGCTGGCTGCGCAGCATCTCCAGCAGGGTGGAATCGGGGAAGATCACATAGGGCGGCACGCTGTGCTCTTCGGCGAGCTTGCGGCGCAGTGTACGCAGCGCCTCCCACAGCTCGCGCTCCTCGGCGCGCACCAGTTGACTGGCCGGGCTGCCGCCGCCGCTGGAAGACTTGGCGACGGTCTGCGGCTTGAGGTCGCGGCGCAACTGCAGGTTGACTTCGCCGCGCAGCAACGGCCGGCAGCTGTCGGACAAGCGCAGCCCGCCATAGCCTTCCAGGTCGATGTCCACCAGCCCGCGCGCCACCAGCTGGCGGAACAGCGAGCGCCACTCGTGCTCGCCCAGGGACTTGCCGACGCCAAACACCGACAGTTTCTCGTGGCCGAAGCTGCGCACCTTTTCGTTGTCCTTGCCCAGCAGCACATCGACCAGATGCCCGACGCCATAGCGCTGGCCCGTGCGGAACACCGCCGACAGTGCCTGACGGGCAGGCTCGGTGGCATCCCAGGTCTGCACCTTGTCGACGCAATTGTCGCAGTGCCCGCAAGGCTGCTCCAGCACCTCGTCGAAGTAGGCCAGCAGCGCCTGGCGGCGGCAGCGGGTTTCCTCGCACAGCGCCAGCATGGCGTCGAGCTTGTGTTGCTCGACGCGCTTGTGGCGCTCGTCGCCCTCGGAGTTCTGCAGCATCTGCTTGAGCATCACCATGTCCTGAAGGCCATAGGCCATCCAGGCATCCGAGGGCAGGCCGTCACGGCCGGCGCGGCCGGTTTCCTGGTAGTAGGCCTCCAGGGACTTGGGCAGGTCCAGGTGAGCGACGAAACGCACGTTGGGCTTGTCGATGCCCATGCCGAAGGCGATGGTCGCGACCATGATCAGCCCTTCCTCGTTGAGGAAACGGTGCTGGTTGGCCGAGCGCGTCTCGGCTGGCAGGCCGGCATGGTACGGCAGCGCCGGGAAGCCCTGTTCACACAGATAAGCCGCGGTTTCATCGACCTTCTTGCGCGACAGGCAGTAGACGATGCCGGCGTTGCCGCGTCGCTCGGCGAGGAAGGCCATCAGCTGCTTGCGCGGCGACTCCTTGGGCACGATGCGATAGAAGATGTTGGGCCGGTCGAAGCTCGAGAGGAACCGTTCGGCACCTTGCAGGTGCAGGCGCTGGACGATCTCCTCGCGGGTGCGCATGTCGGCGGTGGCGGTGAGGGCGATGCGCGGCACGTGGGGGAACAGCTCGGCGAGCTGGCCCAGTTGCAGGTACTCGGGACGGAAGTCGTGGCCCCACTGCGACACGCAGTGGGCTTCGTCGATGGCGAACAGGGCGATGTCCAGGCCACGAAGGAAGTCCAGCATGCGCGGCTGCACCAGCCGCTCGGGCGCTAGGTAGAGCATCTTGATCTCACCGCGGCGCAGGCGCGCGGCCAGGTCACGCTGCTGCTCGGCGCTGAGGGTGGAGTTGAGCGCCGCCGCCGCGACGCCGAGCTCGTCCAGGGTGGCGACCTGGTCGTCCATCAGCGCGATCAACGGCGACACCACCACGGTGAGCCCGGGACGCAGCAGGCCCGGCACCTGGAAGCACAGCGACTTGCCGCCGCCGGTGGGCATCAGCACCAGCGCATCGCCCCCGTTGGCCACGCATTCGATGATCGCCGCCTGGCGACCACGGAAACTGTCGTAGCCGAAGATGTCCTTGAGGACGCGCTGAGCCTGTTCGAGCATGTGCCACTCCACGATCGTCGTACCATCCCGCAGACAGGCTGGACGATAAATCCGCTTCGCACACATCGAATGCGTAAGCGTTCTTTACCGGACGACGCGAAGACGCCGACCCGGCTCGAAAACCGCGAAGTATACCCCACTGCCCTGCCCGGCGGCAGGCCAGGTGACAGACGTTCCCTTTGCCCCGCTGCGGCTGCAAGGTGCTAGAATTCAGCATCGTCTATTCCCCAAGGTAGCCCCGTAATGTCCTTCGCCGAGCAACTGACCCGCCTGCAAGCCTTCCTCGACGCCGACGAGCTGCACGAAGAAGCGCTGGACTACGTCGCCGCACACGGCTACCTGACCGCGCTGTCGATCTGCTCGGAGGACGTTCCGGAGCGCGAATGGATCGACGCGCTGTTCGCCGAAACCCCGCACTACGCCAGCGAGGCCCAGCATGTGGAAATCGAGGCCACGCTGGTGGCGCTGAAGGGGCACATCGCCCGTCAGCTGGCCAGCGACGAGGAATTCGACCTGCCCTGCGACCTGGACCTCACCGACGAGCCGGACGATTCCGACCTGCGCGGCTGGTGCATCGGTTTCATGGAGGGCGTGTTCCTGCGCGAGGAAGCCTGGTTCGAGAACGCCGAGGAAGAGGTCAGCGAAATGCTGCTGCCGATCATGGTCGGCTCGGGACTGTTCGACGAGCAGCCGGAATTCGCCGACATCGCCAGCAACGCCAACCTGCAGGACGACATGATCGTGCAGATCCCGGAAGCCTTGAGCGCGCTGTTCCTGCTGCTTCACGCCCCAGAAGAGAAACCAGCGCTGCTCAAGCCACGCCATCACTGATCCGCGGTGCTGCGCTATGCGCTGCTGGGCCTCGGCTGGCTCAGCGTCGCACTGGGGGTGATCGGCATCTTTCTGCCAGTGCTGCCCACCACGCCTTTCCTGCTCCTGGCAGCTGCCTGCTTCGCGCGCAGCTCGCCCCGCTTCCATGCCTGGCTGATCGACCACCCCCGGCTCGGCCCGTGGATCCGCGACTACCTCGGCGGCCAGGGCATTCCACTCAAGGGCAAGGTGTACGCCATCGCCCTGATGTGGACCAGCATCGCACTGTCCTGCTACCTGGTCCCGCTGTTCTGGGCCAGGGTCTTCATGCTGACCAGCGCCGTGCTGGTGACCGGCTACCTGCTCAAACAGAAGACCCTCAAACGCACCTGAAACTCAGACGCTGTCGACCTTCAGCGAGTGGTCGTCGAGCAGGCCGTTGATGATCAACGAGGTGTCGTAGCCCGCCGCGATCAAGCCACCCGCGCCGGGAGTCACGCCATAGTGCTGCGCCAGGTCGACACCGGCCAGATCGATGACCTGGGTGGGCGCCGCGCCCGCCATGCTGCTGACCTCCAGCGTGGAGACCACGCTCGCACCGCTGCCGCTGACCCTGAAGTGCAGGTAGTCGTCCAGGGACGCCGCCGTGGCGTTCTCGCCTTGCAGCAACTGCGAGAGATCCAGGCGATCGCTGCCGGGCGTGAAGTCGGTGACCCGGTCGTGGCCCGTGTCGCCCTGCTGCCACACGAAGGTGTCGTGGCCGCTGCCGCCGGTGAGGGTGTCATTGCCAGGTCCGCCGATGAGGACATCGTCGCCACCGCCGCCGACCAGCAGGTCATTGCCTTTTCCACCTTCCAGACGGTTGCCGGCGTCGTTGCCGAACAGTCGGTCGTCGAAGTCCGAACCGATCAGGTTCTCGATCCCGACCAGCGTATCGACTCCCGCGCCGCCAGTGTCCTGGGGGCCATCATGACCGAGATCGACCGTGACCCCGGCGGTGGCCGTGGCATAGCTGGCGGTATCGTTGCCCGGGCCGCCGTCGAGCAGATCGTTGCCGGGACCGCCGATCAACAGGTCGTCACCCTCCCCCCCGTACAGCCGGTCATCGCCCGCTCCGCCCACCAGCACATCCTGGCCGGCGCCCGCGATCAGCGTGTCGTCGCCCTGCCCGGCCAACAGCACATCGCCCCCAGCGGAACCCAGCAAGGTATTGCCTGCCTGGTAGGTGATGTCCACGGCGCCTGTCGCGGTGCCACCGTGGTTGTCGCTGAGGGTGTAGGTGTCGTGCCGCAGTTCGTTTTCGGCGTGGCTGTAGTCGATCACCAGGCTGAGGGTGTAGTGCTCGGCCACACCTGGCGTGCCCTGGGCGTTCGGGCTGTTGACCACGTGCAGGCTGTACAGGCCGTCATGGCTGGCGGTGAAACGGTCGCCGTCGGCCAACGGCTGGTAGTTGCCGGTGGTGTCCTTCCACTCCAGCGCCAGGTTGCCGACGGGCCGGTCGTGGGCCAGGCTCAGGCTCTCGCCCTTGCGCAGGCTGACCGTCAGGATGTCCTGGTCATTGCCGTGGGCAGGGCTGATCGCGCCCAGGTAACCGGCGACCACCAACGCTGCCGTGAGCGTGCCGGAGACCTGGGCGAAATCACTGCGGGCGAGCGCCTTGAACTGGTTCTCCAGGCGATTGGCCGCGCCGTCGAAGCGCAGGGTCTGCACCTGCCCGGCGCTGGAGAAATCCGCGCCCTTGTCGGCGAAGCCGGTAGCGAAGGTGAGCGGCGAGGCGCTCAGGCGGTCGTGATCGGCATCGCGGTCGTTGGCCAGCAGCGCCTGCATGGGCACTGCCAGGCTGGGGCCGGCGATGTTGGTGATGAGGTGATCGGCGCCGGCGACCGGCGCGCTGTTGCTGTTGATCTTCACCACCAGCCCGGCGCTGCTGGTGTCGCCGTCGTTGTCGCTGACGGTGAAGCCGAAGCGTTCGAGGTGGCTGCGGCCATCGTCCTTGGGCGGCGTGTAGATGAAGTCGCCGGTCTGCATGTCGACCAACAGCGCGCCGCCAAGCGCGGTCTTGATGGTCAAGGTGTGGCTTGGCGCGTCGAAGCTGGCGTTGTCCTGGCCGCCTGTGACGGTGTAGCCACCCTGCCCGCCGCTGGCCTTGGGATCGAAGGTGTAGGTGGCACCCTCGACCAGCAGTGCCTTGACGAAGCCGCCGTCCGCGCCGAAGTGACCGCCGCTGAGCAGGCTGCCGGTGATGGGTGCGCCCTGGACGGTGCCGCTGAGCAAAGCCGCCAGCTGGCTCAGGTCGGTGACCACCACCGAGCCGCTGTCGACATGGCTGCTGCCGTCGTAGGCCAGCGGATCCAGGTTCGCCTGGTTGACGCCCGTGCCCAGCCCAATGGCGTAGGACTTGATCCCGTTTTCACCCAGGAAGCGCTCCCAGGCGCTTTCCCGCACCGGCGTCAGCGCATGGCCGTTGGTGGGTACGCCGTCGGAGAAGAAGTAGCTGATATTCTGCGCGCCTTCGATCCTGCCGCTGCTGGCGAACGCCTCCTGCGCCTTGGTCGCAGCGGCGTCGTAGTAGGTGGAGCCATCGGCCGTCAGCCCGGCGACCAGGCTCTTGGCCTCGGCGATCGACACCCAGACTGGTGTCTTGACCCAGGCACCGGTGGCGAAAGTGACCAACTGCACCTTGATGTCGCCCATTTCGTCGTAGCGCTGGAGCAAGGCGTCGATCGCCTGCTTGGCCAGGTCCAGACGGCTCAGGCTGCCGACGCCCGAGGCGAAGTTCATGCTGCCCGACACATCGATCACCAGCAGGATGTTCGAGTCGAGCTGGCCCGGCGTGATGGTGCGTTCGGCGCACACCACCTTGGGCACGTCATCGACGATGGAGACGGTCAGCGTGCTGGTCACGCTGTTGCCCAATGCGTCGGTGGCCTTGTAGGTGAACCGCTCGGTGACGCGGTTGGCGCCATCGTCGGCCCCGCCCGGGGTCTTGGGTGCAGAGGTCAGGGTATAGGTGTAGGTGCCGTCGGCGTTGACCTGGATCTGCCCGAACTGGCCAATGGGATTGCCCACCAGGCTGTAGGTCAGGGCGCCGACCCCGCCTGCCACCGAGCCCGACAGGTTACCCAGGGCGGTTTCGCCGCTGGAAGTCGGGTCGCTGCCAATGACGGTGCCGGGCGCCAGGTCGTGGCCGTCCTTGGTCAGATCCAAGGCCTTTTCGTACACGGTGACGCCGTTGGTGTCACAGGCCACCAGGCGGCTGTCCTGCACGTCGATGGTGATGGTGGTACTGCTTTCGTCGCCATCGGCATCGCGCAAGGTATAGACGAACACGTCGGTAGCGCCGGCCCTGGAGACGCTGTCGGGATTGGCGTGATAGGTGGCGTTGCCCTGGGCATCGAGGGTCAGGTAGCCATACTGGCCCATCACCTGCATCCCCAACTGGCCGATGGCCGAGGTGGAGGTGTCCGAGCCGGCACGCACGCCGATCACGTAATGGCCGTCGGCACGCACATCGGCGCCGATGATGTCGTTGTCGAGCACGTTGCCGCTGACCACCCCACCCTCCACGACGCTGACCCGGTCGCAGTGGGCCTTGGGCACATCGTCGACGATGGTGACGAGCAGCGTGCCGGTGGTCGAATTGCCGAGAGAATCCTTCACCACATAGGTGAACGATTCTGTCAGACGATTCGCGCCGTCGTTGAGGTTGTCCGGCGATTTCGGCGCTGAGGTCAGGGTATAGATGTAGGAACCGTCGGCGTTGAGCTGAACTTGGCCGTACTGGCCGAAGGGGCTGCCCACCAGGGTGAAACTCACGGCGCCGATGCCGCCGCTCACCAGGCCCGCCAGTGAGCCGGAGGCGGTTTCACCGGTGGAGTTCGGATCGCTGCCGGTGACGGTGCCTGGCGCCAGGTCGTTGCCATCCTGGAACAGGTCCAGTGCTTTTTCGTACACCGTGACACCCATGCAGGGCGCGATCACCAGCGAGCGATCATGAATGTCGAGGGTGATGGTGGTGGTACTTTCGTCGCCATCGGCGTCGCGCACGGTGTAGACGAACACGTCGGTGGCCCCCGGCGGCGCGACGCTGTCAGGCCGGGCGTGGTAGCTGGCATTGCCCTGGGCGTCGAGGATCAGGTAGCCATACTGGCCCTCGACCCGCACGCCCAGTTGCCCGAGCGCCGAGGTGGACAGGTCGGAACCTGCGCGCACGCCGACCACGTACTGGCCGTCGGCACGCACGTCGGCGCCGATCACGTCGTTGACCAGCACGTTACCGCTGACCGTGCCGCCTTCGTAGACATTGGCAAAATCGCTACCGGCCTGGGGCACGTCGTCGACGAGGGTGACGTCCAGGTGGGCAGTGGCTCGGCTGCCGTCGGTGTCCTGGGCGACCACGTCGAAGCGCTCGACCAGGCTGTTGCTGCCCTGAGCAGCCGCGTGGCTGCCGCTGCCGAGTAAGGTGTAGCTGTAGGTCACTACGCCACTGGCCGGATCATAGCCGGTGACGCTCAGGGTGCTGCCCAAGGCGGTGGTGATGGACTGCGGGAAGCTCGCCGCCACGCCCGCGCCGACCACGGTGATGCCGCCGACGACCAGGCTCTGCAAGCCGTCGGGGGCCTCGACGGTGAAGCTGCCGCGCTGGGTCAGGGCCGCAGGGTCCGGGGCCGTACCAGCGGCCAGGTGCTTTTCGTACAGGGTCAGCGCTCCACCGACCACGTCGAGGCCACCGAGGGTCACGGGATCGTCGAGGTTCATCACGTTCAGGGTCAGGGTCGCGTCGCTGGTATCGCCATCTGCGTCACGCAGGGTATAGGTGAAGGTTTCGATGCCCTGTCCGCCGCCGTGCAGGTTCTTGAACGCCGTGGCTTCGGGGGCGAGGGTGTAGGTGTAGGAACCGTCGGCGGCCAGCAGCAAGGTGCCGTAGGTGCCGACGAAGGTGCCAGCCACTATCGGGCCCGTCGTCACGCGGTCGGCACCTTGGATATCGTTGTCCAGCACATTGCCGCTGAGCTGGGTGAATCGCTCGGTGGCCTGAAGCGGATTGCCGTCGTCGATGGCCGTGGGCACGTCGTCGCGGATGATCACGTCCAGCGAGCCATTGGCCACATCGCCATCCGTATCGCGGGCCAGCACGGCGAAACGTTCACCCAGCACATTGGCGCCCGCGCCCTGCGGATGGGTGTCGGCGGCGGTGAGGAGGTAGCTGTAGCTGACCACTCCGGTGGCAGCTTCGTAACCGGTGATGGTGAGCACGTTGCCCAGGCCCGTGATGATCGACTGGCCCACGCCACTGACCACACCGGCGCTGACCACGACGATCCCGCCTACGCTGAGGTCGAACAGGCCGTCGGGGGCGGATACGGTGAAGGTGCCGGCCTGGGTCAGGGCCTGTGCGTCGGGCGCCGAGCCGAGTGGCAGGTGGGCCTCGTCGAGTGTCAACTCGGCCGGACTCAGGTCCAGGCCGACCAGGGTGACTGGATGATTAGGAGGGGTGACCGGGGGTTCCACCGGTGGATTCACTGGCGGCTCGACTGGGGGCTCCACGGGAGGATTCACCGGAGGCTCGACTGGAGGCTCCACAGGTGGATTCACCGGAGGCTCGACTGGAGGCGCCACAGGTGGATTCACGGGTGGCTGGACCGGCGGCTCCACGGGAGGATTCACCGGCGGCTGGACCGGCGGCTCCACTGGAGGATTCACCGGCGGTTCGATGGGCGGCGTCACTGGCGGGACAATGGGTGCTGCAGCCCGACCCCCATCGAGTCCACCAAGCTCGCGCTCGGCCAGCTCAGGAAAGCCGTTGAAACCTGCCGTGGGAAAGCCGACCGTAGGTGCCACGCTGCTGGCCACCTCAGTCAGCATGACGAAGCTGTGCCCCCCCCCCAGCGCCCCTGGAGCGCCAGTGGGCTGAGTGCCGGCCGCGGGGGCTTCGCCCGACTGGGTCGGGTCCTCACCCGCGGCGATGGCGCGCTGCAGGCGCTGGACATCGTCGAGCTGAGCGCGGCTCGGGGCACTCTCGTCCGCCCGAATATGCGGCGGCTGCGAGGAAAGAAGCTCGGCGCCCAGCTCCAGGCTACTGCCCCGACCCAAAGTCAGTTCGCTGCCATTGGCCAGCCGCACCGCCACTGCGCCGGCAAGCCCCGTATCCAACTGCTCGCCCACGAAGACCCGATCGCCCTCGACCAGCAGGCGTCGACCGCCATCGCTGCCGATTGCGAACACCTGACCGATGACCTTGCTGACCACTCCGATTGAGCCTGCCATGAGCAGATGCCTCCCTTGCTGTTCGTGCCGTGCATGCGGCTCCGGATTCCGGGCTGTCAATCGGGGGCAATCACTTCACCAGTCAGACCTGTGAGCACTCCAGCGCTCTCCAGGCCACTGCTGCGGGAATAATACTAATTAGCCATCAATTTATCGCCAATTATTTGGCGATTACTTCCGCCTGAATTTCGCTATCCGGGACGCGTACCTGCCAACACCTATGGAACTTTCAGTTAAGCCCGGAAATCAGGTACTTCAGCCTAATCACCAAGCATCTGTAGAGAACAATGTCCTGGTTTCGTTAGACCGCATAAGTTTTTTTTCGCATATCATTTATGAAGAAATCTTCTTAGCTTTGCCTCGAAATGTTCTTAGCTGTGTTGTTACAAACGTGAAACGGTTTTAACATGCATTTTTCGTCATTTTTTTGGCGAGTGCAGCATCTCATTCGATCAGGGAGAAGTACCCGATGCGCGTTCCAACCCCCATCACTGCCGCCATCTTGCTGGCCATGGTCTGTGCCAACGCGCAGGCGATGTCGATCACCGAGGCCGTCCAGAGTGCCGTGGACTACCACCCCCAGGTGAGCTCCAACCGCAACAGCAAGCTGTCGGCCGATGAGGATGTGAAATTCGCGCGGGGTGGTTACTTCCCCACCGTCGACCTGGTGGCCGGCTACGGCCGTCAGCGCTCGGACAACCAGAACACCCGGGGCCTGAATGCCGACGGCACGCGCAACCACGACAAGGCCACACTGAACTACACGCAGTCCGAATTGCGCCTGCGGCAAATGATCTTCGATGGCTTCAACACCGCCAACGAAGTCGGCCGTACCCAGTCGGTGGCCACCTCGCGTGCCTACTACACCCAAGCCATCGCCCAGGACGTGGCGTTGCGTGCCATCGAGGTATATCTGGAGGTGCTCAAGCGTCGCGAACTGGTGACCCTGGCGCGCAACAACCTGCAGGCCCACCTGCGGGTCAACGACCAGATCGGCCTGCGCAGCGAGCGCGGCGTGGGCAGCACCGCCGACCTCGACCAGTCCCGCGCCCGTCGTGCCCTGGCCGAGAACAACCTGGATACCGCCGAAGTGGACCTGGCCGATGCCGAAGCCAACTTCTACAGCGTGATCGGTCGCCAGCCCGACGAGCTGGAAGCGCCGAGCAGCATCAAGGTGCAGGTGCCCGCCACCCTAGATGAAGCCCGCCAGGGCATGCGCGAGAACAACCCCTACCTGAAGTCTGCCCAGGCCGACGTCAACGCTGCCGAGAAGCAGTACGAAGTGGCCAAGTCCCCCTTCTACCCGCGTCTGGATGCGGTGCTGGCCACCGGCGCCAACAACAACCAGGGCGGTGAGCGCGGCCATAGCAACAACGACTGGCAGGCCGGCGTCGAGCTGAGCTACAACCTGTTCCGGGGTGGCAGCGACAAGGCGCGCCTTGAGTCCGACTCCTACAAGATCAATCAGGCCATGGACATCCGCAACAATGCCCTGCGCGAGCTGACGGAAAACCTCAGCCTGGCCTGGAACGCGATGAACAACGCGCGCAAGCAGACTCCGAGCGCCCGTGAGTATGCCGAGACCACCACCCGCGTACGCGCGGCCTATCAGGATCAGTTCGGCCTCGGCCAGCGTACCCTGCTCGACGTGCTGGACAGCGAAAACGAGCTGTACAACGCCAACCGCCGCTACACCGAGGTGCGCTATACCGAGGAATACTCGATGTACCGCGTGCTGGCGACCATGGGTGAGCTGCTGAGCAAGCAACGCATCACCCTGCCGCCGGAAGCCATCGCCACCAACGAAGTGCGCAACGAGGCGCAGTTGCCGGAAATGCGCTGAAGCGGGTGCTGCGGCCAGGCGCAATGCCCTGGCCAGCGGCGCTCAACCTGGGCCGTGATTGCGCTGGAAAGTCTCGCTGCCCATGGCCTGGATCTGCCCCTCGATCAGCGCCTCGAACGGCTGGAGCAAGGCATCGAAGCACGCAGGCGCCTCCAGCGCGTTCAATGCCTGCACCACGGCCTCGATGGTCGACAGCGCGCCGGCTGCG
Source organism: Pseudomonas sp. S30 (assembly GCF_016518545.1). Taxonomy (GTDB): domain Bacteria; phylum Pseudomonadota; class Gammaproteobacteria; order Pseudomonadales; family Pseudomonadaceae; genus Aquipseudomonas. Next base: position 37,343 of record NZ_JACVTO010000029.1, read on the forward strand.
GGCGCCTTGCGCAAGCGATAGCGCGAAGGACCGACCTCGCCCAGGGTCACCCTGGGCAGCGCCTGTAGCAGCGGGTTGAGGTGCAGCAGCTTGCGCGCCTTGCGCCAGGTGCCGTCGGGCACCACCAGCAACAAGGGTGGCGCCTTGCGGTGGCCATAGTCAGTCACCACCTGCGCCTGCTCGCCCGGGAACAGCAGCACCGGCCGATACCCTGGCGTGGCCAGCCATTGCGCGAGCGACTCGAACACCTCCCCCACTTTCAGCTCGGCATTGCACAACCCCAGTGCCGCCAGGCGCGCCGTGTTCAGCGCATGGCCGGTTTCGCTGGGGTGCTGCAGCAGCAGTACCCGGGTGCGGCTGGGCAAGGTGGGAATCAACGGGCAAAGGCACTGGGCGAGCGGGCGCTGGCAGCGCTCGCAGCGAGGTCTGGACATGGGTTCTCCTTGGGCTGCGCAGTGTGCCACAGCCCTTGGGCCAGGTCTCGGCAAGCCCGCTCGCGCGTGCAACGGCTCAGCGGCTGAATCGCTCGGCCAGGCTGTGCAGGTACTGCGCCATGCGCTCCAGCTCCTGGCTGATCTCGGCGCCCTGCCTGGCCTGCCCCGCGCTCTCGTCGCACAGCTGGGCGATACGCACGATCTGCTGGCTGATGTCCTCGGCCACGTGACTCTGCTGCTCGGAGGCGGTCGCCATCTGCTGGCTCATGCCGGTGATGCGACTCACCGACTGGACGATGCCGGTGAGCGCCGCCTGCACCGCTTCGACGCTGTGCATGCTGTCACGGGAGATCTGCTCGCCACGCCCGGCGCTAGCCACCGCCCGCTCGGCACCGGCACGCAGGGAGTCGATGATCTGGTGGATTTCTTCGGTGGAGGTGCGGGTACGCTGGGCCAGCGAGCGCACCTCATCGGCCACCACCGCGAAGCCTCGCCCCTGCTCGCCGGCCCGCGCCGCCTCGATCGCGGCATTGAGCGCCAGCAGGTTGGTCTGCTCGGCGATGGACGTGATCACGTCGACCACGCTGCCGATGCTCTGGGTCTGCTCGGCCAGGGCATTGACCGCCTGGTTGATGTCGCCCACCGCCTCGCTCATGCTGCCCATGGTCTGCAGGCTCTGGCGCGCCAGGTCGCTGCCCTGCTGGGCCAGTCGGTCGGCATCGCTGGCGGCGTGGGCAGTATTCTGCACGTTCTGCGTCACCTCCTGGATGGTCGCCGCCATCTGCGCGATGGCCGTGGCCGACTGGTCGGTCTCGCTGCGCTGGCGATCGAGCATGCGCGCCTGGGCGTCGGACAGTTCGGCCGATTGCGAAGCCCGCGACTTGACCCCCTCGCCGGCGTCCACCAGGCGGGTCAGGGCCGTCTGCAAGCGGGCTTCCTCGCTGACGATGGCCAGGTCCAGCTGGCCACGCAAGCCGGGTTTGTCGCTGTAGGTCAGCGCCACCAGCGGGCTGGTGAAGGCCTTGGGATGCTCGGCCAGGGTACGGCGAATCGCGCGGTTCTGGCGCTGCTCGATGACACCGCCTGCCGCCAGCAGACTAAGCGCCAGTACGCCGAGCGCGGCACTGATGGGCAACCACACGAAGGCGGCTGCGGCGATCAGTCCTGCACCCAGCAGCGGCAGGCCGGTGCCCAGCCACTGGGTCAATCGCGCTGCCCTGGGTACGGCGGCGCGCCCCGCGTTGAGCCGCGCGTAGAGCGCCTGGGCGCGCTGGATCTGCTCGCGACTGGGCACCGAGCGCACCGATTCGTAACCGCTGAGGCGACCGTTCTCATAGACCCCGGTGACATAGGCGCTGACCCAGTAGTGGTCGCCGTTCTTGGCGCGGTTCTTCACCACGCCCATCCAGGGCCTGCCCTGCTTGATGGTTTCCCACATGTGACCGAACACAGCGGGCGGCATGTCGGGATGGCGCACCAGGTTGTGGGGCTGACCGACCAGTTCGTCGTAGGTGAACCCGCTGATGGCGACGAACGCATCGTTGCAGTAAGTGATGCGGCTGTTCAGGTCGGTGGTGGAGATCAGCCGCTGCTCACTGGGGAAAGTTCTTTCTTGCTCGGTCACGGGCAAATTGGTGCGCATGCGGGCGGTCCTTGCAGGTTTTCGAATTATGTAGATGAAACAAAACGTTTACAGGTGTAGCAGAACGGCTGAACGGCGGATCACTCCAGTCGACGAACAGCGCTGGGCGACCGGCCACGGGCATGCCTTCAGCCAACGTTCAGCTGCGACTTGAGCAGGTCGCGGAAGGTCTGGATCAGCGGCTCGCGGCTGCGCCCACGGCGGATGATCAGCGAGAACGGCGCCTGGTAGCCGAAGGTCGAAGGCGACAGCACGCGCAGGTCGCCCTGGTCGGCCCAGGCCTGGGCATAGTGCTCGGGCAGGTAGCCGATGTAGGCGCCGGAGAGGATCAGGATCAGCTGCGCCTCCATGCTTTCCACGGTCGCGGCGCTGTGCTTGAAGCCATGCCGGGCCAGCTCGGCCTGGCTCCAGTAGCCGCGCCCGACCATGCGCTGCTGGGTGATGACCTGGGCCGGAATGCGCCGCTCGGCGAACAGCGGATGGCGGCTGCTGCAATACAGCCAGTGCTGCTCGCGGTACAGCGGCTGATACAGCAGGCCACTCATGCGCGACGAGAAGGCGCCGATGGCCAGGTCGAGGCGGTTGTCCTGCACGCCCAGTTGCAGTTCGTAGGGGCTGGAGACCGACAGGTGCAGGTGCACGGCCGGGTGCTCCTGGCTGTAGGCGCCGATCGCCTCGGCCAGCGGCAGCGCCCGATCACCCACAGTGGAATCGATCACTCCGAGGTTGAGGGTGCCGCGCAGCTCGCCCTTCAGGGCGGCGGCGTACTGCTCGAAGCCATCGAGTTCGCCCAGCAGGCGCAAGGTTTCCTGGTGGAACAGCTCACCCTTGCTGGTCAGGCTGAACCCCCCTCGGCCGCGGTGGCACAGCACCAGGCCCAGCGCGCTCTCCAACTGGCTCATGTAGGTGCTGATGGCCGAGGTGGACAGGTTGAGGTCGCGCTGGGCGTTGGCGAACCCCTGGTGACGCACCACGCTGGCGAAGATGCGCAGCAGTTTCAGGTCAGGCAGCGAGGAGGCCATCGAGCGCGAGTCCGGTAGGAAAAATCCGTAGGAGTCTACCTGTCTCGCGCCGATAGTTCATAAATTCCTGAAGTAAGTTTTTGTCGGTGGCGATTCTTCCGACGCACTCCCTCTCGCAGACTGCCCGAAATGTCCCTGCTCGCCGGCATGCCTGACTGGCCAGGCGCACCGCGACACAGGTTCGAACAACCATAACTATCGACCGACTGATGAGGCCCACCGTGGACAAGATCCTCCACCAACCACTGGGCGGCAACGAGATGCCGCGTTTCGGCGGCATCGCCACCATGCTGCGCCTTCCCCACCTGCAAAGCGCCGAAGGCCTGGACGCCGCGTTCATCGGCGTGCCCCTGGACATCGGCACCTCGCTGCGCTCCGGCACCCGCTTCGGCCCGCGGCAGATCCGCGCCGAGTCGGTGATGATCCGCCCGTACAACATGGCTACCGGCGCCGCCCCCTTCGACTCGCTGTCGGTAGCCGACCTGGGCGACGTCGCGATCAATACCTTCAACCTGCTCGATGCCGTGCGCATCATCGAAGAATCCTACGACGAGATTCTCGAACACGGCATCATCCCGTTGACCCTGGGTGGCGACCACACCATCACCCTGCCGATCCTGCGCGCACTGCACAAGAAGCATGGCAAGGTCGGCCTGGTGCATATCGACGCCCACGCCGACGTCAACGATCATATGTTCGGCGAGAAGATCGCCCACGGCACCACCTTCCGCCGCGCCGTGGAAGAGGGTCTGCTGGACTGCGAGCGCGTGGTGCAGATCGGCCTGCGCGCCCAGGGCTACACCGCCGACGATTTCAACTGGAGCCGTCGCCAGGGCTTTCGCGTGGTCCAGGCCGAAGAGTGCTGGCACCGCTCGCTGGCGCCGCTCATGGCCGAGGTCCGTGAGAAGGTCGGCGGCGGTCCGGTGTACCTGTCGTTCGACATCGACGGCATCGATCCGGCCTGGGCACCGGGCACCGGTACGCCGGAAATCGGCGGGCTGACCACCATCCAGGCGATGGAGATCATCCGAGGTTGCCAGGGCCTGGACCTGATCGGCTGCGACCTGGTGGAGGTCTCGCCACCCTACGACACCACCGGCAATACCTCCCTGCTGGGCGCCAACCTGCTCTACGAAATGCTCTGCGTGCTACCCGGCGTGGTTCGTCGCTGAGCCTGCAATGACCTGGCAGGAGCCTCGGTACAGGGCCAGGAGGGCCGCCAACACTCGATGAGCATTACTGGGCGCGGTCTGCGCGCCCGAATCGATCTCGCATAATAAAGATAATCGGAGACACCCATGGCCTTGGATATCCTCGTTGTACTGATCTATGCCGTCGGCATGCTGGCGCTGGGCTGGTACGGCATGCGCCGGGCGAAAACCCACGAAGACTACCTGGTGGCCGGGCGTAACCTTGGCCCCACTCTGTACATGGGCACCATGGCCACCACCGTGCTCGGCGGTGCCTCCACCGTCGGCACCGTACGCCTGGGCTATGTGCACGGGATTTCCGGCTTCTGGCTGTGCGCCGCGCTGGGCCTGGGCATCGTCGCCCTCAATCTGTTCCTGGCCAAGCCGCTGCTGCGCCTGCGCATCTTCACCGTGACCCAGGTGCTGGAACGCCGCTACAACCCCATGGCGCGCCAGGCCAGTGCGGTGATCATGCTGGTCTATGCGCTGATGATCGCGGTGGTCTCGACCCTGGCGATGGGCACCGTGCTGCAGGTGCTGCTGGACGTGCCGTACTGGATGGCGCTGCTGTTCGGCGGCGGCGTGGTGGTGATCTACTCGACCATCGGCGGCATGTGGTCGCTGACCCTGACCGACATCGTCCAGTTCGTGATCAAGACCGTGGGCCTGATGTTCATCCTGCTGCCGGTGTGCGTGTACAAGGCCGGCGGCTGGGACAGCCTGGTGGCGCAGCTGCCGGCCGCCAGCTTCAAGCTCACCACCATCGGTTGGGACACCATCCTCACCTACTTCCTGATCTACTTCTTCGGCATCCTGATCGGCCAGGACATCTGGCAACGCGTGTTCACCGCCCGTGACGCCAAGGTCTGCCAGCGCGCCGGCACCGCCGCCGGGGTGTACTGCGTGGTCTACGGCCTGGCCTGCGCGCTGATCGGCATGGCCGCCCATGTACTGCTGCCGGACCTGGCCAACCCGAACAACGCCTTCGCCGAGATGATCAAGACCACCCTGCCCGACGGCATTCGTGGCCTGCTGATGGCGGCCGCCCTGGCGGCGATGATGTCCACCGCCAGCGCCTGCCTGCTGGCAGCCTCCACCACCCTGACCGAGGACCTGTTGCCGCGCCTGCGTGGCGGCAAGCAGTCGAGCCTGGGCCTGAACCGGCTGTTCACCCTGCTCACCGGCCTGCTGATGCTGGGCATCGCCCTGGTGGTGGACGATGTGATCGCGGCCCTGACCCTGGCCTACAACCTGCTGGTGGGCGGCATGCTGATCCCGCTGATCGGCGCGATCTTCTGGAAGCGTGCGACCACCTCGGGGGCGCTCGCCAGCATGTCTCTGGGCTTCGCCACCGCCCTGCTGTTCATGTTCAGGGATGGACTGGAGGCCAACTCGCCGATCTATTACAGCCTGGCAGTGGGGCTGGTGAGTTTCATCGTGGTGAGCCTGATGTCGCGGCGCACGCTCGTAGCGACCAGGCTGGCCTGAGACGGCGCGTACAGGATGGCAGAAACGCGAAGGCCGTCGTCCTTGGAGAAGGACGACGGCCTTTTTCCTTTGCGCTCAGCGCCGGCGGGGTTGGCGCCTGCGCGCGTTTTCGTCACTGGGGATCGGCACCGGTTGCAGCGGTGGCGGGATCAGCCCCAGGGCGACGCCGAGGTCGTGGAGCCAGTTGGACATGGGTTTGTTCATCATCATTGCCCCCTTGACGGGTCAGCCTCACGGCGAATCGGTTCTGCGGTGCCTCACACAGATCATAGTCCGATGTTCTGAGTGACGCTTGCTTCTAGCGCTACACATAAGTCCGATTTTGCCGCAGATCAAGCCAGAGCGGCGCCATCCGACAGTCGGTTAACTGTTTCCCCTTGTTGCCAGAGCCGGGTCTCACACAGCGCCAGGGGTGATCTGCGGCTGGGCGGAGACCTTGTCGAAGGTGTCGGGGTCGAGCGCGTCAGGCTGTCGATCCAGGGTAAGACGCGGGCTGTCAGCCCCGGGGATGGCGGTATCGATCAGGCTGAGCAGACGCGAGCCGCGCTCGGTCAGCACGAAATTCTCACCGTTGCCGCCCTCTTCTTCCGGGCGAGGGGCGATGAAGCCACGTTCGAGCAGCAGCTTTTCGTAGTCGCAGGCGCGCGCCTTGAGGCTGTCCACGTCACCCACCGGTTCACCGGCCGTGGCCAGGGCGGCGGCATGCTGTTCGGCATAGGGGCGCGGAGTGAAATGCTCACCGGCGCCGTTCTGCACTTCGTGCAGCAAGCGTTCGATCAAGTCCCAGTCGTAGCTGCTCTTGCTCATGGCGATGGCCTCTTGAAGTGGACGAAGGGCTTTACAGAAGGTGGGACCGGAGCGCTCGGGCAGGCGTTCAACTTGACTGCCGGGTCGGCGAGGTGACAGGCCTGGCGGAACGTGGCGGAGCAAGCTGGCCGTCGCCTTGAGCGTGGCCGGTTCGCCTGTGACAATGCCTGGTACATCGAACAGACCTACCGGAAGGATACGAGACCTTGAACCCGTCAGAGCGCGTCGCACTCAGCAAATTCCTCAGCTATGTGCTGCGTCATGCGCCGCAGTCCATTGGCCTGACCCTGGACCGCGACGGCTGGGCCGAGGTGCAGGCCCTGCTGCGCAATGCCAACGACCACGGACGCCTCGTGGACCTGGAAATGCTGCGTGAAGTGGTCGAGAACGACGAGAAACGCCGCTTCACCTTGTCGGACGATGCCCGGCATATCCGCGCTGCACAAGGTCACAGCACCGATCAGGTGGCCGTCCAGCACGTCGAAAAGCTGCCACCGGCCCTGCTCTACCATGGCACCGCGAGCCGCTTCATGGCCTCCATCGAAGAGCGCGGCCTGCTGGCCGGCGCCCGCCACCACGTGCACCTGAGCGAAGACCCGCAGGTCGCCCTGACCGTGGGCCGACGTTATGGCGAGCCGGTGCTGCTGGAGATCGATACGCGCGCGCTGCAGGCCACCGGCGCGCGCTTCTACCAGGCGGACAACGGCGTGTGGCTGGTGGCTAGCGTGCCAGTGGGCTACTGGCGCCGCTCGCAACCAGGGAGATGACGACGATGCCCTGGGCGGCAAAAACGGCGATGCCCGCGCCTGCTCGACCTCGACCGCTCGACAGGATGATGCAGATCCGCCAGGCAGCGCCTAGCGAACGCTGCCCAGTTGCCCGGCCAGCTCCACTTTGACGGCGAACTGCTCCTGGACACTCACCACCTTGCGCGCACTGCCGTCGGGCGTCCCTTCATGGGTCCAGAGAAACGGGAAGAAGCTCACGCACTGATCCGCGCTCATGGTGCGCACGTCGGCTTGCCACGACGCCCAGCGCAGCCCGTCGTAGAACAACTGCGACTGCTCGCTCAGCGCCCAGCCCAGAAAATCCGAGTAGCCGATGTTTAGCGCTTCCCAGTCCAGGCTGTCGGGTGCCCAGTAATACAGGGCGCCAATATCGGCACCGAGCCCACCGCCATTGAGCGCGAAGAAGCCGCCTGCGGCGTCGTCCGCGACCAGCAGATAGCCGCAGTCGGGGTCGGCGTTCCAGTGCTTGAGGTCGCGCGTCAGGCGCGCGTCACCCGAGCCGAGGATGCGCAGCCAGCCGTGGTCGATGAGAATGCCACCGGTGTGATAAGCCACGGTGCCCAACAGCGAGCGGGTGGTGACGTGCAGATGCAGCAGCACCTCGGCGTTGCTGCTCGATGGCGGGAGCATTTCACAGGGCCGCTCAGCGTCTTTCAGCAGGGCCTGGAGATACGGCAGGCCAGGGTCCTGGGTGTCGATAAGGGTTTGAAGGTCAGACATGTGGGCTCGCAGAATCGGCAGCCAAGGCCAGGATGAGCCATGGACTGTGCAGGCGTCGTGGAGTTCGCCTCGCTAAGGGCACGCGGGCAGCGCGGCTTGCCCTGCCCAGCAGCGCAGCCCATGGGCACCCCTGTGGGCGCCCAGTGTCATCGCAGCGACCGGAGCGAGAAGATCATTCCGCTTTCGGTGCGCGCTTCTTGAGCGGTGCCAGGCCATCGGCGCTGGTCAGCGGCGCGTTCGGACGAGGTTTGGCGCTGGGCTTGCGCTTGGCCGCGGCTTTCTTGTCGCCGGTCTTCTTGTCGACCTTCTTCTTCTTGACCCCTGCCGCCTTGCCGGAGGCCTTGACCTTCTTCGGCCCGCTGTAGGTGCCCTTGACCTCCTTGATCACCCGGCGCTCGAACTGCTGCTTGAGGTAGCGCTCGATGCTGGACATCAGGTTCCAGTCGTTGTGGGTGATCAGCGAGATGGCCAGGCCTTCGCCACCGGCCCGCCCGGTACGGCCCACGCGGTGCACGTACTCGTCGCCGCTGCGCGGCATGTCGAAGTTGATCACCAGGTCCAGGCCGTCGATGTCCAGGCCGCGGGCGGCCACGTCGGTGGCCACCAGCACCTTGGAGCTGCCCTGCTTGAAGCGCTCGATGGCCAGCTTGCGATCCTTCTGGTCCTTCTCGCCGTGCAGCACGAAGGCCTTCACGTCCTTGGCCACCAGGTGGCCGTAGATGCGATCGGCCAGGGCGCGGGTGTTGGTGAAGATGATCGCCTTGTCGAAGGTCTCGTTGGCCAGCAGCCACTGCACGATCTGCTCTTTGTGCTGGTCGTGGTCGGCGGTGATGATCTGCTGGCGTGTGCCCTCGGCCAGTTGCGAGACGCTGTTGAGCATCAGGTGCTCGGGGTTCTTCAGCACCTTGCCGATGATGTCGCGCAGGGCGGCGCCGCCGGTGGTGGCGGAGAACAGCAGGGTCTGCTCGCGCTGCTCGCACTCCTTGCACAGGCGCTCCATGTCTTCGGCGAAGCCCATGTCGAGCATGCGGTCGGCTTCGTCGAGGATCAGCACCTGCACGTGGGACAGGTCGAGGTTACCCGCGTTGAGGTGTTCGAGCAGGCGGCCCGGGGTGCCGATCAGCACGTCCGGCACCTTGCGCAGCATCGCGGCCTGCTCCTTGAAGTCCTCGCCGCCGGTGATCAGGCCCGATTTGACGTAGGTGAACTGCGAGAACAGCTGCACTTGCTTCAAGGTCTGCTGCGCCAGCTCGCGGGTCGGCAGCAGGATCAGCGCGCGGATCTCCACCCGTGGGCCACTGAGGTCGACCAGACGATTGAGCAGCGGCAGCACGAACGCGGCGGTCTTGCCGCTGCCGGTCTGCGCCGTGACGCGCAGGTCGCGCCCTTGCAGGGCCATGGGAATGGCCGCCGCCTGCACCGGGGTCGGCTCGACAAATTTCAGCTCGGCCACGGCTTTGAGCAGGCGTTCGTGCAGGGCGAATTGGGAAAACACGGGTGTACCTCAGACAGATGCGGACAATTCGGCTGCATAGGTTAACGGTTTCCGCCGTCGACGCCGAATTTCTTTTGGCACCCGGCCCTGCTTCCGCGCTCTAATAGCCCTTCGTCAGGCCACTGCAGACCGTTTCACCCTATGGATATCCAACGACTCTGGGTCGACGCCCTGGACCTCTGGGGCACCCTCGACCGACACCCCCTGCTCCACGCCGCGCTCGGCCTGGGCGTGCTGCTGCTGACCTCGCTGCTGGTGGGCCGCGTGGCGCGCTTCCTGATGCTGCATGCCAGCCGCCTGCTGGCCCGTCAGCCGGCGCTGCGCTGGATCGAAGACCTGCGCCACAACAAGGTGCTGCAGCGCCTGGCCCAGACCACGCCGTCGCTGGTGGTGCAATTCGGCCTGCGCCTGGTGCCTGAGCTGTCCGACACGGCGCAGCACTTCCTCGGCAACCTGGCCCTGGCCTTCACCTTGTTGTTCCTGAGCATGGCGCTGTCGTGCTTGCTCGACGCCCTGCTGGACATCTACGCGCGCACCGAACACGCCCGCACCCGCTCGATCAAGGGCTACGTGCAACTGGCCAAGATGGTGCTGTGGGTGTTCAGCGCCATCGTCATCGTCGCCACCCTGATCGACCGCTCGCCCCTGCTGCTGCTCTCGGGCCTGGGTGCGATGTCGGCGGTGCTGCTGTTGGTGTACAAGGACACCCTGCTGTCGTTCGTCGCCAGCGTGCAGTTGACCAGCAACGACATGCTGCACGTCGGCGACTGGATCGAAATGCCCCAGGTGGGCGCCGATGGCGATGTGATCGACATCACCCTGCACACGGTGAAGGTGCAGAACTTCGACAAGACCATCGTCTCCATTCCCACCTGGCGCCTGATGAGCGAGTCGTTCCGCAACTACCGCGGTATGCAGCAATCCGGTGGCCGACGCATCAAGCGCAGCCTGTTCATCGACGCCACCGGCGTGCGCTTTCTCACCGATGAGGAAGAACAGCGCCTGAGCGGCGTGCGTCTGCTCGGCGACTACCTGGCCAGCAAGCGCAAGGAGCTGCGCGACTGGAACGAGGCCCAGGGCCTGGTCGAGGAACTGGCGGCCAACCGGCGCAAGCTCACCAACATCGGCACCTTCAGGGCCTTCGCCCTGGCCTACCTGAAGAACCACCCCGACGTGCACCCGAACATGACCTGCATGGTCCGCCAGATGCAGACCAGCGCCGAAGGCGTGCCGCTGGAGGTGTACTGCTTCACCCGCACCACAGTGTGGGCGGATTATGAGCGGATTCAGGGGGATATCTTCGACTACTTGCTGGCGGTGCTGCCGGAGTTCGGGTTGAGTTTGTATCAGCAGCCTAGTGGCAGTGATATGCGGCTGGGGTTGGCGGGGCGGGAG
>NZ_JACVTO010000002.1 GCF_016518545.1 Pseudomonas sp. S30
ATCTCGTAGGCCGCACCAAGTAATTGGTAGGTCTGGGCAGATTTGAACTGCCGACCTCACCCTTATCAGGGGTGCGCTCTAACCAACTGAGCTACAGACCTATAACAGGGTCGCGTTACAGCATCGTCTTTCACAATGAATCAAGCAATTCGTGTGGGAGCTCATCAGCAGGCTGATGTCTTCGATTAAGGAGGTGATCCAGCCGCAGGTTCCCCTACGGCTACCTTGTTACGACTTCACCCCAGTCATGAATCACACCGTGGTAACCGTCCCCCCGAAGGTTAGACTAGCTACTTCTGGTGCAACCCACTCCCATGGTGTGACGGGCGGTGTGTACAAGGCCCGGGAACGTATTCACCGCGACATTCTGATTCGCGATTACTAGCGATTCCGACTTCACGCAGTCGAGTTGCAGACTGCGATCCGGACTACGATCGGTTTTGTGAGATTAGCTCCACCTCGCGGCTTGGCAACCCTCTGTACCGACCATTGTAGCACGTGTGTAGCCCAGGCCGTAAGGGCCATGATGACTTGACGTCATCCCCACCTTCCTCCGGTTTGTCACCGGCAGTCTCCTTAGAGTGCCCACCTTAACGTGCTGGTAACTAAGGACAAGGGTTGCGCTCGTTACGGGACTTAACCCAACATCTCACGACACGAGCTGACGACAGCCATGCAGCACCTGTGTCAGAGTTCCCGAAGGCACCGATCCATCTCTGGAAAGTTCTCTGCATGTCAAGGCCTGGTAAGGTTCTTCGCGTTGCTTCGAATTAAACCACATGCTCCACCGCTTGTGCGGGCCCCCGTCAATTCATTTGAGTTTTAACCTTGCGGCCGTACTCCCCAGGCGGTCAACTTAATGCGTTAGCTGCGCCACTAAAATCTCAAGGATTCCAACGGCTAGTTGACATCGTTTACGGCGTGGACTACCAGGGTATCTAATCCTGTTTGCTCCCCACGCTTTCGCACCTCAGTGTCAGTATCAGTCCAGGTGGTCGCCTTCGCCACTGGTGTTCCTTCCTATATCTACGCATTTCACCGCTACACAGGAAATTCCACCACCCTCTACCATACTCTAGCTCGCCAGTTTTGGATGCAGTTCCCAGGTTGAGCCCGGGGCTTTCACATCCAACTTAACGAACCACCTACGCGCGCTTTACGCCCAGTAATTCCGATTAACGCTTGCACCCTCTGTATTACCGCGGCTGCTGGCACAGAGTTAGCCGGTGCTTATTCTGTCGGTAACGTCAAAATTGCAGAGTATTAATCTACAACCCTTCCTCCCAACTTAAAGTGCTTTACAATCCGAAGACCTTCTTCACACACGCGGCATGGCTGGATCAGGCTTTCGCCCATTGTCCAATATTCCCCACTGCTGCCTCCCGTAGGAGTCTGGACCGTGTCTCAGTTCCAGTGTGACTGATCATCCTCTCAGACCAGTTACGGATCGTCGCCTTGGTGAGCCATTACCTCACCAACTAGCTAATCCGACCTAGGCTCATCTGATAGCGCAAGGCCCGAAGGTCCCCTGCTTTCTCCCGTAGGACGTATGCGGTATTAGCGTTCCTTTCGAAACGTTGCCCCCCACTACCAGGCAGATTCCTAGGCATTACTCACCCGTCCGCCGCTGAATCCAGGAGCAAGCTCCCGTCATCCGCTCGACTTGCATGTGTTAGGCCTGCCGCCAGCGTTCAATCTGAGCCATGATCAAACTCTTCAGTTCAATACTGCTTGGGTTTTTAAGAAACCCTAAACTTGGCTCAGCAATCTCAAATGACTATGTGATTTCTCGCATGGCCACTTGTGATGCTGATAATCTATGCGACGATCAGTCCGTACTCACAAGCACCCACACGAATTGCTTGATTCGATTTGTTAAAGAGCGTTTGGCTGAGAGCGTTTCGCCTCAACCGAGGCCGCGCATTCTACAGCAGCCTTGTTTCGTGTCAAGCGTTTATTTTGAAGTTTTTTGCGAGAAACTCGTTTGGCTTCAACCACTTGACTCGCTGCGATCTCTCGTAGCGGGAGGCGAATCTTACAGCACCAGAAGATGCTGTCAACTGCCTTTTTCACCGCTGCCGATCTGGTGATCGAAGCCCTTCGTACAACGCCGAACTCGCTTCACTTGCTAGCTAACCTATTGATTAGAAAGAAGTTTTGCGTTCCGTTTGCTGCGGAAGTGGGGCGCATTATAAGGGGATCCGAACAGGCGTCAACCTTTTATTTCAGGAATCTTTCAGATCGCGGAAAACGCAGCGGGGGGGCCTGTCGGCCTCCCCGCCCATGAAATGCAACACCAGTCAGATCACCCCGGCCACCCTGAGCGACTTTACCGCCTGCTCATCCAGCCCCAGTATCTGCTCGAGCACCGCCTGGGTGTGTTCGCCCAGCAACGGCGGCGCCCTGCGGTACTCCACCGGCGTGCGTGACAACCTGATGGGGCTCGCTACCTGGGGCACATGACCTGCCAACGGATGAGGCAGCTCCAGGGCCAACCCTCGTGCCTGCACCTGCGGATCCTGGAACACCTGCGCGAGGTCGTTGATCGGACCGCAAGGCACCCCTGCCCGCTCCAGAAGCGCCACCCATTCGCAGGTGGTCTTGAACACCGTCGCCTGACGAATGAGCGGAATCAGTATCCCCCTGTTCGCCACACGCTGCTGGTTGGTGGCGAATCGCGGATCGTCCGCCCATTGAGGCTGGCCCGCCACTTCGGCGAACTTGCGAAATTGCCCGTCATTCCCGACAGTCAGAATGAAGTCGCCATCTGCCGTGGGGAAGTCCTGATAAGGGACGATGTTCGGGTGCGCGTTGCCCAGTCGCCTGGGTGCCTGACCGGTGGTGAGGTAGTTCATCGCCTGGTTGGCCAGGCAGGCCACTTGCACGTCCAGCAGCGCCATATCGATATGCTGGCCTTCGCCGGTGCGGTCACGATGGGCCAGCGCCGCGAGGATCGCGCTGGTGGCATACAAGCCGGTCAGAATGTCGGTCAGCGCCACGCCGACCTTGATCGGGCCTGCGCCCTCCTCACCCTCGGGTCGACCGGTCAGGCTCATCAAGCCGCCGAGACCCTGAATCATGAAGTCGTAGCCCGCCCGCCTGGCATAGGGACCGGTCTGGCCGAAGCCGGTGATCGAGCAATAGATGAGCCGCGGATTGATCGCCTGGAGGCTGGGGTAATCCAATCCGTACCCGGCCAACCCACCCACCTTGAAGTTCTCGATGACGACATCCGAGTTCTGCGCCAGCTCGCGTACCAGGCGCTGGCCTTCCGGCTGGGTGAAGTCGAGGGTCACCGAGCGCTTGTTACGGTTGGCCGAAAGATAATAGGCGGCCTCACGGGTATCGTCGCCGCGGGCATCCTTGAGAAATGGAGGCCCCCAGGCGCGGGTGTCATCACCGCTACCCGGCCGCTCCACCTTGATCACGTCAGCTCCGAGGTCGGCGAGGATCTGGCCGCACCACGGCCCGGCCAGTACGCGCGACAAGTCCAGCACGCGCAGATGCGAAAGCGCTCCCATCACTCTGCTCCTCTATTAATAGAAGGCCTGAATGCCGGTTTGCGCCCTGCCCAGGATCAGCGCATGAATGTCATGGGTGCCTTCGTAGGTGTTGACCACCTCCAGGTTGACCAGATGTCGCGCCACGCCGAATTCGTCGGAAATGCCGTTACCGCCCAGCATGTCTCGGGCCAGCCGCGCGATCTCGAGCGCCTTGCCACAGGAGTTGCGCTTCATGATGGATGTGATCTCCACGGCCGCCGTGCCCTCGTCCTTCATTCGGCCCAGGCGCAGGCAGCCCTGCAGCCCAAGAGTGATCTCGGTCTGCATGTCGGCGAGCTTCTTCTGGATCAGCTGATTGGCCGCCAGCGGACGGCCGAACTGCTGACGGTCCAGCGTGTACTGGCGCGCCGTGTGCCAGCACGCCTCGGCTGCACCCAATGCGCCCCACGAGATGCCGTACCTGGCGGAGTTCAGGCAGGTGAACGGCCCCTTGAGCCCACGGACTTCGGGAAAGATGTTTTCCTCGGGCACGAACACGCCGTCCATGACGATCTCGCCGGTGATCGACGCCCGCAGACCGACCTTGCCATGGATGGCGGGTGCGCTCAGGCCCTTCCAGCCTTTCTCCAGTATGAACCCGCGGATGTCACCCTCATCGTCCTTGGCCCACACCACGAAGACATCGGCGATCGGGCTGTTGGTGATCCACATCTTGCTGCCGGTCAGGCTGTAGCCGCCTTCGACCTTGCGCGCCCGGGTGATCATCGCGCCGGGATCAGACCCATGGTTGGGCTCGGTCAGACCAAAGCAGCCGATCCACTCACCGCTGGCCAGCCTGGGCAGGTACTTCTGCTTCTGCGCCTCGCTACCGAAGGTTTCGATCGGCACCATCACCAAGGAGGATTGCACGCTCATCATCGAGCGATAGCCCGAGTCGATACGCTCCACTTCACGGGCGATCAACCCATAGCACACGTAATTCAAGCCACTGCCGCCGTATTGTTCGGCGATGGTCGCACCCAGCAACCCGACCTCGCCCATTTCACGGAAGATCGCCGTATCGGTGCGCTCATGACGAAATGCCTCGATCACCCGAGGCGCCAGTTTGTCCTGGGCGAACTGGTAGGCGCTGTCGCGCACCATGCGCTCTTCTTGGCTGAGCTGCTGGTCCAGCAGCAGCGGGTCGATCCAGTTGAAGCTTGCTTTACCGGCCATGCGACGGCTCCTCGAAATAAGCCTGATTGAATTCAGCTGGCCTTGAGCCTAGGCCGGATACGATTGGAGGACAAACGACAATTGCGCACCCACTCGTGCTGTTTCCTCACTCCGGAAACGGGCAAGATCAGCATGATCGTTATCGACAAGTGAGACTCAGGTACATGCGCCGGAAGATCCCCAGCACCACCGCGTTGATATGTTTCGAAGCTGCAGCTCGCCATGAAAGCTTCACCAAGGCAGCTCAAGAGCTCGAACTGACCCAAGGCGCGGTCTGTCGCCAGATCGCCAGCCTGGAGAGCTTTCTCAATGTGGAGCTGTTCCGGCGCTCCCAGCGCGGCGTGAAGTTGAGCGAAGCGGGGCTTTCCTACAGCCGCCAGGTGAGCGCTCAACTGGACGCCGTGGAGCGTGACACCTTGTCGGTGATGCGCCAGCAAGGCGCCAGTGTGATCGAGTTGGCCGTGGTACCCACGTTCGGAACACAGTGGCTGGTGCCACGCCTGAAGGACTTCCAATTGCATCACCCGCAGGTGACGGTGAACCTGACCAATCGCACTCGACCGTTCCTGTTCGCCGACACGCCTTTCGACGCGGCCATCTACTTCGGTGACGCTGACTGGCCAGGGACCCAGTCACACCGGCTGATGGGCGAGAACCCCGTCCCGGTGTGCTGCCCGCAGTGGCTCGAACGGCAGGACGCTCTGGAGGCGAAGCACATTGCCCGACTGCCGCTGCTGCAACAGACCACCCGCCCCTATGCCTGGCGGCAGTGGTTCGTCAGCCTGGGCATGACCGTGGAGGCCGACATGACCGGCCCGCGCTACGAACTGTTCTCCATGTTGGCCCAGGCAGCCATGCATCAGATGGGTATCGCGCTCATTCCGCCTTTCCTCATTCAGCGCGAGCTGCAGGAGGGGCGCTTGGTGGTCGCTAATGGACATGCGCTGGCCAGTGCCAAGGCCTACCATCTGATGATTCCCGAGCGAAAAGTCGAATCGGCGGCCTTGCGCGCATTTCGTGACTGGCTGCTGAGGCAGGCCCGCGCCTACGTGAGTGAAAAGTGACGCCGGGAATTTGTAGTTGTTACCCTGAATAACCTACAGATATATTCGTATGTCGCATATTCATAACTCTGGAACCAGAACTGCAAGCACCGGTCAGCTCCTCGCAAACCTGAATCACGATGCGGCATTTACGACATTCACCAATCCAGGAGCGAAAAACGCGAGAATATCCTGTTTTCGTGACTGTGCATGCGTAAGCATCTAGTTAGACGAGTCGAAGCACCACATCTGCGTCATTTGGTCACATATTGACTTGTAGTTTTGCATTCGTTTCGCTCCAAAATTGATTGCCGCCTTGTCTCTACATCTGCAAAATGCCTTGCCCGCCCCGCCTGGGGCGGTGCGCATGTTCGACGGCCGCTCCATCCGCCCTACCCGAAGTGGGCTGGATTCAATAACGATAAAGGTCAGCGCAGGAGACAAAGACGTGCACATAGGTGTTCCTCTCGAGACGCAGGCGGGCGAAACACGGGTCGCCGCGACCCCGGAAACCGTCAGGAAACTGGTCGCCCAAGGCCATCGCGTCACCATTCAAAGGGGAGCGGGGCTCAAGGCCAGCATTCCTGACGAGGCCTACGAAACCGTGGGTGCCGGATTGGGCGATGCCGCCGATGCACTCGGCGCGCAGGTGATCCTGAAGGTCGTCGCACCGAGCCAGGCCGAACTGGCCCGGATCGAGCCCGGCAGCATGCTGGTAGGCATGCTCAATCCCTTCGACAACGACCTGATCGACAGGATGGCCGAGCGCGGCATCACCGCCTTCTCCCTGGAAGCTGCACCGCGTACCTCCCGGGCACAGAGCCTGGACGTGCTCTCCTCGCAAGCCAACATCGCCGGTTACAAGGCAGTGTTGCTGGCCGCCCATCACTATCCGCGCTTCATGCCCATGCTCATGACCGCCGCCGGCACCGTCAAAGCCGCGCGCGTGCTGGTGCTCGGCGCCGGCGTCGCCGGCCTGCAGGCCATTGCCACGGCCAAGCGCCTGGGGGCAGTGATCGAGGCCTCGGACGTGCGTCCGGCCGTGAAGGAGCAGATCGAGTCCCTGGGCGGCAAGTTCATCGACGTTCCCTACGAGAACGACGAGGAGCGGGCCTGCGCCGAGGGCGTGGGCGGCTATGCACGGCCGATGCCGGCCAGCTGGATGCAGCGCCAGGCCCAGGCTGTGCACGAGCGCGCCAGGCAGGCGGACATCGTCATCACCACCGCTTTGATTCCGGGCCGCAAGGCACCCACCCTGCTGAGCGCGGAAACCGTTGCGCAAATGAAGCCGGGCTCAGTGGTCATCGACCTCGCAGCAGCGCAGGGCGGCAACTGCCCGCTGACCGTGGCCGACCAGGTGGTCGTCGCCCACGGAGTTACCCTGGTCGGCCCGACCAACCTTCCCGCACAGCTGCCGGCAGACGCCTCGGCGCTGTACGCGCGCAACCTGCTGGACTTCATGAAGCTGCTGTTCGACAAGGACGGCGCACTGGTGATCAACCTCGAAGACGATATCGTCGCCGCGTGCCTGATGTGCCGCGACGGCCAGATCGTGCGCAAGAACGGCTGAGGAGCGCGACTATGGACGACATGCTGATTTCCCACGGCATCTACAACGTGATCATTTTCGTGCTGGCGATCTACGTGGGCTACCACGTGGTGTGGAACGTCACCCCAGCGCTGCACACGCCGCTGATGGCCGTTACCAACGCGATCTCGGCGATCGTAATCGTCGGCGCCATGCTCGCCGCCGCCCTGACCGTGACCCCGGCAGGCAAGCTGATGGGCACACTGGCCGTGGCACTGGCGGCGGTCAATGTGTCCGGCGGGTTCCTGGTCACCCGGCGCATGCTGGAGATGTTCAAGAAGAAAACCAAGAGCGAGGGGCAGAAGCAACCATGAGCATGAATCTGGTCACCCTGCTTTATCTAATCGCCTCCGTCTGCTTCATCCAGGCGCTCAAAGGACTGTCGCACCCGACCACTTCACGGCGCGGTAACCTGTTCGGCATGATCGGCATGGCGATCGCGGTGATGACCACCGTGGGCCTGATCTACAAGCTTGCGGCGCTGTCGCTGGGCGATGGCAGCGCTGCCGCCGGCATCGGCTACGTACTGGTCGGCCTGCTGATCGGCGGCAGCGCAGGCTCGATCATGGCCAAGCGCGTGGAAATGACCAAGATGCCCGAGCTGGTCGCCTTCATGCACAGCATGATCGGCCTGGCCGCCGTGTTCATCGCCATCGCCGCGGTGCTGGAGCCTCAATCCATGGGCATCGTCAGCCGCATCAGCGATCCGATTCCTGCCGGCAACCGGCTCGAACTGTTCCTGGGGGCCGCCATTGGCGCCATTACCTTCTCAGGCTCGGTCATCGCCTTCGGCAAGCTGTCAGGCAAATACAAGTTCCGCCTGTTCCAGGGCGCGCCGGTGCAGTTCCCCGGCCAACACAAGCTCAACCTCGTATTGGGGATCGCGACCCTGGTCCTCGGCCTGCTGTTCACCTTCACCGGGCACTACAGCGCGTTCAGCCTGATGCTGATCCTCGCGTTCGTCCTGGGCGTGCTGATCATCATTCCAATCGGCGGCGCCGACATGCCGGTGGTGGTATCGATGCTCAACAGCTATTCGGGCTGGGCGGCGGCGGGTATCGGCTTCTCGCTGAACAACTCGATGCTGATCATCGCCGGGTCCCTGGTCGGCTCCAGCGGGGCGATCCTGTCGTACATCATGTGCAAGGCGATGAACCGCTCGTTCTTCAACGTGATCCTGGGTGGGTTCGGCGGTGCCGTGGAGGCCAGCGCCGGGAATGGCGCCAGGGAGCAGCGCCCGGTCAAGTCCGGGTCTGCGGACGATGCCACCTTCCTCCTGAGCAATGCCGACAGCGTGATCATCGTGCCTGGCTACGGCCTGGCCGTGGCCCGCGCTCAGCACGCCCTCAAGGAACTGACGGAAAAGCTGACGCATGCAGGGGTGACGGTGAAGTACGCCATCCACCCCGTGGCGGGCCGCATGCCCGGTCACATGAACGTTCTGCTGGCCGAGGCCGAGGTGCCTTACGATCAGGTCTTCGAAATGGAGGACATCAACGCCGAGTTCGGCCAGGCGGATGTGGTGCTGGTGCTCGGCGCCAACGACGTGGTCAACCCGGCGGCGAAGAACGATCCCAAGTCGCCGATCGCCGGCATGCCGATTCTCGAAGCCTTCAAGGCCAAGACCATCATCGTCAACAAGCGCTCGATGGCCAGTGGGTATGCGGGCCTGGACAACGAGCTGTTCTACCTGGACAAGACCATGATGGTGTTCGGTGATGCCAAGAAGGTCATCGAGGACATGGTCAAGGCGGTCGAGTGATTCCCACTGGGATACGCCGCTGAACGCGCAAGGCCCTGGGTGTTGTCCCCAGGGCCTTGCACGTTTCATGACCCAGATCAAAGGCACGCGGGGCTCGTGGCTCCTACGACCATGGTCGTGGGACGGCCCGGGGCGAAATCACTAGACTGCCCTGCTGTAGCCCAGTAGCCCGAGATAACATTTCATGTACCGTGATCGTATCCGCTTGTCCTCCCTGCACAGCAAGGTAATGAGTGCGGCCGATGCCGCTGGCCTGATCGAGGACGGCATGACCGTCGGCATGAGCGGCTTCACCCGCGCCGGCGAAGCCAAGGCCGTACCCCACGCGCTGGCCGCGCGCGCCAAGCTGTCGCCGCTGAAGATCAGCCTCATGACCGGCGCCAGCCTGGGCAACGACCTGGACAAGCAACTGACCGAGGCCGGTGTCCTGGCCCGACGCATGCCGTTCCAGGTCGACAGCACCCTGCGCAAGGCCATCAATGCCGGGCAGGTGATGTTCATCGATCAGCACCTGTCCGAAACCGTCGAGCAATTGCGCAACAAGCAGCTGACCCTGCCCGACATCGCCGTCATCGAAGCCGTGGCGATCACCGAGCAGGGACACATCGTACCGACCACCTCGGTAGGCAACTCGGCCAGCTTCGCGATCTTCGCCAAGCAGGTGATCGTCGAGATCAACCTGTCGCACAATCCCAATCTGGAGGGCTTGCACGACATCTATATACCGACCTATCGCCCCACGCGCACGCCGATCCCCCTGGTGAAGGTGGATGACCGCATCGGTAGCACTGCCATCCCGATCGACCCGGCGAAGATCGTCGGAATCGTCATCAGCGACCAGCCAGACTCGCCGTCCACCGTGGTGCCTCCGGACGACGAAACCCAGGGCATCGCCGACCATTTGATCGACTTTCTCAAGCGCGAAGTGGCGGCAGGCCGCATGAGCAACAGCCTCGGCCCCTTGCAGGCCGGCATCGGCAACATCGCCAACGCGGTGATGTGCGGTCTGATCGACTCGCCGTTCGAGGACCTGACCATGTACTCGGAAGTCCTGCAGGACTCCACCTTCGAACTGATCGACGCGGGCAAGCTGCGCTTCGCTTCAGGCAGCTCGATCACCCTGTCGAGCCGGCGCAACGCCGACGTGTTCGGCAACCTGGAGCGTTACAAGGACAAGCTGGTGCTGCGCCCGCAGGAGATTTCCAACCATCCTGAAGTGGTGCGCCGCTTGGGTATCATCGGGATCAATACGGCGCTGGAGTTCGATATCTACGGCAACGTCAATTCCACCCATGTATGCGGCACTCGGATGATGAACGGCATCGGTGGCTCGGGCGACTTCGCTCGCAACGCGCACCTGGCGGTCTTCGTCACCAAATCCATCGCCAAGGGCGGGGCCATCTCCAGCGTGGTGCCGATGGTGAGTCACGTGGACCATACCGAGCATGACGTGGACATCCTGGTCACCGAGCAGGGTCTGGCCGACTTGCGTGGCCTGGCGCCCCGCGAGCGGGCGCGGGCGATCATCGACAACTGCGTGCACCCGGACTATCGGGCAGCGTTGGACGACTATTTCCAACGCGCCTGTGAACGTGGCGGACATACGCCACATATCCTGCGCGAAGCCTTGAGCTGGCACGAGAATCTGGAAGAAAGCGGTCGGATGCTGGCGGGCTGATCAGTTCACACCCTTTCCAACAAACGGCCATTACACCTCTGCGTGCGATGGCCAATGAGCCGACGGCGCAGACCACGAAAAAACTGTACTACTGTACCGTTTATTCAGACCCTGCCGGTGGTCTAGATACATCATGCCAGGCAAAAATGCACCAATATAGGGCGAACCAGTACAGTTTCGCCATTTCCGGGTGCAACAGTCGCTCTAAACAGTTAACTGGCCACACTCTATACTGTTTAACTGTATCTACTGCGCTGGACAGGACAGGAGGATGATTGGCATCAGTTAAATCACTACCTAGTCCCGCCACAAGCGGAAGGATGACACATCATGGAACGTACACTCAGTTCCGGTCTGGTTTTCGAAAACAACACTGAATCCAAAGCTTCGGCTCCCCTGCGCGCCGTCTCGACCCTGCTGCTGTGGCAACGTCGCATCGCCAGCCGTCGTCAACTGGCTCGCCTCGACGCGCGCCTGCTGGCTGATGCTGGCATCAGCGAGTCCCAGCGCTACCAAGAGCTGAGCAAGCCTTTCTGGCGCTGAGCCTGGCCCACCGGTCTTGCGCCGGATAGGCTTTCCAAAAACCCGTCGCAGGGAACTGCGGCGGGTTTTTTTATGACCGTTAAATATCTTCTGCACAGCCAGTACAGTTACCAATAAAGTAAATTACTGGCGGTACAGTTGGAGTTAGTTGCTTCATATTTCGAAACAATGCGGGGTGTCGGATAAGCTCCTTGGCGCCGTGCCCAATCCCATTACATCATGGTCTTCAGGTATCCTGAGCTGTCTCACAGGCGTCCGAACAACTCGATCCGTTTTCGCAGGAGCTTTATCCATGTCCCGTCAATTCTTGCTCGGCGCCGCCGCGCTGTTAGCCCTGGCTGGTACCGCCCACGCCAGCAGCTTCGTGGTCACCACCGATACCGTGGTACGCGGGGTGGCCGCATCCACGGACGCCACGTCCGATGCCAGCTCGTCGCTGCGTGACAAAAAGATCATCGAGGCCGCACGCGACGATGCCGCCAGCTTCGTCGGCAGCCAGGGTGCCATTCGCGGTGCCAAACTGGAAAGTGCACTGGCCCATATCCGACAGACGACGCCGACGCTGCACGCCAGCGACGCGCAGTTGGCCGAGGCCATCCTGGCCCTCTGAGCAGACCTTCGATTGAGCGCAGTCGGCGCCTTGGTCGACTGCGTCTTACGCATCGAACCCATGCCTGACTGTGATCGAGCCAATGCGTTACCTGATCTTTCTGCTCCTGGCGCTCACCTGCGCGGGAAATGCGTCGGCCATGGACGTCACCACGCAGTTCCCCATCATGACCAGTTACGTCACTTCCCAGGTGACGACCGCCCCCTTCGATCGCAAGATGATCGGTATGGCGCGGGATGACGCCGCAGCATTCGTGGCCAGCGAAGGCAAGATCCGTGGCGCACGCCTGCAAGCCGCGCTGAGGGTACTGCGTCGGAGCCATTCGCTGGACAGCCACGACGACCTTGAACTGGCAGAGGCAATTCTCGTCCAATGACCACCCCCTCGCTCCCTGAATTCTCCGGAGATGCTCCATGCGTAAACCGCTGATCGCCGCCACCCTCGGCATGCTGCTGCTGGCCGACGTGGCTCAGGCACAGACCCTGGTGGCCACCAGCAACATCATCGTTCGTGCCTTCGGCCGGTCGATCGACTTCACGTCCGATACCACCACCTCGATCCGCGACTCCAAGGTGGTGCGAGAAGCCCACGACGACGCCGCCAGCTTCGTCGCCACCCAGGGCGACATTCGTGGCGCCCAGCTGGAGGCAGCCTTCGCCACCCTGCGCGAGCGCGTGCCGCAAGCACGTGATGCCAGCGACCAGGTGCTTGCCCAAGCCATCCTCGCCCTGTGAAGCGCACGCGTGCCTGGCTGTTCGGCTGCGTCCTGACGCTGCTCGGCACGCCCGTGCTCGCCGAATTACAATTGGCGTTGCACACGGACGGCCTGAGCGCCAGCGAGCGCCAGGCGTCGCAAGCGCTGCTCGACGAGGCGATGACAAAGCTGCCGCCGTCCTTCAAGCAGCGACTGGATCGGCGCATTCTGGTGAGCTGGACAGATCGCATGCCGACCGACGCCTACGGCCAGGCGTCGCCCGTTTCCAGCCTGGAACTCAATGCCCGCCTGCTGCCGAGCCTGGCCGACGGCAGCGCCGCCCAGCAGAAGACCGATCGCCCCCACGGCACCGTCCGCGAAGAGCTGCTGGCGACGGTACTGCACGAAGTCACCCACATCTATGATCGCGCGCGTCTATGGCAGGGCGCCGAGCGCTCGCTCATCTTGCGCTGCAAGCGCCAGGAACGTTCGCTTGGCCAGATCGGCCTGCCGCAGCAGTGTCGAGGCGAAACCGCGCGCCGGTTCACCCTGAGCGATGATCCGCGCCTGCTCGACCTGGCCGGATGGCAGCAGTACGTAGGCCGGCGCGGCGAGCGAGAACAGCACAACGGCCAACTGGTACGCAGCCCCGATGCCTACGAGCTGAGCAGTCCCAAGGAATTCATCGCGGTCAACATGGAGTACTTTCTCCTCGACCCCAGCTACGGCTGTCGCCGTCCGGCGCTGAATCAGTACCTGCACGAGCACTTCGGCTGGTCGCCACAGCAGCAAGCCTGCGCCCAGGGCCTGCCCTTCCTCAACGCCGGCAGCGATTTCGCCCGCGAGCCGCTCGGTGAAATCGACCCCGAGCGCGTCTATCAGGTGGATTACCTGCTGGCCGAAGCCAACCAGAACTGGGTCAGCCGCTGGGGGCACAGCATGCTGCGCCTGGTGATCTGCGCGCCAGGCCGGCCGCGTGGCCCGGATTGCCGCCTGGATCTGGACCGGCACCTGGTGCTGTCGTACCGGGCCTTCGTCAACGACGTGCAATTGTCCAGCTGGGATGGCTTGACCGGCGCCTACCCTTCGCGGCTATTCGTGTTGCCGTTGGGCCAGGTGATCGACGAATACACCAAGACCGAACTGCGCAGCCTGTCGTCGGTGCCGCTCAAGCTCGACCGCCAGCAGATCGAGGATCTGGTGCGCCAGGCGGCAGAGATGCACTGGAGCTACGACGGCAACTACTATTTCCTGTCCAACAACTGCGCGGTCGAGACCCTCAAGCTGATGCGCAGCGGCACTGCCGATCCACGCTTCGCCGACCTGGACTCGATCTTGCCCAATGGCCTGCTGGAAGTGCTGAAGGGACGCGGTCTGGCCGATACCCATGTATTGGACGATCCACGCGAGGCCTTGCGCCTGGGCTATCGGTTCGATTCCTACCGGGATCGCTACCAGGCCATGTTCGATGTACTGAAGAAGCAGTTACCGGTGCGTCAAAGTAGCGTGGAAGACTGGCTGGCTCAGGATGCCGAACAGCGTCGGCCCTGGTTCATGCAGGCAGACCTACGCACCAGCGCCGCCTTGCTCCTGCTCGAACAGGCCAGCCTGCGCCGGCAACTGCTCCTGGCACAGGACGAGGTCAAGCAGCGTTACCTCAACGCCACCGCGCTGAAGGACGGCAGCGTCGACAAGGCCAATGCCACGCTCCAGCAGATGCTCGCCAACAGCGGGTTCCTCAGCCGGCCCGCAGAGTTGCTGGAGTCCCAGGGGTATGGCCTGCCCCAGCCGCAGGAGCGGGTGCACCTGGAGAAGATCAGCAAGGAGCGTCAGGCGCAGTTGCTGCGCCTGAGTACCGATCTGGACAAGGAAGTGCGGGCGCTGCTCGAACCTGCCCGGGCCAGGGAAATTGCCGCGATCGAGGCCAACGTCAAGCAGATTGGCGACCACCTGCGGGCCTTGCACAAGGCCGCCGGTGGTCTGCAACTGCCCTGAGAGGTCTGGTTACTTGATCGGACGCCAGGTGAGCGGGTAGCGATAGGGTTTACCTTCGTTGGCCCGCACACCGGCCAGGATGATCAGGATCAGCACCGCCACCGCCAGGATGGCGAACAGGACGATGCCGATCACCACGAACATCAGCAGGAAGCAGATGAACCCGGCGAGGGTGACGGTGATCTGGAAGTTCAGCGCCTCCTTGCCATGGGCGTCGACGAAGGGGTCGGATTCGCGCTTCCAGATCCACATCACCAGTGGCCCGAGCAGATGCCCAAGAGGCATCACCAGCCCGAGCAGGGCGCTGAAATGGCAGAACATCGCCCACTGCCGGACTTCGGCGTTGGGAATGTCGATCGGCGTGTTCGGCTCGCTCATGGTGCATTCGTCCCCTTGGCGAAGGATCAGTCGGCCAGCGCGGCCGTCTGCAGGTCGAAGATTTCGCTCATGCCCTTCTGGGCCAGTGCCAGCATGGCATTGAAGTCTTCAGGCTGGAACGGCGCGCCTTCTGCAGTGCCCTGCACCTCGATGAAGCCGCCGGCACTGGTCATGACCACGTTGAGGTCGGTCTCGGCGGCGGAGTCTTCCAGGTAGTCCAGGTCCAGCACCGCCTCGCCCTGGTACATGCCCACCGACACGGCGGCGATCATGTGCTTGAGCGGGTTGCCGCCCTTGAGGCCGCCCCGCTTCTTGATCACGGCCAGGGCGTCGCACAGCGCGACCATGGCCCCGGTGATGGAGGCGGTACGCGTACCGCCATCGGCCTGGATCACGTCGCAGTCTATGTACAAGGTGATGTCGCCCAGCTTGCTCATGTCCAGCGCGGCGCGCAGGGAGCGGCCGATCAGGCGCTGGATTTCGAGGGTCCGGCCACCTTGCTTGCCGCGGCTGGCTTCGCGCTGGTTACGCTCACCGGTGGCACGGGGCAGCATGCCGTATTCGGCGGTGAGCCAACCCTGGCCCTGGCCCTTGAGGAAGCGCGGGACACCGTTCTCGACGCTGACCGTGCAGATGACCTTGGTGTCACCGAACTCGACCAGTACCGACCCCTCGGCGTGCTTGGTGTAGTTGCGGGTGATGCGGATCGAGCGGAGCTGATCGGCGGCGCGACCACTTGGACGTTTCATCTGGGATACCTGTACTGGAAAGCGAATCAAGCGGTCATTATAGGGCGGCACGCCAACTCAGGGCACGCCCAATGTGACTTCAGGCACGCTCGCCAGGTTTTCCCACGCCGCCCGGCGCCTTGCACCTGCCTGATTGGGCGCCATCGTCGCACTGCGCTACAATCCTGCGCCTTGCCGCCCGAAGGCGCTCCGTTCATACCGTAATTCGCGAGGTTCTCCCATGGTGCACAGCATGACCGCCTTTGCCCGCGTCGAACGCGCTGGCAGCCAGGGCACCCTGAGCTGGGAGCTACGCTCGGTCAATCACCGTTATCTGGAACCCCATCTACGCCTGCCCGAGGCCCTGCGCGATCTTGAAGGCGCGGTGCGCGAAGGGCTGCGCCAGGGGCTGTCGCGGGGCAAGGTCGAGTGCACCTTGCGCCTGGCTGAAGACAGCACCGGCAAACCGCTGCAAGTCGACCGCGAGCGTGCCGCCCAACTGGTGGCCGCTGCCGAGAGCGTGGCGGCACTGATCCAGCAGCCCGCCCCGCTCAATCCCCTGGAAGTCTTGGCCTGGCAGGGCGTACTGGTCGCCGATGCGGCCGATCCGCAAGCGTTGAACGCCGAAGCTCTGACCTTGTTCGACGAAGCGCTCGCCGAACTCAAGGCCGGCCGCCAGCGCGAAGGCCAGGAGCTCGCACGGCTGATCGACGAGCGCCTGGATGCCATGACCCATGAAGTGGCTACCCTGCGTGCCCTGGTGCCCCAGATGCTCGCCGCCCAACGTCAGCGCATCCTGGACCGCTTCGCCGACCTGCAGGCCGAGCTCGACCCTCAGCGCCTGGAACAGGAGATGGTACTGCTGGCGCAGAAAAGCGACGTGGCCGAAGAGCTGGACCGGCTGAGCACCCATGTCACCGAGGTGCGCCGGGTGCTCAAGTCCGGCGGTGCCGCCGGGCGACGCCTGGACTTCCTGATGCAGGAGCTCAATCGCGAAGCCAACACCCTGGGCTCCAAGGCCTTCGACGCCCGCAGCACCCAGGCGGCGGTCAACCTGAAGGTGTTGATCGAACAGATGCGTGAACAAGTACAGAACATCGAGTAAGGCTACCCCACATGACTCACACCAGCGGCACCCTCTACATCGTTTCCGCGCCTTCAGGCGCCGGCAAGACCAGCCTGGTCGACGCCCTGACCCGGAAAGACGAGCAGATTCGCGTCTCGGTCTCCCACACCACCCGCGCCATGCGTCCAGGTGAAAGCCATGGCGTGAACTACCATTTCGTGGCCCATGACGCGTTCAGGGCGCTGATCGCCCAAGGCGATTTCCTGGAGCACGCCGAGGTCTTCGGCAACTTCTATGGCACCTCGCGCAGCGCGTTGCAGGAAACCCTCGCGCAGGGTTTCGACCTCATTCTGGAAATCGACTGGCAAGGTGCGCAGCAGGTGCGCCGGTTGATGCCCGAGGCGTTGTCGATCTTCATCCTGCCGCCCAGCCAGCAGGCGTTGCGCGAGCGTCTGGATGGCCGCGGCCAGGACAGCGAAGAGATCATCGCCGGGCGCATGAAGGAAGCGGTCAGCGAGATGGTGCACTACGACGAGTTCGATTACGTCATCGTCAATGACGACTTCGTCCAGGCCCTGGAAGACCTCAAATCGGTCTTCCGCGCCAACCGACTGCTGCTGGCCAAGCAGAAGCAGCGCCACGGCGCGCTGCTCGAGCAACTGGTCGGTTGAACCTGGGGCGCCCGGCGCCCCGAGGGTCAGTCCTGCAATTGCAGCTTGGCTTGCTGCTGCAAGGTGGCGCCGAGGAAGAAGGCCGGCGCCCGCAGCCGCGACAGCATCATCAGCACGATGCCCAGCACCGAGATGATCGCGGCGATCACGAATACCAGCCCCAGCCCACCGACGTGCGAGCCGCTGCCGAAGTCCGGCGAAGCGCTGTCCAGGGCAGTGCGCACGAAGATCACCGACAGGATCACGCCACCGAGCAGCGGACACAGGCCACGCATGAAGAAGTGGCGCAGGCTGTCGAACAGGCTGGCGCGGAAATACCAGACGCAGGCGAACGCGGTGAGCGAGTAGTAGAAGCAGATCATCATGCCCAGGGCGGTGATGGTGTCGGCCAGCACGTTCTCGCTCAGGCTGCGCATGGTCACGTAGAACGCTGCCGCCGCCACTCCAGCGCAGATCGTGGCGTAGCGCGGGGTCTGCGAACGGGGGCAGACGCTGGCGAAGCGCTGCGGTACGGCGCCGTAGTAGCCCATGGCGAGCAGCGTGCGCGCTGGCGAGACGAAGGTCGATTGCAACGAGGCGGCGGTGCTGGCCAGCACCGCGATCGACATCAGGATCGCCAGTGGCCCCATCACCGGCCCGGCCAGGTGGGCGAAGACATTCTCCTGGATGCGTGGGTTGCCCAGGCCCAACCCGCTGTCACTGACGCCGGCGAACTGCAGGGTGGCGATGGCGGTGAACAGGTACAACCCCAGAATCAGCAGCACGGTCCAGGTGGCCGCCTTGCCGGGCACCTCGTCGCTGCCCACCGACTCTTCGCTGACGGTCAGGCACACATCCCAGCCCCAGAAAATGAAGATCGACAGTGACAAGCCCGCCGCGAAGGCCGAGAACGACTCGACGCCGAACGGGTTGAACCAGGCGAAATCGAACGCCAGCGGCGGCGGCGCCGTGGTCTCGCCGAAAGCGGCGAAACCGAAACCCACCAGCACCAGCAGTTGCAGGGCCACCAGGCCATACTGCACGGTCATGGTGGTGCCCATGCCTCGGCAACAGATCCACACTGCCAGGGCGATGAACACGCAACAGGTGGTGACGTTGACCAGCAGGTTGTCGGCCAGCGCAGCCAGCTGGTGGTGCCCGGTGATCTGGCCAATGAACAGATAGAAGAAGTCCACTGCCACGCCAGCCAGGTTCGACAGCACGATGGTGGTCGCCACCACCAGCCCCCAGCCGCCGATCCAGCCGATCATCGGGCCGAACGCGCGGGCGGACCAGGTGAAGGAGGTGCCGCTGTCGGGTTCGGCGGCGTTGAGCTCGCGATAGCCCAGGGCTACCAGCAGCATGGGCAGGAAGCCGACGATGAACACCGCCGGCAGATGGGCGCCGACCTCACGCACGGTCGGACCGAGCGCGCCGGTGAGGGTGTAGACCGGGGCGATCGTCGAGATGCCCAATACGACGCTGGCCAGCAGGCCCAGCCGACCCTTGGCCAACCCTTTGCCGACACCTGCGGCGTTGCTGCCCTGCTCGGCCGCCGCACCCGGGGGACGGCTGGTTTCTGTGAATTCGCTCATGAGTAAGTGCCATTGCTATTGGTATTGTTTTTCCACAGGCCTTGCGTACAAGGCCCGCTTCCACTCATTGAAAGCTTGCTGCCAGTCAAGCCGTCCGCGGCTTGCGGGTCACGTCAGAATGCTGTCTGTCGCGCGCCCTCCCGTACAGCACGTGCGATGCAGGGCGTGGGAAATGCCTGAAACAGACAAACGCGAACCGAGTTCTGGTTCAAGCGCCATTGCCGGTGGCCATGCACGCCCGGCAGAAAGCTGGCACCGGCCGCATCGCGGCAGGGTACTGACGCTGTAGGGGGCGCCATTGTAATGATGCAGCTCGGCATTTGAAGGCGAACCGGTGAAAAGAATGCCGCACAGATGCTACGGCGCTGCCTGCGAACGGTCGTAGGTGCCACAGGCCGGCACGATCGCCTCAGCGCCTGTAAAGGCCGTCGCGTCGATGCAATGGCCCCGCTGAGGCTCAGTGGCTGCACGCTCATGAGCGTGCCATTTCGGCAAGAAGCATTTCAGGCAAGCAGCGAGTGCACGGGCAGGCCGATGTCATGGCTGTACATCCTGTGGTAGGAGCTTCTGTGGTAGGAGCTCCTGTGGTGGGAGCGGCCTGTGGGGGCAGCAGCGCGGCTAGCGGGAATGACGTCGGCGAGGCGACGATGACGGCTGATCTTGTTGTTCCGACGATCTCTTCGGTGATGGATTCGTCGGGGCATGGGAGCGTTGCTTCCCGCCTGCCGTTGCACTATAAGATGGGCTCCGGCGCAACAGACATTGGCAGATCGGCAAGCAGAGCGTGCAGACATGCAATATCAGATCACCCATGCAGACCTCGTGCTGGTGTTGGCACTGGAGCGCGGACGCTCACTGGCCAAGGCTGCGGAACTGCTCAAGGTCGATGTTTCCACGGTGTTTCGCTCCATCCGTCGGTTGGAAGCGGCCTTGGGCACGGCGCTGTTCGTCAAGAGCCGCAAGGGCTACCTGCCCACCGACACCGCCCAGGCCCTGGCCGAACAGGCCGAGCGCGCCGAACAGGCCCTGGAAGCGGCACGTATCGCCCTGACCAGCGGCGAGCAGGTGGTCAGTGGAACCGTGCGCCTGACCTGCACCGAGGCGGTGCTGCACAGCCTGCTGCTGCCGGCCCTGGCCGACTTCATGCCCAACTACCCGGCCCTGTCGCTGGAAATGGGCACCTCCAACACCTTCGCCAACCTGAGCCGTCGCGACGCCGACATCGCGCTGCGACTCACCAATACACCCCCGGAACACCTCGTTGGCCGTTGCCTGGGCTCGACCTCCTACGTGATCTGCGGGCGCGCGGAATTTCGCGAGCGGCTGGCCGAGTCGCCCTACAGCGTGCCCTGGATCGCGCCGGACGACGCCATGCACGACCACCCTACCGTGCTCTGGCGCAACCAGCACCACCCCGACCTGCTCGCGCGCTACCAGTGCAGCGGCATGTCGACCATCGCCCAGCTGGTGAGCACCGGCCTTGGCGTGGCGGCGCTGGCCGACTACATGGTCGATACCCTGCCCGGGGTCGAGGCGCTGAGCGAGCCGCTGCCAGGCTGCGATACGCAGCTGTGGCTGCTCACTCGCCCCGATTGTCGCGCCTTGCGCTCGGTACAGACCCTGTTCGAAGAGCTCACGCCGCGACTGCGCGATGCCATGCGCTGAACCTGTTGTGTTCGAGGGGGGCCAGGCGTTATCGTCGAGGTACTGCGACAACCCGTCTGTAGCGGCCTTCTGGCAGCTGCTGCAGGGACCCAAGCCGAGCACCGAGGCAAACAGTCCTTCCCTATTGGCTGGTGATTTTTTAAACTATCGAGTCCGCCTGCCCATTCTGGGCTGCACGCCTAACGCATCTGCTACTGAGGAACACCATGGCCCGCGTAACTGTTGAAGACTGCCTGGAACACGTGGATAACCGCTTCGAGCTGGTCATGCTCTCGACCAAGCGCGCCCGCCAACTGGCCACCGGTGGCAAGGAACCACGCGTTGCGTGGGAAAACGACAAGCCTACCGTCGTTGCCCTGCGCGAAATCGCCGAAGGCATCGTGACCAATGAATTCATCGCCGCCGAAGAGATCGTCACCGAGGATCCGGTGTTCGCCGCATTCGAGGACGAGAACAACGAGGCTATCTGATCGATGCCCTGTCGACGTCGCGCGGCGCCCGATCCTCTTCCTGCGCAAGAGGTGAAACCATGGCGGGTATAGAAGCCCTCGCCGAGCGGCTGTCGACTTATTTGGGTCCCGAACAGGTCAACCTGGTTCGAAGGGCCTATTTCTATGCCGAGCAGGCCCACGACGGGCAGCGCCGTCGCAGCGGTGAACCCTACGTGACGCATCCGCTGGCGGTTGCCAGCATCCTCGCCGACATGCACATGGACCATCAGAGCCTGATGGCCGCCATGCTGCACGACGTGATCGAAGACACCGGCATCGCCAAGGAAGCCCTCAGCCAGCAATTCGGCGAAACCGTCGCCGAGCTGGTCGACGGGGTCAGCAAGCTGACCCAGATGAATTTCGAGACCAAGGCCGAGGCCCAGGCCGAGAACTTCCAGAAGATGGCCATGGCCATGGCGCGCGACATCCGCGTGATCCTGGTCAAGCTGGCCGACCGGCTGCACAACATGCGCACGCTCGAGGTGCTGTCCGGGGAAAAACGCCGGCGCATCGCCAAGGAAACCCTGGAAATCTACGCCCCCATCGCCAACCGGCTGGGCATGCACACCGTGCGCGTGGAGTTCGAGGACCTGGGCTTCAAGGCCATGCACCCCATGCGTTCCTCGCTCATTCATCGGGCGGTCAAGAGCGCGCGGGGCAATCGCAAGGAAATCGTCGCCAAGATCGAAACCTCGCTGGCCAACTGCCTGGCGGCCGACGGCATCGCCGGCGAGGTCAGCGGGCGGCAGAAACACCTCTATGGCATCTACAAGAAGATGCGCGGCAAGCGTCGCGCCTTCAACGAGATCATGGACGTATACGCGTTTCGTATCGTCGTCGACAAGGTCGACACCTGCTATCGCGTACTGGGTGCGGTGCACAACCTCTACAAGCCCCTGCCCGGGCGCTTCAAGGACTACATCGCGATCCCCAAGGCCAACGGCTACCAGTCGCTGCATACCACCCTGTTCGGCATGCACGGCGTGCCCATCGAGATCCAGATCCGCACCCGCGAAATGGAAGAGATGGCCAACAACGGCATCGCGGCGCACTGGCTCTACAAGTCCAACGAGGACGAGCAGCCCAAGGGCAACCATGCCCGTGCCCGACAGTGGGTCAAGGGCATCCTGGAATTGCAGCAACGTGCAGGCAACTCGCTGGAATTCATCGAGAGCGTGAAGATCGACCTGTTCCCCGACGAGGTCTACGTCTTCACGCCCAAAGGCCGCATCATGGAGCTGCCCAAAGGCTCCACGGCGGTCGATTTTGCCTATGCGGTGCACACCGACGTGGGCAACAGCTGCATCGCCTGTCGCATCAACCGGCGCCTGGCACCGTTGTCCGAGCCGCTGCAAAGCGGTTCCACGGTGGAAATCGTCAGTGCGCCGGGTGCGCGTCCGAATCCGGCGTGGCTCAATTTCGTGGTCACTGGCAAGGCCCGCACGCACATCCGCCATGCCCTCAAGCAGCAACGTCGTTCCGAGTCGATCAACCTCGGCGAGCGCCTGCTGAACAAGGTCCTGACCGGGTTCGACAGCAGTTTGGAGCAGATCCCCCACGAGCGTGTCCGGGCCATTCTGGACGAGTACCGCCTGGAGCTGATCGAAGACCTGCTCGAGGACATCGGTCTGGGCAACCGCATGGCCTACGTGGTCGCGCGACGCCTGCTGTCGGCAGAAGGCGAGCAGTTGCCGTCGCCCGAAGGCCCGCTGGCGATCCGCGGCACCGAGGGCCTGGTGATGAGTTACGCCAAGTGTTGCACGCCGATCCCGGGCGACCCGATCGTCGGCCACCTCTCCGCAGGCAAAGGGATGGTCGTCCACCTCGAAGACTGCCGCAACATCAGCGAAATCCGACACAACCCTGAAAAATGCCTGCAGCTGTCCTGGGCCAAGGACGTCACGGGCGAATTCAACGTCGAGCTGCGCGTCGAGCTGGAACACCAGCGTGGCCTGATCGCGTTGCTGGCCAGCAGCGTCAACGCCGCAGACGGAAACATCGAGAAGATCAGCATGGATGAACGCGACGGCCGCGTCAGCGTGGTCCAGCTGGTGGTCAGCGTGCGCGACCGCGTGCACCTGGCGCGCGTGATCAAGAAGCTGCGCACCTTGACCGGGGTGGTCCGCATCACCCGCCTGCGTGCGTAGTCCGCCAACCGCAAGGAGTCAACATGACCAAGACCGTCATCAACAGCGACAAGGCCCCCGCCGCCATCGGCACCTACTCCCAGGCGATCAAGGCCGGCAATACCGTCTATATGTCGGGGCAGATTCCGCTTGATCCCAAGACCATGGAACTGGTCGAGGGCTTCGAGGCGCAGACCGTCCAGGTCTTCGAAAACCTCAAGGCCGTGGCCGAGGCCGCCGGCGGTTCTTTCAAGGACATCGTCAAACTCAACATCTTCCTCACCGACCTCAGCCACTTCGCCAAGGTCAACGAAGTCATGGGCCGCTATTTCGAGCAGCCCTACCCCGCACGCGCCGCCATCGGCGTGGCCGCCCTGCCCAAGGGCTCGCAAGTGGAGATGGACGCCATCCTCGTCATCGAGTGATGCACCAGGCGGCGGGCGCACGGCCTGCCGCGTTTCCTGCAGAAGGTCTCAACCCATGCGCCATGCCCTGCCCACTGCACTGGCAGCCCTCGTACTGGGCGGCTGTGCCAGTCATACCCCTGATCAACTCAACGGCACCTGGATCAACCAAGGCGCGATCGATACGGTCGTCACCACGGACCGTGTCGTGCAAACCCTGGACAACGCAGCTGTCGCCCTGGAATGGAAGCTCGATACAGCTGACAAGACCGCTAGCTACAGCACCAGTTTCGAGCGGGTGAGCGGTCAGTTGATGACCGACACGACGCCCTGGAAGGCGCGTTTCGAGGGCGAAGACCAGGAGCTGCAGCTGTCGGGCAAGCGATTGCTCACCCTCGACAAGGAAACCGGACTCCAGCGCTTCGAACGCAGCGACGATCCGGCAGCGGCCAGTGCGGCGTGGGGCGCGACCTTCGAAAAGGCGCTGAACCGCGCATTCCTCGGTGGCCAATGGCGGATCGTGGACGGCCCTGGCCAGGGCAACGTGGTTCGCTTCACCGATGACGGTACCGTCAGTGGCTTCCCCGCTCTGGACCGCTATGCCTTGTGCCTGGGCGGCGACTGCGCCGACATGACCGAAGGTCGGGACAGCCTGTGGCTGGAACACGACCAGCGCGGCGCGCCGTGGATACTCAAGCGTACGGGCAAGCAGATCGAGCTGTATGAGGCGCTCAACCGGGCCGGCCCTACCGAAAAGCCGCATCTGGTGGCCGGCAAGCGTCGATGGTTGCTCGAGCTCGACTGAGTCGACCTGGTCGCTGAGCACCTCCGGGCCTGTCCTGCACCGAGGGATCCGCCGAACGAGGGACGCTCGGTACCGGGTATGCAAAGCCTCCTCACCAGGCTTCGCAGGCCCGGTTCGCCATCATTGCTCTGGGTGCAGGAGAGCGGCATAGCCCTGACGGTAGCTTGGGTACTGTGGAACCCAGCCCAGGGCGCGCGCCCGGGCGTTGCTGCAACGCTTGCTGCCGGTGCGGCGCACTCGCTGCTCGTCCGACCACTTGGTGACGCTCAGGTAGTCGCGCAGCCAGGCCACCACCTCGGCAAGGGGCGCCGGATCGTCATCCACGCCCAGGTAGCAGGTGTGCAGCGCGACGCCTTCGGCGTCGGCCTGGAGCAGGAAGGCCAGCAGGCCTGCCGCATCCTCGGCGTGGATGCGGTTGCCGTACAAAGGTGGCGTCTCGGCGACTCGATACCCCTGGCGCACCTGATTGAGCAACCACTCGCGGCCTGGACCGTAGATGCCTGTCAGACGCACTACGCTGGCCGGTAATCCACTGTCCAGCGCCAAGCGTTCGGCCTCCAGCATGATCCGACCCGAATAACCTTCGGGTTCGGTAGCGTCCTGCTCATCCACCCAGGCACCGTCCTGCTGGGCATAGACGCTGCTGCTGGAGACGAACAGCAGACGCCGCGGACGCTGGCCGGTGCACGCCAGCCACCCCAAAACATGCCGCAGGCCCTCGACATAGGCCGCGCGATAGCCGGCTTCGTCGTGCTCGCTGGCCGCCACGCAATACACCAGGTAGTCCGGTGAGCGATTGGGCCAAGCCTGGGGCACCGAAGACTCGAACAGGTCGGCGGCCACGGGCACGACACCCCTGGGCAACTGCTCGACCCGACGTCGAACCCCCCACACGTGCCAGCCGGCCGACATCAGTCGCTGGGCGAGCCGGCCGCCTACGTCCCCACAACCTACGATCATCGCGGACAGATCCGACATCACTTCCCTCCAGTTACAAAGCTCCAGGCTAGCGCTATCTGACGATCAGCGGTCATGGAGCGCGTAAAAAAGTTACTCTATTGCTTTTGTTAACAAGAATTAGTTGCAATAATGGCGACCTGAAAGTTCTCGGTCCGTCTCGAGGCCATGGGGAACGTCATTCTTTTTCTTCATCAGGTCCGGCCAGCATGACTCGCACTCAACCTTCCGCTTCGCCAACCACATCGCGCGCCTGGGGCGCCATCGCTGCGCTGATGCTCAGCCTGGTGCTCACCCCTGCCGCCATGGCTGAAGAGCCTGCCGCCGCTGGCGCCAGCGCACCGGCCAGCACTGCCGGAGCCGCGCCTTCGGCCGCCCCTGCCGATACCGCGCAGGTGCCGAACCAGGCTCTACCAGCGACAGACGCCCAGGCCCCCGTCGGTCAAGGCACCGAAGCGGTGGTCGAAGACACCTCGCTGGGCATGGCTCACGACCTGTCGCCCTGGGGCATGTACAAGAATGCCGATGTGGTGGTCAAAGCCGTGATGATCGGTCTGGCCATCGCCTCCATCATCACCTGGACCATCTGGATCGCCAAGGGCTTCGAGCTGCTGGGCGCCAAGCGTCGCCTGCGCGGCGAGATCGCCCTGCTCAAGAAGGCCGCAAGCCTCAAGGACGCCAGCAGCGCCACCAACAAGGAAGGCACCCTGGCTCACACGCTGGTCCACGACGCCCTCGAGGAAATGCGCCTGTCGGCCAATACCCGTGAAAAGGAAGGGATCAAGGAGCGCGTCAGCTTCCGCCTGGAGCGTCTGGTCGCGGCCAGCGGCCGATCCATGAGCAGCGGCACCGGCGTGCTGGCCACCATTGGCTCCACCGCCCCGTTCGTCGGTCTGTTCGGCACCGTCTGGGGCATCATGAACAGCTTCATCGGCATCGCCAAGACCCAGACCACCAACCTCGCAGTGGTCGCGCCCGGTATCGCCGAAGCCCTGCTGGCCACCGCTCTAGGCCTGGTCGCAGCGATCCCGGCCGTGGTCATCTACAACGTCTTCGCCCGTTCCATCGCCGGCTACAAGGCACAGGTATCGGACGCCTCGGCGCAGGTCCTGCTGCTGGTCAGCCGCGACCTCGACCACCAGGCTGGCGATCGCGCCGCCCCGCACATGGTGAAAGTGGGGTAAGCCATGGGCCTGCATCTCAACGAAGGTGGCGACGACCTCGCCGAAAACCACGAAATCAACGTTACGCCGTTCATCGACGTGATGCTGGTACTGCTGATCATCTTCATGGTCGCGGCCCCCCTGGCCACGGTCGACATCAAGGTCGACCTGCCTGCCTCCACCGCCAAGCCGGCGCCGAGGCCGGAGAAGCCGGTGTTCGTCAGCGTCAAGGCCGACAAGAAGCTGTACATCGGCGATGACCTGGTGGCCTCGCCCGACCAGCTTGGCGCGATGCTCGACGCCAAGACCAAGGGTGACAAGGAAACCACTCTGTTCTTCCAGGCCGACAAGGGGGTCGACTACGGTGACCTGATGGAAGTGATGAACACCCTGCGCACGGCCGGCTACCTGAAAGTCGGTCTGGTCGGACTCGAGACGGCAGCCAAGAAATGACGAAGACGCGCTCCAACCTGGCGCGCTACGGTGTCAGCCTGGCCGCCGTGCTGGGTGTGCACGCGATCGCCGTGCTGCTCACGCTCAACTGGTCGGTGCCGCAGGCCATCGAACTGCCGCCGGCAGCGATGATGGTCGAGCTGGCGCCGCTTCCCGAGCCGGCACCGCCGCCGCCGCCCAAAGCCGTTCCGCCACCACCGGCACCGGTCGAGGAGCCGCCCCTGCCGAAGCTGGCCGAGGCGCCGAAGCCGAAGATCGCCATTCCCAAGCCGCCCAAGCCAAAGCCCAAGCCGCAGCAGCCCAAGCCGGAGAAGAAGCCGGAGCCGCCGAAGGACGAACCGCCCGCCAAGGAGCCGGTGGCCGATACGCCGCCGAGCAACGCGCCGCCGAAGAAATCGGCCGCGCCCGAGCCGAGCATCGCGTCCAACAGCAATGCCCTGCCGAACTGGCAGAGCGACCTGCTGCGTCACCTGAGCAAGTTCAAGCGGTATCCGGAAGATGCGCGTCGCAGAGGCTTGCAGGGCATCACTCGGCTGCGCTTCGTGGTCGATGCCGAAGGCAAGGTGCTGTCGTATTCGATCGCGTCGGGTTCGGGCAGCGCATCGCTCGACCGCGCGACCATGGACATGATCCGTCGTGCAGGCGCAGTGCCCAAGCCACCGGCTGAAATGCTCAACAATGGTCAGATCGAGGTCGTCGCGCCCTTCGTGTACTCGCTGGACAAGCGCTGACACATTCAATCTGTCACACAGCCGCAAGTCTGATAACGTGCGTCTATCGATTGCACCCGCTATGCTGGGGCCGCAACTTCATGGACGCACGTTATGACCCTCACAGAACTCCGCTACATCGTCACACTCGCCCAGGAACAGCACTTCGGCCATGCGGCCGAACGCTGCCACGTCAGCCAGCCGACCCTGTCGGTGGGGGTGAAGAAGCTCGAGGACGAACTCGGTGTGCTGATCTTCGAGCGCAGCAAGAGCGCAGTACGCCTGACCCCGGTGGGGGAAAGCATCGTCGCCCAGGCCCAGAAGGTACTGGAGCAGGCGCAGGGCATCCGTGAACTGGCCCAGGCTGGCAAGAACCAGCTCACCGCCCCGCTGAAAGTCGGCGCCATCTATACCGTCGGTCCCTATCTGTTCCCGCACCTGATTCCGCAATTGCATCGGGTCGCACCGCAGATGCCGCTGTACATCGAAGAGAACTTCACCCACGTGCTGCGCGAGAAATTGCGCAACGGCGAACTGGACGCAGTGATCATCGCCCTGCCCTTCAACGAGGCCGATGTGCTCACCCTGCCGCTGTACGACGAGCCCTTCTGCGCGCTGATGCCGGCCGATCACCCGTGGACGGCGAAGAAGACCATCGACGCCGGGTTGCTCAACGACAAGAGCCTGCTGCTGCTCGGCGAGGGCCACTGTTTCCGCGATCAGGTGCTCGAAGCCTGTCCGACCCTGACCAAGGGCTCGGAGGCATCCCGGCACACCACGGTGGAATCCAGCTCGCTGGAGACCATTCGGCACATGGTCGCCTCGGGTCTGGGCGTGTCGATCCTGCCGCTGTCGGCCGTGCACAGCCACCACTACGCACCCGGGGTGATCGAGGTCCGTCCGCTGACGGCCCCCGCCCCGTTCCGCACGGTGGCCATCGCCTGGCGTGCGAGCTTCCCGCGGCCCAAGGCCATCGAGATCCTCGCCGACTCGATTCGTCTGTGCTCGGTGGCCAAGGCGCCCACGCAGCAGCCGGCCTGACATCATGACCGAGCTGTCGAAGGTGCCGGTCACCGAGTTGAAGGGCGTCGGCGAGGCCATGGCGGAAAAGCTCGCCAAGGTGGGCCTGGAAAGCTTGCAGGACGTGCTGTTCCACCTGCCCTTGCGTTATCAGGATCGCACCCGCGTCGTACCCATCGGCGCCCTGCGCCCCGGCCAGGATGCCGTGATCGAAGGCGTGGTCAGCGGCGCCGACGTGACCATGGGCAAGCGGCGCAGCCTGGTGGTGCGCCTGGGCGACGGCACCGGCGTGCTGAGCCTGCGCTTCTATCATTTCAGCAATGCGCAGAAGGAAGGGCTCAAGCGCGGCACTCACCTGCGCTGCTATGGCGAAGCGCGTCCCGGCGCCTCGGGTCTGGAGATCTACCACCCGGAGTATCGCGCGCTCAATGGAGACGAGCCACCACCGCCAGTGGAACAGACGCTCACGCCGATCTACCCGACCACCGAAGGGCTCACCCAGCAGCGCCTGCGCCTGCTCTGCCAGCTCAGCCTGGCCAAGCTGGGCCCGCGCAGCCTGCCTGACTGGCTACCCGATGAGCTGGCCCGCGACTATCACCTGGCGCCGCTGGACGATGCCATTCGCTACCTGCACAACCC
This sequence comes from Pseudomonas sp. S30, assembly GCF_016518545.1. Classification (GTDB taxonomy): domain Bacteria; phylum Pseudomonadota; class Gammaproteobacteria; order Pseudomonadales; family Pseudomonadaceae; genus Aquipseudomonas. Next base: position 29,482 of record NZ_JACVTO010000002.1, read on the forward strand.
GCCTGCCGATGCCGACCTCGACGAGCTCGCCGAAGGTCAGCACTGGGCTCAGCACCGGCTGGCCTTCGAAGAGCTGCTGACCCATCAGCTTTCACAGCAGCGCCTGCGTGAAAGCCTGCGCGCGCTGCAAGCGCCAGCGCTGCCCAAGGCCAGCCGTTTGCCCGGCCTGTACCTGGCCAACCTGGGCTTCGCGCCCACGGGCGCCCAGCAGCGGGTCGGCAATGAAATAGCCTACGACCTCAGCCAGCCCGAGCCGATGATGCGCCTGGTGCAGGGGGACGTCGGCGCCGGCAAGACCGTGGTCGCAGCGCTCGCCGCCCTGCAAGCGCTGGAGGCGGGCTACCAGGTAGCGCTGATGGCACCGACCGAGATTCTCGCCGAACAGCACTACCTGACCTTCAAGCGCTGGCTCGAACCGCTGGGCATCGAAGTCGCCTGGCTGGCTGGCAAGCTCAAGGGCAAGGCGCGTACCAGCGCGCTCGAACAGATCGCCGGGGGAGCGCCGATGGTGGTCGGTACCCATGCCCTGTTCCAGGAAGAAGTGGTGTTTCGCAACCTGGCGCTGGCCATCATCGACGAACAGCACCGCTTCGGCGTGCAACAGCGCCTGGCGCTGCGCAAGAAGGGCGTGAACGGCCTGATGTGCCCCCATCAGTTGATCATGACCGCCACGCCTATCCCGCGCACCCTGGCCATGAGCGCGTATGCCGACCTGGATACGTCCATCCTCGACGAGCTGCCGCCCGGCCGCACGCCGGTCAATACCGTGCTGGTGGCCGACAGTCGCCGCTTCGAAGTGGTCGAGCGGGTGCGCGGCGCCTGCGCGCAGGGACGCCAGGCGTACTGGGTGTGCACGCTGATCGAAGAGTCGGAGGAGCTGACCTGCCAGGCCGCTGAGAGTACCTTCGAGGAGCTGGGCAGCGCCTTGGGCGAGCTGCGCGTAGGGCTGATCCATGGGCGCATGAAGCCTGCCGAAAAGGCAGCCGTGATGGCCGAGTTCAAGGCCGGCGAGTTGCAACTGCTGGTGGCCACGACGGTCATCGAAGTCGGCGTGGACGTTCCCAACGCCAGCCTCATGATCATCGAGAACCCCGAGCGACTGGGCCTGGCCCAGCTTCACCAATTGCGCGGCCGAGTCGGCCGGGGCAGCGCCGCGAGTCACTGCGTGCTGCTCTACCATCCGCCTCTGTCGCAGATCGGTCGAGAGCGCCTGGGTATCATGCGCGAGACCAACGACGGCTTCGTCATCGCGGAAAAGGACCTGGAGCTGCGCGGGCCCGGCGAGATGCTCGGCACCCGTCAGACCGGCCTGCTGCAATTCAAGGTTGCCGACCTGATGCGCGACGCGGACCTGCTGCCAGCGGTACGTGACGCCGCACAGGCGTTGCTGGCACGCTGGCCGGAGCATGTCAGTCCATTGCTCGATCGCTGGCTGCGTCACGGCCAACAATACGGCCAAGTGTGACCTTGGTCCCATTCGCGCACCAGCTTGAGTCACAGGCTGGTTATACTTCTTGTTCGAAAAAAGACACCTGGGAAGACAGACCATGACCGAAGTGGCCTTGGAAACCGCACACCCGCACGCCCCGCAGGTCATCCGGCTGTTGCTGGAAAAACTGGGCGTCGGCTACCGCGAGGTGCGCGAACAGCCATCTATGCCCGTCGCTTCGCGCGTCCAGGCAGTGCTGCTGGACGACGAAGTCGGCGCGCTCATGGTCCTCTTTCCACAGAGCCACCTGCTGGACCTCAAGCGTCTGGAGGAACTCACCGGCCGCAAGCTGACCGCAGTTCCCCTGGAGCGTCTCAGGAAGATGCTCGACAAACACTCGCTCAAGTGCCTGCCGGCCCTGCCGGCGCTCACCAGCTCGCCCTGCCTGTACGACGAACGGTTGCTGGCGGTCGAGACGCTGCTCATCCAATCGGGCGAGGACGGGCTGTTGCTCGAAATCGCCCGCGACGACTTCAAGCGCATGCTGAGCAAGGCCAGCGCCGGCGCGTTCGGTGTGGAAGTGGAGGGGATCCGCCGCAACCTCGATCGCCCCCACGACGACACCCGCGAGATTTCCCATGCGGTGCAGGCCTTCACCGCGCGGCGTATCCAGCAACGCCTGGAGCAGACCATCGAGATCCCGCCACTGGCCGATACTGCGCAGAAGATCATCAAGCTGCGGGTCGATCCCAACGCCAGCCTGGACGACATAACAGGCGTGGTGGAGACCGATCCGGCCCTCGCGGCGCAAGTGGTCAGCTGGGCAGCCTCGCCCTATTACGCCTCGCCCGGCAAGATCCGTTCGGTGGAAGACGCCATCGTTCGGGTGCTGGGCTTCGACCTGGTGATCAACCTCGCCCTGGGACTGGCCCTGGGCAAGACCCTGAGCCTGCCCAAGGATCATCCCCAGCAGGCCACGCCCTACTGGCAGCAGTCGATCTACACGGCGGCGGTGATCGAGGGCCTGACCCGTGCCATGCCTCGCACCGAGCGGCCCGAGGCCGGGCTGACCTACCTGGCAGGCCTGCTGCACAACTTCGGCTACCTGCTGCTGGCGCACGTGTTCCCGCCACATTTCTCGCTGATCTGTCGCCACCTGGAGGTCAACCCGCACCTCTACCACAGCTATGTCGAGCAGCACCTGCTGGGCATCAGCCGGGAGCAGATCGGCGCCTGGCTGATGAAGCTGTGGGACATGCCGGACGAGCTGTCCACGGCGCTACGCTTCCAGCACGATCCGGGCTACGAGGGCGAGTATCACGCCTATCCCAACCTGGTATGCCTGGCGACTTCGCTGCTGCGTTCGCGGGGCATCGGTGCCGGGCCGCAGGAGGAGATTCCCGACGCGCTGCTCGAGCGGCTCGGGCTGACCCGCAGCAAGGCCGAGGATGTGGTCAGCAAGGTGCTGGAGGCCGAAGCGCTGCTGCGCGAACTGGCCTCGCAATTCCAGCCGCCCCACTGACGGATTGCTCGCCCGGCGGCTACGTGGTGGAAGCTCAGGTCTTCTTCTTGCGCGGCTTGAGGTATTTCATCAGGCCCTGGAACCAGATCACCAGGGCCGGGTTGCCCTTGATCTGGATGCTCTTGTCCTGGATGCCCTGCATGAATGCCAACTGCTTGTTGGCCGCCTGCAACGTGGCGAAGCCATAGGCGGCATCCTTGAAGGCGATGGCGAACGCAGGATCGGGGTGAAGTCCGCTGCTGCTACGGATGCGCTCGCCGCTGACCTTGAAGTGCCTGGCCACCTTGCCGTCCAGCGTCTGCATCTGGAACACCAGGTCCTTGCCGCGCAGCTGTTGCTGAAACGCCGGGTTCCTGCGGCTGGCCCTGGCCATCAGCAAGCCCATCACCCAGAGAAGAAAGCGAAACTTCATCAGCGTGCCTCGATTGGAATATGACCGAAGCGCGGATTCTAGCCTCTTTCCAAGGCAATTACGTTAGTACCGATCCTGACTGACGGAGGCATGACGGGTGCGTAGCCACCCGTCCAATCCTGTGCCGCGAGCGGTCACTTGGCCTTTTTGGTGGGTTTGGCGGGTTTGGCGGCGCTTGCCGATTCGCCGACGACGCCCTTGAGGTTCTTGCCTGGCTTGAAGGCAACGGTGTTGCTGGCCTTGATCTTCACCGGCTCCCCCGTCTGGGGATTCTTGCCGGTGCGGGCGCCGCGATGACGTTTTTCGAAAGTGCCGAAGCCCACAAGCGTGACGGTGTCCTTTTTGAGCGCAGCCGTGATGCTATCGAGAATGGCGTTCAACACCTGGTTAGCCTTGTCCTTGGTCAGGTCGGCCTTTTCGGCGATGACGGCGGCGAGTTCTGGTTTACGCATGGTGAGGCCTCTTGGACGGAATTTTTGTTGTTATGCCTTGTGCCCGCGAGCGCAGCGCCGTGAGCGCCACAGGCTCTGGTGTGCAGCAGGCGCAGTGAGAATGGCACGGGCATGGGGGGCGCGCTAGTGCCTGGACGGCCATTGTCGCAGGCCTCAGACGCCATACACGACAGACCCAGCGCCATTCACGCCATCAGCGCGGGAAGCTGACGGTTCAAGGTGAGCTTTTCCTTCACGGCATCACCGGTCAGCGCGTAGCCCAGCAACTGACCTTCGGCGCTGTAGCACAGCATCTTCAGGTCCGCACCCTGCCCTTCGAGCTGCCAATGGCCTGTCTGACCCAGGGGTACAGGCGCCACCACCAGTGGGCAAGCCGGTGTCTTCACGGTAACGGGCATCGGGCCGTAAGTCACCGACGTCGGAGTGCCGGCCAGGGTCTGGGCCAGGGCACGGGCGCAGGCCATCAGGGGCATGACGTACAGCAGGTTGATGCCCTCGACCTCGGCGCAATCGCCCAGGGCGAAGATGTTGGCATGCGAGGTGCGCAGCTGACGATCCACCACCACCGCGCGATTGACCTGCAGCCCGGCAGCCGCCGCCAGATCGGTACGTGGACGTAGGCCCACGGCCGACACCACCAGGTCGCAATCGATCACGCTGGCATCGGACAGGTGCGCCCGAAGCGCGCCACCCGCCCGGTCGAGGCGGGTGAGCACCGGCCCCAGGTGGAACCGCACACCCAGCGCCTGCAGGCCGATCTGCACGGCGCTGGCGGCTGCCGGCGGCAGCAGCGTCGGCATCAGCTGCTCGCACGGGGCGACCACTTCGCACTGGTAGCCGCCCAGGCTCAGATCATTGGCGAACTCGCAGCCGATCAGGCCGGCGCCCAGTATCAGCACCCGCTGCTTACCGGCTGCCGCGGCACGAAAGCGCGCGTACTCTTCCAGGTCGTTGATCGCGAAGATCGACGCTGCGCCATCCCCCTCTACCGGAACCGGCACGGTCTGCGCGCCCCATGCCAGCACCAGGTCGCGATAAGGCACGGCTTCCTGGCCGATCCACAGGCGCCTGTGGCCTGGATCGATACCGCTGACGCGGGTGTGAGTGCGAATCTCGGCCTTGAGTTGCTCGGCCATCGCGCCGGGCTCGGCCATGCACAGGGCATCGGCTTCCTTGCCCTTGGCGAAGCTGGTGGAGAGCATGGGCTTGGAGTAGGAACGCCCATCGTCGGCGCTGATCAGCACCAGCGGGGTGTCGCCATCGAGCTTGCGAAATTCCCGTGCAAGGTTGTAGCCCGCCAGGCCAGTGCCGATGATCACCACAGGTGCCGTCATGTCGCATTTCCTCTCGTTGCGCAGTCGTCGATCAGCCGATGGCGATCATCTCGAAATCGCTCTTGCCGACACCGCAATCCGGGCACAGCCAGTCTTGCGGGACATCTTCCCAAGGCGTGCCGGGTGCGATGCCGTCGTCCGGCCAGCCTTCGGCCTCGTCGTAGATCAAGCCACAGACAATGCATTGCCACTTCTTCATCGGGTTTCCTCGCTCAGGCGTCGTGTTGCCGCTGGCGATCCTGGACGGTTGCCAGGGTAGCGCCGCGCAATTCATGGGGGCTTTGTACTGGCCCGGCGGGCAGGATGCAAGCACACCGGGCAATCATGCTAAGCTCGCCGCCTCTGTGGATGTCTCAAGCATACCGACGTGTCTCACGAATCCCCGCAAGCAGCCGCTGTGGCGTGGCTGGCGTATCCGCAAGTGGCGAGCGCACTCGACCGACGCAGCCTCGACTGGCTGTTCGACGAGGGCTCGCTGACCCGGCGCCTGACCCGCCTGTCCGCCGATCACTTCTGCGTCACGCCACTGTGCGAAGGCTGGCAGACCCTGCGCGAGGACGAATGCCTGGCCCTGAACCTGGTGCCCGGGGCGCAAGGCTGGGTGCGCGAAGTGTTTCTGCAAGGACACGCGCAGCCCTGGGTCTTCGCGCGCAGCGTGGCCAGCCGCGCGGCATTGGAGCGCGGGGGCCTGGACCTGGAAACCCTCGGTAGCCGCTCGCTGGGCGAGCTGCTGTTCTGCGACCACGCCTTCATCCGCCACCCCATCCAGGTGTGCCGCTATCCCCAGGCCTGGTTGCCGTCGCACTGCGCCCAGCAAGGTCTATGGGGCCGACGCTCGCGGTTTTCTCGTGAAAACCTGGATCTGCTGGTCGCCGAGGTGTTCCTGCCCGCCCTGTGGCAGGCCGACAAGGAGGTCTCGCACTGATGTACCTGCGCCTGCTGCAGTCGTTGAATCGTCTCCACCCGCGCGCCTGGGACTTCGTCCAGCTCAGCCGTCTGGACCGTCCCATCGGTATCTACCTGTTGCTGTGGCCCACGCTTTCGGCCGTCTGGATCGCCGCGCACGGCTCACCCTCCCTGGCCAACGTGCTGATCTTCGGGCTCGGGGTGGCGTTGATGCGGGCGGCGGGTTGCGCGATCAACGACTTCGCCGACCGCAAGGTCGACGGACACGTCAAGCGCACCGCCGATCGTCCACTGGCCAGCGGACGGGTGAAGCCGCGTGAAGCGCTGATGCTGTTCGCCGTGCTCACGGCGATCAGTTTCCTGCTGGTGCTGTGTACCAATGCCAGCACCGTGTGGCTGTCGTTCGGCGGCGTGGCACTGGCCTTCTGCTATCCGTTCATGAAGCGCTATACCTACTACCCTCAGGTGGTGCTGGGCGCGGCGTATTCCTGGGGCATCCCCATGGCGTTCACGGCGGCGGGCGCCGAACTGTCGGCCGTGGCCTGGCTGCTGTACATCGCCAACCTGCTGTGGACGGTGGCCTTCGATACCTACTACGCCATGGTCGACCGCGACGACGACCTGAAGATCGGCGTGAAGTCCACCGCCATCCTCTTCGGTGAGGCCGACCGGGTGATCATCCTCGGCCTGCAGGTGCTGTCGTTGGGATGCCTGTTGCTGGCCGGCAATCTCGCCGGGCTCGGTGGCGGGTTCTACCTGGGGTTACTCGCAGCACTGGCCTGCTTCGTGTGGGAGTTCCGCTCGACTCGCTCGCGCCAGCGCGAGGCCTGTTTCAAGGCATTCCTGCACAACCACTGGGCCGGACTGCTGGTCTTCGCCGGCGTGGTGCTGGACTACGCGCTGCGCTGAGCCATGGCCACGCCGCCTGGTGTGGCCGATGCAGGCGCCCTACCTTTCGGCCACGCAATCGAGGCCCGGCCAAGGCCGTCCAGCTCGTGGCCGTCACGCGTTACCGCAGGCCCGCAGCTGGCATGGATAACGCTCACCGATCGCTGGCGACAGCCCTTCGCAGCCTGGTCAGGTCACGCAATGTCGCCAGAATGGCCAGCACTCTGTCACACAGCTGCAATAATTCCGTTATCTAATGCGGGCCAAGACACCTTGGATGGGAGAGGTTTGAGCATGGTTGGCAGGAACATTCTGATCGTCGACGACGAAGCGCCTATTCGCGAGATGATCGCCGTTGCGTTGGAAATGGCCGGCTACGATTGCCTCGAAGCGGAGAACTCCCAGCAGGCCCACGCCATCATCGTCGACCGCAAGCCGGACCTGATCCTGCTCGACTGGATGCTGCCCGGCACGTCGGGCATCGAGTTGGCGCGCCGCCTGAAGCGCGACGAGCTGACCGGCGACATTCCGATCATCATGCTCACCGCCAAAGGCGAAGAGGACAACAAGATCCAGGGCCTGGAAGTCGGTGCCGACGACTACATCACCAAGCCGTTCTCGCCCCGCGAGCTGGTCGCGCGCCTGAAGGCCGTGCTGCGCCGTACCGGCCCGAGCGACAGCGAGGCGCCGATCGAGGTCGGCGGCCTGCTGCTCGATCCGATCAGCCACCGCGTGACCATCGACGGCAAGCCTGCCGAGATGGGCCCGACCGAATATCGACTGCTGCAGTTCTTCATGACCCACCAGGAGCGTGCCTACACCCGTGGCCAATTGCTCGACCAGGTGTGGGGCGGCAACGTCTATGTGGAAGAACGTACGGTGGACGTGCACATCCGTCGCCTGCGCAAGGCCCTGGGTGAAGTCTACGAAAATCTGGTACAAACCGTACGCGGCACCGGCTACCGTTTCTCGACCAAGAGCTGAGAACGGCAGCGAACCGCCCTGAGCGGCGGTCAGCAAGCCAATCAATGGACGTGAATGCACCACCGATCCACCTCTACTTGCAGCCTCTGGCCTGCAACTGGTCGCTGGATCCGAAGGATCCTGCGAAGTGAACCAGAACTGGCACGCCACCCTCATTCGCCACCTGCTGCTGTTGATCAGCGTCTGCCTGCTCGGCGGGCTGGTCAGTGGCGAGTATGGCTGGAGCCTGGCCATCGGGCTGGCACTGTACCTGGCCTGGACCCTCAAGCAATTGCTGCGCCTGCACGACTGGCTGCGCAATCACCAGCCCGATGAGGCACCTCCGGATGGCTATGGGTTGTGGGGCGAGGTGTTCGACAGCATCTACCACCTGCAACGCCGCGACCAGCGAGTACGCGGTCGCCTGCAGGCGGTGATCGACCGGGTCCAGGAGTCCACCGCGGCACTGCGCGACGCCGTGATCATGCTCGACAGCGACGGCAACCTGGAATGGTGGAACCGCGCCGCCGAAACCCTGCTGGGCTTCAAGACGCCACAGGACGGTGGCCAGCAGGTGACCAACCTGGTCCGACACCCTCGCTTCAAGGAGTATTTCGAGGCGGAAAACTACGCCGAGCCGCTGGAAATACCCTCGCCCATCAACGACCGCCTGCGCGTGCAACTGCACATCACCCGCTACGGCAACAACGAGCACCTGATGCTGGTGCGCGACGTCACGCGCATCCACCAGCTCGAGCAGATGCGCAAGGATTTCGTCGCCAACGTGTCCCATGAGCTGCGCACGCCACTGACGGTGATCACCGGCTACCTGGAAACCCTGCTGGACAACGTCGAGGATGTGAATCCACGCTGGACCCGCGCCCTGCAACAGATGAGCCAGCAGGGCGCTCGCATGCAGACGCTGCTCAACGACTTGCTGCTGCTGGCCAAGCTGGAAGCCACCGACTACCCCTCGGACAACCAGCCGGTCATGGTCCAGAGCTTGCTGCAGTCGATCAAGGGGGACGCCCAGGCGCTGTCCGGGCCCAAGCGCCAGCACATCACCCTGGAGGCCGTGCCGGGCGTACGGCTCAAGGGCAGCGAGTCCGAGCTGCGCAGTGCCTTTTCCAACCTGGTGTTCAACGCCGTGAAGTACACCCAGGAAGGCGGCAATATCCGCATACGCTGGTGGGCCGACGAGCAGGGCGCGCACCTGAGCGTGCAGGATTCAGGGGTCGGTATCGACGCCAAGCACCTGCCACGCCTGACCGAACGCTTCTACCGCGTCGATTCCAGCCGCGCGTCCAACACCGGGGGGACCGGCCTGGGCCTGGCCATCGTCAAGCACGTGCTGATGCGCCATCGCGGCAAGCTGGAGATCAGCAGCGTACCGGGCCATGGCAGCACCTTCACCTGCCACTTCGCGCCGGCGCAGTTGATCGCCACCCAGTCCTGAACACCGGTCGAGCGCGTACGGCCATGCTCAGCGCACTTTGCTTTTAGCGCCCCAGCCGCTACATTGGATCCCCTGTGCCAGCGCGAGCTGGCACCTTTTTCTCTCCTATCTGAGACGGACCCCGTAAAAACTCCATCATGGACCCTTCCCCTGCTTTAACCCTCGCTTCCCTGTTCGCCGACTTCGGCATGATCCTCTTCGCTCTGTTCCTGGTGCTGCTCAACGGCTTCTTCGTTGCTGCCGAGTTCGCCATGGTCAAGCTGCGCTCCACCCGGGTGGACTCCATCGCCGAACTGCACGGCTGGCGCGGCAGCATTCTGCGCAAGGTTCACAATCAGCTCGACGCCTACCTGTCCGCCTGCCAGCTGGGCATCACCCTGGCCTCGCTCGGCCTGGGCTGGGTCGGCGAGCCGGCCTTCGCGCATCTGCTCGAGCCGCTGCTGGCCTACCTGGGCGTCGACAGCCCCGAGCTGATCAAGGCGGTATCGTTCTTCGTCGCCTTCTTCGTGATTTCGTACCTGCACATCGTGGTCGGCGAGCTGGCACCCAAGTCCTGGGCGATCCGCAAGCCCGAGCTGCTGTCGCTGTGGACGGCGGTGCCGCTGTACCTGTTCTACTGGCTGATGTATCCGGCCATCTACCTGCTCAACGCCAGCGCCAACGCCATCCTGCGCATCGCGGGCCAGGGCGAGCCAGGCCCGCACCACGAGCATCACTACAGCCGTGAGGAACTGAAGCTGATCCTGCACTCCAGCCGTGGGCAGGACCCTAGCGACCAGGGCATGCGGGTACTGGCCTCGGCCGTGGAAATGGGCGAGCTGGAAGTGGTCGACTGGGCCAACTCGCGCGAGGACATGGTGGTGCTCGACGCCAAGGCGCCGCTCAAGACCATCCTGGCCATGTTCCGCCGCCACAAGTTCAGCCGTTACCCGGTGTACGACGCCGAGCGTGGCGAGTTCATCGGCTTGCTGCACATCAAGGACCTGCTGCTGGAGTTGGCCGAGCTCGACCACTTGCCCGAGCGCATCGACCTGGACGAGCTGGCACGCCCGCTGGAGCGCGTGTCCCGGCACCTGCCGCTGTCGCAGTTGCTGGAGCAGTTCCGCAAGGGCGGCGCACACTTCGTGCTGGTCGAGGAAGCCGACGGCAAGGTCATCGGCTACCTGACCATGGAAGATGTGCTGGAAGTGCTGGTCGGCGACATTCAGGACGAGCACCGCAAGGCCGAACGCGGGGTGCTGGCCTATCAGCCGGGCAAACTGCTGGTGCGCGGCGACACCCCGCTGTTCAAGGTCGAGCGCCTGCTGGGCGTGGACCTGGATCACATCGAAGCCGAGACCCTCGCCGGGCTGGTCTACGAGTCGCTCAAGCGCGTGCCCGAGGAAGAGGAAGTGCTGGAGGTCGAGGGCCTGCGGATCATCATCAAGAAGATGAAAGGTCCCAAGATCGTGCTGGCCAAGGTGCTCAAGCTGGACTGAAGCACCACCTTCGCGGCAGCAGGCGCATGCGCTGCCGCGTTCGGTCGATCAGGCGCCGGGGATGAACTGCTTGTGCGCCGTGCCCCGGGCGATCAGCCGCGACAGGTAATCGAGCTTCTGTGCGTCCTGGTCGACGAACTTGAACGTCAACTGCAGCCAGTCGCTCTCCGGCTTGGGCTCGAGGGCAGCGACCGCATGCAGGTAGCCATTGAGCCGTGCCACCTCGGCGTTCTCGCCTTGCTCCAGGTCCAGTACCGCCCCTTCGAGCACCTGCGGCAACGTGGCGCTGCGACGCACCACCAGCAGCGCCTCCTTCAGGCTCAGCGCCTTGATCACGCACGGCTGGTTACCACTGGCCAGGCGCAACTGGCCCTGGCCACGCCCGGTCGGTACCGGCGAAGCGCTTTGCGCGGGCGGCGTGCTGGCAGCCGGCTTCGGTGCCGCGGCCGCAGCGGCGGTGACCGCGACCTTGGCGACCTCTGGCTTGCCGCCGGTCAGGGCACTGAGCGAATCGTTGGCGAAGGCCGAACTGGCCCGCGTCGGCGTCGCCATCAACCCTTCGAGCTTGCCGATGCGCTGCAGCGACTTCTTCACCTTGGTCAGGAGCTGTTCGTTGGTGAAAGGCTTGCCGACGAAATCGGAGACGCCGGCCTGGATGGCCTGGATCACGTTCTCCTTGTCTCCGCGACTGGTCACCATGATGAACTGCAACGCCTTCATCTCAGGCTGCTGACGGCACCAGGCGAGCAATTCGAGGCCGGACATTTCCGGCATTTCCCAATCGCACAGGACCAGGTCGAAACGCTCCTTGGTCAGCATGGCCATGGCCTTGCGCCCATTGACCGCATCTTCGATGACCATGCCGGGGAAGGCGTTGCGCAGGCACTTTCTCACCAGGTCGCGGATGAACGGCGCGTCATCCACCACCAGTACATTGACTTTACTCATCGATACTCCTCTTGAATCCCGACTAGCTTACCGCCGAATGATGGCAATTTGCCAAAGCACTGTTCACGCCGGGACGTTTCAAGACAGTTCGCGGGTGCCTGCTGCGTCAGCCGCCAACGAAAACGCCCGGCCGAAGCCGGGCGTCGATGGCCGCGGGCAATACTATTTATCGTCCGCTCGGCCCGGAACATTAGCCCTTTCCAACGCGGCCAGCGCATCGCCCTGGACCTCCGCCGTCATGCGCTTGAGGCCCATGTGACGCACATCGGTCCCACGCACCAGGTAGATCACCAGTTCGGAAATGTTGCGGGCATGATCGCCGATGCGCTCCAGCGAACGCAGTGCCCAGATCACGCTGAGCACCCGCGAGATCGAGCGTGGGTCCTCCATCATGTAGGTGACCAGCTCGCGCAGGGCGGTCTTGTATTCGCGGTCGATGGTCTTGTCGTACTGCGCGACCGACAGGGCCAGGTCGGCGTCGAAACGGGCGAAGGCGTCCAGGGCGTCACGCACCATGTTGCGCACCTGATCGCCGATGTGTCGCACCTCCACGTAGCCGCGTGGCGATTCGCCTTCCTCGCACAGCTGGATGGCCCGACGGGCGATCTTGGTCGACTCGTCGCCGATGCGCTCCAGGTCGATCACCGATTTGGAGATGCTGATGATCAGGCGCAGGTCGGAGGCCGCTGGCTGACGACGGGCCAGAATGCGCACGCACTCCTCGTCGATGTTGCGCTCCATCTGGTTGATCTGCTCGTCGACCTCACGCACCTGCTGGGCCAACCCCGAATCGGCCTCGATCAGCGCGGTGACGGCGTCGTTGACCTGTTTCTCGACCAGCCCGCCCATGGCCAGCAAGTGGCTGCGCACCTCTTCCAGCTCGGCGTTGAACTGCTGGGAGATGTGATGGGTGAGGCCTTCTTTGTTGATCATCGTTTCGCTCCGTGAAGCTGCTAGGGGCGCAGGCTTGAAGGGGTTCGGGGGTCATCCCGGCCTGTGGCCGCTGGTGGTCATGCAATGGCGACTAGCCGTAGCGCCCGGTAATGTAGTCTTCGGTCTGCTTTTTCGCCGGGTTGGTGAACAACGTGTCGGTATCGCCCACCTCGATCAGCTTGCCCATGTACATGAAAGCGGTGTAGTCCGAAACTCGGGCCGCTTGCTGCATGTTGTGGGTGACGATAACGATGGTGTACTTGGACTTGAGCTCGTAGATCAGCTCCTCGACCTTGAGCGTGGAGATCGGGTCCAGTGCCGAGCACGGTTCGTCGAGCAGCAGCACTTCCGGTTCCACGGCGATGGTGCGGGCGATCACCAGACGCTGCTGCTGACCACCGGAAAGGCCCAGCGCCGAGTCGTGCAGGCGGTCCTTGACCTCATCCCACAGGGCCGCACCCTTGAGCGCCCACTCCACCGCTTCATCGAGCACGCGCTTCTTGTTGATGCCCTGGATACGCAGGCCGTAGACCACGTTCTCGTAGATGGTCTTGGGGAACGGGTTGGGCTTCTGGAATACCATGCCCACCCGACGGCGCAGTTCGGCCACGTCCTCGCCCTTGCGGTAGATGTTGTGGCCGTAGAGGTTGATGGCGCCTTCCACGCGGCAACCGTCCACCAGGTCGTTCATGCGGTTGAAGGTGCGCAGCAGGGTCGACTTGCCGCAGCCGGACGGCCCGATGAAGGCGGTCACGCGCTGCTTGGGGATGTTCAGTTGCACATCGAACAACGCTTGCTTGTCACCATAGAACAACGACAGGCCTGGCACTTCGATGGCCACGGTCTCATCGGCCAGGCGCAAGCTCTGCTTGTCGCGTCCCAGGGCCGACATGTCGATGCCGTGAGCGGGGGTATCGTGTTGCATGGTCTCACTCCGGTTGTAGCTGCGCGCATCGGGCTGCCAGCTGCCAGTGGGGTAACGCGGCGTGCCGCTTGCCGCGCGTGGCTCGACGCCGGGATCAGCTGTCGAGGGCCTTGTACTTCTCGCGCAGGTGATTGCGGATCCACACGGCCGACAGGTTGAGGCTGGCGATCACCAGCACCAGCAGCAGCGCGGTGGCATAGACCAGCGGTCGCGCCGCCTCGACGTTCGGGCTCTGGAAGCCGACATCGTAGATGTGGAAGCCCAGGTGCATGATCTTCTGGTCCAGGTGCAGATAAGGGTAGTTGCCATCGACCGGCAGGGACGGTGCCAGCTTCACCACACCCACCAGCATCAACGGCGCGACCTCCCCTGCCGCCCGCGCCACGGCGAGAATCATGCCGGTCATCATCGCCGGGCTGGCCATGGGCAGGACGATCTTCCACAGCGTCTCGGCCTTGGTCGCACCCAGGGCCAGCGAGCCCTCGCGCACGGTCCGCGGGATCCGCGCCAGGCCTTCTTCGGTGGCCACGATCACCACCGGCACCGCCAGCAACGCCAGGGTCAACGAAGCCCACAGCAGGCCAGGCGTGCCCAGGGTCGGGGCCGGCAGCGACTCGGGGAAGAACAGCCGGTCGATCGAGCCGCCCAGCACGTAGACGAAGAAGCCCAGGCCGAACACGCCGTACACGATCGCCGGCACCCCGGCCAGGTTGTTCACGGCGATGCGGATCAGCCGGGTGACCGGGCCCTGGCGGGCATACTCGCGCAGGTACACCGCCGCCAGCACGCCGAACGGCGTGACGATCACCGCCATGATCAGGGTCATCATCACCGTGCCGAAAATGGCCGGGAAGATCCCGCCTTCGGTATTGGCTTCACGCGGGTCGTCACTGAGGAATTCCCAGACCTTGCCGAAATAGGTGCGCAGCTTGGTCATCGTCGACATGCCGTTGGGCTGGATCGCATGCACCACCTTGCTCAGGTTGATCTCCACCTGGCGGCCGCTGCCGTCACGGGCCACCAGGCTGTCGCGGGCGAAGGCCTGGTGCAGACCGCTGAGGCGCTCCTCGATGGTCTTGTAGCGGTTGTTGAGCTCGGCGCGCTCGGCCTCGATATCGGCCTGGGCGACGGCGTCCAGCTTGCCTTGCAGTTCGAGCTTGCGACTGTGCAGCCGCAGGCGTTCCAGACCGTGGTTGATCGAGCCGATATCCTTCTTTTCCAGGCTCACCAGCTGGTCGTTCAGTTCGCTGGCGCGCTTGAGCCGCGCTTGCAACTCGCTCCAGGCGCTCGGCCCGGAGGCGACCACACGGCCGTCTTCCTTGACGCTCACCAGATAGCCGTAGAAATTGCCCCACTCACGGCGCTCCACGGCCATGAGCTCGGCGGGCTTGCGCTGATCCACCAGCCAGTCGCCGACCAGCCAGGTGAAGTCGCTGCCATTGAGGTCACGGTTACCGACCTTGACCAGTTCGCGGGTCATGAACTCCGGGCCTTGGTCGGGCACCGGCAGCCCCGCACTCTTCAAGCGCGCGCGCGGCACCTCTTCCTGCTGCACCACTTCACCGACCACCACCACGTCGGCCTGGCCAGGCACCTTGTAGGTCGCCTGGACCAGGTCGGCTGGCCAGAAGTGGCCCAGACCGCGCACGGCGATCACCGCCAGCAGGCCGATGGTCATGATCACCGCCATGGCGACCGCGCCACCGCTGATCCACACACCGGGGGCGCCGCTCTTGAACCAGCCTTTGAGGGAATCCTGTTTCACGGATCTCTACCTTTCTATCAAAGCGACGAGTATTTCTTGCGCAGACGCTGGCGAATCAGCTCGGCCAAGGTGTTCATCACGAAGGTGAACAACAGCAGCACGAGTGCGGCGAGGAACAGCACACGGTAGTGGCTGCCACCGACTTCCGATTCGGGCATTTCCACGGCCACGTTGGCGGCCAGGGTGCGCATGCCCTCGAACAGGTTCATTTCCATCACCGGGGTGTTGCCGGTCGCCATCAGCACGATCATGGTCTCGCCCACGGCCCGGCCCATGCCGATCATCAGGGCCGAGAAGATACCCGGGCTGGCGGTGAGGATGACCACCCGGGTGAGGGTCTGCCAGGGCGTCGCGCCGAGAGCCAGCGAACCCAGGGTGAGGCTGCGCGGCACGCTGAACACGGCGTCTTCGGCGATCGAATAGATGTTGGGGATGACCGCGAAGCCCATGGCGATCCCCACCACCAGGGCGTTGCGCTGGTCGTAGGTGATGCCCAGGTCGTGGCTGATCCACAGGCGCATGTCGCCGTTGAAGAACCAGCTCTCCAGGAACGGGCTCATGGACAGGGCGAACCAGCCGATCGCCAGGATTACCGGAATCAGGATCGCCGCCTCCCAGCCATCCGGGACCCGCAGGCGAATCGACTCGGGCAGGCGACTCCAGCCGAACCCCACGAGCAGGATGCCGATCGGCAGCAGCAACAGCAGGCTGAACACACCCGGCAGGTGGCCTTCCAGGTACGGCGCCAGGAACAGCCCGGCGAAGAAGCCCAGGATCACCGTGGGCATCGCTTCCATCAGCTCGATCACTGGCTTGACCTTGCGGCGCATGCCCGGCGCCATGAAATAGGCCGTGTAGATGGCCGCGGCGATCGCCAGGGGCGCGGCCAGGATCATGGCGTAGAACGCGGCCTTGAGCGTGCCGAAGGTCAGCGGCGACAGACTCAGCTTGGGTTCGAAGTCGGTGTTCGAGGCCGTGGACTGCCAGACGTACTTCGGTGCGTCATAGTTTTCGTACCAGACCTTGCCCCACAGCGCGCTGAAAGACACTTCCGGGTGGGGGTTGCGCAGGCTCAGCGGCAGCAGCTTGTCGCCCTGCTCGATCATGATGCGGTTGGCACGTGGCGACAGGGCCAGCAGCCCGGCGCCCTCGGCAACCGGCTCCACCAGCAGGGTGCGATGCGCGGTGCTGTGGAACACCCCGAGCTTGCCGTCGCGGTCCAGGGCGATGAAGCCCTTGCGGCGCTCTTCGGCGTCGATCTGCACGATCGGTGCCTTGCCCAACTGGAAGCTGCGGATCAGCTTGAGCCGAGATTCGCCATCGGAATCGCGGGCCATGAACCACTGGCTCAGCCCACCTCTGGAGTCGCCGAGGATCAGCGAAATGCCACCCACCAACTGGCCACTGGCGGTGATCTCGGCATTACCGTCGTCGAGCAGCTTGTAGCGACCGTTCAGGCTCTTGTCGCGCAGGCTGAAGACATCGGCGGTGGCACGGCCGTTGATCACGTACAGCCACTGCTGGCGTGGGTCGATGAAGATGTTCTTCACCGTTTCGGCCATCTGCGGCAAGACGATGCGCGCCTGCTCGGTGCTGACCTCGCCGGTGAGCATGTTCTCGCTGCTGGACAGCGACAGCACCTGCAACTGGGCACCGGTGGAGCCGGCCAGCAACAGCGTGTCGCCGCTTCGACTCAGGCTCACGTGCTCCAGCGCCCGGCCTTGCTCGTCGAGCAGCAGCGGTGCCTGGCCGTAGGGGTAGTCGATATCGGGCGTGATGGTCTTCTTGTTGTCCGGATAGGTGATCTTGTAGCTATGGTGAAAAACCAGGGCGCGGCCATCGGACAGGCCCAGCACCATGAGCGGGCTACCAGGCTGGTCGCTACCGATCGCCGTGATCGAGGCGCCTGCCGGGACCGGCAGGTCGACGCGCTTGAGCTGCGCGCCGGTGCGGGTGTCGAAGAACAGCGCCTGGCCCTTGTCGGAGACCCGCAGGCCCACCAGGTTCTGCTCCTCCAAGGCCAGTGCCAGCGGCTTGCCGGCGTCGTGCTGCAACCAGGCTGGTTGCAGGGCGGCCTTGCGGGTCAGCTCGGCACCCTGAAACAGAGGCAGCACCACATAGGCCAGGTAGAAGAAGATCAGCGTGATCGCTGCCAGCACGGCCAGCCCGCCCACCAGGACATACCAGCGGGTCAGGCGATCTCTCAACGCGCGCAGACGGCGCTTGCGTTGCAGCTCGGGCGTATTGAAGTCAATGCGCACGGGAGGGGAATCGGAGGTCATCGTGGAATTGGCCAGGTCATTCATGGGCACACCGTAGCGGCACCTTATTACAGAAACATGACAATAGGGTGACGCAAAAAAGCCCGCCGCTCAGGGGACCTGGCACCGGACTGAAAAGGCGCTGCAAGCGAACGGCGGGTGAGGCCGCGCGCTTGCAGGACAGCGGCTTACTTGTGGGCCAGGCCCAGGTCGTTCAGGGTCTTTTCCACGACCTTGGCGGGCAGCGGGATGTAGCCATCCTTGACCACTACCTGTTGGCCAGCCTGGGACAGCACCAGCTTGACGAACTCGGCTTCCAGCGGCGCCAGCGGCTTGTTCGGCGCCTTGTTCACATACACGTAGAGGAAGCGCGACAGCGGGTACTTGCCGTTCAGGGCGTTCTCTTCGGTGTCTTCGATGAACTCGCTGCTGCCCTTCTTGGCCAGGGCCACGGTCTTGACGCTGGCGGTCTTGTAGCCGATGCCCGAGTAGCCGATACCGTTGAGCGAAGAGCTGATCGACTGCACCACCGAGGCCGAGCCGGGCTGTTCGTTGACGTTAGGCTTGAAGTCGCCTTTGCACAGCGCCTCTTCCTTGAAGTAGCCATAGGTGCCCGATACCGAATTACGGCCGAACAGCTGGATCGGCTTGTTGGCCAGATCACCGGTCACGCCCACGTCGCCCCAGGTCTTGACCTCGGCCTTACCACCGCACAGGCGAGTGGAGGAGAAGATCGCATCGACCTGCTCCATGGTCAGGTGCTGGATCGGGTTGTCCTTGTGCACGAACACCGCCAGGGCATCGACCGCCACGGGGATGGCGGTCGGCTTGTAACCGTACTTCTGCTCGAAGGCCTGCAGTTCGACGTCCTTCATCTTGCGGCTCATGGGGCCCAGGTTGGCGGTACCCTCGGTGAGCGCGGGCGGCGCGGTGGACGAGCCGGCGGCCTGGATCTGGATGTTGACGTTCGGATATTCCTTCTTGTAGGCCTCGGCCCACAGGGTCATCAGGTTCGCGAGGGTATCGGAACCTACGCTGGAGAGGTTGCCCGATACGCCAGTGGTCTTGGTGTAGGACGGGATTGCAGGATCGACAGCGGCTACCGCGGTGGCGGCTGCCACGCCAGCGGCGGCAAATGTCAGGGCCGCCATCAAACGCTTCAATTTCATGCCTTGCTCCTAGCAGGAATAGGGGGTGTCGGATGGAACGGGGCCCAGTATCGGCAGGCCGCGTGAACACGATATGACCCAATTGTGACAAATGGATGAAATGCCATCATCGCTGGCGCACCTTCCACCCTTCCCTCTGGGCACCCCCCGCTGCCGCGCGAATCAGCGCCTGTTGACCAGCAAGTAGCCACCCACACCCAGGCCCACCATGCACAGCCCCGCCACGTAGTAGGCCGGCGCCATCGGGCTGACCTTGAGCAGTCCGGTCACCACCATGGGTGTGAGGCCGCCGAAAATGGCGTAGGCCACGTTGTAGGAGAACGACAGACCACTGAAACGCACCACGGCCGGGAAGGCCTTGACCATCACATAGGGCACTGCACCCACCAGGCCGACGAACAGCCCGGTGACGGCATACAGCGGGAACAGCAGTTCCGGGCGCGTCGGCAGGCTGTGATAGAAGCTCCAGGACGACACCAGCAACCCGATGCTGCCGAGCACGAACACGCGGCCGGCACCGAAGCGATCGGCCAGGCGGCCGGCGCCGATGCAGCCAAGGCTGAGCAGGACGATTGCCAGGCTGTTGGCCTTCAGCGAGTCGGTAGGGCTGATGTGATACAGGCTCTGCAACAGCGCCGGGGTCATCAGGATCACCACCACGATGCCGGCAGACAGCAGCCAGGTCAGCAGCATCGACAGCACGATCGCGCCCCGGTGGTCGCGCAGCACCGCCCGCAACGGCAGCTCTTCGGCCAGCGCCTTGCGCTGCTGCATCTCGGCGAACACCGGGGTTTCATGCAACCAGCGACGCAGGTACACGGCCAGGAAGCCGAACACGCCACCCAGCAGGAAGGGAATGCGCCAGGCGTAGTCGGCGACCTGCTCGGGTGTGTACAGGCTGTTGATCAGGGTGGCCACCAGCGAACCCAGCAGAATTCCCGCCGTCAGACCGGCCGTGAGCGTACCGCAGGCATAGCCGGTGTTGCGCTCGGACACATGCTCGGAAACGAACACCCAGGCGCCTGGCACCTCGCCGCCAATGGCCGCACCCTGGACCACGCGCATCAGCAACAGCAGGATCGGCGCCCATAGGCCGATCTGCGCGTAGGTCGGCAGCAGGCCCATGATCAGGGTCGGCAAGGCCATCATGAAGATGCTCAGGGTGAACATTTTCTTGCGCCCGAGCAGGTCACCGAAGTGGGCCATGACGATGCCCCCCAGCGGTCGGGCCAGGTAGCCTGCGGCGAAGATGCCGAACGTCTGCATCAGGCGCAGCCACTCGGGCATTTCGGCCGGAAAGAACAGCTTGCCGACCACCGTGGCGAAGAACACGAAGATGATGAAATCGTAGAACTCCAGGGCGCCGCCCAGCGCGGACAGCGAGAGGGTCTTGTAGTCGTTGCGGTTCAGCGGGCGCGAAGGCTGCTCGAGGGGGGTGGGCACGGAGGTCATGAACGTTCTCTTTATGGACAGGCCGCTTGTGCCGCGGCTGCTGAAGCGGGAAGGACGAAGATAGCAAATTGCCGGGTACGGCTCCTAGCGATACAAAAACCCTACACTTATTCATCCGTGAACGGTCGTACCAGGCAGATCCCGCCTATATACTCGCCGCTTGTAGGAATAGGTTGAATATGATGTGGGATGTTGAGCTAAAGCGGTGGTCATTATGGCCTGGCAGATGCTCAGAATGTTCTCAGGGCCGCCAACTGCAGCGAGATCAGCGTAGTATGTTTCAGGCTGAATCGTTCTCAAGGCGTCCACTCCTGCGCCAATCCATGAAGCTTCAAGGGTCAGAGGCCCCCCGGCATGATCGAGCTCGAACAAGAAGATCCCATTCCGCAAGGTGACCTGGCGCTGCAGATCACTGCACTGCCGCGTGAAACCAACGGCTTTGGTGACATTTTCGGCGGCTGGCTGGTCGCCCAGATGGACCTGGCCGGCACGGCCATGGCCAGTCGCGTGGCCGCGGGTCGCGTGGCCACGGTGTCCATCGACCGCATGGCCTTTCTGGTGCCCGTTGCCGTGGGCGCGCAGTTGTCGTTCTACACCCAGACCCTGGAAGTCGGGCGCAGCTCCATCCACATGATGGTCGAGGTGTGGAGCGACGACCCGCTGTCCAGCGAATGGCGCAAGGTCACCGAGGCGCGGTTCGTGTTCGTCGCCATCGACGGTAGCGGAAGAACCCGCTCGGTGCCCCGCTGCTGAGGCGCCGGAAGGGGTAAACTCGTCGCTGACATCGAGGTCCAACGGCCTCACCTGCACAGCACGAGGCTCCCCATGGCAACCTTCAAGGTCGACAACGAGCAACACGGCGAATTGAACTGCTGGCGCATCGTCAGCCCACACGCCGAACTTCTCATCGCCCAGCAGGGCGCGCAAATCCTCAGCTACCAGCGTACCGACGAGCCGCCGCTGCTGTGGTTGAGCGATCAGGCCACCTTCGGCCAGGGCAAGTCGGTCCGGGCCGGGGTGCCCGTATGCTGGCCATGGTTCAGCAACTTCCAGCGCAACCCCGACTCGGTCAAGGCGGCCTACCACGGCAGCGATGCACCGGCCCACGGCCTGGTGCGTGGGCGCGACTGGCAGCTGCTGGGCATCGAGGAGCGCGGCGACGCCCTGCGCGTCGAGTTCGACCTGCCCGAGGCGCAAGGTCGTCTGCCAGGCTGGCCGCACAAGGTCGAGCTGCGCCTGGTGATCGAACTGGGGGCACACCTGCATATCGCCTTGTCCAGCCGTAACCTGGGCGACTCATCGGTGACTCTGGCCCAGGCGCTGCACAGCTACTTCGCCGTCAGCGACGTACGCGAGGTACAGGTCGAGGGCGTGGAGGGGCTGACCTATATCGAGACCCTGGAAAACTGGGAGCCGCGCACCCAGCATGAAGTCCTGAGGTTCACCGGTGAAACCGACCGCATCTACCTCAATACCCCGCAACAACTGGCCATCATCGACCCCCGCTGGAACCGCCGCGTCACCCTGCGCACGCGCGGCTCACGCAGCGCGGTGATCTGGAACCCCCATGTCGAACGCGCCCGCGAACTGCCCGACATGGCCGACGATGGCTGGCAGCGCATGCTGTGCATCGAGACGGCCAACGTATGGGACGACGTGATAACGCTCGAACCGGGCGATCGTCACGTGCTGGAGGTGCAGCTGGACAGCGAAGCGCTCTGAGCGCAGCGCCGCTCAGAGGTCGGCGTCTTCCACCACCCTCACTTTCGTGGCGTCCAGGGCATAGGCAGCGTCGGCCAGGTCGTTGCTGACCTTCTCGATCTTCAATGCGCCGCTGACCCACAGCGGCGTGTAGATATCGCTGATCTTCAGCCCCTTGGGATAGCGCACCAGCACCAGCTGGTTGGGCGGCGGCGGCGGCACGTGGATGCAGGCTCCTGGATAAGGCACCAGGAAGAACAAGGTGCTGTTGCCCTTGGCATCGCTCTCCAGGGGCACCGGATACCCACCGAGCCGGATCTGCCGACCCTCGAGGCTCGCCACTGTCTTGGTGGAGTACATCACCGCTGGCAACCCCTTGCTCTGCTTCAGGCCGCCCTTGGCGGTGAAGGTACCTTGGGCTTCGGGGGAGTTGTGGTCGATTTCGGGCATCTGCTCGAGGGCTTTCTGATCCGACTTGGGCATCAGCTCCAGCCAGTCGGTCTCGGGCAGTTCGGCATGGGCCAGGGCGCTGGCCAGCAACAGGGGGAGAAGAAATGACGCACGCATGGCAATGCTCGGCAACTCGAATGAATTGCCGCGCATTCTAGCCTGTGTTCAACGCTTCTTGATGAATCCGTAGATCACCAGCAACACGATGGCGCCCACCAGTGCGCCGAAGAAGCCCGCCGCCTGACCTGCATGATAGATACCCAATGCCTGGCCACCGTAGGTCGCCAACAGCGAGCCGGCGATACCGAGCAGAATGGTCATGATCAAGCCCATGCTGTCGTCGCCTGGCTTGAGGAAGCGTGCAAGCAGGCCGACGATCAGGCCGATGAAGATGGTTCCGATGATACCCATGGCAATCCCTCCAAAAAAAATGGCAACAGGCCAGAGCCCGTAAAGCGCTTTGGCGTGTTGCCACTTCAGAGGGCGTGCGCCCGGCAGAAGTTCGATCAGTGGCCGATCAGTTGCTCGACTTCGGCGATTTTCGCCTCCAGGGTAGGCATGTCCTTGCAGCGCAGCGTGGCGTGTCCCACCTTGCGCCCCTGCTTGAAGGCCTTGCCATAGTGGTGCAGATGGCAGTCGTCGATGGCCACGACCTTGTCCACGGCAGGCACTTCACCGATGAAGTTGAGCATGGCGCTCTCGCCGACCTTGGCCGTGGAGCCCAGTGGCAGGCCGGCCACCGCGCGCAGGTGGTTCTCGAACTGGCTGCACTCGGCGCCCTCGATGGTCCAGTGCCCGGAGTTGTGCACGCGCGGGGCGATTTCGTTGGCCTTCAGGCCGCCGTCCACTTCGAAGAACTCGAAGGCCATCACCCCCACGTAGTCGAGGCTGTTCAGTACCCGGCCGACGTAGTCCTCGGCCAGGGACTGCAAGGGGTGCTCCTGGCTGGCGACCGACAGGCGCAGAATGCCGCTGTCGTGGGTGTTGTGCACCAGCGGGTAGAAGCGCGTCTCGCCGTCGCGGCCACGCACGGCCACCAGCGACACCTCGCCGGTGAACGGCACGAAGCCTTCCAGCAGGCAAGGCACGCTGCCCAGCTCGGCGAAGGTACCGACCACGTCCTGCGGCGTGCGCAGTACCTTCTGGCCCTTGCCGTCGTAACCCAGGGTGCGGGTCTTGAGTACGGCGGGCAGGCCGATGCTGGCCACGGCAGCGTCGAGGTCGTCCTGGGAGAGGATGTCGGCGAAGGCCGGGGTCGGAATACCCAGGTCGCGGAACAGGCTCTTTTCGAACAGCCGGTCACGGGCGATGCGCAAGGCCTGCGCGCTGGGATAGACCGGGACGAATTGCGAAAGGAAGGCGACGGTCTCGGCCGGCACGCTCTCGAACTCGAAGGTCACCAGGTCCACCTCATCGGCCAACTGGCGCAGGTGGTCCTGGTCGCCATAGTCAGCGCGCAGGTGCTCGCCCAACGGTGCGGCACAGGCATCCGGCGCGGGGTCCAGGAAGGCGAACTTCATGCCCAGCGGGGTGCCCGCCAGTGCCAGCATACGGCCCAACTGGCCACCACCGATTACACCGATCTTCATGTCGTCAGCCTCAAGCCTGGCGTGGGTCCGGATTGTCCAGAACGGTTTCGGTCTGCTCCGTTCGGAACTGCTTGAGCGCCGCATGGTACTGCGGATACCTGGCGCCCAGGATGCTGGCCGAGAGCAGCGCGGCGTTGATCGCACCCGCCTTGCCGATGGCCAGGGTGGCCACCGGTACACCGGCGGGCATCTGCACGATCGACAACAGCGAATCCACGCCCGACAGCATCGAGGACTGCACCGGCACGCCCAGCACCGGCAGGTGGGTCTTGGCCGCGCACATGCCCGGCAGGTGCGCAGCGCCCCCGGCACCGGCGATGATCACCTCGATTCCGCGCGCTTCGGCCTGTTCGGCGTACTGGAACAGCAGGTCGGGGGTACGGTGGGCGGACACCACCTTCACCTCGTAGGGAATGCCGAGTTTTTCCAGCATATCGGCGGTGTGGCTAAGGGTGGACCAATCGGACTTGGAGCCCATGATCACGCCAACCAGTGCACTCATCGTCGAGCCTCTTCGCTTGTGCGCCCGGGGGCGCCGTCAAAAAACAACAAGCCACGCGGGACGACCGGCGTGGCTTGTTTGCTGTTGATGACCGGATCGATCCGGTCCGGGGGCCGCGCAGTATAACGTAACCCGGCGCCCTACAGGCACCCCCGCCGACGGCCTGTCGGCCTTATTTTTCGGGGCCTGGACTGACTTTCGGGTCAACTGCGCCGCCGAGCCCGACGCCTTCGAGCTTGCGCCACAGCAGGCGCACGTTGGCCTTGCGCACCAGGGCGCAGCGGTACAGGCGGATCTCCAGCGGCACATGCCACTGGCTGGAGCCGCAGATCGCCAGCTCGCCACGCTCCAGCTCGCCGCGCATCGACAGCCGCGGCACCCAGGCGATGCCCATGCCTTCCAGGGCCATGCTCTTGAGGCTGTCGGCCATCGCCGTTTCGTACACCGTGGTATAGCGCAGGTTGCGCTGGCGCAGCAGCAGGCTCACCGAGCGCCCAAGGAAGGCGCCGGCACTGTAGGCCAGCAGCGGTACGCTGCCCTCCCCCTCCAGGTCGAACAGCGGCGCGCCATCGGCGCCCACGCCACACACCGGCAGCATTTCCGTGGTGCCCATGTGCAGGGACGGGAAGATCTCGGCGTCCATCTGCAGCGCCGCATCCGGATCGTAGAACGCCAGCATCAGGTCGCAGCCGCCTTCGCGCAGGGCATGCACCGCGTCGCCAACGTTGGTGGCGACCAGTCGGGTGGCGATATTCAGACCATCGTTGCGCAACTGCGCCACCCAGCGCGGGAAGAAGCCCGAAGCCAAGGAGTGCGCGGCGGCCACCTGAATCACCTCGCCCTGCCCGCCTTCGAGGTGATGCAGGTGGCGGAGCACCTCGCTCAGCTGGTCCACGACCGTGCGCGCCGTCACCAGAAACAACTGGCCAGCCTCGGTCAGCTCGATCGGCGTGCGCGAGCGATTGACCAGGGTCAGCCCCAATGCCGCCTCAAGGCTGCGAATGCGCCGGCTGAAGGCGGGTTGGGTCACGAAGCGACGCTCGGCCGCCTGGGAGAAACTGCGCGTGGAGGCCAGGGCGCTGAAATCTTCCAGCCATTTGCTTTCGAGATTCATCAGGAAGCTCCGCAGGCGCGCACCAAAATGGAACACGCTCGTTCACTGGTCGGCGTCACATCAATCATTATGCCGTTTGTGCATAGGTTAGCGTGCAACAGCATTGGCCGCCAAATCCGCTGCGGCCTAGGATTGGCGGCATTCCGGCAGGTGCCGGGCCAAAACCGAGATGATATCCATCATGTCCTCCGCTGCATCGTTCCGTGTCGAAAAAGACCTGCTTGGTACCCTTGAAGTCCCTGCCGATGCCTACTACGGCATCCAGACCCTGCGCGCTGCCAACAACTTCCATCTCTCCGGCGTACCGCTGTCGCACTATCCGAAGCTGGTCGTGGCCCTGGCCATGGTCAAGCAGGCCGCTGCCGACGCCAACCGGGAGCTGGGCCACCTCAGCGATGCCAAGCACGCCGCCATCAGCGCCGCCTGCGGCCGCCTGATCAAGGGCGATTACCACGACCAGTTCGTGGTGGACATGATCCAGGGTGGTGCCGGTACGTCCACCAACATGAACGCCAACGAGGTGATCGCCAACGTCGCGCTGGAGGCCATGGGTCACCAGAAGGGTGAATACCAGTACCTGCACCCGAACAACGACGTGAACATGGCGCAGTCCACCAACGACGCCTACCCCACCGCCATTCGCCTGGGCCTGCTGCTGGGTCATGACGCCCTGCTGGCCAGTCTCGACAGCCTGATCCAGGCATTCGCCGCCAAGGGCAAGGAATTCAACCATGTGTTGAAGATGGGCCGCACCCAGCTGCAGGACGCGGTGCCGATGACCTTGGGCCAGGAATTCCACGCTTTCGCCACCACCATGACCGAAGATCTCAACCGTCTGCGTTCGCTGGCACCGGAGCTGCTCACCGAAATCAACCTGGGCGGTACCGCCATCGGTACCGGCATCAACGCCGACCCGGGCTACCAGGCCCTGGCCGTGCAGCGCCTGGCGACCATCAGCGGCCAGCCGCTGGTGCCGGCCGCCGACCTGATCGAAGCCACCTCCGACATGGGCGCCTTCGTGCTGTTCTCCGGCATGCTCAAGCGCACCGCGGTGAAGCTGTCGAAGATCTGCAACGACCTGCGCCTGCTGTCCAGCGGTCCGCGCACGGGCATCAACGAAATCAACCTGCCGGCGCGCCAGCCAGGCAGCTCGATCATGCCAGGCAAGGTCAACCCGGTGATCCCGGAAGCCGTCAACCAGGTGGCCTTCGCCATCATGGGCAACGACCTGGCGCTGACCGTCGCCGCCGAAGGTGGCCAGTTGCAGTTGAACGTCATGGAGCCGCTGATCGCCTACAAGATCTTCGACTCGATCCGCCTGCTGCAGCGCGCCATGGACATGCTGCGCGAACACTGCATCGTCGGCATCACCGCCAACGAGCAGCGCTGCCGCGAACTGGTCGAGCACTCCATCGGCCTGGTCACTGCATTGAACCCTTACATCGGCTACGAGAACGCCACCCGTATCGCCCGCGTCGCCCTGGAAAGTGGCCGTGGCGTGCTGGAACTGGTGCGCGAAGAGAAGCTGCTGGACGACGCGATGCTCGACGACATCCTGCGCCCTGAAAACATGATCGCTCCCCGTCTGGTTCCGCTGAAGGCGTAACCCGACCGCTGCACACCGTCTCACCAGGTCGAGGGACTAGACACCTCTCAACCTTTCCAGGGCCCGCGCCATGCGCAGGGCCCTTTTTTTTGCGCGCGACGCGGCGCCGGGATTGTCACGGCACACAACTTGCTGTCGCCAAGGCTCAACCGCAATGGGAAGCCGCGCATGCTGCACAGCCACCTCACTACGCTCAATGCCGTGTCGCTGATCCTCAACGTCTTCCAGGAGACTGGCTGCAACGCCGGTGAGCTGCTCGTCGGCAGCGGCATAGGCCCGGCCGACCTGGGCCATCCCGATGCGCGCATCACCACCCAGCAAGAGTTGCAGGTCTGTGCCAATGCGGTGGCTCGACGCGCGGAAATCGGCCTGGAGCTGGGGCGACGCATGCACGTGTCGTGCTATGGCATGCTCGGTTACGCACTGCTCTCCAGTGCCACTTTGGGTGACGCTCTGCGCCTGGCGCTGTGTTTTCCGGCACTGCTGGGAACGATCTTCCAGTTGCGCCTGGTCGATGACGGCCAGCGTGTCTGGCTGGTTGCCAGCGAGTACCGCGAAGCGCCGGCCCTGGCGGCCTTCAACGCCGAGTTCTGTCTGGCGTCGCTGAAGGTGATCTGCGACGACCTGCTCGGTCGCCCATTGCCACTGCTGGCGGCGCGCTTCGAGCATGCGCGGCCGCACTATCACCCCCTCTACGCCGATGCCTTCCAGTGCCCCCTGGGCTTCGGCTCGCGCGACAATGCCTTCGCCTTCGAACGGCGCTGGCTGGACAGGCCACTGCCCCTGGCCGATCCCATCACCCACAAGGCCATGACCGAGCGCTGTCGGCGCCTGAATCTCGAGTTCACCGGGCGCCAGGCCTGGCTGGGGCGCATTCGCCAGCTGCTGCTCGATCAGCTCGATGCCGCGCCGGGGCTGGAAGGCCTGGCGCGGCAGATGAACTGCTCCTCGCGCACGCTGAGAAGGCACTTGCAGGCCTTGGGCAGCAGCTACCAGCAGTTGCTCGACGAACTGCGCTTCGACCGCGCCAAGCAGTTGCTGGCCGAGGACCAGATGCCGATCTACCTCATCGCCGAGACGCTCGGCTTCAGCGAAACCGCCAGCTTTCGGCACGCCTTCCAGCGTTGGAGCGGCGTGGCGCCCAGCCACTTTCGCGGTTAGTGCCCAACGATCATCCACTTGCCGGGAAAGGGCACCCATATGGCCACGGTCAGTGGCCACATCGATCCCCTTTTGGCCATTTGCACCGTTCTCCCCGGCGCGCCGCGCCCACCACAATGGACGCACGCCTGTCCCCTCGGAGAACAATGAATGCTGACCATCTATTCCGATGATCACCGCTTGCATCACGGCCGCTGCGAGCTGATCGACGGCAAGCTGATGCCGTGCTTCGAAATGCCGTCCCGCGCCGACCACGTGCTCGATCGGGTGAAACAGCGCACGCTGGGCCCCATCCGGGCGCCGTCGGACTTCGGCCGCGCCCCACTGCTGCGGGTGCACAGCGCCGCCTACCTGGATTTCTTCGAAGGGGCATGGGCCCGCTGGGCCGCCATGAATCAGGAAGGCGATCTGCTGCCATTCACCTGGCCAGCACGCACCTTGCGGCAGATCAAGCCGCAAGGCCTGCACGGCGAGCTGGGTTACTACAGTTTCGACGGTGGTGCGCCGATCACCGCTGGCACCTGGCGGGCTGCCTACAGCGCCGCTCAGGTAGCCTTGACCGCCCAGGCCGCCATCCAGGACGGCGCCCATTCGGCCTTCGCCCTTTGTCGGCCGCCTGGTCATCATGCCGCAGCCGAGGTGATGGGTGGCTACTGCTACCTGAACAATGCTGCCATCGCGGCTCAGGCGTTTCTCGACCAAGGTCGAGGCAAGGTCGCGATACTCGACGTGGACTACCACCACGGTAATGGCACGCAAGACATCTTCTACCACCGCAACGACGTGTTCTTCGCCTCCATTCACGGCGATCCGACCGACGAATTCCCGTTCTTTCTCGGCTACGCCGATGAAACCGGGCATGGTGCAGGCGAAGGCTTCAACGTGAACTACCCCCTGCCGGCAGGCAGTGACTGGGCGACCTGGAGCGCCGCACTGGAGGACGCCTGCCAGCGCCTGGCCAGGTTCGACGCGGACGTTCTGGTGATCTCGCTGGGCGTGGACACCTTCAAGGACGACCCCATTTCCCAGTTCAAGCTCGACAGCCCGGATTACCTGCAAATGGGCGAACGCATCGCTCGGCTGGGCAAGCCAACGTTGTTCGTGATGGAGGGCGGCTACGCCGTCGAGGAAATCGGTATCAACGCGGTCAACGTGCTGGAAGGCTTCGAGCGCCACCAGCCAGGAGCCTGCTCATGAATCCCTTCAAAGGTCTGCTCGCCCCCCTCGTCGCCGTCGGCCTGCTGGCCGGCGCCACGCAGGTCGAAGCCCAGGAACGCACCCTGCGGGTGTACAACTGGTTCGACTACATCACGCCGCAAACCCTCGTGGATTTCCAGAAGACTGCACAGGTCAAGCTGATCTACGACATCTTCGATACCAACGAAGCGCTCGAGGCCAAGCTGCTGACCGGTAATTCCGGCTACGACGTGGTGGTGCCCTCCAACGTGTTCCTGGCCAAGCAGATCGAAGCCGGCGTGTTCCAGCCGCTGGACCGCAGCAAACTGCCGAACTGGCAGCACCTTGACCCGGCGCTGATGAAGCTGGTGGAAGCGAACGATCCCGGCAACCGCTTCGCCGTGCCTTACATGTACGGCACCATCCTGATCGGTTTCAACCCGGCCAAGGTCAAGGCCGCGCTGGGTGACGGTGCGCCCGTCGACAGCTGGGACCTGATCTTCAAGCCGGAGAACATCGCCAAACTCAAGCAATGCGGCGTAGCGCTACTCGATTCTCCGTCGGAAATCCTGCCCCTGGCCTTGCAGTATCTCGGCCTGTCGCCCAACAGCGACAAGCCCGAGGACTACAAGAAGGCCGAAGCACTGCTGATGAAGATCCGGCCGTCCATCACCTACTTCCATTCCTCCAAATACATGGCAGATATCGCCAATGGCGACATCTGCGTGGCGGTCGGCTATTCCGGCAGTTTCTCCCAGGCCGCCAACCGTGCACGTGAAGCGAACAACGGCGTAGTGGTGGATATGCGCCTGCCCAGGGAAGGCGCGCCCATCTGGTTCGACATGCTGGCGATTCCGAAGAACGCAGCGAATCCCGAGGATGCCCACACGTTCATCGACTACCTGCTGCGACCCGAGGTGATCGCGCCGATCAGCGACTTCGTCGGCTATCCGAACCCCAACAAGGATGCTACCGAAAAGGTCAATCCGGACATTCGCAACAACCCCAACCTGTACCCCACACCCGAGGCGATGGCCAAGTTGTATACGCTCAGGCCATTGCCACGCGAGGCGGAGCGCGCCCGGACCAGGGCATGGACACGCATCAAGTCGGGGACTTGAGCCGCCCACGTGAAGTGCCCGCGACCTGACGCGGGCGACTCACGCCTGCGACAGGCTGCACAGGCCTTTCACGCTGAACGAAGCGCGGGTGATGGTTGCATACGCAGAACCCTGAACCAGGTTGGCGATGAACCTGCCAGCGTAGGGCTTATCGGCCGCCACGTAGACTTCGGCCCCGCCGAGGTCGGCCGGGTATTCGATGTTTTCACCTTCCTCGATGAGATAACCGATAGTGATCTTGCCCTCAAGGCTGACGACATTCTGACCTTCGGTAATATCGTCATCGGCTGCGAACGAGATATAGCGGCGGCCTCGTTCCGTGGTGATGACACCCAGCACAATGTTCACGCCGAAGCTCGAATAACCGAGAACCTGAGTGGCCTCGAAGGGTTGTCCATCGATGGTGGCGATGAAGAAGTCCTCGATATCGCGTTTGCCGGTCTGGCAGCCCTGGGCCGCGCAGATGGCGGCCTTCATGCACTTCATGTGTGTTTCTTTCATCAGTGGGTCTCCGCTAAAGAATGTAGACATCGACATGCCCGCCAAACTTTCGAACAACCCCGCTGGGTACGCAAGCGAAATACTTGTGCAATCATTTCAAAATAAATTCAAACATAAAGTGTATAAACAACTACATCATCATCAGAACTTTCCTATTTTCTTCAGCCACTATAAACGCTATCGCCAAACATCTCTTAATCTGTCGCACGCTGCTTTTATGGCCGTAGGCGCTACAGCGGCAAACCCCAGTACCAACCCGGCGGGCGCAGGTCTGTCGTGGTCATCGGCTGCCAGCCAGTAATCGCTCAGGGCGTTGATCTCGACACCCACCGTCTCGGCCAGTCCGATCAGTTCGCGCTCGCGTTCGATGCCTTGCACCGGCAACGCCAGGTGCAGCCCGGCCGAAACCGTCGGCATCGGCCCCACACCCGGCACACCCTGCGGCCAGGCCGCGAGTAGCGCGTCACGACGGGCAAGCGCGGCTCGCCGCATGCGACGGATATGACGCTGAAACTCGCCCTGAATCATGAACTGCGCCATCACGCATTGTGTGGATACTTCCGAATGCCGCACATGCAGCGCGCGCGCTCGAGCGAATGCAGTGGTCAATGAGTTGGGCAGTACCAGATACCCCAGCCTCAAGGCCGGAAATGCCACCTTGCCGAAGGTTCCGACGTAGATCACCCGCGCCTGTCGGTCCAGGGCAGCCAATGGAGCCAGCGGCGCCCCGCTGTAGCGGTATTCCCCATCGTAGTCATCTTCGATGATCCATCCCTGGTTTCGGCTGGCCCATTCGAGCAGGGCCAGCCGCCGCGCGAGGCTGAGCGTGACGCCCGTAGGGTACTGGTGAGCTGGGGTGACGTAGACCAGTCGACAGGCCGGGAGCGATTCCAGGACCGTACAGTCGATGCCTTCGTTATCCACAGGTACGCCGGTGACCTGCGCGCCTGCCAAGGTCAACGCGTGGGCCGCTGCCCGATAACCTGGGTTTTCCACAGCGACGCAAGCGGCCTGCTCGAGGAGCAGCTGTGCACAAAGGCTGATGGCCTCCTGCGCACCTTGGGTGATCACAATTTGTTCAGCCGCGCAAGCCAACCCCCTCGATCTGCGCAGATAAGTCGCGATCAGCTCACGCAGCTCCCGCTCGCCAGCCGGGTCGCCGTAGCCCAGCCTGGCAAGTGACGGATTTCGCCAGAAACCCGCTTGCAGCTTGGCCCACACCTCGAATGGAAACTGGTCGAAGGCGGGAATGCCTACTCGAAATGCCCGTGGCGCCCCCGCTTTCGGACTAGGCAGATGGTGGGATTGCAGCCGTCGAACGACGCTACCGATCGTGTCCAGACTGTATGAATCCTCAGTGTCATCGCTGTGAAATGTGGATAAACCTGTGGGTAACCCAGGTGGTAAACCTGTGGGTAACTGTGTGGACAGTTTGTTCAGGGACGTGACGTAGGTTCCATCCCCAACCCGGCTTTCTATGAAGCCTTCGGCATACAACTGGTCATACGCGCGGATCACGGTGTTTCGCGATATACCCAGCAGCGCGCCGAGCTCGCGGCTTGCCGGCAGCCGCGTGCCGCTACCAAGGCGTCCATCCAGAATCCTGCCGCGCAATACCTGGTACAACTCGCGGCCAAGCCCCTTGGCCGGGTCCAAGGCAATTCCCGAAGGGTCGAAGGGCAGCACGACGTCGCCTGTGCTCATGGAATTGGACCTATGAAATTGATCAGGAATGGATCTTACATCGGACCAATAGCCTGCCTAGGATCACGGTATTCCACAAGGATGCTGCCATGTACGCCCTCCGACCTCATCAAGACAGTGAGCTTCGATCCCTTCATGAACACATGCAGCAGACCCGCCTGGCGGTACTGGTCAGTCATGGCGCACAGGGTCTGCTAGCCACCCATCTGCCGGTGCTGCTGGATACCGGTCTCGGTGAATCCGGTACCGTCCTCGCCCACATGGCACGCGCCAATCCTCAATGGCGAGACCTGCAAGAGGGCGGCGAAGCGATGCTGGTCTTTCCCGGTGTCGATGCCTACGTGAGCCCGAGCTTCTATCCCAGCAAGGCGAGCAACCCCAAGGTGGTGCCAACCTGGAACTACACCGCCGTACACGCCTACGGTCCGGTCGAGGTGATTCACGAGGACAGTGCCCTGCTGGACATCGTCACCCACCTGACCGAACGCCACGAAGCGCGGCGTGAGCAGCCATGGCGCATCACCGACGCACCCAGCGACTACCTGGAAGGCATGTTGCGCGCCATCGTCGGAATCCGCCTGCCCATCGCCCGCCTGCAAGGGGTGCGCAAGCTCAGCCAGAACCGCAGCGTGGACGACCTCCGTGGTGTCCGCGATGCCTTGGCCAGCAGCGCCGACCCACTCGACCAGTCAATTGCCGCGCAGATGCGCACCCTCTGAAGGAAGCGTCCATGTCCAACGTCACCCTGCGTCCGATCACCCTCGACGACCACGCCGCCTGGCTCCCCTTGTGGCAGGCCTACCTGCGTTTCTACACCACCGAACTGCCCGACGAAGTGACCGCCAGCACCTGGCAGCGCCTGCTCGATCCGAGCGAGCCCACTCATTCGACCCTGGCCTGGGTCGAAGGCAAGGCGGTCGGGATGGTCAACTTCATCTATCACCGATCGAACTGGAGCATCGAGAACTCCTGCTATCTGCAGGATCTCTACGTCCACGAGCATCAGCGCGGGCTGGGCATCGGTCGCCAGCTCATCGAGCACGTCTATGCCACGGCGAAGGCGGCCGACTGCATCAAGGTGCACTGGCTGACCCACGAAACCAACGCCACCGCCATCGCCCTGTACGAGCAGGTGGCCGAGCGCCCTGGTTTCATCCAGTTTCGCAAAGGGTTGTAGGCCAACATGACTGACGCACTGAGCTGGACACCTGCCAAGGCTGCGCAGGCCACTACGCTGAACGGCCGCTTCGTTCGCCTGGAAAAACTCGACCCTGCACGCCACGGCGACGACCTGTGGCTGGTACTGCAAGGTCCGGGTTCGGACCCAAGGCTGTGGGACTATCTGCCCTACGGCCCCTTCACCGAACGCGCGGCTTTCGACCGCTGGCTCGACGGCCAGGCCAACAGTTGCGACCCGCTGTTCTTCACGGTCATCGATCCGCGCGAAGGCCAGGCCCAGGGCATCCTCAGCTACATGTCGATCGTGCCCGACCATGGCCGCTTCGAGATCGGTCACATCGCTTTCGGCGCCGCCATGCAGCGCTCGCCCAAGAGCACCGAAGCGGTGTTCCTCCTGGCCAGGCTGGGCTTCGAACTGGGCAACCGGCGGCTGGAGTGGAAATGCAACGATGCCAATGCGCGCTCCAAGCGCGCGGCACTGCGGCTGGGCTTCGTGTTCGAGGGCGTGTTCCGCCAGCACATGGTGATCAAGGGGCAAAACCGCGACACAGCGTGGTACTCGATCACCGATGCAGAATGGCCAGCCGTTGCAGCCGGGTTCGAGCGGTGGTTGAGCGACGACAATCAGCCGAGCGACGGTCAGGTCCAGACCCTCGAGGCGTGTCGCCAGCGCGCATCCGCGCGTTGATACTGCCTGGGCAGCGGATGAAAAAAAGGGGAGCTTGCGCTCCCCATGAGGTAACCCGTAGTGTTCGAGGGCCGTGAATCAGCCCTCGATCTCGATCAGGATCTCGCCTGGCGTGACACGATCGCCCTTGCCCACGTGAATCGCCGCCACCTTGCCAGCGATGGCTGCCTGTACTTCGGTCTCCATTTTCATGGCCTCGGTGATCAGCACGGCCTGACCGGCCTTCACCACATCCCCTTGCTTGACCAGCACATCGACGATGTTGCCCGGCATGGTGGTGCTGACGTGGCCCGGTGCGCTGGCTTGCTTGCGCTTGCTGCTGCCCGCGCCGACGAAGTCGTTGAGCGGCTCGAACACCACCTCTTCAGGCATGCCGTCGATGGAGAGGTAGAAGTGGCGCTTGCCCTCAGCCTTCACACCCACGCCGGTGATATCCACACGGTAGGTCTCACCGTGCACGTCGATGACGAACTCGGTAGGCACGCCCTCGCCGCCCACCGAGGCGACCGCCCCCGCCTCCGGAATCGGCAGCAGCACCTCGGGTTTGAGGGTGCCGGCTTCACGTTCCTCGAGGTACTTGCGGCCGATGTCCGGGAACATCGCGAAGGTCAGCACGTCCTCTTCGCTACGCGCCAGGCTGCCGATTTGCTCACGCAACTTGGCCATCTCCGGCTTGAGCAGATCGGCCGGACGCACGTCGATGACCTCTTCGCTGCCGATCGCCTGGCGCCGCAGCTTTTCATCCACCACGCCTGGGGCCTTGCCATAGCCGCCTTGCAGGTACAGCTTCACTTCGTTGGTGATGGTCTTGTAGCGCTCGCCGGCCAGCACGTTGAAGAACGCCTGGGTGCCGACGATCTGCGAGGTGGGGGTAACCAGGGGTGGGAAGCCGAGGTCCTCACGCACGCGTGGAATCTCCGCCAGCACTTCGTTCATGCGGTTCAGCGCACCCTGCTCCTTGAGCTGGTTGGCCAGGTTGGAAATCATTCCGCCTGGCACCTGGTTGACCTGCACACGAGTGTCGACGGCGGTGAATTCGCTCTCGAACTGGTGATACTTCTTGCGCACGGCGTAGAAGTACAGACCGATTTCCTGCAGCAGCTCCAGGTCCAGCCCGGTGTCGAATTCACTGCCCTTGAGCGCGGCGACCATCGACTCGGTGCCGGGATGGCTGGTCCCCCAGGCGAAGCTGGAGATCGCCGTGTCGATATGGTCGGCGCCGTTCTCCACCGCCTTGAGCTGGCACATGGCAGCCAGGCCAGCGGTGTCATGGGAGTGGATGAACACCGGCAGCGACTGCTCGGCCTTCAATGCCTTGACCAACTCGCCCGTGGCGTAGGGGGTGAGCAGGCCGGCCATGTCCTTGATCGCCACCGAATCGCAGCCCATGGCTTCCATCTGCCTGGCCTGCTGCACGAAGGCATCGATGGTGTGCACCGGGCTGGTGGTGTAGGCGATGGTGCCCTGCGCGTGCTTGCCAGCGGCTTTCACCGCTTCGATGGCCACGCGCAGGTTACGCACGTCGTTCATGGCGTCGAAAATGCGGAACACGTCGATGCCATTGACCGCTGCCTTGGCCACGAACGCCTTGACCACATCGTCGCTGTAATGACGGTAGCCCAGCAGGTTCTGACCACGCAGCAGCATTTGCAGTCGCGTGTTGGGCAATGCCGCGCGCAGCTGGCGCAGGCGCTCCCACGGGTCTTCCTTGAGGAAACGC
Source organism: Pseudomonas sp. S30 (assembly GCF_016518545.1). Classification (GTDB taxonomy): domain Bacteria; phylum Pseudomonadota; class Gammaproteobacteria; order Pseudomonadales; family Pseudomonadaceae; genus Aquipseudomonas. Next base: position 65,987 of record NZ_JACVTO010000002.1, read on the forward strand.
ACACAAGCATCGAAGGTCGCGCCGCCCCATACCTCCAGGGACCAGTAGCCGACCCTGTCGAGCTTGTCGCAGATCGGCAGCATGTCTTCGGTGCGCATGCGCGTGGCCAGCAAGGACTGGTGCGCATCACGCAGGATCGTGTCGGTAACGTGGATTTTCTTGGACATTCTTTCTCCTTTGAACGGCGAGCTGCAGCGCCAGGCTGCCGGAAAGCCGATGGGCTTCCACGTGCAGCGGCCACCGGCCGCTCGCCGCTGCGTTCAGATGCCTGCGTGGGCGGCGATGGCGGCGGCGATGGCCAGGGCCAACTCTTCGGGTTTGCGCTTGATCGAGTAGTTGGTCAGTTCAGGGTGGCTCTCGACGAAGCTGGTATTGAACTGACCACTGCGAAATTCCGGATTGCGCAGGATCTCCTGGTAGTACGCGGCGGTGGTCTTGACCCCTTGCACGCGCATGTCGTCCAGGGCGCGCAGGCCACGGTCCATCGCCTCTTCCCAGGTGAGCGCCCAGACCACCAGCTTCAGGCACATGGAGTCGTAGAACGGCGGAATGGTGTAGCCGGTGTAGATCGCCGTGTCGGTGCGCACGCCCGGCCCACCCGGGGCGTAGTAGCGCGTGATCTTGCCGAAGCTGGGCAGGAAGTTGTTCTTCGGATCCTCGGCGTTGATGCGGAACTGCAGCGCATAACCGCGGTGCACGATGTCTTCCTGCTTCACCGACAGTGGCTCGCCGGAGGCGATGCGGATCTGCTCGCGAACGATGTCGATGCCGGTGATTTCCTCGGTGATGGTGTGCTCCACCTGCACCCGGGTATTCATTTCCATGAAGTACACCTCGCCCTCGGCGAGCAGGAACTCCACGGTACCGGCGTTCTCGTAGTTCACCGCCTTGGCAGCGCGCACCGCCAGGTCGCCGATGTAGGCACGCTGCTCAGGGGTGAGCTGCGGGCTCGGGGCGATCTCGATGAGCTTCTGGTTGCGGCGCTGGATCGAGCAGTCGCGCTCGAACAGGTGCACCACGTTGCCGAAGCTGTCGCCCAGGATCTGCGCTTCGATGTGCTTGGGATTGACGATGCACTTTTCCAGGAAGACCTCGGCCGAGCCGAAGGCCTTGGTGGCTTCGGAGATCACCCTGGGGAAGTTCTGCTCCAGTTCTTCACGGCTGTTGCAGCGGCGAATACCGCGTCCGCCTCCCCCGGAGGTGGCCTTGAGCATCACCGGATAGCCGATACGCTCACCCTCGCGCAGGGCCTCGTGGATATCGGCCACATTGCCTTCGGTGCCGGGCGTGACCGGCACCCCGGCCTGGATCATGGTGCGCCGCGCCTCGGTCTTGTCGCCCATGCGGCGGATCACCTCCGCGGCCGGGCCGATGAACTTGACCCCGCGCTCGGCGCAGATTTCCGCCAGCTCGGCGTTTTCCGACAGGAATCCATAGCCCGGATGCAGGGCATCGCAGCCGGTTTCCACCGCCAGGTTCACCAGCTTGCGCGGGTTCAGGTAACCGGCCAGCGGCTCGGCGCCGATGCTGTAGGCCTCGTCGGCGCGCTTGACGTGCAGGGCGTGCCGGTCAGCGTCGGAAAAGATCGCAACGGAACGAATGCCCATCTCGGCGCAGGCCCGCACGATGCGGACCGCGATTTCACCCCGGTTGGCGATCAGGATTTTTTTTATCACTGGATTCTTCCCAAAGCCGTTCGAACAGTCGATCCGGATATCCCGGTCGGCGCGTGACCAAAGGTTGTTGGCCAGTCGCGACTCAAACCTAGCGCTCCGTGGGAATAAATAAAAATCAATATTTGTTAGGTCGTGTATTAGCAAAACCTTATATTTGGGTAACAGGGTATTGCCGAGCCGGAGACAAATATGCGTAAGTCGTTGATGCGTATGACATTGCGTCAATTGCAAATTTTCAACGAAGTGTGCGACCTGCGTTCCTACAGTCGAGCAGCCGAAGAAATGTCACTGACGCAGCCGGCCGTCAGCCTGCAGATCCGTCAGCTGGAAGAGCTGGTGGGTCAGCCCCTGTTCGAGTACGTGGGCAGAAAACTCTACCTCACCGAGGCGGCCGAGGCCCTGCAACGCGCCAGCCGGGACATCTTCGGGCGACTGGAAAACTTCGACATGCAGCTCTCCGACATGCAAGGATCGCTGCAAGGGCAGTTGAAACTGGCGATCGAATCCAGCGCCAAGTACTTCGTGCCGCACCTGTTCGCCGCATTCAGGCAACGTCACCCAGAAGTCAGCCTGACCCTGACCGTAGTCAATCGTGCGCAGGCCATCAGGCGCCTGTCCGACAACCGCGATGATCTGATCATCATGTCGATGGTGCCCCAGGACATGGGCCTGGAATTCCTGCCATTCCTGAACAACCCGATCATCGCCGTGGCGCCCCCGGAACATCCGCTGTGCCAGCTCGACCGCCTGCGCCTGCAGGACCTGGAGCCGCACACCCTGCTGGTGCGCGAGCAGGGTTCAGGAACGCGCAAGGCGTGCGAGGAGTACTTCAAGGACAAGCGCGTGCATTTCACCCAGACACTGGAGGTCGCCTCCGCCGATGCCCAACGCGAGTGCGTGATCGCCGGCCTGGGGATCGCCCTGCTGACGCGCCACGCGGTGAACATGGAGCTGGCGACCGGGCTGTTGCGCGAGCTGCCGGTGGAGGAACTGCCCCTGTACCGCAGCTGGTGCCTGGTCCAGGCCAAGGCCAAACGGCAGTCGCCGGTAGCCCTGGCCTTCCAGGCGTTCATTCGTGGCGAACGTGCGCAGATCAGTGGGCTGGTGGAGCGATTTTCTGGGAAGCTGCCGGGGCCACCTGCCATACCGTGATGTCTCGCAACTCGGGATAGTCGGTGATTTCGCGAAGCAGTTGACGCTGGTCGCAGTAGCTTTCGATCGCGCGGCGATATTCCATGCGACGCTGATCCTTCTCAGCCTGCTTGCGAGCCTTGGCGTTGGGTTGGTACGAACCGAAGTGATCGTTTGCCATTGCCTGTCTCCCAGATCGGATGCGGGAGCCTCAGAGTGGCGGCCGGGCCTTACCGATTGGTGACAAGCTGATGAATATTGCTGGTCACTGACGGGATCGCCCGTTCAGTCGTCGGTCGCCTTGATCGACTTGGGCGACAAACGAAGGCTGCGCAGGCTGCGCTTGACGCTCTTCAAGTGGTTCACCAGGCTCGGTCCGCGGGCCATGGCAACGCCCATGGCCAGCACGTCGATCACCACCAGGTGGGCGATGCGCGAGGTCAGTGGCGTATAGATCTCGGTGTCTTCATGGACGTCGATGGCCAGGTTGACCGTCGACAGCTCGGCCAGTGGCGTCTGGCTGGGGCACAGGGTGATGAGGTTGGCACCACTCTCGCGCACCAGGTTGGCCGTGATCAGCAGGTCCTTGGAACGGCCCGACTGGGAAATGCACACCGCCACGTCGCCCTGCTTGAGGGTCACGGCAGACATCGCCTGCATGTGCGGGTCGGAATAGGCCGCAGCGCTGAGCAGCAAGCGGAAGAACTTGTGCTGGGCATCGGCAGCTACCGCTCCCGAGGCGCCGAAGCCATAGAACTCCACACGCTGGGCCTGGGCCATGGCGCTCACCGCCTGCTGCAGCGCCTGAGGATCGAGATGCTCGCGCACCTCCATCAGGGTGTGCAGCGTGGTGTCGAAGATCTTCAGGCTGTAGTCGGCCACCGAATCGTCTTCATGGATGGCGAACTGGCCGAAGCTGGCGCCGGCCGCCAGGCTCTGGGCCAGCTTGAGCTTGAGATCCTGGAAGCCGGTACAGCCGATCGCCCGGCAGAAGCGCACGATGGTCGGTTCGCTGATCCCGACGCTATGGGCAAGATCGGCCATCGAGCTGTGCATGACGGCGGCCGGATCGAGCAGCACGTGGTCGGCTACCTTGAGTTCCGATTTGCGCAGCAGATGGCGCGATTGGGCGATATGTTGCAACAGGTTCACGGGCTGGACTCGGTTGGGATCGGCTGGCCGGGGTTGTAGCTATCTTGTAGTTATACTACATGACCGCCTGAGCGCCCAGCTAAACCCATCGCCTGCTCGCTGGATCGACAGGGCCTGAATCCTGCAAGCCAGGCATTGCGAGACCTCGGTGAATAGTTTCTGTCTGATACGAGCTTCACGCCCATGTGAAAGTCCAGATGCAACCACTATCAACCACGAGGACTGCACCATGGAACATATCTACGAGTTCACCGCCGTCAACGACAAGCGGGCAGAAACCCAAGGCTTCAGAGTGACGGGCACTGTCACGGTGGCGAACCCGACCATCACTGCGGTGTTGATTCAACCAGAAGTCGCTCATCTGGGAGGCTGGGAAGAGCTGGAGCTGAAGTTCGAGGGCGGTGACCAGGGAGTACCCGATGAGCCGACTCGCAAGACCGTGAGTTTCGAGCGTAAATCGGGTACTGGATGGTCCTTTGTCAAACTGCGCTATCCGGAGGGTGGTGACATCTTCCCTATCGAAGTCATCGAATAAGCGTTTCGCCTGCAGCCCTTTGCGCTGCTCCTGAAGCCGATACCGGCCTGTTACCGGGATTGCGTCTCGAGCAGGTCGGCCAAGCTTTGCGCATCCACAGGTCGGCTGATCAGATACCCTTGCGCCTCGTCACAGCCCTGTTCGCGCAGGAACGCCAGCTGTGCGGGCGTTTCCACCCCTTCAGCCACCACTTCCAACCCCAGGCTCTTGGCCATGTCGACGATCGCGCGAATGATCGCGGCATCCTGATTGCCCTCGGGCAGCCCCCGGATGAACGCCTGGTCGATCTTCACGTAGTCCACCGGGAAGCGCTTGAGGTAGCTCAGCGACGAATAGCCCGTGCCAAAATCGTCGATCGCCAGCTTGACCCCCAGCGCATGCAGTTGCTCGAAGGTGGCGATGATGTGCTCGACGTTGTCCAGCAGCTGGCTTTCGGTGAGCTCCAGCTCCAACAGATGCGGCGCCAGGCCGGTTTCTTCGAGCACCTGACGCACCAGGCTGAACACTTTGCCCTGGCGCAGTTGATACACCGACAGGTTGACCGAAACCCGAATTTCCCGGCCCTGGCGCAACCACTCGCACCCCTGCAAGCAGGCCTGGCGCAGGACGAACTCGCCCATAGGCGCGATGAGACCGGTTTCCTCGGCCAGCCCGATGAACTCGCTGGGCGGCACCATGCCCCATTGCGGATGCTGCCAGCGCACCAGCGCCTCGGCAGCGTGCAGGCGTCCGCTGCGCAGGCATAGCCTCGGCTGATAGAACACCAGCAGTTGCTTCTCGGCCAGCGCCTTGCGCAACTGGATCTCCAGTTGCAGGCGCTCCAGGGTGCTGGCGCGCAGGCTTTCGGTATAGAACTGGAAGCAGTCGCCGCCTAGGTGCTTGGCGTACTGCTTGGCCATATCGGCCTGGCTGAGCCAGGTATCCAGGTCGCACGATGGGTCGGACAGCAGGCTGATCCCGACCGACGCGCTCACTACCACCTCGTGATCGCCCAGCCGTTGCGGCACCCGCAGCTTGTCGAGCAGGCGCGTGGTGACCCGTACCAGGCTGGACAGATGGCTGTAGCCATCGAACAGCACCACGAACTCGTCACCGGAAATGCGCGCCACGGTATCGGCCTCTGGCACCGCATTGGCCAACCGCCGCGCCATCTGCCTGAGCAACTGGTCGGCCAAGGCCTGGCCCAGGCTCTCGTTAAGCAGCTTGAAGCGATCCAGGTCGACATGCAGCAACGCCAGGCTGCGGCCATTGACGCGCACCCGCTGGCGCGCCTGGTCCAGGCGCAGGCGGAACAGCGTGCGATTGGCCAAGCCGGTCAGTTCGTCATAGTGGGCCAGGTGGCGCAGACGCTCCTCCGACTGGCGGCGCATCGACAGGTCGGTGAAGAACGCGACGATGTTGCTGAGCCTGCCGGTGGCGTCGTGCACGCCATTGAGCTGCAACCACTGCGGATACAGTTCACCGTTGCGCCGCGCCTCCACCACCTCGCCTTGCCAGCGCCCCTGCTGGGCGAGGGCCTCGCGGATCGAATCGCTGTGGCGAATCACATCGCGGCTGCCAGGCAGCTCCAGCAGGTCGCGTGCCAGCAGATCTTCACGGTCGTGACCGGTCAGCTCGCAGTAGGGCTGGTTCACGGCCAGCACCTGGAAGTTGGCATCGAGGATGGCGATACCTTCGCTGGCCGCCTCGAACACCGTGGCGGCCAGCCGCTGCTGCTCTTCATGCTGGGCCAGCCGCTGTGCACTGGCCCCCAGCGCCTGTTGTGCCAGATGCAGTTCATGCCCGCGCTCGCTCACCCGCCGCTCCAGCGCGAGCTGGGCATGGCGCAGGCGCTCTTCGGCCTGACGGCGCTGCTCGACTTGCGCGCTCAAGGCCTGGTTCAACTGCTCGCCCTGGCGCTGCGCCTGCTGCAGGTGCTCGATCAGCGCCTGGTTCTGAAAGCGCCGCAGCAACCCGTTCTCGATCAGTCGATGGACCTGCCACGCCACCACGATCAACGCCCCCAGCAGAATCAGCCCGAACCAGCCCCAACCGCGTTGCGCGCCTTCGTGATAGAAGAACAGCAGGCCGATGGGCGGTAGCAACCCCGGTAACACGAAGCTGAGAAACGCCGTCAGGCTTGCGGCATAGGCAACGCTGGCCGACAGCGCCGCCGCACCCAGCAGACCGAACACCCAGGTTTGCTGGACGAAGCTGCCCACCGGTACCAGCGCGATCGCCGCGCAGGCCAGGGTCAGGCCACTGAAGGCCGAGCCACCTAGAAACATCCGCCACCAGTGCGCCCTGGCCTGGCGCGACGGCAACGCCGCTTCGAACGCCGCCACCTGCACGACCCGCAACCCCACCAGGGCCAGTAGCCAGAGGGTCCACACCACTACCAGCAGGTAGCGCTCCGGGCTCCAGAGTAGCCAGGCGCAGAGCAGGCCGTTGAGCAACATGAACAAGGTGGGCAGCAGAGAACCTTGATACAGCAGGCGGGTACGCTCGATGCTGAGCTGAGTTGCGAATTGCCTGCGAACGCGCTTGGTCGTCTCGGGTGATGCGTCGATCACCCTGCAATTGCGAGTCATATGGCCGTGTTCTTGTCAGTGTTCTTGTAATGGTCAGCCGCTAACGGTGACGGAGGATACACAACCGGACCGCGCGACCAAACTGCTGTAGGTCATCTTTTCAAAGCAGGCCGATGCTTTGGCCATCTTCCCCTGCCGACGGACAGACCGTCGCCACGCCGCAGATTTCTCCGACACCCGTTTGCCCCCGCACCCGCGGCCCCCTAGAATGGCCAGATGCACACTGACGACCTCTCCCTCCTGCTCAACTCCCTCAACGATGCCCAACGCCAGGCCGTAGCGGCTCCGCGTGGCCGTCAACTGGTGCTCGCCGGCGCCGGCTCCGGCAAGACCCGCGTGCTGGTGCACCGCATCGCCTGGCTGATCCAGGTCGAGCAGGCGTCGCCGCACTCGATCCTGTCGGTGACCTTCACCAACAAGGCGGCGGCGGAGATGCGCCATCGCATCGAGCAGTTGCTGGGGCTCAATCCTGCCGGCATGTGGGTCGGGACCTTCCACGGCCTGGCCCATCGCCTCCTGCGCGCGCACTGGCAGGAAGCCCGGCTGACGCAGAACTTCCAGATTCTGGACAGCGACGATCAGCAGCGCCTGGTCAAGCGGGTCATCCGCGAACTGGGCCTGGACGAGCAGCGCTGGCCTGCGCGCCAGGCCCAGTGGTTCATCAACGGGCAGAAAGACGAAGGCCTGCGCCCGCAGCACATTCAACCCGGCGGCGACCTGTTCCTGGCGACCATGCGCGGGATCTACGAAGCCTATGAGCAAGCCTGCGAACGTGCTGGCGTCATCGACTTCTCCGAACTGCTGCTGCGCGCCCTGGACCTGTGGCGCGACCAGCCAGGCTTGCTGGAGCATTACCAGCGACGATTCCGCCACGTGCTGGTGGACGAGTTCCAGGACACCAACGCCGTTCAGTACGCCTGGCTGCGCCTGTTGGCGGCGGGGGGCGAAAGCCTCATGGCAGTGGGCGACGACGACCAGTCCATCTACGGCTGGCGTGGCGCGAAGATCGAGAACATCCATCAGTACACCGCCGACTTCCCCGACGCCGAGCTGATCCGCCTGGAGCAGAACTACCGTTCCACCGGCGGCATCCTCAAGGCTGCCAACGCCTTGATCGCCAACAACAGTGGGCGCCTGGGCAAGGAACTGTGGACCGACCTGGGTGAAGGCGAACCCATCACCCTGTATGCGGCCTACAACGAGCACGACGAGGCCCGCTATGTGGTCGAGAGCATCGAGCGGGTGATCAAGGACGGTCATTCGCGCAATGACATCGCCATCCTCTATCGCTCCAACGCCCAGTCGCGCGTGCTTGAAGAAGCGTTGCTGCGCGAGCGCATCCCCTACCGCATCTACGGCGGCCAGCGCTTCTTCGAGCGCGCCGAGATCAAGAACGCCATGGCCTACCTGCGCCTGCTCGAAGGACGCGGCAACGATGCTGCGCTCGAACGCGTGATCAACGTGCCGCCGCGGGGCATTGGCGAGAAGACCGTCGAGGCCATCCGCGAGCACGCCCGCCACAGTCAGCTGTCGATGTGGGATGCGATGTGCCAGCTCCTGGCCGCCAAGGCCCTCAAGGGCCGCGCGGCCAGTGCCCTGGGAGGCTTCATCGAGCTGATGGAGGGCCTGGCGGCCAAGGTCAGCGAGATGCCGCTGCACACCATGACCCAGACCGTCATCGAGCAGTCCGGGCTGATCGTCTATCACCAGGAAGAAAAAGGCGAGAAGGGTCAGGCACGGGTGGAAAACCTCGAGGAACTGGTCAGTGCCGCGCGCAATTTCGAGACCAGCGAAGACGACGGCGACCTCACGCCGCTGTCGGCCTTCCTCGGTCATGCGTCGCTGGAAGCCGGCGATGCCCAGGCCGACGAGCACGAAGACAGCGTCCAGCTCATGACCCTGCACAGCGCCAAGGGCCTGGAGTTCCCCTTCGTGTTCCTGGTGGGCCTGGAAGAGGGCCTGTTCCCGCACAAGATGAGCCTGGAGGAGCCTGGGCGCCTGGAAGAGGAACGTCGCCTGGCCTATGTAGGCATCACCCGGGCCATGCGCCAGCTGATCATGTCCTATGCCGAAACCCGCCGCCTCTATGGCAGCGAGACCTATAACAAGGTATCGCGCTTCGTACGGGAGATTCCGCCAGGCCTGGTTCAGGAAGTACGTTTGTCCAACTCGGTCAGCCGACCTTTCGGCGGTTCGCAGGCGCCTGCCAGCAGCCTGTTCGCCAATGCCAGCATCCCGCAGACGGCGTTCAGTCTCGGTCAGCGCGTCCAGCACTCGGTGTTCGGCGAAGGCGTGATTCTCAATTTCGAAGGCTCCGGCGCCCAGGCGCGGGTACAGGTCAACTTCGATGAAGGCAGCAAGTGGCTGATGTTGGGTTATGCCAAGCTCGAGGCGATCTGACGCGACGGGCAGCGCGATGCTGCCCCTGTTCATACAGCCTTTCCAGAACTTCCCTACGGCCTGAATCCCCTCATTAGGCAAAAGCTCGAAACATTCTTGCGCTAGCCATGTCTGTCAGATCATGTGCACCATGACGCGCGTGCAATCCACAAAACGGGAAATCCCATCTTATGCAACGTATTCTTAGCATCGCACTGGCGCTCTGCGTCGGCCTGACGCTGAGCCTCGACGCCAACGCCAAGCGCTTCGGCGGTGGCAAGAGCTCGGGCGCAGCGCCCATGCACCAGACCCGCCAGGCCTCGCCCACCACCCCTGCCGCCACGCCGATGGCACCAGGCCGCGCGCCGGCCGCTGCCAGTGGCGCTTCGCGCTGGCTCGGCCCCCTGGCCGGTATCGCCGCCGGTGGCCTGCTGGCCTCCATGTTCATGGGCGATGGCTTCCAGGGCATGCAGATCTTCGACTTCCTGATCATGGGCCTGATCGCCTTCCTGGTCTTCCGCTTCATCGCCGCCCGTCGTCGCCAGCAGCAGCAGCCGCAGGCCGCCGGTCACGCGCCATACCAGCGCGAAGTGCAGCCTCAGCAGCCGGCTCAGCCGATGTTCGGCGGTTCTGCCGCGCCGGTAGCAGGACCGGTCATCAATGCACCGGCCTGGTTCAACGAGCAGAACTTCCTGGCCGCCGCGCGCAACCACTTCCAGACGCTGCAGCAGCACTGGGATGCGAACGAGATGGACAAGATCGCCGAGTTCGTCACGCCGCAGATGCTCGAATTCCTCAAGCGCGAGCGTGCCGAGGAAGGCGACGGGTTCCAGTCCACCTACATCGACAACCTCGATGTGCAGCTCGATGGCGTAGAGGACCGTGCCGACAAGACCATCGCCACCCTGACCTTCCGTGGCGTGTCGAAGAACTCGCGCTTCGACCAGGGCGAAGCCTTCAGCGAAAGCTGGCACATGGAGCGCGCCCAGGGCGAGAACCAGCCCTGGATGCTTGCCGGTATTCGCCAGAACGGCTGATTCCCACACCCCGCAGCAAAGAACCCCGGACTCGTTCCGGGGTTTTTGCTTTTGCCATAGCGCACTACTAGGGTATAAACCGCAGCGTTGTCATCAAGGCCAGAGGAAATGAAACGTGGAAGAAGTGATCGAACAACTCCGTGAAGCCAACGAGCCGGTACCGGTGCCCCTCGAGCTTCCCGACGAAGACCTGCTGGTCGAGATCGAGGAAGAGCTGTTCATCAACATTCCCTTCGTGTTCAAGGAGTTTTTGCTGACGGTCAGCGACGTGGTGTACGGCACGATCGAACCGGTCACGGTCACCGATCCGCAGTCGCACACCTATCTGCCCGAGGTGGCGGCCAACGCCTGGGACCTGGGCGTGCCACGCGACCTCATCCCGCTGTGCGAGCATGAAGGCGACTACTACTGCGTCGAGGAAGACGGCACCGTGGTGCTCTGGGAGGGCGAAGAAGAAATCGTCGGCGAAGAGAGCTGGGAGTCGGTCTGGCATTGGGCGCGTGACGTCTGGCTGGAAAGCTGAGCATTTCGGCGGTCGCGCGTTCCACCATCGGCGATGACTAGGTCATCGCCAATTACCCTGGTTTCAATGCGAATGATCGCGGCTGTTCTCCAGGGTTTCCAGCAGCGCGACCTGCATCCGCGTGTGCATGCGCACGAACCAGCGCCACAACAGCGCGACCACCACCGCAGCCACCACCGCGATGATCAGCAGCAGTTCGCTGGTCGGCAGGATGCTCGCCGACAACGCGGACAGCAGCAGGAAGATCACCAGCAGCGACAGCAGCGGGATCACTTCGGCGATCACCCGTCGCACCCTTTGCGTATGTCGCCCTGCCATCTCCGGCTTGACCCCCATTTCCGCCAGCAACATCGACAGCGCCTTGAGCTTGCGATAGGCCGCGATCAGGAACGGCAGCGACAGCAACAGCGCCGCGCCCCAGATCACGGCCTTCTGATGCCCGACATCGCCGATCCATTCACTGAGCCAGACACCCAGGCGACTGGCGAAGTAACCGCCACTGAAGAAGATCGCGATCACCAGCGCCAGGTTGACCCCGACCTGCATCAGGATCCGACGGATCATGGCCGCCAGCATGGCGCCCTGCCCCTGGGGCTGGATGCTGCGCAGCCATTCGCCATACAACGAGAAGACCCTGGACAGCCTCTGCGGGACGGCATTGCCCAGGCGGATGGACAGCGGGTCCGCCGCACGGATCAGGTAGGGCGTGAGCAGCGTGGTGATGGCCGATACGGCGACCGCGACGGGATAGAGAAAATCGCTGGTGACCTGGAGGGTCATGCCGAGCGCCGCGATGACGAAAGAGAATTCGCCGATCTGTGACAGACCCATCCCAACCCGCAAGGAGGTCCGCCCATCGTTGCCAGCGATGAAAGCGCCCATGCCGCACGAAAGCATCTTGCCCAGCACCACCGCGAAGGTAATGACGACGATGGGCCAGGCGTAGTCGACCAACACCTGAGGATCGATCATCAGGCCGATGGCGACGAAGAAAATGGCGCTGAACAGGTCACGCACGGGTTCGATCAGGCGCTCGATCTTCAGCAGCTGACGGGACTCGGCCATGATCGCGCCGATCAGGAAGGCACCCAGCACCATGCTGTACTCGAGTTTCACCACCAGCAGGCAGAAACCGAAACACAGCCCCAGCACGGTGATCAGCAGCATTTCGTTGCTTTCGAACCTGGCCACGTAGGCCAGCAGCCGGGGCACCAGCAGGATGCCGATGACCAGGGCGACGATCATGAACAGCGAGAGCTTGCCGACGGTCGAGAATACCTCGCCCGAACTCACCGTGCCGCTGACCGCGATGCCGGACAGCAAGGCGATGATACCGATGCCGAGAATGTCCTCGACGATCAGCACGCCGAAGATCAGTTGGGCGAATCGCTCGTTCTTCATCTTCAGGTCGTTGAGCGCCTTGACGATGATGGTGGTCGAGGAAATCGCCAGGATGGCGCCGAGGAACAGCGAGTCCATGGTGCTCCAGCCGAACCAGCGGCCGATCTCGAAACCGATCCAGATCATCAGCACGATCTCGAGGAACGCGGCGATGAACGCCGTCGCACCGACCTTGAACAGCTTGCGCAGGCTGAATTCCAGGCCCAGGCAGAACATCAGGAAGATCACCCCGAGTTCGGCGAGGGTCTTGATGGTGTCCTCGTCGTGAATCAGACCGAACGGCGGGGTATGCGGCCCGATGATGAACCCGGCGACGATGTAGCCCAGCACCACGGGCTGGCGCAGACGATGAAAGATGATGGTGACCACGCCTGCGACCAGCATGATCACGGCCAGATCCTGAATGAAGCTTATGGCATGCATGGCGTGGTACTCCTTTATCGACGCGCGGTTCTGCAGCGGCAGGAAGCGAGCCGCTCTCGGGCGGCGCCCATGGCGCGACCAATACGTTCTGTCCTGGACGAGGGATTGCCCGTATTGCACGGGCGTACTCAGGGTAACACCGGGCTTGTCGCTCGAACGGTCACGCAATATGCAGAAACAGATCGGCAAAACCGGGTGAGGTAATGGCATGATCGGCGTGACGGCTGATGAGTCGGAATCGTCCGTAAAGTTGATAAGCCATTTCATCGATGGGGTTAGAAAGTGTCCAGAGACCCTCACCCCGATTCAGCGCAACCACACCGTGAGCACACTATGGAACCCGGAAACGCCCAGCTGACCATGACCGTCCTGATGACCCCGGACATGGCCAACTTCTCTGGCAATGTACACGGCGGCACCTTGCTCAAGTACCTGGACGAAGTCGCCTATGCCTGCGCCAGCCGCTATGCGGGTACCTATGTGGTGACCCTGTCGGTCGACCAGGTGATCTTCCGCGAGCCCGTACATGTGGGCGAGCTGGTGACCTTCCTCGCGTCGGTCAACTACACCGGCAACACCTCCATGGAGGTGGGCATCAAGGTGGTGACCGAGAATATCCGCGAGCGCTCCGTGCGCCACTCCAACAGCTGCTTCTTCACCATGGTCGCGGTCGACGACCACCGTCGCCCCGTTGCCGTGCCGCCGCGCCAGCCCCAGAACAGCGAGGAGAAGCGGCGCTTCCTCCAGGGCCAGCAACGCCGGCAGATTCGCCAGGAGCTGGAAAAGCGCTATCAGGACCTGAAGACCGAGTGACTCAACAGGCGAGCGCCTGGGCCTCGAAGCGCACCCGCGGGTGCGCGATGCGATCCTGCGCGCGCACCAGTTGCAACTCGTAGCTGGCGCAGGCCTGGGTTTCGAGCAGCACCTCGTGCACCGCTGCCGCCGTGAATTCGAACGCCTGCAGCCACGAGTCGCCCAGTACCACCCGCGCCAGGAACAGCCCTGAGGTGAGGTCGCCCACACCCACCGGTTGGCGTGGGAAGGCCAGCAGCGGGCGGCGCAGGTGCCAGCTCTGCTCGCGGGTCACCAGCAGCATCTCGAAGGCGTCGGCGGCGCGTCCCGGGTAGGCCAGGTGCTTGACCAGCACCACTTGCGGCCCACGCTCCAGCAGGCTGCGCGCCATGGCCACGCAATCTTCCAGCGACTCGGCGCGGCGAGCGCAGAAGCTGTCCAGCTCCAGTTGATTCGGGCACAGGATATCGGCGGCCGAAGCCGCCTGGTCGAGCAGAAAGTCGCTGACCTCCTGGGGCACGATGCAGCCCTTTTCCGCATGCCCCATGACCGGGTCGCACAGGTACAGCGCGCGCGGATTGGTTTGCTTGATACGCTTCACACCCGCCAGAATCGCCCGCCCCTGCTCGGCGCTGCCCAGGTAGCCGGACAGTACGGCGTCGCAATGACCCAGCTCGCCGATGCTGCGAATGCCTTCCACCAACGCGGGAATCTGCGCCGGCGCGAGCACTTCTCCCGCCCACTGGCCATACTGAGTGTGGTTGGAGAACTGCACGGTATTGAGCGGCCAGACATTCACCCCGACGCGCTGCATGGGAAAGACCGCCGCACTGTTTCCAGCATGACCAAAGACCACATGGGACTGGATGGCGAGCACGTGCGGTGTACGTTTCATGCAGGAGATTTCCGAAGCTGTGTGGATAAGTGAAGGTCGAGCAGTATGAACCCGAAAGCCACCTGTACGACAGGCCAGCGACGCAGTTAAGCTGCGCGCACTTGTCTGGAGCGATGCACCATGTTGACCTTGGAGAACCTGTTCCTGCTGATGCTCGTGGCCACGGCCGGCGCCTGGCTGTGGCACAACCACGGCCTGCGCGAAAAGGCGCTCGAGCGGGTCAAGCAGCATTGCGCCAAGCTCGACCTGGAACTGCTCGACGAGGCGGTGGCGCTCAAACGCCTGGGTTTCGTCCGCGATGCCAACGGCCGCAAGCGCCTGGCGCGCATCTATGCCTTCGAGTTCACGGTCACCGGTGAGCAACGCCATCCTGGCACGGTCACCCAGTTCGGCGCCCACGCCATGCACATCGAACTGGCGCCCTACCCGTTCGAGATGAAGACCGCACCCGGCGCGGACAACGTCATCGAAATGAAGCAGTGGCGCCAGGAGCACAACCGATGGCACAACTGATCAGTGCGGCCCGCCACAGTCGGCCATAGCCTGTTGCAACGCAGGCATCGCCTGGGGCTCGTCGAAAATCAGCTCCACTCTGGAATCCTTGCGCCATTCGCTCGCCCGCCACTCCAGGGGCCCGCCATCGAGGCCATTGAACGAGCGCCAACCCTCCAGGCCGTGGATAACCCCTTTCGCCCGGCGCCAAGGCCAGCCCTGCAGAACAGCACGCAGGCGGGTTTCGTCCAGGCGCAGGCCAGGCTGCCAGCGCCAGCCTATGCTCCAGCCCGCTTCATCTCCCTGGGCCAGGCAGATGGGGAGGTGCGGACTTGTCCACAACGCCGGCACTTGCATGGGGCCGCTGTCCACAGGCAAAGTCGCGTTAGCCTGCGGGGAAGCGCCAGCTGTGGATGAAATCGGCAGCATGTCCAGGCTTACGTACGAACGGTCCGCCCAGATTGCAGTTCGATCAGAGAATTGCGCACTTATCCCCAGCCTGAGCTCGTCAGTCAGGCCCCTCGATTTGTTGAGCACGAGCAGCCCGGCCTCGGCACAGGCCTGTCGCTGCACCTGCGGCAAGTCATCGCCCCGCGCCAGCGCTTGGGCATCCAGCACCATGACCAACGGTTGCACGTGAAGAATGCCAGTCCAGGGCGACTGGCGCAGCTGGGCCATGAGTTGCAAGGGGTGACCCAGCCCTGAGAGTTCGATGAACAGCCTGGTCGGTCGAGCACGACGCAGCAGCCGGCTCAGACCCACCTGGAACGGCACACCGGTGACGCAGCATACGCAGCCGCCCGCCACCTCACCGATGGCGATGCCGGATTCCTCGCGCGCGAGCAAGGCTGCATCGAGCCCGATCTGGCCGAACTCGTTGATCAGCACTGCCCAGCGCTCGTGGTCCGGCCGCTGATTCAACAGATCACGGATGAGGCTGGTCTTGCCAGCCCCCAGAGGCCCTGCGATCACGTGGGTTGGAATGTGCTGCAACATGGTGTCGTGTCGATCGGAAATGGACGGCCAGTCTACCGCGAGAGTCAGGCGGCGCACTGACCGTTCGCGTCAGGCCAGCCAGTCCAGGCTCAGCAGCAGCCGTTTTTCGCCCTTGGACGAAGGCGGCGACCGGTGCACCAGGCCTGCACCTTCGTTGCCTATCCATTTCTCACCCTTGAGCAAGGCGACCTCGCCCGAGAGCAGGCGTCGAACGTTATCCACAGGCAGATCAGCGTCCTTCAGCGTCTTGGGGTCGATCATCCCTTGCGCCAGCCACTCGCTGCCGGGACCCGTATAGGTCGTCAGCAAGCGCAACGGTACGTGGTCCACATGAAAGCGCGGACACATCGCACCTTCGAGCACGCGCAAGCGCAGTCCTACCCGCCGGGCACCCAGCAGGCAAGTGAATGCTGCCACCAGCCACTCGACGTCGGCCACGAAGCTCTCGTATCCGTGCAGATCCGACGCTTCGCGCAGCAACCCGGCAAGCACGGGGCGGTCGTGCTCATTCACTTCGATCTGCCGTTCATCGTTCATCGGCTGGTTCATACGGGTCACCAGCACGGCGAAATCCTCCAGCTGGGCTGGCAGGCGTCGCTGCCAGACGGCCAGATTGACGCCATCGTGGAGAATTTCCGACATGATCTGTGGAGAAGTTCCGAGCGCCTGGCGGATATCCACAGGCTTGAGTGCCAGATTCACGCCACTGCCTCCTCGTACCAGGGGCCGAAGGGATCAGGCAGGCGCAACCAGGCCGTCGGCGACATCGCCATTTCCTGGTCGGTGAGCAGGCAGGCCTCCAGCTCTGTGGATAACCGTTCGAAGTCGATGTTCTGCCCGATGAACACCAATTCCTGGCGGCAGTCACCCGTGTCCACGGTCCAGTGCTTGAGGATGGCTTGAAGGTTGTCTTCGTCCTGTGGCCACTGCTCACGTGGCACGAAACGCCACCAGCGTCCGGCCAGGCCATGACGCATCATGCCGCCAGCCTGCGACCAGCTGCCGGCTTCCTGATACTTGCTGGCCAGCCAGAAGAAACCCTTGGAGCGCAATAACCGGCCGTTGCTCCACGGGCTGTGGATAAAATCGAAGAAGCGCTGTGGGTGAAAAGGCTTGCGTGCCTGCCAGGTGGTCGCAGATATGCCGTATTCCTCGGTCTCCGGCACATGTTCACCCCGCAGCTCATGAAGCCAGCCGGGCGCCTGCGCAGCCTGGTCGAAATCGAACAGCCCCGTATCCAGAATGCGCGACAGCGCCACCTGGCCCATCACCATGGGAATGATCTGCGCCCGAGCATTGAGGCTGCGCAGGATAGCGGTCAGCTCGTTGCGTTCGGCCTGGCTGATCAAGTCGATCTTGCTCAGCAGCAGGACGTCGGCGAACTCGATCTGCTCGATCAACAGGTCACTGATCGAACGCTCGTCCTCTTCACCCAGTGTCTCGCCTCGGCTGGCGAGACTGTCCGCAGCTTGATAGTCGCGCAGGAAATTCAAGCCGTCGACGACAGTGACCATGGTATCCAGGCGCGCCATATCGGACAGGCTGCGCCCTTGCTCGTCGCGGAAGGTGAAGGTTTCCGCCACCGGCAGTGGCTCGGAAATCCCCGTCGACTCGATCAACAGGTAGTCGAAGCGGCCTTCATCGGCGAGCTTGGCCACTTCTTCGAGCAGGTCTTCGCGCAAGGTGCAGCAGATGCAGCCGTTGCTCATCTCGACGAGTCGTTCTTCGGCGCGATTGAGGCTGACGTTGCGTTGCACCTCGCTGGCATCGATGTTGATCTCGCTCATGTCGTTGACGATCACGGCCACCCGCAGATCTTCACGATTGCGCAGGACATGGTTGAGTAGAGTGCTTTTTCCAGCGCCCAAAAAGCCGGACAGGACGGTGACAGGAAGACGGTTGGGCATGATGGACCTCATCGGCTGAGCGCATTCGAAACGATGCATTGCAATACGTTATAATATAACAATACACTTTCGCCAAGCCGTGTCTGTCGAGCGGCGATCACCGAGGATGACCATGAACCGCTCGAAGCTCGCGCTGCTGGTGCTGACCCTCTTTGCGTGCCCGATGCTGGACGCCGCTGTGAAACACAACGGCTTGGCCACCTGTACGCGCAGCGGCACGCTGCTGGCCTGCGAAGACGGCCAGGGCAGCTACTACAGTGTGCGAACCGAAGCCGGAGAGCTGCATTTGCGTGGATACGACCGAGTCAGCAGGCGACTCTGGGCGCAGACCAACAGCCGCTACGGCCAGATGACCTTTTTCACCGGTCTGGCCAGTGACGGCGAAACCTGGGTGGGCTACAGCCGTCGAGTTGGCTGGACCACCCTGAACCGGGTCTCGAGCTCCAGCGGGCAGCACTTCAACCTGCATTGCAGCCTGATCGGCGGCTGCCGCTGATCTCACCCGAACATGAGAACGCCCGATGAACAGTTTGACCCTCCCCGACGTCGCCTCGGAAACCCGCTCAACGTTGCAGCCCTTGAGTTGGGTAGGTATGCAGGGCATCGCCCTGCCCGTGCAATTGAAGCGCTGCGTGCTGAGCGCCTGGGCTGACGCAGGCGTGAGTCTGGACGATGGAGAATCTCGCGGGATTCACATGTCAAGGTTGTACTTGGCGCTCGAAGCGCTCGAACATCAGGAACTGACCCCGGCGCTCCTGCGCCAGTTGTTGGAACGCTTCCTCGTCAGTCATGAGGGGTTATCTGCCTGCGCGTACATCAGGCTCAAGTTCGACTACATGCTCAAGCGACCCGCTCTGGTCAGCCCGGCCGAAGGTTGGAAGCGCTACCCGGTCGTGGTGGAAGCCAAGATCGAAGGCGGTATGTTCCACGTGGAACAACATGTGGAAATCCCTTACTCGTCCACGTGCCCCTGTTCGGCAGCCCTGGCTCGACAGCTCATCCAGCAGCAATTTCTCGATGATTTCGCCAATCGGCCCCTGGATTCCAAGGCGATCCTGCAATGGCTCGGTAGTACCTCGGGCATCGTCGCGACGCCGCACAGCCAACGCAGCCGGGCCATCATCAAGATTCGACTGCTCGACACCGTCGAGAACCTACCGATCGAGTCGTCGATAGACACCGTGGAGCGTGCCTTGGGCACCGCTGTGCAGACGGCAGTGAAGCGGGCCGATGAACAGGCGTTCGCCTTGGCCAACGGCCAGAACCTGATGTTCTGCGAAGACGCCGCCAGGCGGCTACATCAGGCCCTATGCGGCCTGGAGGGGTGTGCAGGATTCGATCTGCGTGTGGAACATGCAGAGAGCCTGCATGCCCACGACGCCGTCGCTGCCAGCCGTTGGCAGTGGTGAGGAATCAGCTGCGCGGGCGAACGTTGCCACAGTCCTTGCCCTGCCAGACGGCACGCGTGTTCATGCTGCCCTGTTGCTGAACCCCGGAGGCGTTGAAGGTGCCATTGACCTGGGTGGTGAATTCACGGTCGCTGAGGAACGTGGCCTGACCGCTGCCTTGCGCCTTCGGGCAGGTGAACTGGAACTTCCAGACCTTGCCCTGACGGTCGGTGATCTTCTGCGTGCACCCGGACTGCGGGTCCTGAAGCGGAATGTCATTGGTTGCGACCTGCTCAGGCGTCAGGCAGGCACGTACGCCTTTGCCGCCGACGGTGATGCCCTGCTTGGCCAGCATGCCTTCCATCATGGCCCGCTGTTCGGGCGGCAGGTTCTTCAGTTGGCCGAGCATGAACTGCATGTCGGGCAGGGGCTTGCCATCGACCTGCATGTCACTGGTGGTCAACTCCCAGAGACCGGGCTGCAGCATCTGCGCGTGGGCCAGCAGCGGGCTCCCTACACCCAGGGCCAGGGCGATGAGTGGCAGGCGAATCTTCATGGATCAGTGCTCCTCGAAATGCCGACTTCGCGCCGGCCTGAGGGTTAGACGTAATTTTCGCCCTTCGGTTGCAAGCGCAGCGGTGAACATGCACTGTGGAGGTCTGTCTGAATATGTCTGCGTCAAGGCCCCACGCGGTTGTACGAGGCTTGCCCGCGCGGTACGGGTAAGCACGTGAGCAGGTCGAATGCAGCTGGGCACATAGGCCCAGCTCATAGTGTTCTCGCAATGCAGGATGCATATGGATTACCACAGCCCCTATTTCTTCGGCTACGTGCTGGGCCTCGTTCATCTGCTCGGCATCGTCGCTGCGCTGCACGCGGTGTTCACCGTGCGTACCGCCCAAGGCGCCATCGCCTGGGCCATGTCCCTGCTGTTCATCCCCTACCTGACCCTGATTCCCTACCTGGTCTTCGGCGCTCGCTCCTTTTCCGCCTACATCCAGGCTCGTCGCCAGGCGAATCAGGAGATGCACGTGGCCATGGCCAGCCTCAACTGGCGCCCCTGGGTGGAGGAAGCGCTGGCCGCACGGGAATCGCAAAGCTACGTCGCGCTGCGCGCCATGCCCAAGCTGGGCCGTATGCCGTGTCTGGCCAACAACCAGGTGAAACTGCTGATCGACGGTAACGCGACCTTCGACGCCATCTTCGCGGCGATTGGCCAGGCGCGGGATACGCTGCTGGTGCAGTTCTTCATCATTCATGACGACGCGTTGGGCCGAAAGCTTCAGCAACTGCTGCTGCGCAAGGCGGCCGAGGGCGTCAAGGTGTATGTCCTGTACGACCAGGTCGGCAGCCACGCGTTACCCTCGCGCTACAGCCAGGTACTGCGCGAAGGCGGCGTGCAGATCCAGGCCTTTTCCTCCAAGCGCGGCTGGTTCAACCGTTTCCAGGTCAACTTTCGCAACCACCGCAAGATCGTCGTGGTCGACGGACTGGTCGGCTTTCTCGGTGGGCACAATGTGGGCGACGAATACCTGGGCCTGAAACCGCCGTTGTCGCCATGGCGCGATACCCATGTGCAGGTGAGTGGTCCGGTGCTGGCCTGCCTGCAGGAGTCGTTCGCCGAGGACTGGTACTGGGCCACGCGCGAGTTGCCGCCGTTAATCCTGCCCGATGCGTATCCGGACCACGGCATGCTGTGCCAGGTGCTGGCCACGGGGCCGGCCGATCCGCAGGAAACCTGCCAGCTGTTCTTCGTCGAGGCCATCCAGTCGGCGACCCGGCGCATCTGGATCACCAGCCCCTACTTCATTCCGGACGAGGCAGTGGTGGCAGACCTGCGCCTGGCGGTGCTGCGCGGGGTGGACGTTCGTGTGCTGATCCCGTCTCGACCTGATCACCGTATCGTCTACGCCGCCTCCAGCCTGTTCGCCTTCGAGGCGGTGCGTGCGGGGGTGAGGATCTTCCGTTACCAGCCAGGTTTCGTTCACCAGAAGGTCGTTCTGGTAGACGACGATGTCAGCGCTATCGGCAGCGCCAACATGGATAACCGCTCGTTCCGACTGAATTTCGAGATTACCCTGCTCACCATTGATCGCGCCTTCGCCGACCAGGTCGAAGCCATGCTATTGCGCGACTTCGAGCGCTCCCTGGAAATCACGGCCGAGGACATCCGAGCCACTCACCGTCTGCAGCAACTCGGGATGCGTATCGCGCGGCTGATCTCGCCGATTCTCTAGAAGCGGTACAGATCCTCGCGAGTCCACGGCACATCGTGATGACCATCCGCATAGGGCTTGAGCGCGAGTATCTGATGCAGGTTGATCCAGCCCTTGGTGAAGGCGTAGGCACATCCGGCCAGATACAGGCGCCAGATGCGCAACGTCTTCTCGGGCACCAGAGCCGCGGCCCGGTGCAGCTGGTGCTCCAGGTTCTCGCTCCAGTGGTTGAGGGTCTTGGCGTAATGCAGACGCAGGCTCTCGACGTCCACCACCTCAAGGCCCGCTTCGCAGATGCGCGCCGTGATCATCGAAAGATGGGGCAGCTCGCCATGGGGGAAGACATAGCGATCGATGAACTCCCCTGCTCCACGACCGACCGGCCGGCCGTCGACATGCTTGGCGGTGATGCCATGGTTCATCACCAGGCCGCCCTCCCGCACAGCACCAAACAGGCGCTGGCAGTAGATCTCCAGGTTGGCGTGCCCCACATGCTCGAACATGCCGACACTGACCGCCTTGTCGAACCGACCATCCTGGGGCAGGTCGCGGTAGTCGAGGATCTGCAGTTCGACCTTGTCGGCCAGCCCCTCTTCGTCGACGCGCTGACGCGCCAGGGCCAGCTGCTCTTTGCTCAGGGTGATCCCGAATACCTTGGCACCGTATTCACGGGCGGCGAAGCGCGCCAGCCCACCCCAGCCGCAGCCGACGTCCAGCAGATAGTCACCTGACTGCAACCGCAGCTTGCGACACAGGTGGTCGAACTTGTCCTGCTGGGCTTGCGCGAGGGTATTGTCCGGCTCCTTGAAGTAGGCGCAGGAATAGACCATGTCCGGGTCCAGCCACAGTTGGTAGAACTCGTTGGACAGGTCGTAATGGTAGGAAATGGCTTGGGCGTCGGTGTCCTTGTCATGCGGGGTGCGCACCGGCGTCGCATCCGCCTCGTCGTGAAGCAGGGCTTCGCTCAGCTCATCGCAGACGCGGATGACTTCGCCGATGTCGCCTTCAAGCTCCAGCTTGCCTTCGACGAACGCGGTGCCCAGCTCATCCATGCTCGGGTGGGTCAGCTGAGCGATCAACTGGGGTTCCTTGACCAGAATGGTGACCTGGGGGCTGGGTCCCAGGTCGAACTCGTTGCCATCCCAAAGCTTCAGACGCAGAGGCAAGTGCAGGCTTTGCAAGGCCGGCGGAAGTTGCGCGAGCATGAAAGACCCCCTTCAAGTTGGCGCGCCCCTGGAAATCGCGAGCGCCATCGATTGAGGTTAGTTCATCCGTCAGAAATTTCCTTGCAAGACCCGGGTGGCCACTGCCTCAGACCACCGCCCAGTTGGTGTCCATCGCCTGGCCGAATCGTCGGGCCAGGAACGGGGTGATGTCCAAAGGCGGCGTTTCCTGGTTGATCACCTTGTCCAGCAGCACGCCGGTGATCGCCGAGGTGAGAATGCCCGTGCGAAAGTGCCCGCAAGCATTGAAATAGCCCGGCGTGTCGTCCACCGGCCCGAGGATAGGCAACTCGTCCGGTGAGCCTGGGCGCAAACCGGCCCAGGTGCGCTTGAGGTTCACATTGGCCAGCTCGGGTACACAGCGCACCGCGCCCTGCACCAGGCCGGCGATCTCCGGGAAGGTGGTGCGCACGTCGAAGCCTTTGTCTTCGGTGGTGCTGCCGATCAGTACCTCGCCGTTGTCCTTCTGCGCCATGTAGCAGTCGCTGGTGGTGAGGCAGCCGTCGAGCAGCTTGGGCAGGCGCTCGGTCAGGACGATCTGGCCTTTCACTGGCTTGACCGGAATGGACGTGCCGGTTGCCCACTCGCTCAGCTCGCCGGCCCAGGACCCGGCGGCGTTGAGCAGGGTATGGCAGTGGAAGAATCCGGCCTCGGCGGTGCGCACACCCTTGATTCGCGAGTTCTCGTGCAGCACACCGGTGACGTTGGTGTTGAGGTACAGATCGACGCCGTTCTGGCGCGCCGCTTCCAGAAACGCATCGCCCAGCCTGAACGGGCTCACCTGGTGATCGCAGAGAAACTCCAGCGCCCCGCTGGCCTGGTGACTGACCGCCGGCTCGCGCTCGCGGAGGGCCTGGCGATCCAGCCAGCGCACTTGATCGGCCAGGTGGGGAATGTGCGAGACGATGTGCTCGGCGTACAGCTGATCTTCCTCGTCCTGGATGATGTACTTGAGCCCGGTGCGCTCGAACTTGAAGTCCATGCCGTGCCGCTCGATCAGTTCCTGATGCAGCTGTGGATAAATCGCGTTGGACTGCAACGCCAGGTCGAAGAAACACTGCGGCAGGATATGCGGTGTGCTCGAATCGACCGCCACGGCGGCACCATGGGCCTCACGCTTGTTGCGCGAGGACATCATGCGAAAGAAGATCACCCCGCAGCCCAGGCCCACCGATTCACCGATGGCCCACAGCCCGCCCGCCGAGGCACGCGTCGCATTTCCGGGGCGCTTGCTGTCGATCAGGGCAATCTTCAGGCCCTTGCGCTTGGACAGCTGGTAGGCGCAGGAGGCGCCGATCACGCCGCCGCCAGCGATGACGATGTCGTAGGTCTTGTTCATGTTCAGGCCTCCGTGGCCAGGTCCAGGAATGCGGAAAACGGAATCGGGTCGATCGGGAACCGCGGTCGCAGCCAACCGACGTCGGCCTGTCCGGTCTGGGCGCGCAGACGATCGCTGCAGTAGCCCACGCACATCCGGCCCTGGCAGTCGCCCATGCTCACTCGGGTGCGCATCTTCAGGCTGGCCATGTCCTGCACGCCCTGCTCCAGGGCTAGGTCGATATCGCCGCGGGTGACGTGTTCGCAGCGGCAGATCACCGTGTCGGCGGCCGCCAGTTCGATCTGCGCGGCGCCACGGCTGGTGTAGCGTTCGACCCCGGAACGGAAGCGCTTGATCGACGCCAGCTTGCCCAGGTAGCGCTCTCGCTTCTCGATGGCGCGTTCGGCATCGAGCACACCCCGTTGCAGCAGGATCGACACGGCCGCGATGCGCCCGGTGAGCATCGCCGCTTCGCCACCGCGGATGCCGCCCATGTCGCCGGCCAGATGGATGTGCGCCTCGCTGCTCTGCTGCCAGACATTGCACTCGGGGCGCAGATGACCGTCATCGCTCAAGCCATGGGCAAGACCCAGTTGCTGGCTCAGCTGGGTACGTGGAATGAAGCCATAGCCCACTGCGAGGGTCTGCACCGCCTCGCGCTGCTCACGGCTCGGATCGGGCTTCCAGTTCTGGTCGTAGGGGGCCACGCGGACCTCGCTCAGTTCCCCGTTTTCCCCCGACGCACCGACCACCCCCCAGCCGTAGTGCATGGGAATGCCGTTGAGCTTCATGTAGGCCAGCATGCTGAGGCCATCGAGGAACAACTGCGGCTTGTTCATCAGCGCCAGGCTCTGCTTGGCGATACGGTTGAAGGCGCAGGCCTCGTAGACCCCCGCCACCTTCGCGCCGGCGGCGTGCAACTGGCACGCCACCAGTGGCAGCAGTGGCCCGGTCCCGGCGATCAGGGTGCTGCCCAACGGCTTGACCACATTGCTTTTGATCTGCAACTGCAGCCCGCCCAGAAGCATGACGCCGGGCAAGGTCCAGCCGGGAAACGGCACGTTGCGCTCATGACAACCTGCTGCCAGCAGGAGCTGGGCGTAGTCGATCTCGTGCAGGTATTCGTTGCCGTCGAGCACGATCAATTGCGCGTTGTCACCGCCGATCACGCGGCTGTTCAGGCGTATGTCGATGTACTGGGCATGGGCAGCGAAGTCTTCGTGCAGGCGCTGCAGCGCCTTGCTGTAGCGTGCACCCAGGTAACCCAGGTCGACCCCGGCACGCAGCGGTCCCCGATACACCACGCCACCCGGACGCGACGCCTCGTCGAACAGCAGGCACTCCACGCCGTGTTCGGCCAGCTCGATGGCCGCCGCCATCCCCGCCGATCCACCGCCGACGATAACCGGACGCGCGCTCATGGCCGCACCTCCCCGACCACCGCATTCACCGCGGTTTCGACGCGCATGCCCTCACGCACCACGGTCTGGCAGGCTCGCCGCTTGGGCCGTCCATCGATCGCCACCAGGCAACAGTGGCAGACGCCCATGCCGCAGAATGCCCCAGTCCGCTGGCCATGATCGTTGACCGCCACCTTGCGCAGGCCGATGGCGTTGAGCACGCTCAGCACTGTCTCGCCCTCGGCAGCACGAACGGTCTGACCGTCGACCTGAAGCGTGAGGTCGGTCCGTCCGATCGGTTGTATGTCGAGCACCCGTTCCCGTGATTGCATGAGCTTCGTCCTTGTTTTGAAGAGCACAGGACGTTACGTCACTCTTATGTATCGACACATTGATCTGCGCCGTAGGAAATGAAGGAATTTTCCTAGGAATTTGTACGCCGACGACCGGTGTACTGGCACTTTGGATATCTACGAACGGCTCGATGGGCGGTGCTCGCTGGACGGCGGACACGCCTCAAGAAATTTGCGCAGGATGTTGTGCGCAGAATTCGTTTGAGACCTGGAAGCATTTTGCCCAAGGTGATCGCTGGAGAGGGCCTGGTAGCGCGTGTGCGACTGGCTCGCGTTCGCTGGCGCCGCCCCGTGCAGGCGGCTCCAGCGTGCCCGGCGCACTGGGAGATGCCCGTTCACCCAATAATAAGAGACGCCAAGACATGCAAGACAGCGGATTGAAGCAAAGCCTCAAGCAACGCCACATCACCATGATCGCGCTCGGCGGCGTGATCGGGGCCGGCCTGTTCGTCGGCTCCGGCAGCCTGATCGCCACGGCCGGCCCCGCCGCCATCCTGTCCTACGCGATCGGCGGGATCATCGTCACCCTGGTGATGTTCATGCTCGGCGAAATGGCCTCGCGCAATCCGGACGCCGGCTCATTCTCCACCTACGCCAACACCTACCTGGGCAACTGGGCCGGGTTCACGGTGGGCTGGCTGTACTGGCTCAAGTCGATGGTCACCATCACCCTGGAAGCCGTGCTGCTGGGCGCTATCCTCAATGACTTCCTGCCCTGGCTGCCCATCTGGACAGGCGCCTTCATCATGCTGGTGACCCTGATCGCCAGCAATGCCTACTCGGTGCGCTCGTTCGCCGAGGTGGAGTACTGGCTGGCCGCACTGAAGGTCGTCACCATCCTCATCTTCATGCTGCTGGGCGCTTCGATCCTGCTGGGCTGGCAGGAGAACATCCCAGCACCGGGGCTGGCGAACCTCACCGAGCACGGCGGCTTCATGCCCAATGGCCTGACGCCAGTGATGGCCGGGGTGATCGTGGCGATCTTCTCCCTGGGCGGCAGCGAAATCGCCGCGGTCGCCGCCGGTGAATCGGAGAACCCCCGACGCAACGTGATCCGCGCGATCAAGAGCGTGATCGTGCGGGTGATGCTGTTCTACGTGGGCTCGGTGTCGATACTGGTGCTGTGCCTGCCGTGGATCGACAAGACCCACCTCGCCTCACCCTACGTCGCGCTCTTCACCCTCGCCGGCTTCAAGGGCGCGGCAGTGGCGATGAAACTGGTGCTGTTCGTGTCGTTCATGTCGGTGATGAACTCGTTCATGTTCTCCAACTCGCGCATGCTGTTCTCCCTCAGCCAGCGCGGCCACGCCCCGGCGCTGTTCGCCCGTACCAACGCCAAAGGCGTGCCGGTCAACGCGCTGGCCCTGGCCTTCAGCGTGTGCGTGACGATTCTCACCGTACATTTCCTGAGCGGCGGCGACCTTTTCCTGACCCTGGCCAGAAGCACCGGCGCATTCATCATCTTCGTGTGGATCTTCATCATCTTCGCCCACCTGGCCATGCGCTGGCAGACCCGCCATGAACGCGTCGATCCGGCGGTCTTCAGGGCCTGGGGCTTTCCGGTGACCAATGTGGTCGCGTTCCTGGCGCTGGTCGCGGTGCTGACCACCCAGGCGCTGGACCCGGCGACGCGGCTCAATTCGTGGATGGTGCTGGGCACGTTGGTAGTGATCGGTGCGGCCTATGGGCTGGTGGGGCGGCAGGGCAAGGGTGTGACGCGCCAGGTGGTGCGAGGGTGAATTCAGGCGCCAACCCCGCTGGATGAACGCCTCCAGCGGGTTGGGCACGGGGCCTTTTCAGGTGCGGTCGCTGGGGTTCTCGGTCCAGTCGAACTCCATCTGCCTGGCCGTACGCTCGGCCAGGCCTCGGCCATGCAGGCGCTCGACCAGGTGCAGGCTCATGTCGATCCCTGCCGAGATGCCAGCCGAGGTGACCAACGCGCCCTGATCCACCCAGCGCACGCCACCGAGCACCTGCAGCGCCGGGAACATCCGCTGCAGATCATCGATGTCTTCCCAGTGCGTGGCGACCTGCAGCCCGTCGAGCTTGCCAGTGCGGGCAAGCAGGAATGCACCCGTGCAGACCGACGCCACCACCCTGCAGGGGTCCATCTGTCGGTCGATCCAGCGGATCACGTCGGCCTTCTCCAGCTCGGCGTTCACCACGCCGCCCGGCACGATCAGGCAGTCCAGGGGCGGATGGTCATCGAGGGTGAAATCCGGATCGATCTTCAAGCCTGCCCGGGCGCGCACAGGCTCGCGATCGCGGCCGATGGTGAAGACATCGAACAGCGGCGCGGCGTCTGGATGCGTTCGTCCCTGCACGCGAGTCGCGGTGGTGAAGACTTCATAAGGGCCGGCGAAGTCCAGGACCTCGACGTCGTCGAACACGTAGATGCCGATGTTCAGGGGCATGGCGGGAACTCCTGCAGGACGCGATGGCGTGAGGGGGACATGAACAGGGGGGTGGCTGTGATTGCGTCGCAGACATCAATAGCCGGTCGGGAGCGGCCATGCAAGGATCACGACCACCCCGCGACAGGGCTCAGCCACTCCAGCCGGCGTGGCGCAAACGGCAGTTCAAGGATTCATGCCGGCGCCAGTTCCACCGTTTCGCCGAACAGCGTCGCCAACCTCTCCTGGTGAGTCACCGCCACCACGGTACAGCCCGGCAATTCCCGCTTGAGCATCTCCAGCAATCCCTGGGCACTGGCACTGTCCAGCTGGCTCGTCGCCTCGTCCAGGTACAAGGTGTCCGGCCGGTACAACAGTGCGCGCGCCAGGCTTGCCCGCTGCTGTTCACCGCCAGACAGCACGCGCGCCCATTCCGCCTGCGTGTCCAGCTGCCCGATCAAACCGCCCAGCCCTACCTTGCCCAGGACATCGACCAACAGCCTGTCGTCGATCGAGCGCACCTGTGGATAGGCGAGTAACCGACGCAAGCTCATGTGTGGCATGTAGGGCTTCTGCGGCAACAGCAGGCTGCGCCCCGGTGGCAACTGCCAGTCACCCAGGCAATAGGGCCACAAGCCCTGCAAGGTTCGGAGCAAGGTCGACTTGCCCAGCCCGCTGCGCCCGCCCAGACGCAACCATTGCCCTTGCCCGACACGCAGGTCGATGTCTCGCAGCAGCGTGCTGCCGTCGGGTCGGCGCAGCGTCAGCCCGCGCATGCACAGGCAGTCGCCACGTTCAGCCGTGGTGGCCTGCCTGCGACTGGCAGCGATGGCCCGTTCGAACTGGTCCAGACGCTGCAGGGCTGCACTCCAGCGCACCAGCTTGTTGTACAGCTTGATGAACCAGCTGAGCGAGCCGTGCACAGCGTTGAAGGCGCTGCGAATCTGCATCAGGCCACCCAAGGTGATGGTCTTGGCCATGAACGCCGGCAACGCGGCGAACACCGGGATGATCAGGCTCAAGCGTTCGTAGGACACGGTGAACAGGCTGAGGTTGCGCTCGCGCCCCATCAACTGCCGCCAGTTGTCGGCGATGGCGCGAAAGCGCTCTGCCAGGTGCTCGCGCTCCACGGCTTCGCCCCGGTACAGGGCAATCTGCTCGGCATGATCACGCTTGCGCAGCAGGCTGGCGCGAAAGTCTGCCTCGCGGTGTTCTCGCTCGTAGTTCAGCGCATGCAGCGGCTTGCCGATCAGGTGGGTGAGTAGACTCCCGAACAAGGTATAGGCCAGCACGATCCACACCAGGTAGCCGTGCACCGTGAAGGCCTCGCCGAACAGCGTGAAGGTCTGCACCCCCGACAGGTTCCAGAGAATCACCACGAAGGCGCCGACCTGCGCCAGGTTGATCACCAGCGAGGCCACCAGCTCGATGCTCAGGCCGACCATGAGGTCGATATCCTGGGCGATGCGCTGGTCGGGATTGTCCGGCTCGCCAGTCAGCCCCAGCCGGTAGAAGGCCTGGTCGGCCAGCCATGCATCGAGCAGACGTCCGGTCATCGCCCGGCGCCAGCGTAGTTCCAGCGCCTTGCGGATGTAGTCCATGGCCACGACGATCAGCACGTAGCTGCCCAGGTAAAGCCCGTACTCGCCCACCAGGCCGTACAACCCTTGGGTGTCGAACGCAGCGAGGGTGTCGTAGAACGCTTTGCTCCAGCTGTTGATCAGCACGTTGATCTGCACCACCAGCAGCCCCAGCCCGATCACCGCTGCCATCATCAGCCAGGCCCGCCATTGCCGACGGTCGTGCCAGAACGGGCGGCTCAGGCGATAGAAGGTACGCAAGGTGTTCACAGGGCCTGCTCCAGCGCGGCAGGCGATGGCAGCAGGCGCAACTGCACCTGGTTGGCGGCCGGGAACAGCTGCCGCGCCAGTCGCTGCATCGCCGGCAGAGTCAGCGCCTGTGGCAGGGTCGCCTGTTCGCTGAGGTAGCGTGGGTCCTGCCAATGGCGTTCACTGAGGATCAGGCGCTTGAACTGGGTTTGCGGGTCTGCGCGACGTCTGGCCTCCTGGCGCTCCAGTTCCCTGCGCTGCGACAGCAGCCACGCTTCATCCACGCTCAGTTCGGCCAGCGTGCGTTGAGCCAACGCCCAGAGCTCGTCCACGCGCGCAGGGTCGCAGGTGAAGCTCAGGGTACTTTCGATGCGCTGGGAATCTGGATCGAGCTGCGCGTCGAAACTTAGCCGATACACCCCGGATGCCTCACCGCGCAGTCGCTGCTTGAGTCGCTGGTTGGCCAGCTCTCGCAGCAGCGCGACGCGCATGGCGGCCTGGGGTTGCCAGGCCAGCGGCTGGAAACTGCTGGCCTGCAGGACAGCCCGCGGCTCCGGCGCGATGGCCAGATCGCTGCGGCGCGCGCCTGGTCGCTGCAGCGCGGCGTGCGCGGCGGGCGCAGCGCCACGTGGCACATTGGCCAGGTAGCTGCGCACCAGCGGCTCCAGCTGGTCAGCCGCTACATCGGCCATCAGGTAGTAGGTCACGGGGGCACGGGTCAGGCGCTGCCAGTCTGCCTGCAACTGCGCGCGGTCCAGCTGTTGCAGGGCAATCGGCTCAGGCATCGGCCAATCATCGGCGCCGTACTTGAGCGCGCGCAACTCGCTCTCCTGGCGCGACCGTACATCCTCGGGTCGGCTGCGCACCCGTTGCAGCAGATCGCTGCGCGCTTGCTCGAACGACGTCGAGTCGATCTCCGCCTGCTGGCTCAGGCGATAGCTCTGCAGCAAGGCGGGCAGCTGCTGCGGGGCACCGCTGAGGTTCAGTTGCAGGCGCTGCGGCTGATGCTCGAGCCCGAGCGTGGCGCGCTGGGCCTGGCGCCACGCCAGTGCGCCCTGCGGCCCGCTGCGCACCGCCAGTTGCGCGGCCATCTGCAAGCGCCAGGCAGGCACGCCAGCCTGATGGTAGCCGGCGGACGAGTCGGCTTGCAGCAACCAGTTGCCGTCCGGGCCGTTGCGGCGCAGCCACACCAGGCGGTCACCGTTGCCCAGAGTCCAGTGCTCGACCTGCTCGGCAGCGAAGGCCTTACGGGCGACGATCTGCCCGGCAGGCGCGGGTGCAGCCGGCGTGTAAGTGGCGGTGAC
Organism: Pseudomonas sp. S30; assembly: GCF_016518545.1. GTDB lineage: Bacteria > Pseudomonadota > Gammaproteobacteria > Pseudomonadales > Pseudomonadaceae > Aquipseudomonas. Next base: position 97,320 of record NZ_JACVTO010000002.1, read on the forward strand.
CGGCGCGTCTACCTGCTGCTGCACAGGGGCGCTTAGCGCCTGGCGGGCGATGGCCGCCTGCAATGCCTCGACGGCGGCCACGCTCGGCAATTCCACCTGCGCCTGCCCAGGCACACTGAACTGCAGCACCCGATCGGCACTGCCAAGCCATAGTCGCAGCCGGTCGTCGAGGTCTTTTCGCTCGATGCTGGGCAACACCTCCAGGTAACGACGTGCCGCAGCCTGGCGTTCGACCACGCGGGCGTCGGGTGCCGTGGCATTGTTGAGCTGTTCGACCCACTGCTCGAAGGTGCGGGGCGTCTGGTTGGCCAAGGTCTTGTCGCCGAGCGCACGAATGTGGGCGCTTTCGTTGGCGAAATCCTGCGCGCTGAAACCATGCTGGCGCAGGCGCTCTATCTCGGTCAGCAGCTGGCGCAGGGCTTGTTCGTGCTGCAGGTCCTCGACGCCAGCGGCGATTCCCAGCACCGTGGACTGGCTGCCGATCAGGGTCTTCTGCGCGGTCAGGCTGCGCACGCCGGGCTGCCTGGGCTGGCGACGCAGGCTGTCGACCAGGGCCGCGAGCGTCATGCGGTCGATCAACCGCTCACGCAGGGCGGCGCGCGTGGTACCGCGACTGTCGGGTTCGTGCAGGCGCAGCAGCAACGACACCTGATTGCTGCCGGACTGCGGGTCCTGCAGACGGAAGATCTTCAAGTGGTCGTCCAGCGGCAGATCGCGGTGATCACGCTGCGGCGTGGTGCCCGCCTGGGTCTTGCCGAAGACTGCTTCGATCTGCGCCAGCATCGCTGTAGGCTCGAAGTCGCCCACGGCTGAGATAACCATGTTCGAAGGCTGGTACCAGGTGGCCTGGAACGCCTTCAGGCTGGCCAGGCTGGCGTTGCGGATGGCCGCTTCGTTGCCGATGGTGCGGTGTGCCGGGTAACGCGAGCCAACCCGCTGCGAAGCCGTGCGCTGTTCGTTCATGCGCTGCGCCACGCCCAGCCCACCACGCCATTCCTCGATCACGATCGGCCGCTCCCGCTCCAGATCAGCCGCGCTGTAGTCACGGGAGAACGCCATGTCGGCAAGCACTTGCAGGGCCTGCGGCGCCTGGCGCGTGCCCGTAGGCGGGCTGAGCATGTACTGGGTACGCTCGTAATTGGTCACGGCATTGAAGTGCCGGCCTTGCACCCAGCCCAGGCCGACCATGCGCGCCCGCAGGTTCTCGTTGTGCCCGGCATGGCTGTGGAACACCAGGTGCTCGACCAGGTGGGCGACGCCGACCTGGTCGTCGGCCTCGTCCACAGAGCCGGCATTGATGGTCATGCGCAGGTCCAGTCGGCCAGGTTGTGCGGTCTCGCGCACCAGGCGGTAGTGCATGCCGTTGGCCAGCGTGCCCTGGGTCACCTGGGCGTCCCACGGCAATGGCGAATCAGGTTCGGGCAGCGCAGCGCAGGCGCCGAGCAGCAGCGGGCCGAGCAGGCCCGCGAGGAGCGTTTTCATCGGGGTTTCCACGGTTTTTTGTAGGAGGTGTCAGAACCGGTAGCCGACTTCCAGCCAGTACTGGCGGCCGATCTCGTAGGTGGTGCGGGCGGTGCTGCTGTTGCTGACGATCGGGTTGACCTTGTCGGTGACGTTGGTCACATCCACGGCCACGAACAGCGCCTGCTCCCGGGCCGTGGGGATTTCCCATTTGACGCGCATGTCCCAGGTCGGCGCCGCAGCCACCGACGCCGTGTCGTAGACCCGCAGGGATTCGCCGTCGACGTCCTGGTAGAGTCCGGTATCGATGATCTGCTTGTACGCACCGCGATAGCGCAGGAAGTTGCTGATGCTCAGGTGCCAGCTGGGAATTTCGGTGATGGTGGTCAGCCGCGCGGTCCAGGGGCGGTTGAAGTCGCTGGCCGGCAGCTCACTGTAGGCCAGGCGGCTGCCGTCATAGATCACGTCGTCGTCGGCGTATTCCGCTTCGCTGAAGCCGCTTTCGTAGGTGCTGTAGGCGTTCTTGCTGCGTGACCAGTCCAGCGCCAGCTGCAGGCTGGTGACGCTGCCCAGTACGCGCCACGACTGGCTCGGGGTGATCGTCAGGGAGACGTTGTCGCTCTCGCTGGCACCGGCGTTGACATAGGTGTAGTAGATGCTCTGGTAGCCATCGACTGGGTCGAGGCCGAGCGTGCGCGACGATGTGCGCACCACCTGATCGTTGCCCTTGCGGTGCACGTATTTCAGACGGAAGTCAGTGTCCAGCCAGCGCTGCTCCAGCCCCAGCATCAACTCGTCGTCGTAAGGAATGTCCATGTCCGAGAAGCGGTTGGTATTGAGCGTCTGGCGCCCTACCCATGCGCCGTTCTGGGTGGTGCGGGTATAGGTGGTGTTCAAGCCCTGGCGGCCGTCGGCGAGGCGGTACTTGAACAGGTTGCGCCCGTAGTAACGGTTGGCGCCGAACACCAGCACGGTACTGCGGTCGCCGAAGAAGTCGTAGTCACCGGCAAAGCGCGGCGACACGGTCTTCTGCTTCATGTAGTCGTCGCCCTCGAAGCGCAAGCCCGGACGCAGGCTGAGCTTGCCGATCTGCATCTGGTCGTCGATGAAGAACGCGTAGGCATTTTCCGTGAGGTCGATCTTGCCCGCATTGTACTGGGTGCGGGTGCTGCCCCACTGGCGGGTGCTACCGTTGAGCAGAGGGCTGACGGAGCACCAGGGGTCACTGCCGGCACAGCCGGTGCCATTGTCGCGCTTGAACACTGAGACGCCCTGCCCGGTTTTCTCGCGCTCCCAGGTGGCACGCTGCTGCGAAAGCTCAATACCCGTGGTGAATCCATGGCTGATGCCGGCGAACTCGAAAGCCTGCCACTCGCCCTTGAGGGTGTAGTCGATGCCGCGCTGGGTCTGGTCGAGATTGCCGAACGCGCCCTCCCCGCTGCGGGACGTGTTACTGCTGGGGTTGCCCCAGTTCTTGGCCGCGGAGTAGTACCAGAGCACGGTATCCGTCTCGTCCGACTCGCGCGAACTGTACAGGTTGGTCAGCGCCAGGGTATGGGTCCAGCGTGCCTGGTCACCCTCCCAGATCGCCTTCAGCGAACCCTGCCAGCCACCATTCTTGTTGGTGAACTGGGAGTTCAGGAAGTTCTGGCGAAAGAACACGTTCTCCTGGGGCGCCTGGATGAAAGAGCTTTCCAGGGTCAGCCGATCGTTGACGTCCCAGTAGGTCTTGAGCATGTAGTTGTCCAGCTGCCGGGTCTGATCCTGGCGGCTGTCGGCATTGGGGCTTGCGTAACCGTTGTCGTAGAGGTTGAGCGGGATCACCGAACGGCGCTGGGAAAAGCTCAGGATCGCGCCGAAATCATCGGTCAGGTGGCCTTCGAGCATGCCGCGCAGCGTGGTTTTCTCGAACTCTGGCTGGTACTGCTCCGAGGACGAATTCTCGAAGCTCTCCTGGTCCTGCTCGGTGATGTGGTAGCGCGTCCATTCGGAGCGACTGAGTCCATAGGAGAACTTGCCGTGAAGATCCTTGCTCGGACGCCGGGTGATGGCATCGATCACGCCGCCATTGAAGCCGCCGTACTCGGCCGGCACGTTGCTGTCGTAGACCTTCACTTCCTGCAGCAGGTCGGCGTCCAGGGCGATGCCATGGGGGTTGCTGGGCGCGGCGTCGAACTGGCGGTTCTCGCTGTAGCCATGGGCCCCGGGGTCGAGGTCGTTGTTGATCGAGATGCCGTCGATCATGAAGTTGTTCTGGTAGAACTTGGCGCCATTGATGCTGATGTCGGCCGGGTCGATCTCGCCTGGCGTGCTGGAGCTTTTCTGCGACCCGGAGAACTGCACGCTGGGGTGCATCTGCAACAGCGTGGTGATGTCGCCGTTGGCCCCGGGGAAGGCACGGATGGCATCGTTGCTGATGACCGTGGCGCCGAGGTAGCCATTGCCTTCGGTGTCGCCCAGCACCAAAGTATCGTGCAGCTCCATCGGGCCGGCAGCGGCTTCGCTGTGCAGCAGACGCAGGCTGACTCCGTCACCGTCCGCGTCCCAGGTCAGGCCGCTGCCTGAAAGCAGACGAGACAGTGCGGCCTCGCTGCTGAAGTGGCCACGCACCGGGTTGCCGTTGGCACCTTCGAGCAGTTGCGCATCGGCACTGACCTGCAGCCCGCTCTGCTGACCGAAGGCGATCAGCGCGGCGGCCAACTGCTGCGCCGGGATAGCGAACGCGTGCACCTGCGACAACTGCGCGGGTGCGTCGGCGGCCCACGACATCGCCATCGGCAGCAGGCAACCCAGGCCCAGCGCGCCGCTGCCCAAGGCGTATTTCAGGCGCAACGACCAATCCCGCGCGCTGCGCGGCTTGCGGATTGTTGTTTGAGTCATGCCACATCCCCACCCCCGGACGAGCGCCGGGTCGTAAAATTGAATACGAATCGATATCAGTTGTTGCGCGCGGGGGAGAAGACGGGGCAGTTCGAGGAATTTTCAGAAAATTCTGAAATTATTTTGCTGGGGTCGTTAAAAGGCTGTGGCGCAATGACCGCGAGGGGTGTCACGGCTTGCTCAGAACCACAAGCCAGGGCCCATAGCTGTGCACTTCACCGCCATGGGGCCGGAGCATCGCGCGCAGCGCGGCCTGAGGCTTGCGCAGGTCGTAGACCCCCGTGACACGCTGGTCACCCAAGGCCTCGTCCCGCAGCACCACCAGGCCTGGCAGATACCGCGCCAGCTCCTGCACCAGTTCGGCGACACGTTGATCGTCGGCGATCAACTGCCCCTGTCGCCAGGCGGCCGCCTGGGAAGGCGCGAAGGCTTGCACCTGCGCGACGCCATCGGCGTAGCGCAGCCGCTGCCCGGCCGTGAGCGCGCCAGACAGTACCTGGTCATTGCCGGTATCTTCGACCCGTACCGAGCCATGCTGCACGTCCACCCCCACCCTGTCCGGCTGCAGCTGGACGTTGAACGCGGTGCCAGTGACCGTCACCCGCACTTGGTCCGCGCGCACATGGAACGGCTTGGCCTTGTTGGGCACGACTTCGAAGAACGCCTGGCCACCGAGCAGGCGCACGTCGCGGTGGCCACCCGAGTAGTCCACGCTGATGGCCGTGTCGCTGTCCAGTTGCACCACGCTGCCGTCGGCCAGCGTGACATCTCGCGTCTCGCCCTGGGCGGTGCGGTAGTCGGCCTGCAGGCGCAGGCTCAGCGCTGGCGCCACGGCCACCAGCAGACACGCCGCCACCGCGGCCCCGAGCCACCAGCGACGCGCGCGCCGTGGCTTTCTCGTCGGAAGCTGGAGCGGCACCGCCGCCGCCATGGCAGGCGGCTCGGGCCATTGCTCGACGGTGGCAGGCGCCAGCTGGCCAGTCAGTCGCCAGAGCCGCTCGGCCTTGCCATAGGCGTGGGCATTGGCCACGTCGCTGGCGCACCACTGTGCCAGCTCGGCACGCAGTTGCACATCGTGCGGGGCCTGCTGGATGCGCAGGAGCCAGTCCAGCGCCTCGTCGCGGTGGCTGGATATGCGGTCTGCTGACGTCATGTCCGGCGAATCTCCATGGGGCTCAAGGGCGCGAAGGGTCGCACAGAGTCGGCCCGTTCAGCAAAGGACGCGCCAGCCGCAGGTTTTTTCACTGCTCGTCCTCCAGATGGGCCATGCAATGGCGCAAGGCGTCGTGGACCAATTGATGCACCAGGCTCACCGACACATTCAGGTGCGCCGCCACCTGCTGCAGGGTGAAGCCACCCAGGCGGTGCATCTCGAACGCCAGCCGGGTACGCGCGGGCAAGGTTTCGAGGGCACGGCCGATGGCCGCGAGCTCGTTCTGCTGGGTGACGGTGGTCTCGGGTGAGGCAGTGCTGGAGGGCAGTTCGGCGAGTAGCTCGTCGCCACCGGGCTGGGCCTTTTCAGTGGCCATGCGGCGGGTATGGTCGAGCGCCAGGTTGCGCACGATTCGATAGAGATAACTGGCTGGGTGGCAGATTTCAGTACTGTCGTCATGACGGCTGAAGCGTAGCCAAGCTTCCTGCACCACGTCTTCGGCGCGGGCCCGGCAGCCCACGATCGGCGACGCATAATCGAGCAACGCCGCTCGATGAGCCAGGTAGAGCTGGAGCTTGTCGTCCGTCACAGCACGGTAACCGAAGATTACGAGGGCGAGGATGGTATACGCGACCAAGAATCATTATCAAGTGTTACACGGTGACCAAGGCGTTTGGTGGCCGCTGGACGGATGACCAGCGGTATCGAGTGAAGCGGTCGGGCGAGGTACACCCGGACGCTTCCCGGTAGGAGGAAGTGGTGACGTCAGGAGCGTGCTCAGCCGGAAGCGGAGTGAGATCGACTAAGGCGCGCGCCAGAACTTTTCAAAATCTCCTACCCCGATGCGTGGTCGGGGCAGGAGGCAGTAACAACCTTCCCATGCCAGGATGCCAAATTTGACCTTGAATCTGCTGACACTCCGCCCCTCGGCTCCACCTCTACCAGGCATACGCCTGAGGTGCTTCGCCGCCTGGGCCGGGCCAGATCGTGTCCAGCCTCGACAGGGTGGAAGCCGAGAGTTTCAGCTCAAGTGCCTTGAGATTCTCGCGCAATTGCTCGGCAGTCCGAGGTCCACTGAGCGCTGCGGTTACCACTGGGTTTTGAAGGAGCCAGGCGAGTGCCACATCAGCCGGCGCGGCGCCCAACTCGTCGCATAGCGCTTCATAGGCCTCAAGTTGCGGTCGGAGCAGCTCGATCCTCTGCTGCAAGTGAGGCGTCGCTCGACGGCCTCCAGCGATCTTGCGCAGGACGCCACCCAGTAGCCCCATACCGATCGGGCTCCAAGGGATCAGCCCGATCCCGAAGTGACGCAGCGCCGGGATCACTTCAAGCTCAAGAGTGCGTTGGGTGAGGTTGTACAGGCTTTGCTCCGAGGCAAGCCCCAACAGGTTGCGCGCACCGGCCATGCACTGGGCGGTGGCGATGTCCCAGCCGGCGAAGTTGCTGCTGCCGACGTAGGTGATCTTGCCTTCACGGATCAACTGCTCCATTGCCTGCCAGACTTCTTCCCAAGGCGTAGCACGGTCAACATGGTGCATCTGGTAAAGGTCGATATGGTCAGTTTTCAGACGCCGAAGACTGGCTTCGCAGGCACGACGTATGTGATAGGCCGACAGGTACTTGTCGTTGGGACCCGTATTCATGGGCTGGTACACTTTCGTCGCAAGCACGATCTTGTCGCGTCGCGACGGGTCCTGAGCAAGCCAGTTACCGATGATCTCTTCGGAGGTGCCATAACCCCTGGCCATGTCCGGTGACTGCGGCCCGCCGTACACATCGGCGGTGTCGAAGAAGTTGATGCCGGCGTCAATAGCCTCACTCATGATTGCAAAGCTGGTCTTTTCGTCGGTCAGCTCGCCGAAGTTCATGGTGCCAAGCCCGATGCGGCTGACCTTGAGGCCGGTTCGGCCCAGATTTGAATATTTCACTGCCTTTAACTCCTGTGACTTCGCAAGTTTGGAGAATTCTGATCAGGCGTTCGTTGGCACTGTCGACAAGAGCGCTTACGCGGCCGTCGTACCTGTCACTTCAGGTTGTCGTCGAAGAACCTGGCAATACGATCAAAAGGAATTTTGTCAGTGCGGTCATACAAATCGACGTGGCTTGCCCCGCGAACGATCAAGAGCTCTTTGGGTTCCTCGGCCGCCGCGAATGCGGTCTCGCTGAAGTAACGCGAATGGGCTTTTTCCCCGTGGATGAAGAGGATGGGGCGCGGCGAGATTTCCTTGATATAGGTCAGCAGCGGCATGTTCATGAATGACAGCGGTGTCGTCACCGTCCAGGCATTACCGGAGTTGACAGCCCGTGGATGGTAGCCGCGGGGCGTCATGTAGTAATCGTGGTAGTCAACGAGAAACTGTGCCTCACCGCCCTCGAGCTTGTTATAGGGTGGCTGATAGCCGGGCGCACCGCCTTGAGCATCGACCCAGCGCTGCTGACTGAGTCGCTCCAGCGTTTGCGTACGCTGCTCGAGTGTCACGCTGTCGTTGTAGCCCTTGGACATTAGTCGCGTCATGTCATACATGGTGCTGGTCACCACGGCTTTGACTCGCTTGTCTACAGCCGCAGCGTTGAGTGCCATGCCGCCCCATCCGCAAATACCGATGATACCGATGCGCTGGCGATCGACCTCCGGCAGCAAGCCAATAGCGTCCACGGCGGCGCTGAAGTCCTCGGTATTGATGTCGGGGGATGCCACATTGCGCGGCTGACCACCACTTTCTCCGGTGTACGATGGGTCGAACGCCAGCGTGACAAAGCCGCGTTCAGCCAAGATTTGTGCATACAGCCCAGAAGACTGCTCCTTGACCGCGCCGAACGGACCGCTGACGACCACCGCCGGCAGGCGCGCATGGGGGCGCTGCTTGGGGACGTAGACGTCGGCCGCGAGCGTGATGCCGTAGCGATTGGTGAAGGTGACTTTGCGATGATCGACCTTTGCACTCTGCGGGAAAGTCTTGTCCCATTCCTGCGTCAACTGCAATTGCATTGTCTTGGCTCCAGGGTTGGTTGCGGAGTTGGCAGGGGTATTGGCTTGGCAGCCAAATAGCGCCATCAGCGCGGCCGCGAGTCCTAGCATTGGCAAAAGCCAATTGCTGCGCTGGTGAGGCTTGCGTTGCGGGATGTTCATGGCGTTCTCCTGAGATTCTGTGCTTGCAAAGAGCGATGACCGGCCACGCCCCTCTTGTTGGCTGCGTTAACGGGCCGAGTTAGTCGAACGTGCTGTGACAAGGGTCAAGACCGCCGAAACCAGCAAGACTGTGGCGCTCATCAGGAAAGCACTCTCAAAGCCTCGTTGGTCGAACAAGAGCCCGCCCAGCGTGGAACCCAAGGCAATGGACAGCTGGACAACGGCGACGAAAAGGCCTCCCCCTGCTTCCGCATCGTTGGGGAAGACCCTGGCAATCCACGCCCACCAACCCACTGGTGCCGAGGTACCGGTCAGTCCCCAAAGCCCGAGCAGGGCGATGACAATGACCAACTGGTCCCCGAGTGCCACCAAGGTGGTGGCAATCAGGCACATCACGAACGGAATGACCGTCAGCGTCTCGTAGAAGCGGTGCTGGAGAACTCGGCCAATAACAAGGGTGCCGATGAAGCCAGCAGTGCCGATCACAAGCAGGACGAAGGAAATTCCAGCGCCGTGCACATCCGTCACGCTCTCCAGGAACGGTCGAACGTAGGTGAACAAGGCGAACTGCCCCATGAACAGCAAGCTGCTCGCCAGCATGCCAACCGGCACTGCGGGACGTTTGAGCAGCGCGAAGACCTTGAACACATTGGCCTTCCCCGATGCGGGCGCGGTAACCGGCATGGGCGGCAAGGTTTTCCATTGCCAGGCAAGTGCCGCCAGGGCAATCGGCACAAGACAGAGAAAGGCTCCACGCCAACCTATGAGCGTGCCCAGCCAGGCACCCAGCGGGGCAGCAACCACCGTAGCGAGTGCGTTACCACCGTTCACCAGCGCCAGTGCCCGGGGCACGTCGCGACTGGAAACCAAGCGCATGGCCGTAGCTGCTGACATTGACCAGAATCCGCCGATCACGACTCCGATCAATGCCCGGCCCAGCATGTAGACCCAATAAGAAGATGCCAGCGCGACAATTGCGCCGGATACCCCCATGGCTGTCGTCAGCCACAGCAGCAGTTGCTTACGGTCTAAGCTGCCAGCCAGCGAAGAAATGAACAGGCTGGTGATCACCGCGAACGCCCCAGAAATAGCGATGCCCTGACCTGCCATGCCTTCGGTAATGCCGAGGTCGTTGGAAATAGGGGTCAGCAGGCTAACCGGCAAGAATTCGGAAGCGACCAACGCAAATGCGCACACGGATATCGCTAAAACCCCACCCCAGGAGCTGGATTGGGCAGAGGACTCACGGTTGGGATTGAGAGTACTGACAGTCATTGCATGCCCTAGCGTTTGCGGATCGCTCCGCGAAGCCCTGAATGTTCAGGCATGCGATGGTGGGCGACTAGCTAATCAATACTGAACAGGGTTATTAGCTTCACTAATAAATCATTCGTGCCAGACTAAGGTCATGTTCAAACGTAACCTCAATGATCTCCTATCATTCGTGACTGTCGCGCGTGAAGGTACCTTCACCCGCGCCGCAGCACAGTTAGGTTTCACTCAATCCGCCCTGAGCCAGGCGATCAGTGGGCTTGAAGCGCGCCTGAAAATACGGTTGCTCACTCGCACCACTCGCAGCGTCGCGCTCACGGCAGCGGGTGAACGCTTGCTCAATGCAATCGGCAATCGGTTCGATGAGATCGAGGCTGAGCTGGATGAGTTGTCTGCGTTGCGCGACAAGCCCACGGGTACGGTCCGGATCACTTGCGGAGATCATATCCAGAGGACATTGCTGCTGCCCAAACTTACGTCGCTGCTTTTCGAGTATCCAGACATCAAGCTGGAATTCGACATCAACTACGGTTTCCGCGATATCGTGGCCGATCGCTTCGATGCCGGCGTGCGTCTGGGTGACACCATCGATAAGGACATGATCGCGATGCCCATTGGTCCGCCATTGCGCATGGCCGTCGTCGCTTCACCCGCATACTTCCGCGTGCACCCAAAGCCACGCAAACCGAATGACTTACTCGGTCATAACTGCATCAACATGCGCATGCAGTCCGGGGGTGGACTGTATGTCTGGGACTTTCAGCGCAAAGACAAGCAAGTCAACGTCCGGGTCGAAGGACAATTGGTGTTCAACACGTCCCCCAACGTCGTGGACGCCGCGTTGGCGGGGCTGGGGGTCGCCTGGTTGCCTGAGGAAGAATTCGCGCCTCACATTGAGAACGGTAGCCTGGTACGCGTTTTAGAGGAGTGGTGCCCTGCCTTTCCAGGGTATTACCTGTACTACCCAAGCCGAAGACAGCCATCCCCAGCATTCTCTTTGGTACTGGAGGCGTTACGAGTTCCGAGATAACACAATTTCATTTATGGATCAGTCATCAGGAAAGCGAAACCTGAATAGCCGCTCTTCCCGCGACACAGGGTTCAACTGAGGGACGTGGGTTGATTTCACCAAGCCTGGGAGGCAGGTTTCGGCTCTCTGCAGGAGCATCCATGATGGCTGCTTTGAGTCCTGAGGATCGAGCAAGGAAGGCCTGGAGATGAAGACCCCCGTGAACACGGGGGTCTAGGGCTTGTCTCGAGCTATATTGGGCTGTGTCAAACTCTGATGTAATGTCTGAATCTTAATGTAACAACACAACCATTACATACCCAAACAACCCTTCACTCCACCGTCACCGACTTCGCCAGATTACGCGGCTGGTCCACATCGGTCCCCTTCAGCACTGCCACATAGTACGACAGCAACTGCAACGGGATGGTGTAGAGGATCGGCGCCAGGGCATCGATGATGTGCGGCACCTTGATCACGTGGGTGCCTTCGCCGTTGCTCATGCCCGCGTTCTCGTCGGCGAACACCACCAGCTCACCGCCGCGGGCGCGCACTTCCTGCAGGTTGGACTTGAGCTTCTCCAGCAGTTCGTTGTTCGGGGCGACGGTCACCACCGGCATGTCGGCATCCACCAGCGCCAACGGGCCGTGCTTGAGTTCGCCAGCCGGGTAGGCCTCGGCGTGGATATAGGAAATTTCCTTGAGCTTGAGCGCGCCTTCCATCGCGACCGGGTACTGGGCGCCGCGGCCGAGGAACAGGGTGTGGTGCTTGTCGGCGAACAGTTCAGCGGTCTTCTCCACCACGGCGTCCATGGCCAGGGCTTCGCCCAGGCGGGCTGGCAGGCGGCGCAGTTCCTCGACCAGCTCGGCTTCTACAGCGGCGTCCAGGGTGCCACGCACTTTGCCCAGGGCCAGGGTCAGGAGCATCAGTGAGACCAGCTGGGTGGTGAACGCCTTGGTGGACGCCACGCCGATTTCCGGACCCGCCAGGGTCAGCAGGGTGAGGTCCGATTCTCGTACCAGCGAGCTGATACCGACGTTGCAGATCGCCAGGCTGCCGAGGAAACCCAGCTCCTTGGCGTTGCGCAGTGCGGCCAGGGTGTCGGCGGTCTCGCCGGATTGGGAGATCGACACGAACAGGGTGTCGGGCTGCACCACTACCTTGCGGTAGCGGAATTCACTGGCCACCTCTACCTGGCACGGGATACCAGCCAGGCTTTCGAGCCAGTAACGGGCGACCATGCCGGCATGGTAGCTGGTGCCACAGGCGACGATCTGCACGTTGCGCACTTTGGCGAACAGCTCGGCGGCCTGCGGGCCGAAGGCCTGGACCATGACCTGATCCTTGCCCAGGCGCCCTTCCAGGGTGCGCTGGACGACCGAGGGCTGCTCGTGGATTTCCTTGAGCATGAAGTGGCGGTAGTGACCCTTGTCGGCCGCTTCGGCGCCTTCGTGATATTGCACGGTCTCGCGCTGCACGGGAGTGCCGGCCTGGTCCCAGATGCTCACCTGGTCGCGACGGATCTCGGCGATGTCGCCCTCTTCGAGGTACATGAAGCGGTCGGTGACCTGGCGCAGGGCCAACTGGTCGGAGGCCAGGAAGTTCTCACCGTGACCCAGGCCGATCACGAGCGGGCTACCACTGCGGGCGGCGACCAGGCGATCCGGTTGCTTGGCGCTGATCACCGACAGGCCGTAGGCACCGTGCAGGCGCTTGACCACGGCCTTGAAGGCCTCGGTCAGGTCGGGGATCTGCTTGAGGGTGTGATGGATCAGGTGCACGATCACTTCGGTGTCGGTCTGCGACGCGAACACATAGCCCAGCTCCTTGAGCTCCTCGCGCAAGGCTTCGTGGTTCTCGATGATGCCGTTATGCACCACTGCCACTTCCTGGCCGGAGAAATGCGGGTGGGCGTTGTGCTCGGTCGGGGCACCGTGGGTGGCCCAGCGGGTGTGGGCGATGCCCAGGTGACCGTTGAGCGGCTCGGCGTTCACCGCCGCCTCCAGTTCGGCCACCTTGCCGATCCGCCGGCGACGGTCCAGCTGACCCTCGGCCGTGATAACTACCAGGCCAGCGCTATCGTAACCGCGGTACTCGAGACGCTTGAGGCCTTCGATGAGGATGGAGGTGATGTTACGCTCGGCGACTGCACCGACGATTCCACACATGGTCATTGCTCCTGGCTGATCGCGGCGCAGATCAGGTTGATGCCGCGGGCTTGAATGTCGTCGCGTGCCGACTGGGGCAGGCGCTCGTCTGTAATGAGGGTGGTGACGCTGCTCCACGGCAGCTCGAGGTTGGGAATCTTGCGCCCGACCTTGTCCGACTCGACCATCACGATCACTTCCCGGGCCACCTCGGCCATGACGCGGCTGAGGCCGAGCAGCTCGTTGAAGGTGGTGGTGCCGCGGTTCAGGTCGATGCCATCGGCACCGATGAACAACTGGTCGAAATCGTAGGAGCGCAGGACCTGTTCGGCGACCTGCCCCTGGAAGGATTCGGAATGCGGGTCCCAGGTACCGCCGGTCATCAGCAGCACCGGCTCATGCTCCAGCTCACTGATGGCGCGGGCCACGTTCAGCGAGTTGGTCATCACCACCAGGCCTGGGTGGCGTCCGAGTTCGGCAATCATCGCCGCCGTGGTGCTGCCGCTGTCGATGATGATGCGCGCATGTTCGCGGATGCCGGCCACCGCCGCACAAGCGATGGCTCTCTTGTAGCTGGATACCGGGTGGGTGACGCCGACGAACATTTCCTGGGGAACGGGGACGGCGCCGCCGTAGCGACGCAACAGCAGGCCATTGGTTTCCAGAGCGGCCAGGTCCTTGCGGATGGTCACCTCGGAAGTCTCGAATCGCTTGGCCAGGGCGTCCACACTCACCTCGCCCTGCTCGGCGAGCAGCGCCAGGATGTTATGACGACGTTGAGGCGTATTTCGTTTCGACATGGATCTTTTAAGTTTCGATTCGAAAGATAATTTGCGCAATCAAAACCTAACTGTGGCTGTTCGTCAAGTGAGAGTTAGGGCTCAAGCTTCTGCTGCCGATCATCAGTGCGAGTCCAGCCCAGCTTCGCAAAGTGCCGGGCAGTGGATAACTTGAATGTTGAGAAACGCGCCTGTGTCCGGGCACTTATCCACACACCATGAAAAAGCCGACTGATTCGCATCAGTCGGCCTGTGGATAACTTAGCTGTTGATAACTCAGTATTTCTTGATCTTCACGGGTCGCTTCCATCCATCGATGTTGCGCTGGCGCGCCCGACCGACCGCCAGCTGAGCCGGCTCGACCGATTGAGTGATGGTCGAACCGGCCGCAGTGGTGGCGCCATCGCTGACTTGCACAGGGGCCACCAGTGAATTGTTAGACCCGATGAACACGTCCTCCCCCAGCACCGTCATGAACTTGTTGGCACCATCGTAGTTGCAGGTGATGGTTCCCGCTCCGATGTTGGTGCGGGCGCCAACCTGCGCGTCGCCCAGGTAGCTCAAGTGACCGGCCTTGGCACCTTCGCCCAGGTGCGCGTTCTTCAACTCGACGAAGTTACCCACATGGGCCTTGGCCTCCAGCACGCTGCCGGGGCGCAGGCGGGCGAACGGACCGGCATCGCTGCCCTCGCCCATCACGGCGCCTTCGATATGGCTGTTGGCCTTGACGACCACGCCCTTGCGCAAGGTGCTGTTGCTGATCACGCAGTTCGGACCGATCTGCACATCGTCCTCGATGACCACCTTGCCCTCCAGGACAACGTTGATGTCGATCAGCACATCGCGGCCTACAGTTACCTCGCCGCGCACGTCGAAGCGGGCCGGATCGCGCAAGGTCACGCCCTGGGCCATGAGACGCCGCCCCTCGCGCAACTGATAGTGACGCTCGAGCTCGGACAGTTGGCGACGGTCGTTGGCGCCCTGCACTTCCATGGCATGATGCGGCTGCTCCGTGGCCACCACCAGTCCGTCCGCCACGGCCATGGCGATGACGTCGGTAAGGTAGTACTCGCCCTGGGCGTTGTCGTTGGACAGGCGTCCCATCCAGTCGGCCAGGCGCGCGGCCGGCATGGCGAGGATACCGGTGTTACCCTCCTGAATGGCCTTCTGGGCGTCACTGGCATCCTTGTGCTCGACGATGGCGGTGACCTGGCCTTGGGCGTCGCGCACGATACGCCCGTAACCGGTGGGATCGTCCAGGTTCACGGTCAACAGCCCCAGTTGACGCTCGCTCACCCTGGCCAGCAGCCGTTGCAGCGTTTCCACCTCGATCAGCGGAACATCGCCGTACAGCACCAGCACGGTGTCGGCGGTGATGGCCGGCAGCGCCTGGGCCACAGCGTGACCGGTGCCCAGCTGTTTGTCCTGCATGACGAAGTTCAGGTCGTCCGCCGCCAGACACTCGCGTACACGCTCGGCGCCGTGGCCGATCACCACATGAATGCCATTGGGCTCGAGCTGCCGGGCGCTGTGGATAACATGACCGAGCATGGAGTTGCCGGCCACCGGGTGCAGCACCTTGGGCAGCGCCGAGCGCATGCGGGTGCCTTGGCCTGCGGCAAGAATAACGATATCGAGGGACATTGACTGGCTACCAATCCTGGGCGGTCAGGGATGTGACCGAGGGGAAAATTCGGGAAAAGAAAAAGGGTAGCCGAGGCTACCCTTTAACTCAATCGCGATGCAGATGACCGGCCAAGCCGATCACTTGCCTCTGCGCATTTGCTGGACAGTACGCAGCTGAGCCGCGGCCTCGGCCAGACGTGCGGCAGCAGCGCCGTAGTCGAAGTCCGAGCCTTTGGTGTTCAGTGCGTTCTCGGCAGCCTTGAGGGCGGCCTGAGCCTGAGCTTCGTCCAGGTCGGCAGCACGTTGCACGGTGTCGGCCAGAACCTTGACCATGTTCGGCTGCACTTCGAGGAAGCCACCGGAGATGTAGTACACCTCTTGAGTGCCACCCTGCTTGGTCAGCGTGATCGGACCCGGCTTGAGATTGGTGATCAGCGGCGCGTGGCCTGGTGCGATACCCAGATCGCCCAGGTTGCCGTGCGCTACTACCATCTCGACCAGACCGGAGAAGATCTCTCCTTCCGCGCTGACGATATCGCAATGGACTGTCATAGCCATCTGCTTGCCTCAACCTGATTAGCGCCCCTTGCGGGGCGCCGGGATTACAGTTTCTTGGCTTTCTCGATCGCTTCGTCGATGCTGCCGACCATGTAGAACGCTTGTTCTGGCAGGTGGTCGTAGTCACCTTTGAGGATACCGCTGAAGCCAGCGATGGTGTCCTTGAGCGAAACGTACTTGCCTGGCGCGCCGGTGAAGACCTCGGCCACGAAGAACGGCTGCGACAGGAAGCGCTGGATCTTACGAGCGCGGGCTACCAGTTGCTTGTCGGTCTCGGACAGCTCGTCCATGCCCAGGATCGCGATGATGTCCTTCAGCTCTTTGTAGCGCTGCAGAACGTACTGGACCTGACGGGCAGTTTCGTAGTGCTCGGTGCCGATCACGTTCGGATCCAGCTGGCGCGAAGTCGAGTCCAGTGGATCGACCGCCGGGTAGATACCCAGGGATGCGATGTCACGGGACAGAACGACGGTGGCGTCCAGGTGGGCGAAGGTGGTGGCTGGCGACGGGTCGGTCAAGTCGTCCGCAGGTACGTAGACGGCCTGGATCGAGGTGATCGAGCCTTCCTTGGTGGAGGTGATGCGCTCTTGCAGAACGCCCATCTCTTCAGCCAGGGTCGGCTGGTAACCTACGGCCGAAGGCATACGGCCCAGCAGTGCGGACACTTCGGTACCGGCCAGGGTGTAACGATAGATGTTGTCGACGAACAGCAGAACGTCGTTACCTTCGTCACGGAACTTCTCGGCCATGGTCAGGCCGGTCAGCGCCACGCGCAGACGGTTTCCTGGTGGCTCGTTCATCTGACCGTAGACCAGCGCTACCTTGTCGAGAACGTTGGAGTCCTTCATCTCGTGGTAGAAGTCGTTACCCTCACGAGTACGCTCACCCACACCGGCGAACACGGAATAACCGCTGTGCTCGATGGCGATGTTACGGATCAGTTCCATCATGTTGACGGTCTTGCCAACACCGGCACCACCGAACAGACCGACCTTACCACCCTTGGCGAACGGGCAGACCAGGTCGATGACCTTGATGCCGGTTTCCAGCAGGTCGTTGCCGCCTGCCTGGTCAGCGAACGAAGGTGCTGGCTGGTGGATACCGCGACGCTCTTCTTCGCCGATCGGACCGGCTTCGTCGATGGGGTTGCCCAGGACGTCCATGATACGGCCCAGGGTCGCCTTGCCGACGGGCACGGAGATGGCCGCGCCGGTATCGACGACGTCCAGACCGCGCTTCAGGCCTTCGGTCGAGCCCATCGCAATGGTACGCACCACGCCGTCGCCCAGCTGCTGCTGAACTTCCAGGGTGGTTTCTGCGCCTTGAACTTTCAGCGCGTTGTAAACACTCGGCACGACGTCACGTGGGAATTCCACGTCGATGACGGCGCCGATGATTTGAACGATACGTCCGCTACTCATAGCTGGATCCTCTGAATATGTGAACCGTTAAACCGCGGCAGCGCCGCCGACGATTTCCGAGATCTCCTGGGTGATCGCAGCCTGACGCGCCTTGTTGTAGATCAGCTGGAGTTCGCTGATCAGGTCACCGGCGTTGTCTGTGGCGTTCTTCATGGCGATCATCCGGGCCGCTTGCTCAGCAGCGTTGTTCTCGACCACCGCCTGGTACACCTGCGACTCCACGTAACGCACCATCAAGCCGTCGAGCAGCTCTTTTGCGTCGGGTTCGTACAGGTAGTCCCAGTGGTGCTTGAGTTCCTGATCCGGGGTTGCCACCAACGGTACCAATTGCTCGACCGTCGGTTTCTGGGTCATGGTGTTGATGAACTTGTTCGAAACCACCGAAAGGCGATCGATGCGGCCGTCGAGGTAGGCGTCCAGCATCACCTTGACGGAGCCGATCAGATCGTTGATCGATGGCTCTTCGCCCAGGTGGCTGATCGCGGCTACGACGTTGCCGCCAAAGATGCGGAAGAAGGTCGCACCCTTGCTGCCGATCACGCACAGGTCGATTTCCACGCCCTGTTCGCGGTTTTCGTTCATGTCCTTGACCAGGGCCTTGAACAGGTTGGTGTTCAAGCCACCGCACAGACCACGGTCACTGCTCACCACGATATAACCGGCGCGCTTCACAGGGCGCTCGATCATGAACGGGTGGCGGTACTCGGGGTTGGCGTTGGCCAGATGACCGATCACCTGGCGGATACGCTCCGCGTAAGGACGGCTAGCAGCCATGCGCAGTTGTGCCTTGCGCATCTTGCTGACCGCCACTTTCTCCATGGCGCTGGTAATTTTTTGCGTGCTTTTGATGCTCGCAATCTTACTGCGAATCTCTTTTGCGCCTGCCATGTATCACCTATCAGGTTAGCAAGCGGGGGCATCGAGCCCCCGCTGCGGCTTACC
Source organism: Pseudomonas sp. S30 (assembly GCF_016518545.1). Classification (GTDB taxonomy): domain Bacteria; phylum Pseudomonadota; class Gammaproteobacteria; order Pseudomonadales; family Pseudomonadaceae; genus Aquipseudomonas. The sequence continues at coordinate 115,698 of NZ_JACVTO010000002.1, forward strand.
AGGTCTGGGTGGCCTTGAACTTCTCGATGCCGGCTTTCATGCCCGCGTCGATTTCGTCGTTGAAGTCACCTTTCACGTTGATCTTGGCCAACAGCTCGGCGTGATCGCGGTGGAAGTAGGCGATCAGCGCTTGCTCGAAGCTGCCCACCTTGGAGACTTCTACGTCGGTCAGGAAACCACGCTCAGCGGCGTACAGCGACAGGGCCATGTCGGCGATCGACATCGGCGCGTACTGCTTCTGCTTCATCAGCTCGGTAACGCGCTGACCATGCTCCAGCTGCTTGCGGGTCGCCTCGTCCAGATCCGAAGCGAACTGGGCGAATGCCGCCAGTTCACGGTACTGAGCCAGTGCGGTACGGATACCACCGGACAGTTTCTTGATGATCTTGGTCTGAGCGGCACCACCGACACGGGATACCGAAACACCGGCGTTCACCGCTGGGCGGATGCCCGAGTTGAACATGGCCGATTCCAGGAAGATCTGACCGTCGGTGATGGAAATCACGTTGGTCGGAACGAACGCGGAAACGTCGCCCGCCTGGGTTTCGATGATCGGCAGAGCGGTCAGCGAGCCGGTCTTGCCGGTGACTGCACCATTGGTGAACTTCTCGACGTACTCTTCCGAAACGCGCGAAGCACGCTCCAGCAGACGGGAGTGGAGATAGAACACGTCGCCTGGATACGCTTCACGTCCTGGTGGACGGCGCAGCAGCAGGGAGATCTGACGGTAGGCAACGGCCTGCTTGGACAGGTCATCGTAGACGATCAGCGCGTCTTCACCGCGGTCGCGGAAGAATTCGCCCATGGTGCAGCCGGCGTAAGGCGCCAGGAACTGCAGTGCGGCCGATTCCGAGGCACTGGCGGCAACCACGATGGTGTTGGCCAGGGCACCGGCTTCCTCGAGCTTGCGCACGACGTTGGCGATGGTCGACTGCTTCTGGCCGACGGCCACGTAGACGCAGAAGATGCCGCTGTTTTTCTGGTTGATGATCGCGTCGACCGCCATGGCGGTCTTGCCGATCTGACGGTCACCGATGATCAGCTCGCGCTGGCCACGGCCAACCGGGATCATGGCATCGACCGACTTGTAGCCAGTCTGCACGGGCTGGTCGACCGACTTACGCCAGATCACGCCTGGAGCAACTTTCTCGACCGCGTCGGTCTCGGTGTTGTTCAGCGGACCCTTGCCATCGATCGGGTTGCCCAGGGCGTCGACGACGCGGCCCAGCAGTTCCTTACCGACAGGAACTTCCAGGATGCGGCCGGTGCACTTGGCGGACATGCCTTCGGCGAGCGAGGTGTAAGCGCCCAGTACCACCGCACCCACGGAGTCTTGCTCCAGGTTCAGTGCCATACCGTAGACGCCGCCCGGGAACTCGATCATTTCGCCGTACATGACGTCGGCCAGACCGTGAATACGCACGATACCGTCGGAAACGCTGACGACGGTACCTTCGTTGCGGGCTTGGGAGCCGACATCGAGCTTCTCGATGCGACCCTTGATGATTTCACTAATTTCGGAAGGATTGAGTTGCTGCATTGCTCTGCTGCCCCTTCAAACTCAAGATTTCAATGCTTCGGCCAGTTTCGCGATCTTGCCGCGAACAGAGCCATCGATTACCAGGTCGCCGGCGCGGATGACGACGCCGCCGATCAGGCTGGCATCCTCCGACGCGTGCAGGCGCACTTCCCGGCTGAGCCGTGCACTGAGAACCTTGGCGAGTTTGTCTTGCTGTTCTTGGTTCAACGCAAAAGCACTGGTGACTTCCACGTCCACGGATTTTTCCTGCTCGGCCTTGTACAGATCGAACAGCTCGGCAATCTCCGGCAGAAGCAGGAGACGGTCGTTTTCCGCGGCGACATGAATGAAATTCTGTGCCTGTGCATCGAACTTGTCACCGCACACTTCGATGAATGCGGCGGCCTTGTCTGCGCTAGTCAGTTGCGGGGCCTTGAGCAGGCGCTGCATGGTGCCGTCCTGCGACACCGCAGCAGCCAGGCCGAGCATGGCTGACCAATTGGCCAGTTGCTGCTGGGCCTGGGCGTGCTCGAAAGCTGCCTTAGCGTAAGGTCGGGCCAACGTGGTCAGTTCTGCCATGATCGCCCTCGCTTAAATTTCAGCGGCCAGTTTGTTAACCAGCTCCGCATGCGCGTTTTGATCGATTGTGGCGCCAAGGATCTTTTCAGCACCGCCAACGGCCAGGGCACCCACTTGGGCACGCAGGGCGTCTTTGACGCTGTTCAGTTCCTGTTCGATCTCGGCCTGAGCCTGAGCTTTCACACGGTCAGCTTCGACGCGGGCCTGATCACGGGCTTCCTCGACAAGCTGAGCAGCGCGCTTCTTGCTTTGCTCAATGATTTCGGCTGCCTGTGCTTTCGCTTCACGCAGTTGCTGACCCGCTTTCTCTTGGGCCAGCTCCAGGTCGCGAGCTGCGCGGTTGGCAGCGTCCAAGCCGTCTGCAATCTTCTTCTGGCGATCGTGCAGAGCAGTGATGACCGGAGGCCATACGTACTTCATGCAGAACAGCACAAAAATCAGAAAAGCAACGGATTGGCCAATCAGGGTTGCATTAATGTTCACGCCAACACCTCGCTCGGTCTTTGTCCATCACACCAATCAACTCGTGGGTACGAGTGATCAGCCGGCGATCTGACCAACGAAGGGGTTCGCGAAGGTGAAGAACAGAGCGATACCAACACCGATCATGGTGACGGCGTCGAGCAGACCGGCAACGATGAACATCTTGACCTGCAGCATCGGAACCATTTCAGGCTGACGCGCAGCGCCTTCCAGGAATTTGCCGCCCAGCAGGCCGAAACCAATGGCGGTACCCAGAGCACCCAGGCCGATCAGCAGAGCAACAGCGATAGCGGTCAGACCAACTACAGTTTCCATCTTTCCTCCCGACTTTTACGTCGTATTGGTTAGGTTTTTTAGATTGAAGCGGTAAAACAAATCGTTGAAACAACGGCCCTTGCGGACTTTTTCAGCCCTGCCCCGCAACCGGCGGGCAAGGCTATCAGACACGCCAGGCGGTCTTAATGGTTATCTTCGTGAGCCATCGACAGGTAGACGATGGTGAGCATCATGAAGATGAACGCTTGCAGGGTGATGATCAGGATGTGGAACACGGCCCACGCCCACTGCAGCACGATACCCAGGCCGCTGAGCCAGAGGATGCCGGCGCCGAACATCACGGCGATCAGGATGAACACCAGCTCGCCGGCGTACATGTTGCCGAACAGACGCAGTGCCAGTGAGATCGGTTTGGCGATCAGGGTGACGAATTCGAGCAGGAAGTTCACCGGGATCAGCAGGATCTGCAGGAAGATGTTCTTGCTGCCGAACGGGTGCAGGGTCAGCTCGCCGATGAAACCGCCGAAGCCCTTGATCTTGATGCTGTAGAAGATGATCAGCGCGAACACGCAGAAGGCCATGGCCAGGGTCGCGTTCGGGTCGGTGGTCGAGACGGCGCGGAACGGAATGTGCGGATCACCCGAGATCCAGACGGCCAATCGCGGAATCCAGTCGACCGGTACCAGGTCGATGGCGTTCATCAGGAACACCCAGACGAAGATGGTCAGCGCCAGCGGCGCGATCACCGCGCTGCGGCCGTGGAAGGAGTCCTTCACGCTGCCGTGGACGAAGTCCACCAGCACTTCGACGAAGTTCTGCAGCGCGCCCGGCTGACCGGAGGTCGCCTTCTTGGCCGCCATGCGGAAAATGAACAGGAAGATCAGACCCAGGGCCACGGACCAACCCAGCGTGTCCAGGTGGAACGCCCAGAAGCCCATCGCCTTGGCTTCTGCAGCCGAATGGGCGAAGCCCCAGCTGCCGTCTGGTAGTTGACCGTAGGTCAGGTTCTGCAAGTGGTGCTGGATATAGCCCGAAGCGGTTTCTGCTGCCATGGTTGCCTCAAACGCCCTAAGGTCTCGAAAGTCTTGTATTCATCAGCAGTGGCGCAAACCAGCTGACCATCAAGGTCAGCAGGAAGACGCCGAATACTGCTAACGGCGCCAGTGGCTTCACTCCTGCAAAGGTCAGTGCGAACAGCACTGCCGTCAAAATCAATTTGCCTGCCTCGCCTGCGTAGAACGACTTGACGATGGCCGGCGCCGCTCGGGCTCCGCTGAAGCGAAAAGCCTTCCAGGCGAAATACACGTTGGGCAGCCAGCCGATCAGGCCTCCACACAAGCCTGAATAACCGCTGACCTTGCCCTGCCATTGCCACAACACCAGGGTTGCCAGCAATACCACCCCAAATTGAGCCAGCAATACCGGGAAAACTGCCCAGCGATGGAAAGGCAGGCGGTTTGGCGTGCGGATTTCCATCGTTACTGCTCCTCGAAAGTCGACCGCCGCGTCAGCTGCGACTTGGCATAATTTGTGCCGACAAAATGCGCGCAGAGTATAGGGGTGGATGCCCCCCTATTCAACTATCGGGTAGTGATTTCCGACTGCGCGCTACAACGGGAATTGTTTCAGCGGATGTGGGCAAGTACGCCCTGAAGCTCGTCGAGCGAGTTGTAGCGGATGACCAACTGGCCCTTGCCCTTGTTGCCATGGCGGATCTGCACCGCAGAGCCCAGACGCTCGGCCAGGCGCTGCTCCAGGCGGGCGATGTCCGGATCAGATTTATCTGATTGTACCGGCTCAGGTTTACCGCTCAGCCACTGACGAACGAGTGCCTCGGTTTGGCGCACGGTGAGGCCTCGTGCGACAACATGTCGCGCCCCTTCTTCCTGACGATCGTCCGGCAGACCGAGCAGTGCACGGGCATGGCCCATTTCCAGATCGCCATGGGCGAGCATGGTCTTGATCGCTTCGGGCAGGGTGATCAGGCGCAGCAGGTTGGCCACGGTGACCCGCGATTTGCCCACGGCATCGGCCACCTGTTGCTGGGTCAGCTCGAATTCCTGTTGCAGCCGCTGAAGTGCCAGGGCTTCCTCCAACGGATTGAGGTCCTCGCGCTGGATGTTCTCGATCAGCGCCATGGCGATGGCCGCTTCGTCGGGCACTTCGCGCACCATGGCCGGGATGCTGTCCAGGCCGGCCTGCTGGGTCGCGCGCCAGCGCCGCTCACCGGCGATGATCTCGTAGCGCCCTTCACCGATAGGTCGCACCACGATCGGCTGCATGACGCCATGGCTGCGGATCGAGTGCGCCAGTTCCTCCAGCGCCTCGGGGTCCATGTCACGGCGCGGCTGGTACTTGCCGCGCTGGATCAGCTCGACCGGCAGGCGCTGCAGCTCGTTCTGGTCGATCTTGACCGCCTGCTCTTCGAGCGCGCTGACGGATGGACCACTGAGCAGTGCATCCAACCCACGTCCGAGACCGCGTTTCTTGATGGCCATGCGGATTCCTTAAGTTGTCTGTGCAGTGCGGGTTTGACGGCGCTGACGGCGCACCAGCTCGCCGGCCAGGGCCAGATAGGCGAGCGCGCCACGCGACTGCTTGTCGTAGGCCAGGGCGGGCATGCCGAAGCTCGGCGCCTCGGCCAGGCGGATGTTGCGCGGAATGACGGTATCGTACAACTGGTCGCCGAAGTGCTCCTTGAGCTGCGCCGAGACATCGTTGTTCAGGCTCAGTCGCGGGTCGTACATGGTGCGCAGCAGGCCCTCGATCTTCAGCTGAGGATTCAGGCGCGCGGCGATCCGTTTGATGTTATCCACAAGGTCGCTCAGACCTTCCAGTGCGTAGTACTCGCACTGCATGGGGATGATCACCCCGTCGGAGGCCACCAGTGCGTTGAGCGTCAGCATCGACAGCGACGGTGGGCAGTCGATGAGGATGAAATCGTAGTTGTCGCGAATCGGCGCCAGCGCGTTGCGCAGGCGACTTTCCTTCATCTGCATTTCCAGCAGCACCACTTCGGCCGCCGTCAGGTCACGGTTGGCCGGCAGCAGCTGGTAAGCCCCATGCTCGGAGTACTGCATGGCCTGGGCCAGATCGCATTCACCGATCAGCAGGTCGTACACCGAATGCTCGAGCTCGTGCTTGTCCACACCGCTGCCCATGGTGGCGTTGCCCTGTGGATCGAGGTCGATCAGCAGCACACGGCGCTTGGTCGCGGCCAATGAGGCGGCGAGATTGATGCAGGTGGTGGTCTTGCCGACACCACCCTTCTGGTTCGCGATCGCGAATACCTTAGCCATTGTTGCGTGTGTTCCCAGTCAAGCCTTGCGGCGCAGTATCAGCAGATGGCGCTGGCCCTGGCAACCTGGAACGGTCAGGGCCTGCTCGCTTTCCACTGTGAAGTCTGCCGGCAATGCTACCAGTTCATCCGCAGGATGCAGCCCTTTCATTGCAAGCCATTGAGTCTGGGTGTCGCCAAGGTGGCGAGTCCAGTTGGTGAAATTCTCCATACTGCTGAAGGCTCGGGAGATGATTCCGCAGAACGGGCGCTCAGGCTGCACCTCCTCCACGCGGCTGTGGATAACGTTCAGGTTATCCAGCTTGAGCTCCATCTTCACCTGGGTCAGGAAGCGGGTTTTCTTGCCGTTGCTGTCCAGCACGGTCACCTGCTTGTGCGGGTTCAGGATCGCCAGCGGAATGCCGGGCATGCCGCCGCCACTGCCGACATCCAGCCAGCGGGACCGGTCGCTGTGGATAAACGGCATGACGCTGAGGCTGTCGAGCAGATGCCTGGAAACCATCTCATCCGGGTCACGGACGGCGGTCAGGTTGTAGGCCTTGTTCCACTTGATCAGCAAAGCCAGGTAGGCCAGCAGTTGCTCCTGATGCCGGGCAGACAGCTTCACGCCTAGCTGGCGTGCGCCTGTGGACAACTCTTCGGCGTGTTGCGGGGTGACCAGTGAACTCAAGCGCTTTGCTCCAATTCGCGGCCGGCGCCGCGCTTTTTCAGGTGAATCAACAGCAGGGAAATCGCAGCCGGTGTGACACCAGGGATGCGTGAGGCCTGGCCCAAGGTTTCAGGTCGGGTCTGTCCAAGCTTGCCCTGGATCTCCTTGGAAAGCCCGGAAATTCCGGTGTAGTCGATATCCACAGGCAAGCGCGTGTCTTCGCTGGCGCGCAGGCGAGCGATCTCGTCCTGCTGACGGTCGATGTAACCGGCGTACTTGGTCTTGATCTCCACTTGCTCGGCCACCTGTGGATCGATGTCCTGGCCACCGGTGGCTTCGATCAGGCCGGCGTAGTCGATCTCCGGGCGTGCCAGCAGATTGAGCAGGCTGTACTCGTGCGCAAGCGGTGTGCCGAACTTGTCCACAACCGCTTGACCCTGGGGCGTACCGGGACGCACCCAGGTGCTCTTCAGACGTTGCTCCTCACGCTCGATGCCTTCGCGCTTGGCGCTGAACGCAGCCCAGCGCGCATCGTCGATCAGACCCAGCTCCCGCCCCTTTTCGGTGAGGCGAAGGTCGGCGTTGTCTTCGCGCAGGATCAGGCGGTACTCGGCGCGCGAGGTGAACATGCGGTACGGCTCCTGGGTACCCAGGGTGATCAGGTCGTCGACCAGCACGCCGATGTAGGCTTCATCACGTCGCGGGCACCAGCTGTCGCGACCCTGGGCACGCAAGGCGGCATTGGTGCCGGCCAGCAGGCCTTGGGCGCCGGCCTCCTCGTAACCGGTGGTGCCGTTGATCTGGCCCGCGAAGAACAGTCCGCCGATCACCTTGGTTTCCAGGCTGTACTTCAGGTCGCGCGGATCGAAGTAGTCGTACTCGATGGCGTAGCCCGGACGCACGATGTGCGCGTTCTCCATGCCGCGGATCGAGCGGACCAGCTCGAGCTGGACGTCGAACGGCAGCGAAGTGGAAATACCGTTGGGGTAAAGCTCGTGGGTATTCAGGCCTTCCGGCTCGATGAACACCTGGTGGCTTTCCTTGTCGGCGAACCGATGAATCTTGTCTTCGATGGACGGACAGTACCGCGGACCGACGCCTTCGATCACTCCGGAGTACATGGGCGAGCGATCCAGGTTCGAGGCGATGATGTCATGGGTGCGCGCATTGGTGTGGGTGATCCAGCAGCTCACCTGACGCGGGTGCATCTGAGCATTGCCCATGAACGACATGACAGGAATCGGCGTATCGCCGGGCTGCTCGGTCATGACCGAGAAGTCCACGGAACGCCCGTCGATGCGCGGCGGAGTTCCCGTTTTCAAGCGACCCACGCGCAAAGGCAGTTCTCGCATGCGATGGGCCAGGGCGATGGAGGGTGGATCACCGGCACGCCCACCGGAATGATTCTGCAGACCGATGTGGATAAGTCCGCCAAGGAAGGTGCCGGTGGTGAGTACCACCGCATCGGCGAAGAAACGCAGGCCCATTTGCGTGACCACGCCTTTGACCTGGTCCTGCTCTACGATCAGGTCGTCGCAGGACTGCTGGAATATCCACAGGTTGGGCTGGTTTTCCAGGATCTCGCGCACCACTGCCTTGTAGATGGCGCGATCCGCTTGCGCTCGGGTCGCACGAACGGCCGGGCCCTTGCGGTTGTTCAGGATGCGGAACTGGATACCGCTCTGGTCGGTGGCCAGCGCCATGGCGCCGCCCAGGGCGTCGATTTCCTTGACCAGATGGCTCTTGCCGATACCGCCGATGGCAGGGTTGCAGCTCATGTGGCCAAGGGTTTCCACGTTGTGGGTCAGCAGCAGGGTTTTCGCACCCATGCGTGCCGACGCGAGCGCAGCCTCGGTACCGGCATGGCCGCCGCCGATGACGATCACTTCAAAACGGGAAGGGAAATCCACCACGCACCTCGTGCCTGTTTTTGCGAATAGAGAAGGTAAGCAGACAAGTATAGGGGTTCAAGCCTGCCTAATGAAACCGGTTGAGCAAATTTTGACCAGTCTGTGGATGAGTGGCAGATAACAGAAATAGAAGAGGAAGAAATTAAAGAAGCTTTGTTTTTATGTTTATTCTTATGCAGGCCTCAGCCTGTGCATAAGATGATGTATCCCTTTGATGGCAAGGCTTTAGCCAATCTTGAACCCTGTAGAGAATGGCCCATGAGGGTTCTGGATAACGCCATTGGACCTGTGGATGAAATGTCTATTTATCCACATCGGCTATTTTGCACGTCAAAATCATGCTGTTATCAACGGGGCTCATGAAGGGTTTTCCACAGGGCTCCGATCTTCCACAGCCGGGTTTTGGGGAGCGCCATGGACAGCAACCGATTTTCCGCAGGCGAAAAAAAACCGCTCTGAAGTGAGCGGCTGGATAACCTGCGGACTCGTTACTTGCCGATGCAGAAGCTCGAGAAGATTCGCCCCAGCAGATCATCGGAGCTGAACGCACCGGTGATTTCACCCAAGGCCTGCTGTGCCTGTCGCAGATCCTCGGCCAGCAGCTCTCCGGCCCCTGCCAGGGTGAGCTGTGCATGGCCGTGAGCCAGATGCTCACTGGCATGCCGCAGGGCATCCAGGTGCCTGCGACGCGCGCTGAAGCTGCTCTCTGCGGTCTGTTCGTAACCCATGCAGGCCTTGAGGTGGTCGCGCAGCAACTCAAGGCCGTGCGCATCGCCCTTGGCGCTGAGTGTCAGGGTGACATGCCCGTCTTCGCTGGCCACCAGTGCTACCGGCTCACCACTGAGGTCCGCCTTGTTGCGGATGAGCGTGACTTTCGATGGGTCGGGGCGGTGATCGAGAAATTCCGGCCACAAGGCGAAAGGATCGCTGGCCTCGGGCGACGTGGAATCCACCACGAGCAGCACACGGTCGGCCTCGGCAATGGCCTTGAGTGCCCGCTCAACGCCAATCTTTTCCACATGGTCGTCGGTGTCGCGCAACCCTGCGGTATCCACCACGTGCAGCGGCATGCCGTCGATGTGGATATGTTCGCGCAGAATGTCCCGGGTGGTACCGGCGATATCGGTGACGATCGCGGCCTCACGACCCGCCAGCTGGTTGAGCAGGCTCGATTTGCCGGCGTTGGGGCGACCGGCGATCACCACGGTCATGCCGTCGCGCAGCAAGGCACCCTGCCCGGCCTCTCGCTGCACTGTGGATAACGTGCCCTGTACCGCTTCGAGCATCTTCAGCACATGGCCATCGGCGAGAAAGTCGATTTCTTCCTCGGGAAAATCGATGGCGGCCTCGACGTAGATGCGCAAGGCGATCAGCGCCTCGGTAAGGCTGTGCACACGCTCGGAAAAGGCCCCCTGCAATGATCGCAGCGCATTGCGCGCCGCCTGTGCGGAACTGGCCTCGATCAGATCGGCGATGGCTTCGGCCTGGGCCAGATCGAGCTTGTCGTTGAGAAACGCACGTTCGCTGAATTCTCCAGGACGCGCCAGACGACAGCCCAGCTCGATACAGCGCTGCAGCAACATGTCCATCACCACGGGCCCGCCATGACCTTGCAGCTCGAGCACATCTTCGCCGGTGAAGGAATTCGGACCCGGGAAGAACAGCGCGATGCCTTCGTCCAGCACCAGGCCGTCCTGATCGCGGAACGGGCCGTAATGGGCATGCCGGGCAGTCAGGCTACGGCCAGTGATGGCAGCCCCAGCCTGTCTGGCGATCGGTCCGGACAGGCGGACGATGCCGACGCCGCCACGACCTTGGGCGGTAGCGATGGCCGCGATGGTTTCACGCACTGGGTTCATGCTCGGCACCTCTGCAACGAATTCGTCGGATAGCAAAACGCCCCACGAGGGGGCGTTTTATTCACAGGCAAATGGCTTTGCCCGTCAAGCGGCAGCCTTGTTGGCGGCTGCCTGGATGCTGCGGGTGATGTACCACTGCTGTGCGATCGACAGGCAGTTGTTCACAACCCAGTACAGCACCAGGCCCGCAGGGAACCAGAGGAAGAAGAAGGTGAAGATGATCGGCATCATTTTCATCACCTTCGCCTGCATCGGATCTGGCGGAGTCGGGTTCAGACGCTGCTGGATGAACATGGTCGCGCCCATGATGATCGGCAGGATGAAGAACGGATCCTTGATCGACAGGTCGGTGATCCACAGCATCCAGGGGGCCTGGCGCATCTCGACGCTTTCCAGCAGCACCCAGTACAGGGCCAGGAACACCGGCATCTGCACCAGGATCGGCAAGCAGCCGCCCAGTGGATTGATCTTCTCTTTCTTGTACAGCTCCATCATCGCCTGGGACATCTTCTGGCGATCGTCGCCGAAGCGTTCCTTCAACTGGGCCAGCTTGGGCGAAACGGCGCGCATACGTGCCATGGAACGGTAGCTGGCGGCCGACAGCGGGAAGAACAGGCCCTTGATGAGCATGGTCAGCACGATGATCGACCAGCCCCAGTTGCCCAGCAGGCTGTGGATATGTTGCAGCAGCCAGAAGATCGGCTGGGCGATGAACCACAGGAAGCCGTAGTCGACGGTCAGTTCCAGGCCTGGGGACAACTCCTTGAGCTTGGACTGGATCTTCGGACCAGCATAAAGCATCGCGCTGGTCTCGGCCTTGCCGCCGGCCGGTACGTTCAGCGCCGGGCCGGTGTAGCCGATGATGTAATTGCCCTGGCTGTCCTTGCGGGTCTGGACGACGTTGTTGTCCGATTTGGCCGGAATCCACGCCGTCACGAAGTAGTGCTGCAGCCAGGCGACCCAACCGCCAGACACCGTTTCCTTCAAGCTGCCCTTGTCGATGTCCTTCATCGACACCTTCTTGTAGGGCTCCGAACTTGTCCACAGGGCAGCGCCCAAGTAGGTCGCAGTACCCGTGGCGGTGCTGGAAGACGGATCGGAACTGGCATCGCGCTTGAGCTGGGCGAACATGTTGCCAGTCCAGGGCGTGGCGCTCTGGTTGTCGATCAGGTAGCTGACGTTCAGGTCGTACTCACCGCGCTTGAAGCTGAAGCGCTTGATGTAGTTGACGCCGTTGTCGCTGAACTTCAGGTCGACCACCAGCTGATCCTGGCCATCGGTCAACTGATAGCTCTTCTGCTCGGCTGCATACAGGGGCCGGCCGCTGGAGCGTGCGTCCGGACCATTGGTGCCGGTCAGGCCGCTTTGTGCCAGGTAGGTGCGCTCGCCGCCGTTGTCGAACAGCTGGAAGGCGATGTCCGGATGATCCTGACGACGGGGGTATTTAGGCAGAGTCAGCTGGACGATATCGCCGCCGACCGGGTCGATAGCCAGGTCCAGGACATCGGTCTTGACCCGGATCAGGTCCTTGCTGACCGCGACTGGCGCAGGTTCAGCGGGGCTGGCGTCGGCATTGGCGCTCGGCACATCGGCGCTGGCGCCGGTGCTGCTGTTGGAGGCAACGGTGTCCGGCAGCGCCGGTGCAGCGTTGTTCGCAGCAGTGTGCTGAGTCGGCAAGGCTGCCTGACCGTAGTCCTGGTTCCACTTGAGGACCAGCACGTAGGACACGATTGCCAGGGCGACGATCAGGATCTTGCGTTTAATATCCATGATTACTCGGCTATCGAAGAAGTTCGGGGGGAAGACGCAGGCGGGACGGGATCGAAACCGCCGTCGTTCCATGGATGACAGCGACCCAGGCGACGAACGGCAAGCCACCCACCACGCAGAAGGCCATGGGTTTCAATGGCTTCATAGGCGTAACAGGAGCAACTGGGATAGAAACGGCAGTGACTGGCCATCAGAGGACTAATGGCGTAACGGTAGAACTGGATCGGAACGAGGGCCAGTTTACGCATCGTGTCTGTCTATCCGTTCGGCATCGGCAGGTACCGCTGGAGAGGGCCGACCGCGAGCCAGGCGCTTCCAGAGCTTGCCGAAATGTTGGTGCAATTCCGGGTTTTCCACATCGCCCAGGCCCTTGCGCGCGACGATCACGATATCCAGCCCGGCCAGACTGCTCTGGTTCAGACGGAACGAGTCGCGCATCAAGCGTTTGAGGCGATTGCGCTGAACGGCGAGTTTGACGCTCTTCTTGCCGATCACCAAGCCGAGGCGTGGGTGATCCAGGCCGTTCTCGCGGGCAAGGATAAGCAGGTTTTTCCCTGGGACCTTGCCGGTCGGAGAGTCGAAGACTGCTTTGAAGTGCCGGGGTGTAAGCAGTCGCTTTTCCCGACTGAAGTCCTGACTCACCACCTGTGCCGGAAAATCAGATTGCCAGACGCTTACGGCCTTTGGCACGACGACGCGACAGGACGGCGCGGCCGTTCTTGGTGGCCATACGGGCACGGAAACCGTGGGTGCGCGCGCGCTTGATGGTGCTTGGTTGGAAAGTACGTTTCATGGCGTGTTACCTGGGTTGTCGACGACGGGCCGGGATGGCCCCCTTTTTAAGAGACCGGCGATTCTAGAGAAAGCAAGGCAATAGGTCAATTTCCAACCAGCATTCCTTATAGCGCGTTCGTCGTGCCGGCTACTCATCAGGTCGATGCCTGTCAGCCATTGGGACGAGTCGAGCGAGATGGGCAGGCATTATGAAAAATAGGAAAGGCATATATAAAGCTTTTCTGAAGAACTTATAGATCTTATGTGGACAGCTTTCTGTGGATAACCATCTGTAGCCCTCTATCCATGGGCTGTACAGAAAACTGAAAGTCTGTCTGAAAGACGTGCTGCGGCTGTGCTGAAGCCGCGCACAGGCTGTGGATATAATGGTTGTTTACCCACAGCTGAAATATCCACAGGCTTAGAGGAGGGGTTGTGCATAGCCCTCATGCGAGGTTATCCACAGGGCTCAATTGATTGAATTGAAGGCGTTTCAGCCGTGAATTGTCCGTAACGACCTGCGCCAAACCGCTTCTACATGTGGATAACTGCGGCCCTGACCGGTACAATGGCGGTTTGTTTTTGCCTCATCCGGCTTTCAACTCAGGGGATATCCGTGTCAGTGGAACTTTGGCAGCAGTGCGTGGAGCTTCTGCGCGATGAGCTGCCTGCCCAGCAATTCAACACCTGGATCCGTCCGCTACAGGTCGAAGCCGAAGGCGACGAGTTGCGCGTCTATGCGCCTAACCGATTCGTTCTCGACTGGGTCAATGAAAAGTACCTGGGGCGGCTGCTCGAATTGTTGGGCGAGCAAGGCAGTGGTCTGGCGCCTGCGCTTTCTCTGTTGATCGGCAGCCGTCGCAGCTCGGCACCCCGTGCGGCTCCCAACGCGCCGGTCAGTGCAGCGGTGGCCGCGTCCCTGGCCAAGCATCAGTCCCAACCTGTGCCGCCAGCGCCGGTTCCCTCGGTGCCCGCTGTCACCGAGCCAGAACCGACTCCTGAAATCGAGTTGCCCGCTGCTCAAAGCGCCTATGCCGAACCGGCCGAAGCAGTGGCCACGCCAGCGCCTCCGGCTCGTACCGAACAACGCACCGTTCAGGTGGAAGGTGCACTCAAGCACACCAGCTACCTCAACCGTACCTTCACGTTCGAGACGTTCGTCGAGGGCAAGTCGAACCAGTTGGCGCGCGCCGCCGCCTGGCAGGTCGCCGACAACCCCAAGCATGGCTACAACCCGCTCTTCCTTTATGGGGGCGTGGGCCTGGGTAAAACGCACTTGATGCATGCTGTGGGTAACCACCTGCTCAAGAAGAACCCGAACGCCAAGGTGGTGTACCTGCACTCCGAGCGTTTCGTCGCCGACATGGTCAAGGCGCTGCAGTTGAATGCAATCAACGAGTTCAAGCGCTTCTACCGTTCGGTGGATGCTCTGCTGATCGACGACATCCAGTTCTTCGCGCGCAAGGAACGCTCCCAAGAAGAGTTTTTCCACACCTTCAACGCACTTCTGGAAGGAGGTCAACAGGTCATTCTCACCAGCGACCGCTATCCGAAGGAGATCGAAGGCCTAGAAGAGCGTCTGAAGTCACGTTTCGGTTGGGGCCTCACGGTGGCGGTCGAGCCGCCCGAGCTGGAGACGCGGGTCGCGATCCTGATGAAGAAGGCCGATCAGGCCAAGGTCGAACTGCCCCATGACGCCGCGTTCTTCATCGCCCAGCGCATCCGCTCCAACGTTCGAGAACTCGAAGGCGCGCTCAAGCGTGTGATCGCCCACTCCCACTTCATGGGGCGCGACATCACCATCGAGCTGATCCGTGAATCGCTGAAGGACCTGCTCGCTTTGCAGGACAAGCTGGTCAGTGTGGATAACATTCAGCGCACCGTAGCCGAATACTACAAGATCAAGATCTCCGATCTGCTGTCCAAGCGCCGCTCGCGCTCGGTAGCCCGTCCACGCCAGGTCGCGATGGCGCTCTCCAAAGAGCTGACCAACCATAGCCTGCCGGAAATCGGCGATATGTTCGGCGGACGTGACCACACCACCGTGCTGCACGCTTGCCGCAAGATCAACGAACTCAAGGAATCCGATGCGGACATCCGCGAGGACTACAAGAACCTGCTGCGCACGCTGACCACCTGATGGGTGCCGGCGCAGCTTATTGAAGGCAAGGGATCAGACCATGCATTTCACCATTCAACGCGAAGCCCTGTTGAAACCCCTGCAACTGGTCGCAGGCGTCGTCGAGCGCCGCCAGACCTTGCCGGTACTCTCCAATGTCCTGCTGGTGGTTCAAGGCCAGCAGTTGTCGTTGACCGGCACCGACCTGGAAGTCGAACTGGTTGGCCGCGTGCAACTGGAAGAACCCGCTGAACCCGGCGAGATCACCGTACCTGCGCGCAAGCTGATGGACATCTGCAAAAGCCTGCCCGGCGATGTGCTGATCGATATCAAGCTGGATGAACAGAAGTTGCTGGTCAAGGCCGGTCGCAGCCGTTTCACGTTGTCGACCCTGCCCGCCAATGACTTCCCCACGGTCGAAGAAGGTCCAGGCTCACTCACCTGCAACCTGGAGCAAAGCAAACTGCGTCGCTTGATCGAGCGTACCAGCTTCGCCATGGCCCAGCAGGACGTACGCTACTACCTGAACGGCATGCTGCTGGAAGTCTCCACCGACACTCTGCGAGCCGTGGCCACCGATGGCCACCGTCTGGCGTTGTGCGCCATGCAGGCGTCCATCGGTCAGGCAGATCGGCACCAGGTGATCGTGCCGCGCAAAGGTATCCTTGAACTCGCACGTCTGCTCACCGATCCAGAGGGTATGGTCAGCATCGTACTGGGCCAGCATCACATTCGCGCCACGACTGGCGAGTTCACCTTCACCTCGAAACTGGTGGATGGCAAGTTCCCCGACTACGAGCGTGTATTGCCCAAAGGCGGCGACAAGCTGGTCATCGGCGATCGCCAGGCCTTGCGTGAGGCGTTCAGCCGTACCGCCATTCTTTCGAACGAAAAGTACCGGGGCATTCGCCTGCAACTGGCTTCTGGCCAACTCAAGATTCAGGCGAACAACCCTGAGCAGGAAGAGGCTGAAGAGGAAATCAGCGTCGACTACGAAGGTGGGTCCCTGGAGATTGGCTTCAACGTCAGCTATCTGCTCGACGTGCTGGGCGTGATGACCACCGAGCAGGTCCGCCTGATTTTGGCCGATTCCAATAGCAGTGCCTTGCTTCAGGAAGCCGGCAATGACGACTCGTCTTATGTTGTCATGCCGATGCGTCTGTAACCGTAGCAGGTAAAATGTCCCTTCGACGCCTATCGGTCACTGCGGTGCGCAACCTGCACCCAGTGACCCTCTTACCCTCCCCCCGCATCAACATCCTCTACGGCGACAACGGCAGCGGCAAGACCAGCGTGCTCGAGGCCGTTCACCTGCTGGGCTTGGCTCGCTCGTTTCGTAGCGTGCGCCTGGGCCCGGTCATTCAATATGAACAGCCCACCTGCACGGTGTTTGGACAGGTCGAAGTGACTAATGGGGGCACGAGCAACCTCGGCGTGTCCAGGGAGCGGCAAGGCGAGTTCACCATTCGTATAGACGGGCAAAATGCTCGAAGTGCTGCCCAGCTCGCTGAGATGTTGCCGCTCCAGCTGATCAACCCCGACAGCTTCCGATTACTGGAAGGGGCGCCGAAAGTCCGCAGACAGTTTCTAGATTGGGGCGTGTTCCACGTGGAACCTCGCTTCATGGCCACCTGGCAACGCCTGCAGAAGGCCCTGCGACAGCGGAACTCGTGGCTGCGGCGTGGTACACTTGATGCTGCTTCGCAAGCCGCATGGGATCGGGAATTATGTCTCGCCAGCGCAGATATAGATGAATACAGACGTGACTACATCAAGGCGCTGAAACCAGTCTTCGAACGCACGTTGAGCGAGCTCGTCGAGTTGGAAGGGTTGACCCTCAGCTATTACCGAGGCTGGGACAAGGACCGGGATCTCGGCGATGTGCTCGCCAATTCGCTGCACCGTGACCAGCAAATGGGCCATACCCAGGCCGGACCGCAACGTGCCGATCTGCGTCTCAGGCTCGGCGCCAACAACGCCGCTGACATCCTTTCCCGAGGACAACAGAAACTCGTTGTCTGTGCCCTGCGCATTGCCCAGGGACATCTGGTGAGTCAGGCGCGCCGTGGTCAGTGTATTTATCTGGTGGATGACTTGCCGTCCGAGCTGGATGAGCAGCATCGTCGCGCGCTATGTCGCTTGCTTGAAGAATTACGCTGCCAGGTTTTCATCACCTGCGTAGATCAAGAATTACTGAGGGAAGGCTGGCAAACGGATACGCCGGTTGCTTTGTTCCACGTGGAACAGGGCCGTATCACCCAGACCCACGACCATCGGGAGTGAAGGCATGAGCGAAAATCAAACGTACGATTCCTCCAGCATCAAGGTGCTGAAAGGGCTGGATGCCGTGCGCAAGCGTCCTGGCATGTACATTGGCGACACCGATGATGGTAGCGGCCTGCACCACATGGTCTTCGAGGTGGTGGACAACTCGATCGACGAAGCGCTCGCCGGTCACTGCGATGACATCACTGTCATCATCCACCCAGACGAATCCATCAGTGTGCGCGACAACGGTCGAGGCATCCCTGTCGATGTGCACAAGGAAGAAGGCGTGTCGGCCGCGGAGGTCATCATGACCGTCCTGCACGCAGGTGGTAAATTCGACGACAACTCCTATAAGGTTTCGGGCGGCCTGCACGGTGTCGGCGTCTCGGTCGTCAATGCGCTCTCGGAGCAGCTGGTGCTGACCGTTCGCCGCAGCGGCAAGATCTGGGAGCAGACCTACGTCCATGGCGTCCCCCAGGCCCCGATGGCGGTGGTGGGTGAAAGCGAGACCACGGGTACTCACATTCACTTCAAGCCCTCGGCTGAGACGTTCAAGAATATCCACTTCAGCTGGGATATCCTGGCCAAACGTATTCGCGAGCTGTCATTCCTCAACTCCGGTGTCGGTATCCTTTTGAAGGATGAGCGCTCGGGCAAGGAAGAGTTTTTCAAGTACGAAGGCGGGCTCCGTGCATTCGTCGAATACTTGAACACCAACAAGACGCCGGTGAACGCTCAAGTGTTTCACTTCAACATCCAACGTGATGATGGCGTGGGTGTGGAAGTGGCTTTGCAGTGGAACGACAGCTTCAACGAGAATCTGTTGTGCTTCACCAACAACATTCCTCAGCGTGACGGCGGCACCCACCTGGTGGGCTTCCGCTCGTCCCTGACTCGGAGCCTGAACGCCTACATCGAGCAGGAAGGTCTGGCGAAGAAGAACAAGGTATCGACTACGGGTGACGATGCCCGTGAAGGCCTTACCGCGATCATTTCGGTCAAGGTACCGGATCCCAAGTTCAGCTCTCAGACCAAGGACAAGCTGGTTTCTTCGGAGGTGAAGACCGCCGTAGAGCAGGAGATGAACAAGTACTTCGCCGACTTCCTGTTGGAAAATCCCAACGAGGCCAAGGCAGTCGTCGGCAAGATGATCGATGCTGCACGCGCCCGTGAGGCGGCTCGCAAAGCGCGTGAGATGACGCGTCGCAAAGGTGCGCTGGACATTGCCGGCCTGCCGGGCAAGCTGGCTGACTGCCAGGAAAAAGACCCTGCCCTTTCCGAACTCTACCTGGTGGAGGGTGACTCTGCCGGCGGTTCTGCAAAGCAAGGCCGCAACCGTCGCACCCAGGCGATCCTGCCGCTGAAGGGCAAGATTCTCAACGTCGAGAAAGCCCGTTTCGACAAGATGATCTCGTCCCAGGAAGTGGGTACGTTGATCACCGCTCTGGGCTGCGGTATCGGGCGCGACGAGTACAACATCGACAAGCTGCGTTATCACAACATCATCATCATGACCGATGCTGACGTCGACGGTTCGCACATCCGTACCCTGCTATTGACCTTCTTCTTCCGTCAGTTGCCAGAGCTGGTGGAGCGCGGCTACATCTACATCGCGCAGCCTCCACTGTACAAGGTCAAGCGCGGCAAGCAGGAGCAGTACATCAAGGATGACGAGGCCATGGAGGAATACATGACCCAGTCGGCCCTGGAAGATGCCAGTCTTCACCTGGACGAGTCGGCGCCTCCAGTATCGGGCGTTCAGCTCGAAGCCTTGGTGAATGACTTCCGCACCGTGATGAAGACGCTCAACCGCCTGTCGCGTCTGTACCCTGAAGAGCTCACCGAGCACTTCATCTACCTGCCGGAAATCACCCAGGCGCACCTGGGCGAGCATGCCACCATGCAGGCCTGGCTGCCCAAATTCCAGGAGCGCCTGAACCACAACCAGCGCTCGGGCCTCAGCTACAGTGCCAGCCTGCGCGAGGACAAGGAGCGCAATATCTGGCTGCCGGAAGTGGAAGTCACTTCCCATGGGCAGGCGAGCTACGTCACCTTCAACCGTGACTTCTTCGGCAGCAACGACTATCGCTCGGTGGTAGGACTGGGCGCCAAACTGGCGACTCTGCTCGGTGAGGGGGCTTATGTACAACGCGGCGAACGTCGCAAGGCCGTCACCGAGTTTAAGGAAGCCCTGGCCTGGTTGATGAACGAGAGCACCAAGCGTCATACCATCCAGCGCTATAAAGGGTTGGGCGAGATGAACCCGGATCAATTGTGGGAAACCACCATGGATCCGACCGTGCGCCGTATGCTCAAGGTCACCATCGAGGATGCCATCGCTGCTGACCAGCTGTTCAACACGCTGATGGGGGATGCGGTGGAACCACGCCGCGACTTCATCGAGAGCAATGCGTTGTCGGTGTCCAACCTGGACTTCTGATCGCTGTTTGCAGCTTCGAGGAATAGCTGCACGCTTCATGGCTAGACGAATGATCCGTTCTATCGCCTCAGAGTCGACGCTGACAAAAGAGCCCGCTTTCGCGGGCTCTTTTGTTTGCGAACTCGCTGGCGCTTGCAGGGCTCTCTCACCTTCCAGCACACCTGCACGGCGCTTGCCGGTGGCTGTCTCGAACTGAATCAATCGCAGGCTGGCACTTGCTTTTTGGTTACCAAGTTTAGCGAGATATCTCGGCTGCCCGTGCGCAAGCCTGGCGCTGGCGGCGCTCCAGGCGGGTGTAGACGACGCCGGTGAGCAGCAAGCCGAACAGCATCACCACAGCCAGCAGGTACAGGCCTGACGACAGCTGCCCGGTGTGCTCCTTGAGCGCGCCGATGCCGAATGGGCCCAGATAGCCACCGAGGTTACCGATCGAGTTGATCAGGGCGATGCCCGCTGCAGCGCTGGCTCCGGAGAGAAACCGCCCTGGCAGGGTCCAGAAAATCGCGGTGCAGGAGAACAGCGCGAACGCCACCAGACACAAGGCTGCCAGTTGCATCGCTGGGACTGTGAGCCAGGCGCTGAGAAACAGACCGATAGCGCCGAGGGCATACAGCAGGCCGAGATGGCCGTAGCGGTCATTGAGACGGTCGGAGCTGCGCGGCACGATCAGCAGGCCGATGATGCCGAACAGGTAAGGCACCGCCGAGACGAAGCCGGTGACCAGGTCACTGCCACCGAACTGGTGGATCAGCGTGGGTAGCCACAAGCCCAGACCATAGATGCTCAGCGTCACAGGCAGGTAGAACAGCGCCAGCAACAGTACCCGGGCGTCCTTGAGAGCATGCAGGGGGTTGCCATGACGGGTCTGGCCGAACGCCCGCAGGTCATTGGCCAGTTGTTCCTGCAACCAGGTGCGTTGTTCGTCGCTGAGCCAGCGTACCTTGGCCGGGCCATCGGGCAAAAACCGCAGGGTTGGCCAGGCCAGCAGCACTGCCGGGGTGCCGATGCAGATGAACAGCCACTGCCAGCCATGCAGGCCGTAGCTGCCATCGAGTCCCAGCAGCGCACCCGACAGTGGTCCGGTGACCAGCATCGCCAACGGCTGCGAAAGGATGAAGAAGCCTAGGATCTTCCCGCGATGGCGCACCGGGTACCACCGGGTGATGTAGTACAAGACGCCCGGGAAGAACCCGGCCTCGGCCGCCCCCAGCAGGAAGCGCATGACATAGAAACCGTTGGGGCCGGTCACGAACGCCATACCGATGGTGATCGCGCCCCAGGTCAGCAGGATGCGGGCGAACCAGCGACGTGCGCCGAAGCGGTCCAGCAACAGGTTGCTCGGCACTTCGAAGAGAAAGTAGCCGATGAAGAACAGCCCGGCACCGAGGCCATAGGCGACGTCACCCAGGCCGATATCGGCGCCCATGTGTAGCTTGGCGAAACCTACGGCCGATCGATCGACATAGGCCACCAGGTACAGCAGGACCAGGAATGGCATGAGTTTAAGCGTGACCAGGCGGACGAGCCGCTGCTCCTGAATCATGGCGATGTCTCCAATTGTTCTTGTAATGAGCACAGCACCTGGTCGGGGCTTTCTGGCAGTCCTCTGACCTGGTCGGACGATCTTATAGTATTACTATTTAAAACGACAAGCCTTCACATGAGCTGTCAAAGGCGTTAAATTCACCTTCATAACGATAAATAGTAATACTAATTAGGTGGCTCCATGTCTGATACCAAACGCCCGTTGCGCTCCGCCCAATGGTTCGGCACTGCCGACAAGAACGGCTTCATGTACCGCAGCTGGATGAAGAACCAAGGCATTCCCGATCACGAATTCCAGGGCAAGCCGATCATCGGCATCTGCAACACCTGGTCTGAGCTCACCCCGTGCAATGCCCACTTCCGCAAGATCGCCGAACACGTGAAGAAGGGTGTGCTGGAGGCCGGTGGCTTTCCGGTGGAGTTTCCGGTGTTCTCCAGCGGTGAATCCAACCTGCGACCAACAGCCATGCTCACCCGCAATCTGGCGAGCATGGATGTGGAAGAAGCCATTCGCGGTAACCCGGTAGACGCCGTGGTCCTGCTGACCGGCTGCGACAAGACCACCCCGGCCCTGCTGATGGGAGCCGCCAGCTGCGATGTGCCGGCCATCGTGGTCACGGGTGGGCCGATGCTCAACGGCAAGCACAAGGGCAAGGACATCGGTGCCGGAACCATCGTCTGGCAGATGCATGAAGCCTATAAGGCTGGCCAGATCGACCTGAACGAATTTCTCTCTGCCGAAGCCGGCATGTCACGTTCGGCAGGTACCTGCAACACCATGGGCACCGCGTCGACCATGGCATGCATGGCCGAGGCGCTGGGTACCTCGCTGCCGCACAATGCTGCCATCCCCGCCGTGGACGCACGCCGCTACGTGCTCGCTCATCTCTCCGGCATGCGCATCGTCGATATGCTCCGCGAGGACCTGCGTCTGTCGAAGATCCTCACCCGCGAAGCCTTCGAAAACGCTATCCGGGTAAACGCCGCCATCGGGGGTTCGACCAATGCGGTGATTCACCTCAAGGCGATCGCCGGGCGCATCGGTATCGACCTGCAGCTCGAAGACTGGACCCGCGTCGGCCGCGGCACGCCGACCCTTGTCGACCTGCAACCCTCGGGGCGCTTCCTGATGGAAGAGTTCTACTACGCCGGCGGCCTTCCCGCGGTGATCCGCCGGCTGGGCGAACATGGCCTGCTGCCCAACCCGAGCGCCCTGACTGCCAATGGCAAGAGCCTGTGGGAGAACTGCCAGGCCGCGCCGCTTTACGACGAAGAGGTCATCCGCTCGCTCGACAGACCGCTGGTGGCCGAGGGTGGCATCTGCATTCTGCGCGGTAACCTCGCGCCCAAAGGTGCGGTGCTCAAGCCCTCGGCGGCGACTCCGGCGTTGATGCAGCACCGTGGCCGGGCCGTGGTGTTCGAGAACTTCGAGGACTACAAGGCGCGCATCAACGACCCAGAACTGGATGTGGATGCCAACTCGATCCTGGTGATGAAGTACTGCGGGCCAAAGGGCTATCCCGGCATGGCCGAGGTGGGCAACATGGGCCTGCCGACCAAGCTGTTGGCTCAGGGCGTCACCGATATGGTGCGTATTTCCGATGCCCGCATGAGCGGCACCGCCTACGGCACCGTGGTTCTGCACGTGGCCCCGGAAGCCGCCGCCGGAGGCCCGTTGGCGGCAGTGCGCGAAGGCGACTGGATCGAATTGGACTGCGAGAAAGGTCGACTGAACCTGGAGGTGTCCGACGAGGAACTGGCAGGCCGCCTGGCCGACCTGCAAGCGCCGCCGCAGCTGATCAGTGGCGGCTATGCGAAATTGTACCTGGATCACGTGATGCAGGCCGACGAAGGCTGTGACTTCGACTTTCTGGTGGGCTGTCGCGGTTCGGCGGTGCCCAAGCATTCGCATTGAGTCACGCAACATCACCTGCTTTCCTGGGGCCGCTGTGCGGCCCTTTCGCGACACAAGGCGATTCCCACACGCTATGATGCGTAGCTCCAGCCGAAGGATCGCCCTCGCCACACATGAACTACCGCCAGCCCACCACGCGCAAGAGCATGCACGCCACCCTGGTCCAGGACCTTGGCCTGCAGATCGTCTCCGGGCAACTCGCGCCTGGGCAGAAACTGCCCTCCGAGGCCAGCCTGTGCGAAACCTATGCGATCAGCCGGCCGGTGTTTCGTGAAGCCATGCGCGCCCTCACTGCGAAAGGCTTGGTGGAGGCCCGTCCACGGGTCGGTACCCAGGTGCGACCGCGCCATGATTGGCACATGCTCGACCCCGACGTACTGCACTGGCTGATGCAGGCCACGCCACAACAGGAGTTCTTCAACACCCTGTCCAGCGTTCGCCTGATCATCGAACCCGCCGCCGCCGCACTGGCGGCCACCAACGCCACGGCCGAGGACGTCGACTCGATCGGCGAGGCCTACCGGCGAATGGAGAATGCGCGCAATCACGAAGAGCGTCTGCAGCCAGACCTGGACTTCCATTCCCGCATTGCCGATGCGACCCACAACGACCTGCTGGCGCACCTTTGCAACATGCTGTCCATGGCGCTGCGGGAGTCGGTTCGGTTTTCCAACCAGCGCGCGAACTTCGATGAGCTCGCTCTACCTCGGCACAAGGCGATCTACACCGCGATCCAGAACCGCGATGCCCTCGGGGCCAGGCACGCATCACTCGTCCAGCTCGAAGATGCTCGTGTGGCCTTGAGCAAAATGCTTGGGAAAGATCCGGCTATTCGAGGTGAGCTCAATTGAGTACGCCGGTTTTTGCGCCTTGATCAGAGCTTGAGCGATCGGATAGTCGTTGAGTGTTCGCAAACTCAACGTTAGACAAGACCCACGATCACCCTCCTCTTTCTCCCGCTCGGCGCACTGGACGAAACCGGCCGTGAATCGTAGTGTACGGTCACCTGACCGCTCTTCGACTGGGAGACCTGTATGAGTACGACATCGAGCCGGCTGGTGGTCTTGGCCGCAGTGAGCGTCTTGAGTGCCTGTGCGGCAAACCATTCAGCGCCATTCGCTCCCAGCCCCATGACCGCGATGGAAATGGATCGGCAACTGGTCGCTCAAGGCTCCTTGCCTGCTGCTGTGTTGGAAATCGATGCCGAGCTGGAAAAGACGCCTCCAGGCAGCGCGAAAGCGCTTGAGCTACAGAAGCAGAAGTTTGCGTTGACTCAGGCGCAGGTGAAGATGCTCGATGAGCAAATGGACCAGAACAGTGCGGCGACCCAGGAACGCGGACGGGTCATTCGTGAACTCATGGAAAAGGAGCAGGCCGAACGCGCCAGGGCGGCCGCGGCAGCCTACCAGCAGCCACAGGAAGAGCAGCGCATGTGCTCGGTGAATAACGGGTCCGTCACTTATCTAAGGCCCTGCTGACTGCCCAGAATGGCGACCACTACCACGGTGGCGTATGCCTGTGCACCGGCACCGAGCGGGAGGTGGTGGCGCTCCGGCATTTTCCTGGAGATGTAGGTTTCTGCCTCACTCGCCGGTGTTGTAGTAGTTGTCTACACGTACGGTGGTGGCGACACCCTTGAAGGCGGGCATCGGCTCGATGGTCGATATCTCTGCAATGTAATGTCCGTTGCGCCTGGCGTGAAAACCGCAGACCGAAAGGTTCGATTCTTCATCGATCGCCGCGTAGAGATGGAGACGACATACCGTGGGATCCGCGCGAGGGCTGGGCTTGCCAGAGTTGCGAGCGATGATCGTATCGGTGTCTTCGGTTTCGATTGGCACCTGCACTCCCCCTTCGTCGTATACGACACGCACACGCAAAAGCCGAACGTGCAGCCGCACGTCGTCGACTGCCGGGAAGTCCCCTGCGTGGGGTACGTCCACGCCGATCATCAGATACCGCCTGGCATCCACCACGCGATCAGTGACCTCGAACGGTATGGCGATACTGCTGCCTGCGGCATCGAGCGCGAACGGGGCTGATACGGGGAGCTGTGGCGCTGCGGACGTATCGCCAGGGGTGGCTTGCCCGCTGCTCGATGCGAGCATGAGGCAAATTGCGAGCAACAAGCTGTTGCCGTGGTTACCCCACGCCCGCCGGAGCGAATCAACAGGGTCTAGTTGGGGCCCCATACCCTGCTCCTGGGTGAGTCGGGCTGGCGTTGCGAGCCAGCGTCTGGAGTGATGCTTTGGCCAACCATCACCGACCCGCAAGCAAGGTACAGGTCCAGAGCAGCCCTGCGCGACGAAGAGCGCGCATGGATAGGCTCACGTGACATGGACTGCACACCCGACCCAAAAGGCGGTACCGCAGCAATGCTCGCGCCAACCAGTGCCGGTTGAACAAGACAGCGCAGCGGGCAGTGGAGCTTGGAAAGCGTTTGCCCAGATAACACGAACATACTCGACGTTCTGTCGGGGCGCATTGACTCACTGAGACGTCTTGCGCGCATCCAGTGTGATGGAGAAGGTAGCATTAGCTTCGTCCTCATACTGATCACGATTCGGCTCGCCCACATCGACACGATCCATGTGCCTCGTAGCGTAGGAGCGATTGGAGTAGTAACGCGTTACCGGATGGTTCTGGAATATATCGTCGTGAAACAGGGGCGCACTGAAATTCACGTTTTCGATCCACAGATTCGCGCTCACTGCCACGATTGACCACTGGCACACGCCCCTGTCGAAATAATCCTGGTCCTGAATCCGGTCAGTGAAGAACTCGAATGTATAACGGTTATTCCCAGAGCGCAGCAGGGTGAGCGGTACACGCTTTTCCGGCGGGACGGTTGCGCCCGTCAACGGCGTCAGGGCGATGCAGTCTTCGTTCTTCACCCGGTAATCTGCTATCGCTTCGATCCGGTCGAACGGCCCGGGCGAGCCGTCCACCTTTACGCTGACCTCATATTTCATTCGTGGATGAGGGTTGATCGTGACGTCCGGTCGAGTCGCGGGTTCGCCATGAGCGAACGTATGAGTCGCCAGGAGAGCGATGGGTAACATGCACGGTATGTGTTTCATGGCAGGCTCGTATTCTGATCAGGTCAGCGGCGAATGGGTTGTCGGGATGGGCACACCGCTGAGCGCCCGACAGTATCAAGGCAGCGTCACTGCGGGTAAGCGCTCCGGATCGAAATCGCTGAAAGAGATCTCGCCCAGGTCCTTGGCAGTGAGCTCGATCTGCTTCTGGTCCGTTGACTCCATGTCACCCACTTTGCGTACCACTCTGGAGAGCACCCATTTCAGCTTGTCGGGGACATAACTGAAGCTGAATTCATCCGTCCATCGCTCACGGCTGCCACCGGCTAAAACGATGGTGATACGCCCTTTTTCAATTCGCGAATAGGCATAGGGATCACCCGCAGCCCCTGCGCAGGTAGAGCAAGGCACCAGGTTCGAGTTGATAGCTGCTTTTCGCAAATCACCTGCGCTGTCACGCACGAGAAGCAAGACGCTGCGCTTCAGGTGTTCGCTGGCCTCGGATCTCTCGTCCAGCGGCGGATCGAGAATCAGAAGAACATCGGAGTGGCCGGCGCCCGTCAGGTCTCCCTTGACCGACTCGAGCACCCTGAAACCACCCGTCGCAAATCTACCGAGATCATCAGGATCTTTGTTTTCAGTGACGACTCCAGAGACAGGACGCGCATATGGATTGGTGCCTTGAGCCCCGGCGGTAGTCATGACACCCGCACAGGCGGCCAGCAAAACGGCGAGTCGCAGGCACCCTCTCATGAATGATGTTCCTCCGCGGCTCGAGCTACCGCTTGATGTCAAAGGCGCTAAAAGGCGAATGAAGTCCAAGACTCAAAGTTATTGACGGTTTCGACAGGGGCAAAAGAAAATCGTCGAACGCCTTGCCCGCCACCTGCCAGAGTATCGATATCATGAGTTCGGTCCGTTACGGCGTGGTCAGTTATCTTCTTTACACCCTGGCCTGTTCGCACGCTCAAGCCAGCGCTCATCTGTGGCCGGTGGAGTTGCTGCCAACCCACTACGAAAGCTTCACCCAATGCCTGGCAGTACTTCAGCAACAGGACCAGGATGACCACCAGGGCCTTGCAACGCTCGAAGTGCTGGACAGTGGCGCAACCGTAAAAAAGACACTACAAGGTCCCGGTCTAACGCATTCAGGCAAGGACACTGCCAGCTATCAGGCCACGGTCGGGTGGAAGACCCGACTACGAGTCGATGATCACATGCAAGCCAATTACACATCGGAAACCCGGGACATGCGCTGTGACGGCCCCACTCTCCACAGCAGCCCTTCAGGTGAAGCATTTCCCGCCATGCCCGAGTCCGAATGAACCGCGCTATCCGTCATGGTGCAATCAGCGCATCGCCCGGAAACTTCGGATCGGTCAGGCAACTGCGTAGCCACTTCTGGGACGCTTCCTCCGGCATCTCCGGATCCGATGCAGACAACGCGACAGCGCCGAGTCGGTCGTAGAGGTGCACCGTGTCCGCCGGAAAGTGGCTTGCGCTGTCATGCCAGCCTGATGCTTCTGCATTGTTCTCGTCTTCCGGGGAGCATCTGCTCTCGCCAGCCTTGCAGGTCGCCTGCAGTGTCGGCTTGGCGTCAATCACATTGGCCACTGCCAGAATTTCGCTGACGCTACCACTGGCCCAGTCTATCGATACGCTACAGATCCTGTCGTCGTGCTGATAAAAATGCGTGCCGAAGCATCCATAGGCGTATTTGCCTGACTGGGGCAGAAAATCACATGAGACCGACGTACCCGCGAAGGGGCCACCGGAAAACTGGCTGGCGAAGGCACGTTGATCCAGAACGGCCTGAATCATACGTGGATATCGAGCGTCGCCAGGCAAACGTTCGCCAAGTTGTCGCGTACGCTGCTGCATGACACTCAGCAAGATTTCGCGCTGGTCATCCTTGGTGTAGGACTCCCCTGTCTGTTGATCGGTGAGTGTGTCGAGGTCACCGAATGCGTCGTCTCGGGCCTTGATCCAACGACGCTGACTACTGACAAGCAGGGCACGAACGGCGGGGTCGGGCGCACTTTTCAGCAGCGCGGAATACGCTTTGCCCATTGCCGCATCGGCACTGACAAGGCGTTGGTCAGAACAGACAAGGTGATCGAGGCTGGTCGCTGCTTTTTTACAGTCCATCGAGTAAGCCGAGGCTGGCAGCACACCCAAGCCCATGACGATGCCCACGGCAACCAGGTGCTTCACATACCCTGCTCTTTTCTGCCCGTGATCACGGCCGCCGTAGGGCTGGCCGTTTCTCAAGGTTGTAACGTCATGCATGGCGTGCTCTCCACTCTCGTTCACTACATCTGGCTGGAGTCGGCGAATGTCGAATTACTTGCGCTGCGCTTTTTCTGGTGCACTACCGAACACCTGTCGCGAGGATGGCACCTCAGGCCCCGGTGTCTTCAGGCTTGAGCCCCATCGAATATTCCTCGATATCGTTACCGTCCACCCAACCGGATGCGCAATCACCCGTGTAGTGACCATCCGGTTCGAGGGTGCAGAGGATGCCGGTGGTCGGGCGCTTCCATTCAATCGTCGAGTCGGCGTCCTTGCACAGTTCGTTATCCTTGCAGAGCTTCACGGTGCGGGTTGGAATCGCCATGACCAAGGCACGAACCAGAACCCCACCCTTGCGTTGGGCCGCACGCAGACACAGCAACTGGTTTACCCCGAGGTGTGCGACGGGTTTGCCTGCGGAGGGTTTGAAGTTGTCCTCGAGCGTGACGCCCTGATCCGCAGTCACGGCGCCGAATACCATGTTCGAGGTGCAGTCGTCGCCCGCATCGATCTGCGTGCCATCGAGGGTGCAGAGGGTGTTGCCCTGCGGATCGAGCGTGCAGGTCGCGGCAGAGCCTGGTGATGACGCCTGCAACATCGCCTGCACGGCGTGCGTATCGCCTGGTGCGGCGCAGGCCACCGTGGCGGTCAGGAGTACGGCCAGGCTCAGCGCCTGTGCACACGCGTCACTGCCCCGCTGCCTGCTCAGAAAACGCCTGGCGTGGTCTTTGGCGCAGCCGACGATGACGCTGGGGCTGATGCTGATGAACGTGGTTTTCACGGAGCGCTCCTGAGCGACCTTTTGCCTGCTGGAATACATCTGAAGGGTTAAATCGAGCGGTGTCACCGACATGTCATTCTCCGTCAGATGGCAACCCATGAGGCGCACCTATCTTCACCCGCTCTGCTTTTACCCAACCGGTGTAGTCCTCGCCGTTCTTGGCGACGAAGTTGACCTCCAACCAGGACTCGTCTTGCAGAATCGAATACACGATGAGGGAATCACCGGGGACCACGAAAATTTTCTGGTTAGCGCAGGCTTCATCTGGTGCTGTGTAAAAGTGCACCCGTCCCGTACCGATCACCTCGCCTCCCCGGACGGGATGAAACTCAGGCACTGTGCTCGAGATTTTTTCTGCCAGCGCAGAACAGTTGACCGCAGCGTGGCCTAGGCTGCTGAACACACACAGGCAAAACAGGCTAGAACGCAGATGCATGGGCTCGGATTCCGTATCGAGGGTATTGGACGACCGAAGTCGATCATCTACGAGGAGACTGTGCGATCAGGGCACCTGTAGTCCGTTTTTCTCGATCGCTGGATCACTCTTCCACTTGAGCGTCGCGTCGATGAGTGCATCATCTTCCGTGTCGGTGAACTTGCCCGCCTGGCAGGTGAGGTGCTTCAGCGGTTTCGTCTGGCCTTCCTGGGCGACCGTCAAGCCACCCTCGTGAAAGTTGTTGGCCCCTGACATCGAGTAGAGGGTGTATTTCAAACCCCCACGGGTGAACGCGTAAGCATATCCGCCGCTGCCACCGCCGAGCATGAGGTGAGTACGCGTGAAGGTGGCTTGTTCATCGCTGGCCGGATATGTCAGTTCAGGCGGGGGCCCCACCCGTCCATAGCCGTAGTAGAAATGGCCCGCGCCATGGGCGACATCACCCGACGCACAGAGGGATACCGTTTTGGCTGTTCCATTGAGAGGACAGGAGAAAATGGGCTGATCGCCCATGGCGCACAGGGTCGGGGCCTGCGAGGCGATATCGGCGTGGGCCGCCAATGGCGCCAGGAGAGTGAACAGCAACAGATCTCGAGAGCACGGTTTCATGGATCAATCCGAGGGGGCGATTTCAGAAATGCGATAAGCGCAGACTGTGGGTTTGTTTCAGTCACTCGATGTTCGGTTTCCCGCAATACGCGAGTGTAATACCGGTATTGATCTGATGGCTTGAAAAAGCCACGGGTTTCACTTTTCGCCGACCCAAGCCAAGGCTATGGCAGTCCTGGCGAGTTCATCTGGATAGCGTGTTACAGCGTCCGCTAGTCGAGACCATGGATCAGCAATGAGCGGTCAATGGCCTTGACTACGCTTTCGCGAACCTTCGCGGCCAGGAACTCACTAGGGATTCTTCCCAGCGGACCATGAAGGCCGCGTGCCGGTCGGTGAGTAGCACTAACATAATCGCGAATCTGCAGGGCATGATCGCGGTCCCACGCCCAGAGCAGCCGGCCCCGAATAGGCCATTGCCACCACGCTTCATCCGGCCAACGCAGGTCGTGGACGAAGCGGGCGTGGCAGACCAGGCATTCAACCACGCCACGGCGCAGCACTGAATAACCTCCGTTTCCTACACCGCCGAACACCAGATACTGCTGGCCACTGCCCTTGGGAGCGCTCCAGGGCATCAGGTCAGGGAAGCGTTCCTCCACGAACCACCCTCCCCACCTCTGGAGCCGTTGCCCCGCAGGTGCAACGTTACTGAAGCGATAGGGCTCCATGAACAGGACTCGGCCGGTGCATCGTGTGCATTTTATCTCTGCGCTCTCTCGTCCAGCCATCACTGCACCCAGCGATCATTGGCGTTTGGATCAATCACATCCGCCGCCCCCGTCGCCTCCCCCTCCACTGTCGCCGCCCCCGCTGTCACCACCCGAAAAACCATCGTTGCTGCCATGGCCGTCACCCCCGCTTGCAGCGTCACCACGATGGGCGTGGCAGCTGTCGCGCTGATCGAGGTTGGCGGTCTGGAGAACCGCACTGGTGATCACCACAGGGATAACGGTACTGGTGGCAGGCGTGGGCATGAGGGTGCCAGTGTCGCTGGATGCTGAGTGAGGAGACTGTGTGGGGTGACGCTTGAACAGGCGTCTGTATAGGTAACGAATCATGTGTTGGCTTTCTGTTGCTCGACCAGGACTCAACGGTGCGGGCGCGACCACTGCCTGTCAACCGTCAGCCATGCATCTTGAGCCATACGCCACAGTGAGACACTTTGGATGCGAATGTTCCACGTGAAACATCGAGTGTAGGCCGACTCATAATTCCAGATCCTTGAGTCGTCGGTATAGCGTTCGCTCGCTCATGCCCAGCTCCCTGGCCAGCGCTTTTCGCGACCCCTTGAAGTTGTTCAAGGCGTGAGCGAGTGCGCCGAGCTCAGGCGCGGTTCGCTCGTGCGAGGGCCGGTTACTAATGACATCTATGGGATCCAGCACATGTTCAGCGCGAATGATGCCATCATCGGCGAACAGCCAGGCACGCTCGAGCACATTACGCAACTCACGGATGTTTCCAGGAAATGGATGGAGGCTAAGGCGTTCGATTGCTTGTGGATCGATCTGCGCCTGGCCTTTGCCAGCAATGCGTTGCAGAAGACTGTCGATCAACAGCGGCAGATCTTCGACACGGTCCCTCAGCGAAGGCAGCCGGATGGGAAAACCGCTGATGCGGTAGTACAGATCTTCGCGAAAGCTGCCGTCGGCCACCATGGACTTGAGCGGCTTGTGAGTGGCGCAGATCAAGCGAAAGTCCGAATGGACGGTGCGCAGACTGCCAACCGGACGAAAGCTTCCGGTTTCGATCAGACGCAGCAGCTTGACTTGCATCGCCAGCGGCACTTCGCCGATCTCATCGAGAAACAGCGTGCCGCCATGGGCCGCTTCGGCTAGACCGATCTTGCGCTGGGTGGCGCCGGTAAAAGCCCCTTTCTCGTAACCGAACAGTTCGCTCTCGAACAGCGACTCGGTGAGTCCGGTGCAGTCCACCACGACCAAAGGCCCACTGCTGCGCGGGCTTCCCAGATGCACTGCACGGGCGAACAGCTCTTTGCCCGTTCCCGACTCGCCTTGCAGCAATACCGGAATCTGCGCCGGCGCGGCCCGCTGCAGACTCGCCAGTGCCGTCTTGAATGCCGCCGATTGGCCGACCAGGCCTTGTTGCTGGGGCTGTGCCGAGGCCAGGGTAACGGTGGTCAGACGCTCGACGAACGCTACCACCCTGCCCCGCTCGTCGAGGATCGGTCGCAGTTCCACATCCACATGCTCCGGGCCACGCGGGGTATGGTGAATGTGCAGCACTCGCTCGGGCGCCTTGCTGTCCCAGGCTTTACGCAGTGGGCAATGTTCGCCGGCCTGGTCGCAGGGCACCGCATAGTGGTGAGAAACCCGATGGCACTTCTCTCCCAATGGCGCCCGATTTTCGGCAGCGAACTGGCGTCGGTAGGCGGCATTGGCGGCAAGAATGTTGTAGTCGGTGTCCAGCACGATGCAGGGCAGCGGGTCGTGCTCCAGGTAGGAGATCAGCGCCAGGATGGCGGGATGATTTGCAGCAGCGAGTTCTGACATGGGCTTACCGAGTAGGACTGTCAGCGAGGTTAGCAAGGACTGCCAAACACCGCCACAGACTGCCAACCTTCTGCCAGTTCGACTGCCAAACAGTCGGCGGTACTCCGCCAAGCGCGCGGGAGCCTCGGTAATTCGGGGTTCGATTGGCTGGCATGCATCTTGAAACAGGGTCAGTCCCTGCCTGTGGCGCTGCCCGGCTAGGCAGCGCTTTGGAGACTGCAATGATCATCGGCAACAACCTTCATGTGGACGCCCTGTTCGACCCGGCGACCTCCACCTTGAGCTATCTGGTGATGGACAGGGAAACGCGCCAGTGCGCCCTGATCGACAGCGTACTGGACTACGACCCCAAGTCCGGTCGTACCGATCGCAATTCGGCCGACCGGCTGCTCGAGCGGGTCGAGGCGCTGGATGCCCAGGTGCAGTGGATCCTGGAGACCCATGTACATGCGGATCATCTCTCCGCGGCGGCCTATCTCAAGCAGCAGGTGGGTGGCAAGGTCGCCATCGGTGCGCATATCACCCAGGTGCAGAAGACCTTCGGCGCCCTGTTCAATGCAGATCCGGGCTTCGCCCGTGACGGCAGTCAGTTCGATGTCCTGTTCCACGACAACGACCTGTTTCGCATCGGCAACCTTCATGCGCGTGCGTTGCACACCCCTGGGCATACACCGGCCTGCATGAGCTACCAGGTCGAGGACGGCGATGAGCGGGCGGTGTTCGTCGGCGACACCTTGTTCATGCCGGACTACGGCACCGCCCGTTGCGATTTTCCGGGCGCCAGCGCGCGTACCTTGTACCGCTCGATCCAGCGCCTGCTCGCCCTGCCCGACAGCACCCGCCTGTTCATGTGCCATGACTACCTGCCTGGCGGTCGCCAGATGCGCTACGTCACCACGGTGGCCGAGCAACGTGAGCACAACGTGCACGTTCATTCAGGCGTCAGCGAGGACTGCTTCGTGGCGATGCGCGAGGCGCGTGATGCCACGCTGGAGATGCCGGTACTGATCTTGCCTTCGGTGCAGGTGAACATGCGCAGCGGCCAGTTACCGGAGCCTGAAGACAACGGCGTGCGCTACCTGAAGATCCCGCTGAACCTGCTGTGAGCCTCGGCCCTTTTCATTATCAGAATCAAAGGACACCCCATGTCTGCCCTGCATGCTTCTCCCGTCCATCATCAAGTGCTGATCGTGGGGGCCGGAGCCGCTGGTATCGCCACCGCCTCCAGCCTCATCAGGCGTGATCCCACGCTGGACATCGCCCTCATCGATCCGTCCGCCGTGCATTACTACCAGCCTGGCTGGACGATGGTCGGTGCCGGCGTCTTCGAGGCCTCTTCCACGGCGCGCGACACGGCGGATCTGCTGCCCACCGGAGTGCATTGGATACAGGCGCGAGTGGTCGGCTTCGCGCCCGAGCAACGGCAGGTGACGCTGGAGGACGGTCGCACGCTGACGTACGAGCAACTGGTGGTCTGCCCCGGCCTCAAGCTCGACTGGAGCGCCATCGAAGGGCTCGAAGACACGTTGGGACGCAATGGCGTGACCTCCAACTACCGCTACGACCTGGCCCCCTACACCTGGCAGCTGGTGCAGTCACTGCAACAAGGGCGCGCGCTGTTCAGCCAGCCGCCCATGCCGATCAAATGCGCAGGCGCTCCACAGAAGGCGTTGTACCTGTCCTGTGACCACTGGCTGCGCACCGGACGCCTGGGCGCGATCAGACCTGCCTTCTTCAACGCCGGCGGTGTCCTGTTCGGCGTGGCCGACTACGTACCGGCGTTGATGCGCTACATCGACAAGTACGCGGTGGACCTCAACTTCAGCGAGCGGCTGGTGGCCGTGGATGGCCCGAACCGGCTTGCCACCTTTGAGCGAACCTTGGCCGATGGCAGCAGCACAACCCACAGCGAAGCCTTCGACATGCTGCACGTGGTGCCGCCGCAGGTCGCGCCGGACTTCATCCGGCACAGCCCGCTGGCCGATGGCTCGGGCTGGGTGGAGGTGGACCCGCACAGCCTGCGCCATCGTCGGTTCGCCAACGTGCACGGTCTGGGCGACGTGATCAATACCAGCAATGCCAAGACCGCAGCGGCTGCACGCAAGCAGGCGCCGGTGGTCGCGAACAACGTTCTGCTGGCCTTGGGCCGACCCGGCACACTGGCGGCCTACGATGGCTATGGGTCGTGCCCGCTCACCGTCGAGCGCGGCAAGATCGTGCTGGCCGAATTCACCTATGGTGGCAAGCTGGCCCCGAGCTTTCCACGCTGGCTGCTCGATGGGCGCGAGCCGACTCGGCTGGCCTGGTGGCTGAAGGCGCGGGTGCTGCCGCCGCTGTACTGGAAGGCCATGCTCAAGGGCCGCGAGTGGCTGGCGCGTCCCCAGCCGATGGCGGTCGAGTCGTCCAAGTGATCGAACATCAGCTGCTGGGTGGCATCCTCGGTGCGCTGATCGGTGCGGTGCTGGCGCTCACCGGCGCCGGGGGCGGGATCCTCGCGGTACCGTTGCTGGTCTTCGGCCTGGGCCTGTCGATGGTCGAGGCGGCCCCGATCGGGCTCCTGGCCGTGGGGCTGGCAGCGGCCGTTGGGGCGGTGCTGGGGCTGCGGCAGGGCCGGGTGCGCTACAGAGCTGCACTGCTGATCGCGCTCGTGGGGATCGCCTTCGCACCGCTGGGGCTATGGCTTGCCCATCGGGTGCCGAATGCGCCGCTGGCAGTGGTCTTTTCGCTGGTGCTGATCTATGCCAGCGCGCGCATCTGGCGCAAGGCGGTACTCGAACTGCGTGGTCAATCGCCGTGCGCCGCACGCCAGATCATGCCCTGCGTGCTCAACCCGTTGCAGGGTCGCCTGCGCTGGACGCTGCCGTGTGCACGTGCGCTGGCAGTCACCGGTGCAGTCTCGGGGCTGCTGTCCGGGCTGCTGGGTGTGGGCGGTGGCTTCGTCATCATCCCGGCGCTGAACCGCTACACCAACCTGGACATGAAAAGCGTCGTCGCCACTTCTCTGGCCGTCATCGCCCTGGTGTCGCTGGGTAGCGTGGTGAGTGCCAGCCTGGGCGGCGTACTGTACTGGCAGGTGGGCGCGCCGTTCGCCTGCGGGGCGGTCGTGGGCCTGCTGGCAGCAAGGCCCCTGGCCGCCAGACTGGCCGGCCCGCGTCTACAGCAGTTGTTCGCGCTGGCCGGCTGGGGCGCAGCCGCCTCCCTGCTTGCCAAGGCGCTACTGGGCTAGCAGTTGGTGCTGCTGTTCGGCGCAGAGCTTGAGCAGATAGTCCCAGACGACTCTCAGGCGCACCGACCTGTGCAGCTCGCGCCGGGTGCAGATCCAGTAGCTGCGCTGGATGGTCTCGCCGGGTAGCACCCTGACCAGCTCGGGGTCGTGACGCGCCATGTAGTTGGGCAGCACCGCGATGCCCAGGCCGGCACGAGCGGCCTGCTGCTGGGCGATCACGCTGGTGCTGCGAAACACCACGTTGGGCGTGCGGCAGAAGCTGTTGAGGAACAGCAGCTCCTGGCTGAAGATCAAG
The DNA here is from genome assembly GCF_016518545.1 of Pseudomonas sp. S30. GTDB lineage: Bacteria > Pseudomonadota > Gammaproteobacteria > Pseudomonadales > Pseudomonadaceae > Aquipseudomonas. Next base: position 152,292 of record NZ_JACVTO010000002.1, read on the forward strand.
TCGTCGACGTAGCCGATCCAGGTGTGGCGCGCTAGGTCCTCACGGTGTCGAAGCGGTGCTGCGCGCTCCAGATACGCGGGGCTGGCGTAGAGCGCCAGGCGGTAATCGGTGAGCTTGCGAGTGATCAGCAGGTCTGCATTGGGCCGTTCCAGATGAATGCTGATTTCCGCCTCCCGGTTCAGGATGCTGACGAAGCGCGGGACGGCCACCAGTTCGACTTCCAGGCCAGGGTAGCTTTCGAACAGCGCCCCGAGGCGCGGTGTGAAGAACTGGATACCGATTCCTTCCGTCACGCCCAGGCGGACCTTGCCAAGTGGCGTCATGGCCTGGGTGATTTCCTCCTGCGCCAACAGTGCCACGTTCTCCATGGCTTCGGCATGCTTGAGCAGCGCAAGCCCCGAAGGCGTCAACTCGTAACCCTGGGCATGTTGAACGAACAGCGCCGTACCCAGGTGCCGCTCGATGCGCTCGATGTGCCGCGCCACCGTGCTGTGGGTGGTGTTGAGGCGCCTGGCCGCGGTCAGCAGGCGGCCGCTGCGGTGCAGTTCGAGGAAAAACCGCAGATCGTTCCAGTCGAACATGCATGAGCTCCCAGCGGGTTTAGAAAGGCCCTTCGGCGCCGGCGGCACATGCCGCATGCCAGGGCTGTGCTAAAACGCACAACGGGTGCGCGAAATCACGTGTTTCCACCACGAAATTACGCACTAAGCTCTATTGGAACAAGAACAAAAACAGGCCCGAGGCTACCCATGTCATCGACCGATTCCCTCTACGACTACGTGGTGGTCGGCGCCGGACCCGCCGGCTGCCTGCTGGCCAATCGTCTGTCCGCCGATCCGTCCTGCCGGGTGCTGCTGCTCGAAGCCGGGGGACGTGACAACTATCCCTGGATTCACGTGCCGGTCGGCTACCTGTACTGCATCGGCAATCCACGTACCGACTGGTGCTTCAAGACTCAAGCCCAGCCAGGGCTGGACAACCGCGCCCTGGGCTACCCCCGCGGCAAGGTGCTGGGCGGCTGTTCCTCCATCAACGGCATGATCTACATGCGCGGCCAGGCCGCGGACTACGACGGCTGGGCCGAACTGGGCAATGCCGGTTGGAGCTGGAAGGAGGTGCTGCCGGTGTTCAAGGCCAGCGAACAGCACTTCGCTGGCGCCAACGACCACCATGGCGGGGCGGGCGAGTGGCGAGTCGAACAGCAACGCTACAGCTGGCCGATTCTGCATGCGTTTCGCGACGCCGCCGAGCAGGTGGGTATCGAGAAGGTCGAGGACTTCAACACCGGCGACAACGCGGGCTGTGGTTATTTTCAGGTCAACCAGCGCAGTGGCGTACGCTGGAATGCAGCCAAGGCATTCCTTCGCCCGGTTCGCTCCAGGCCCAACCTGACCGTGCTCACCGAGGTACAGGTCGACCAGGTTCTGCTCGATCAGACTCGCGCCACGGCGGTCAAGGCGCGCTGGCAAGGCGCCTGGCACGAATTCCGTGCGCGCCGCGAGATCATCCTCTGTGCCGGTGCGATCGGCTCGCCGGGTATCCTGCAGCGCTCAGGTCTCGGACCACGCCGCCTGCTGCATGACCTGGGGATAGCGCTTCGGCATGAACTACCCGGTGTCGGCGGCAACCTGCAGGATCACCTGCAGTTGCGCTTGATCTACCGCATTCGCAATACCCACACGCTCAACCAGATGGCCAACAGCCTGTGGGGCAAGCTGGGCATGGGCCTGCGCTATCTTTACGACCGCAGCGGTCCGCTGGCCATGGCGCCGAGCCAGCTTGGCGCCTTCGCGCGCTCCGGCCCCGAGCAGACCCGTGCCAACGTCCAGTATCACGTGCAGCCGCTGTCACTCGAACGCTTCGGCGAGCCACTGCATCATTTTCCGGCCTTCACCGCTTCGGTGTGCAATCTGCGCCCGGCCAGCCGAGGGCGCGTCGACATCCGCTCGGCAGATGTGAATGAGCCACCGCTGATCGACCCCAACTACTTGAGCGATGCCCAGGACCTGAAGGTCGCCGCCGACAGCATCCGCCTCACCCGACGCATCGTCCAGGCCCCTGCCCTGGCGCAGTTCGATCCCGAGGAATACCTGCCCGGTGCGGCGCTGCAGACCGAGGAACAGCTGTACGAAGCCGCTGGCAAGATCGGCACCACGATCTTCCATCCGGTCGGGACCTGCCGGATGGGCAACGGGGCGTTGGACGTCGTGGACCACCAGCTGCGGGTTCACGGCGTCCCCGGCCTGCGCGTGGTCGATGCGTCGATCATGCCGCAGATCGTGTCGGGCAATACCTGTTCACCGACCCTGATGATCGCCGAGAAAGCCGCGCAGCTGATCCTCCAGGGCATCCCCAGCCAGCTCGATCTCAGCGACCGCAACACCGTATCCACCCCCTGACCGGGTGAATGCGAAACCGGCAGCCTGTAGTCGTGGCTGCCGACAGTGGAACAAGAACAATAATCACTGTGGCCTTCGGGCCGAGGACAGCGACATGTCGGACTACATCCAGCAACAGGGCGCGACCGCCACCCACAGCCGGCGCGAGGAGCGCAAGATCATCTTCGCCTCCTCCCTGGGCACCGTGTTCGAATGGTATGACTTCTTTCTCTACGGTGCGCTGGCAGCGGTGATCAGCAAGCAGTTCTTCGCTGGGGTCAACGACACCACGGCTTTCATCTTCGCGCTCATGGCCTTCGCCGCAGGCTTCCTGGTGCGGCCCTTCGGCGCCTTGGTGTTCGGTCGCCTGGGAGACATGATCGGACGCAAGTACACCTTCCTCATCACCATCGTGCTGATGGGGCTGTCGACCTTCGCGGTCGGCCTGCTGCCCACCTACGCCAGCATCGGCATCGCGGCGCCCATCATCCTGGTGGTGTTGCGCATGCTGCAAGGCCTTGCTTTGGGTGGGGAATACGGCGGCGCGGCCACCTATGTCGCCGAGCATGCGCCGCCTGGCAAGCGCGGGTTCCACACCGGGTTCATCCAGTCCACCGCTACCTTGGGGCTGCTGCTGTCCCTGATCGTGGTGCTGGGCAGCCGCTATGTGAGCGGCGATCAGTTCGAGACCTGGGGCTGGCGCCTGCCATTTCTGCTGTCCATCGTGCTACTGGGCATCTCCACCTGGATCCGCATGAGCATGCACGAGTCGCCGGCCTTCGTGAAAATGAAGGCACAGGGCAAGGTCAGCAAGTCGCCGATCCGCGAGTCGTTCACCTCCTGGCCGAACCTCAAGGTGGTGCTCACTGCCCTGTTCAGCATCAACGCCGGTCAAGCGGTGACCTTCTACACCGCGCAGTTCTACGTGCTGTTCTTCATGACCCAGATGCTCAAGATGGACCCGGCACAGGCCAATACCCTGTTGATCATCAGCGTGGTGATCGGAGCGCCGTTCTTCGTGTTCTTCGGCTGGCTGTCCGATCGCATCGGCCGCAAGCCGATCCTGATGCTCGGTCTGTTGTTGGCCACGCTGTGTTACTTCCCGATGTTCAAGGCCCTGAGCTACTACGCCAATCCGCAGATCGACGCAGCGAGCCGGCAGTCGCCGATCGTGGTGAGCGCCGATCCGCAGGGCTGCACCTTCCAGTTCGATCCGGTGGGCAAGGCGCGTTTCGACAGCCCCTGCGACAAGGTCAAGACGTTCCTGGTCAAGCAGGGTCTGCCCTACAGTTCGGTGGCGGCGACCGGCAGCGATGTCTCGGTGAGCATCGGCGAGCGGACCATCAGCGGCTTCGATGAAGCGGCCATGCGCTCGGCCATCGAGCAAGCCGGCTATCCGGCCAAGGCCGATCCGGCGCAGGTCAACCAGGCGATGGTGGTGCTGTTGATCGTGGCGATGATTCTGATCGCGACCATGACCTACGGCCCGCTGGCGGCCGTGATGGTCGAACTCTTCCCCACGCGTATTCGCTACACCTCGATGTCGCTGCCCTACCATATCGGCAATGGCTGGTTCGGCGGTTTCCTGCCGACGGTGTCCTTCGCATTGGTGGTGTATACCGGGGATATCTTCTATGGGTTGTGGTACCCGGTGCTGATCACGGGGGTGAGCCTGGTGGTGGGCATTTTCTGCCTCAAGGAGACCAAGGATGTGGATATCGACAAGGTCTGATGGTCGCTGAAACGCAGTCAGGGAACACAAAAAAACCGGCTATGGAAAGCCGGTTTTTTATCGCTCGAAAAAACTTATGCACGATTTCAGGAAAAATCCTTGAAACTAAAATAAGTAGCAAATACAGCCGCTTAAGCGGAATTATGGACAGGTAATCCCGAATTTGTTCACACCTTATCCACAGATATCAGGCAACCGGCTCCACGGGTGTCTGCGCCACCGGCGGCAGTGAACCCATGTTCCGTTGCGTGGCTTCGTTCCACGCCTGGGCGCGGTCGTTGAGTTCGGCAATGGCGCGAGGCCCTGTACCGTTGGCGTACATCGGCTCGCCGATGACCACCTCGATGGTCCCCGAACGCTTGCCCCAGCCGGTCTTGGGCCAGAACTTGCCGGCGTTGTGCGCGATCGGCAGGATCGGCAGACCGGCGTTGACCGCCAATGCCGTACCCCCGCGTGAGAACTTGCCCACCTGGCCGTACGGCACCCGAGTGCCTTCGGGGAAGATCAGTACCCAGATGCCCTGCTTGAGCAGTTCGTCGCCCTTGCTGGCGACATGACGCAGCGCTTCTTTCGGATTGTCGCGGTCGATGGCGATCGGCCGCAGCATGGCCATGGCCCAGCCGAAGAACGGTACGTACAGCAATTCACGCTTGAGCACCTGGCTCAGCGGCGAGAAATAGGCCGACAGGAAGAAGGTTTCCCAGGTGCTCTGGTGATTGGACAGGATCACGCACGGCTGCTCTGGCACGTGCTCGGCGCCGGTGATCTTGTAGTCGATGCCCAGGATCGAGCGCGTGAGGAACAACGCGCAGCGGCACCAGTACACGTTGATGAATCGGTAGCGTCTGGGAAACGACAGGAACGGCGCGATGAAGAAGCTCAGCGAGCACCATAGCAGCGAGCTGGTGCCCAGCAGCAGGTAAAAAAGAAAGATTCTGATCGCCTGCAGGATCGACATAGTGGCATGTACCGTTGCGGGACCTGCCCGCCTGATGAAGCGCGCCCGAGGGCGCACTCTTTAAATGAGTGCTCTGGCGATGGCCGCCAGATCGTCGTAAATCAAGGTGTCCTGGCCAACGCCCTTTTCCAGGGTGCGCAGGCCCTTGCCGGTTTTCACCAGCACCGGCTGTGCTGCGACGGCCGCGGCGGCTTGCAGGTCACCCGGGCTGTCACCCACGAACCATACACCGGCCAGCGGCGTGCGGTAATGCTCGGCGATGGTGCGCAGCATCCCCGGTTGGGGCTTGCGGCAATCGCAGCCGTCGTCCGGTCCGTGGGGACAATGAACGATCAGTCCGACCTCGCCGCCCTGCTCGGCGACCAGCTCGCGCAGGCGCGCGTGCATGGCCTCGAGCGTGGCCAGCGAATAATAACCGCGGGCGATGCCGGACTGGTTGGTGGCCACGGCCACCGTCCAGCCCGCCTGGCTCAACTGCGCGATGGCCTCGATCGAGCCGGGAATGGGGATCCATTCCTCCAGCGACTTGATGTAGGCGTCGGAGTCGTGGTTGATCACGCCGTCGCGATCGAGAATCAGCAGTTTCAAGGCTTACCCCAGCAGCGAGATGTCGGCCACGCCCAGGAACAGCCCGCGCAGGCGGCTGAGCAGGGCATAGCGGTTGGCGCGGACCTTGGCGTCTTCGGCATTGACCATCACTGCCTCGAAGAAGGCGTCGACCGGATCGCGCAGTGCCGCCAGCCGCGCCAGCGACTCACGGTACTGGCGCGCCGCAGCCATCGGCTGCACGGCCTGGTCGGCCTGCTGGATGGCCGAATACAGGGAGAACTCGTTGGCGTTGTCGAAGTACTTCGGCTCCACCTGTTCGGCGATGGCGCCTTCGGCCTTGCTCAGCAGGTTCGACACGCGCTTGTTCACCGCTGCCAGCGCATCGGCCTCGGGCAGCTTGCGGAAGGCCTGCACGGCCTGCACGCGCTGGTCGAAGTCCAGTGCCGAAGACGGCTTCAGGGCGCGCACCGACAGGTAGGTGGCGACGTCCACGCCTTCGTCTTCGTAGCGCGCCCGCAGGCGATCGAAGATGAACTCCAGCGCCTGCTCGGCCAGGCCCGCAGCCTTGACCTTGCTGCCGTACTGCTTGACCGCGAACTCGACCGCAGCGGTCAGGTCCAGGTCCAACTGCTTCTCGATGAGGATGCGCAGCACGCCCAGTGCGGCGCGGCGCAAGGCGTAGGGGTCCTTGCTGCCGGTGGGCAGCATGCCGATGCCGAAGATACCGACCAGGGTGTCGAGCTTGTCGGCGATGGCCACCGCCGCCCCGGTGAGGGTTTCGGGCAGCTCGGCGCCAGCACCGCGCGGCATGTACTGCTCGTTCAGGGCCAGCGCGACGTCCTGGGCTTCACCGTCGTTGACGGCGTAGTAGTAACCGGCGATGCCCTGCATTTCCGGGAACTCGCCGACCATCTCGGTGGCCAGGTCGCACTTGGACAGCAGGCCGGCACGACCGGCGTTGACCGCACTGCCGCCGATGAACGGGGCAATGTAGGCCGCCAGCCTGGAAACCCGCTCGGCCTTGTCGAAGACCGTGCCCAACTGCGCCTGGAACACCACGTTCTTCAGGCGCTCGTTGAAGGTCTCGAGCTTCTGCTTCTTGTCCTGCTTGAAGAAGAACTCGGCGTCGGTGAGGCGCGGACGCACCACCTTCTCGTTGCCCTGGACGATCTGCTGCGGATCGCGGCTCTCGACGTTGGCCACGGTGATGAAGCGCGGCAACAGCTTGCCGTCGCTGTCGAGCAGGCAGAAGTATTTCTGGTTGTCCTGCATGGTGGTGATCAGGGCTTCCTGGGGCACGTCGAGGAAGCGCTCCTCGAACGAGCACACCAGCGGCACCGGCCACTCCACCAGCGCGGTCACTTCATCCAGCAGCGCAGGCGGCACGATGGCGGTGCCTTCCTGCTGGCGAGCCAGTTCCTCGGTGCGCTTGGCGATCAGCGCCCGGCGCTCGGAGAAGTCAGCCAGCACGTAGGCCTTGCGCAGGTCCTCGACGTAATTGGCCGGCGCGCTGATGGTGACGTTTTCCGGGTGGTGGAAACGGTGACCCCGCGAGTCGCGGCCGGCCTTCTGCGACAGCAGCGTGCAGTCCACCACCTGGTCGCCCAGCAGCATCACCAGCCACTGGGTGGGACGCACGAATTCCTCACGGCTGGCCGCCCAGCGCATGCGCTTGGGAATCGGCAGGTCGTTGAGCGAATCTTCGACGATGGTCGGCAGCAGGCTGGCAGTGGCCTTGCCCGGAATGTGCTGGGAGAAGCGCAGCTTGGCGCCGCTCTGGTCGATGTCCGCCAGCTCCACGCCGCATTTCTTGGCGAAGCCCAGGGCGGCCTGGGTCGGGTTGCCGTCGGCATCGAAGGCCGCTTGGCGGGGCGGACCATCGATGTTGATGCTGCGGTCGGGCTGTTGCACGTCGAGCTGGCGGATGAGCACGGCCAGACGGCGCGGTGCGGCGTACACCGACTTGCCGGAGTAGTTCAGGCCGGCGGCCTGCAGGCCTTTCTCGATGCCGGCCAGGAAGGCGTCGCCGAGGCTGGCGAGGGCTTTGGGTGGCAGCTCTTCGGTGCCCAGTTCAACCAGGAAATCTTGCGCACTCATTGTGCAGCCTCCAGCTTGGCCAGTACTTCGTCACGCAGTTCGGGGGTGGCCATCGGGAAGCCCAGGCGTGCGCGGGCTTGCAGATAGCTTTGCGCCACGTCGCGGGCCAGGGTGCGCACGCGCAGGATGTAGCGCTGGCGCTCGGTCACCGAGATGGCGCGGCGGGCGTCGAGCAGGTTGAAGGTGTGCGACGCCTTCAGGACCATTTCGTAGGTCGGCAGCGGCAGCTCCAGCTTGATCAGGCGGTTGGCTTCGCTTTCGTAGAAGTCGAACAGCTCGAACAGCTTCTCGACGTTGGCGTGCTCGAAGTTGTAGGTCGACTGCTCCACTTCGTTCTGGTGGAACACGTCGCCGTAGCTGACCTTGCCGAACGGGCCGTCGGCCCACACCAGGTCGTACACCGAATCCACACCCTGAATGTACATGGCCAGGCGTTCCAGGCCGTAGGTGATTTCACCGGTGACCGGATAGCACTCGATGCCGCCGACCTGCTGGAAGTAGGTGAACTGGGTGACTTCCATGCCGTTGAGCCAGATTTCCCAACCCAGGCCCCAGGCACCGAGGGTCGGCGATTCCCAGTTGTCTTCGACGAAACGGATGTCGTGGACCAGCGGATCCAGGCCGATCGCCTTCAGCGAGCCCAGGTACAGCTCCTGGAAGTTGGCCGGGTTCGGCTTGAGCACCACCTGGAACTGATAGTAGTGCTGCAGGCGGTTGGGGTTCTCGCCGTACCGTCCGTCGGCAGGGCGACGGCTGGGCTGCACGTAGGCGGCGTTCCAGGTCTCCGGGCCCACGGCGCGCAGGAAGGTGGCGGTGTGGAAAGTGCCGGCGCCTACTTCCATATCGTAGGGCTGAAGTACCACACAACCTTGCTCGGCCCAGTAGTTCTGCAGGGCGAGGATCAGGTCTTGGAAGGTACGCACGGCTGGCGTAGGCTGGCTCACGAAATTCACCTGTATCTGGGGATGCGGATGTAAAGAGCGGGAGTATAACCCGATTCGCCTCGCCCTCTACGTAATTGGAGCCTTATGCCGCGCTGCTTCTGGTGTACCGACGATCCCTTGTATCAGGCCTACCATGACCAGGAATGGGGAACCCCGCAGCGCGACCCGGCGTTGCTCTTCGAGATGCTTTTGCTCGAAGGGTTCCAGGCCGGGCTGTCGTGGATCACGGTACTGAAGAAGCGCGAGCGTTATCGCCAGGTGCTGGACGGCTTCGACCCACATCGTCTGGCAGAGATGAGCGACGAACGCATCGAGGCGTTGATGCTCGACCCTGGCATCATTCGCAATCGCCTCAAGCTCAATGCCGTGCGGCGCAACGCCCGGGCCTGGCTGGCGCTGGATGATCCCGGGCAATGGCTGTGGTCGTTCGTCGGCGGCGAGCCGAAGATCAATCACCGGCAGGGTCGCGGCGACGTTCCCAGCGTCAGCGAAGAAGCCACGGCCATGAGCAAGGCGTTGCAGAAAAAGGGCTTCACCTTCGTCGGCCCGACCATCTGCTATGCCTTCATGCAGGCCACCGGCATGGTCATGGATCACACCACCGACTGCGATCGCTACCCCGCGCTGGCGCAACGAGACGCTACAATGCCCGCCTTGCAGAAATAAGGAATCGGCCTGTGGAAAAGTTCAAGGGTGCCCTGATGGTCGGGGTGCTTCGCCTGTTCGCCAAATTGCCCTGGAGCGCGGTGCAGCGCGTGGGGGCCGGTATCGGCTGGCTGATGTGGAAGCTGCCCAACGGCTCGCGCAACGTGGTGCGCGTCAACCTCGCCAAGTGCTTCCCCGAGATGCAGGCCAGTGAGCGTGAGCAACTGGTGGGGCGTGCGTTGAAGGACATCGGCAAGTCGTTCGTGGAAAGTGCCTGGGCCTGGATCCGCCCGCCGCAGCAGTCGCTGGCGCTGGTCAAGGAAGTGCATGGGCTGCAGGTGCTGGAGCAGGCGCTGGCCACCGGCAAGGGCGTGGTGGGCATCACCAGCCACCTGGGCAACTGGGAGGTGCTGAACCACTTCTACTGCAACCAGTGCAAGCCGATCATCTTCTACCGCCCGCCCAAGCTCAAGGCGGTGGACGACCTGCTGCGCGAGCAGCGGGTGCAGATGGGCAACCGGGTCGCGCCGTCCACCAAGGAGGGCATCCTCAGCGTGATCAAGGAGGTGCGCCGGGGCGGTCAGGTGGGTATCCCCGCCGACCCGGAGCCGGCCGAATCGGCCGGGGTGTTCGTGCCTTTTCTCGGCACCCAGGCGTTGACCAGCAAGTTCGTGCCCAACATGCTCGCTGGCGGCAAGGCGGTGGGCGTGTTCCTGCATGCCGTGCGGCTGCCGGACGGCTCGGGTTTCAAGGTATTCCTGGAGGCGGCGCCCGAGGCGATGTACAGCACCGACGTGACCGAGGCGGCCACGGCCATGAGCCAGGTGGTGGAGCGTTACGTGCGCGACTACCCCAGCCAGTACATGTGGAGCATGAAGCGCTTCAAGAAGCGCCCGGCGGGCGAAGCGCGCTGGTATTGAGGCCAGCGCGGGCAGGCGCGGCGCCTGATCCAGGCCCGCGTCAGCCGTTGAGCTTGTCGAGCTTCCTGAGGAACACCGTCATCTCCTTCTCGGCCTGCTTGTCGCCGTGGGCCTGCGCCGCGGCCAGGCCGTCCTGCCACGCCTGCCGGGCAGCGGCGAAATCGCCCTTAAGCTGATGGGCCTTGCCCAGGAGCTTCCACGCGGCCGAATACTTAGGGTCCTGTTCGACGCAACGGGCCAAGTGCAGCGCCGCCTGGCCGCCGTCACCTTCATCCAGCCAGGCCTTGCCCAGGCCGAAACGCAGCAAAGGGTTATCCACACCCTTGGCCAGCATCTTTTCCAGCGATTCGCGCATGGCATGCCTCCTAGGCTTTGTTTGAAAAGTCTTGAGACGAAGGTCAGGCAAGGCGAAAACAGCCGGGGGCGCCTAGCCGAGGAAGCGGAGTTTACAGGTTGTAAATGAGCATTCCGACGGGGGCGCCCAGCCCGGGCTGGCGTTCCAGGCTGTTTTCAACGCAGCATCACCGAGTATCAAGGCTTTTCAGACAGAGCCTAGAAGAAACTCAGGCCGACGTGGAATAGCTTCTCCACGTCGCGAATATGCTTTTTATCCACGACGAACAGGATCACGTGGTCGCCGGACTCGATCATCCGGTTGTCATGGGCGATCAGGACCTGGTCGAAACGGATGATCGCGCCGATGGTGGTCCCAGGCGGCAGGCTGATCTCGGCGATGGTCTTGCCGACCACCTTGCTCGACTTGGCGTCACCATGTGCCACCGCTTCGATGGCCTCGGCGGCGCCGCGACGCAAGGAGTGCACGCTGACGATATCGCCGCGGCGCACATGGGTCAGCAGGGTGCCGATGGTGGCCAGTTGCGGGCTGATGGCGATGTCGATCTCGCCGCCCTGGACCAGATCGACATAGGCCGGGTTGTTGATCAGGGTCATCACCTTGCGCGCGCCCAGGCGCTTGGCCAGCAGCGACGACATGATATTGGCCTCGTCGTCGTTGGTCAGTGCCAGGAAGATGTCGGTTTCGGCGATGTTCTCCTCGAGCATCAGGTCCTTGTCCGAGGCACTGCCCTGCAACACCACGGTGCTGTCCAGGGTGTCGGACAGGTGTCGACAGCGCGTCGGGTTCATCTCGATGATCTTCACCTGGTAGCGGCTCTCGATGGCCTCGGCCAGGCGCTCGCCGATCTGCCCGCCGCCGGCGATGACCACGCGCTTGTTGGTTTCGTCGAGCCGCCGCAACTCGCCCATCACCGCGCGGATGTCCTTTTTCGCGGCGATGAAGAACACCTCGTCGTCCGCCTCGATCACCGTGTCACCCTGGGGCTTGATCGAGCGATCGCGACGGAAGATCGCCGCCACGCGGGTCTCCACATTGGGCATGTGGGCGCGGATCTGGCGCAGTTGCTGGCCGACTAACGGTCCGCCGTAGTACGCCTTGGCCGCCACCAGTTGGGCCTTGCCGTCGGCGAAGTCGATGACCTGCAAGGCGCCGGGGTATTCGATCAGGCGCTTGATGTAGTTGGTGACCACTTGTTCGGGACTGATGAGCACGTCCACTGGAATGTGCTCGTTGTCGAACAATTCTTCACGCGACAGGTAGGACGATTCGCGTACCCGGGCGATCTTGGTCGGCGTGTGGAACAGCGAATAGGCGACCTGGCAGGCGACCATGTTGGTCTCGTCGCTGTTGGTCACCGCCACCAGCATGTCGGCATCGTCGGCGCCGGCCTGACGCAGCACCGTCGGCAACGACGCGCGGCCTTGCACGGTGCGGATGTCCAGGCGGTCGCCGAGGTCGCGCAGGCGCTCGGCATCGGTATCGACCACGGTGATGTCATTGGCTTCGCTGGCCAGGTGCTCGGCCAGGGTGCCGCCTACCTGCCCTGCGCCGAGGATGATGATCTTCATCCGCTACTCCTTACTTCAGATACTCATCCGCGCGAAGCGGCGATCTTGATCAGCTTGGCATAGTAGAAACCGTCGTGACCGTCTTCCTGGGCCAGTAACTGGCGGCCATGGGGTTGGCGCAGGCCGGCCTCGGTCGCCAGGTCCAGCTCGCGGGCACCGGGGGTGCGCGCGAGGAAGGCGTCGATCACCTCGGTGTTCTCGGTCGGCAGGCTCGAACAGGTGGCGTACAGCAGCATGCCGCCGACTTCCAGCGTGGGCCACAGCGCATCGAGCAGCTCGCCTTGCAGCGCGGCCAGGGCCGGTATGTCGTCGGCCTGACGGGTCAGCTTGATGTCCGGATGACGACGGATCACGCCGGTGGCCGAGCAAGGCGCGTCGAGCAGGATGCGCTGGAAGGGCTTGCCGTCCCACCAGGTGGCGGTTTCGCGGGCATCGCAGGCGATCAGCTCGGCGTCGAGCTTGAGACGGTCGAGGTTTTCGCGCACGCGGGTCAGGCGCTTGGCCTCCAGGTCGATGGCCACCAGATGTTGCAGACCGGGCTCGGCTTCGAGCAGGTGGCAGGTCTTGCCACCGGGCGCGCAGCAGGCGTCGAGCACGCGCTGGCCGGGCGCCAGTTCCAGCAGGTCGGCGGACAATTGTGCCGCTTCGTCCTGAACGCTGATCCAGCCCTCGGCGAAGCCTGGCAGGCCGCGCACGTCGCAGGCCTGGGCCAGAACGATGCCGTCGCGGCTGTAGCGGCAGGGGCTGGCGTCGATGCCGGCGCCCGCCAGCAGCGCCAGGTAGGCCTCACGGCTGTGGTGACGGCGGTTGACCCGCAGGATCATGGGCGGATGGGCGTTGTTGGCGGCGCAGATGGCCTCCCACTGCTCGGGCCAGAAGGCCTTGAGTGCCTTCTGCAGCCAGCGCGGATGGGCGGTACGCACCACCGGATCGCGCTCCATCTCGGCCAGCAGCGCCTCGCCTTCGCGCTGCGCGCGGCGCAGCACGGCATTGAGCAGGCCCTTGGCCCACGGCTTTTTCAGTTTGTCGGCGCAGCCTACCGTTTCGCCGATGGCCGCGTGGGCCGGGATGCGGGTGTAGAACAGTTGATACAGGCCCACCAGCAGCAGCGCCTGCACATCGCTGTCGGCCGCCTTGAAGGGCTTTTGCAGCAACTGCGCGGCCAGCAGTTCCAGCCGCGGCTGCCAGCGGGCGGTGCCGAAAGCCAGGTCCTGGGTGAGGCCGCGGTCGCGTTCCTCGACCTTGTCCAGTTGCGCGGGCAGCGAGCTGTTCAGCGAGGCCTTGCCGCTGAGCACGGCGGCCAGGGCACGGGCGGCGGCCAGGCGTGGATTCATTGGCCGAGCACCTTGCCGCTGGCGAACTTCTCGCGGCGGCTGTTGAACAGGTCACTGAAGGCCAGTGCCTTGCCGCCGGGCAGTTGCAGGCGAGTGAGGCTCAGCGCGCCCTCGGCGCAGGCGACGACCAGGCCGTCCCTGCTGGCGCCGAGGATCTCGCCGGGCTTGCCGTGCCCTGTGGACAACGTCGCCGCGAGGACCTTCACCGTCTCACCGTCCAGCGTGCTGTGGCACACCGGCCAGGGATTGAAGGCGCGAATCAGGCGCTCCAGCTCCGGCGCGGGACGGTCGAAGTCCAGGCGCGCTTCGTCCTTGTTGAGCTTGTGGGCGTAGGTGGCCAGGGCGTCGTCCTGGACTTCGCCTTGCAGGCTGCCGTCGGCAAGGCCCGCGATGGCCTGCAGCACGGCGCCGGGGCCCATCTGCGCCAGACGATCGTGCAGGGTGCCGCCGGTGTCCTCGGCGCTGATCGCAGTGGTGACCTTGAGCAGCATGGGACCGGTATCCAGGCCCGCCTCCATACGCATCACGGTTACGCCGCTTTCGCCATCGCCGGCCTCGACGGCCCGCTGGATCGGCGCCGCGCCGCGCCAGCGTGGCAGCAACGAGGCATGGCTGTTGATGCAGCCCAGGCGAGGGATATCGAGCACCGCCTGGGGCAGGATCAGGCCATAGGCGACCACCACCATCAGGTCCGGCGCCAGCGCGGCGAGCTTGGCCTGTGCCTCGGCGTTGCGCAGGCTCGGCGGTTGCAGCACGGGAATGTCGTGGGCCACGGCCAACTGCTTGACCGGGCTGGGCATGAGCTTCTGACCACGGCCGGCAGGACGGTCCGGCTGGGTGTAGACGGCCACGATCTGGTGCGGGCTGTCGAGCAGGGCCTTGAGGTGTTCGGCGGCAAACTCGGGAGTGCCTGCGAAGACGATACGCATGGAGTTCTCGCTTCAGAAAAGAAGAAGGCTTGCCGGAGCAAGCCTTCTGCAAGATGAGGATCAGGCTTGCTGACGATGCTGTTTTTCCAGCTTCTTCTTGATCCGGTCGCGCTTGAGCTGGGACAGGTAGTCGACGAACAGCTTGCCGTTGAGGTGATCGAACTCGTGTTGCACGCACACGGCCAGCAGGCCTTCGGCCTGGAGCTCGAATGGCTTGCCGTCGCGGTCCTGGGCGGTGACCCGCACGCGCAGCGGGCGGTCGACGTTCTCGTAGAAGCCGGGCACCGACAGGCAGCCTTCCTGGTACTGGCCCATGTCGTCGGTCAGTTCTTCGACGCTGGGGTTGATGAACACCCGAGGCTCGCTGCGATCTTCCGACAGGTCCATCACCACCACTTGCTGATGCACGTTGACCTGCGTGGCGGCCAGGCCGATGCCCGGCGCTTCGTACATGGTTTCGAACATGTCGTCGATCAGCTGGCGCAGGGCGTCGTCGAACACGGTCACCGGTTTGGCGACGGTGCGCAGGCGCGGGTCTGGAAATTCGAGGATGTTCAAGATGGCCATAGGGTCAGGCAGTCACTGTGGGTTTGGTTGAAAACTGAGCACACATAATAAAGGGTATTGGCGCATTCGGCACCTGGCAAAGCTCGGCTAGGGTTCAAGGCGTGCGCCGCGTGGTGCGCCGATGCACTGTCGGGCGTAATCGATCGACAGCTTTTCAAAGTATTATCAACAAAGTTATCCACAGGTTGTGCGCCGTGGATCACGGCTTTTCGATCAAGGACGATCCGCCATGAATGCTTGCGATTCATCTAGCTGCTCCCCTGCCGAGCTGGAGGCGCGGCTGCGCTTGCACCAGCTTCCCGAGATTGGCCCACGCCGTTTTCGTACCTTGATCCAGGCCTTCGGCAGTGCCTGTTCGGCCCTGAGTGCACCGGCGCGGGCCTGGGCCGCGCTGGGGCTGCCGCCGGCCTGCGCCGAGGCCCGACGCAGCGCCGAGGTGCGCACCGGCGCGAGCGCCACGATGGCCTGGCTAGAGCGTCCGGGCCAGTGTTTACTGATGTGGGACGACCCTGGCTACCCGGCACTGCTGGCTGAAACCGACGACGCGCCGCCGCTGTTGTTCGTGGCAGGCGAGGCCGCGTTGCTGGAGCGACCGCAGTTGGCGGTGATCGGCAGCCGGCGCGCGACACCCCCTGCGCTGGACACCGCCAGGGCGTTTTCGCGCCATCTGGCAGCGGGCGGTTTCACCATCACCAGCGGCCTGGCACTGGGCATCGACGGCGCGGCACACCGGGGTGCGCTGCAAGCGACTGGCGCCACCATCGCCGTGCTGGGCTCCGGCTTGCAAAAACTTTATCCACAGCGCCACGCTGCGCTCGCCGAGGCCATCGTGGAGGGAGGCGGGGCACTGGTTTCTGAGTTCGCCCTGGATGCCGTTCCCCAACCGGGTAACTTTCCCCGGCGTAACCGCATCATCAGTGGCTTGTCGCTGGGCGTGCTGGTGGTCGAGGCGAGCCTGGCCAGTGGCTCGCTGATCACGGCGCGTCTGGCGGCCGAGCAGGGTCGTGAGGTGTACGCGATTCCCGGCTCCATCCATCATCCGGGGGCCAAGGGCTGTCACCAGCTGATTCGCGACGGCGCGCTGCTGGTGGAGAGTGTCGAACAGATCGTCGACAGCCTGCGCGGCTGGCAGAATCTACCACCCGCACCTGTGGACACGCCGGACCATCCCCTGTTGGCGCTGCTGATCGCTGCGCCGCAGACCACCGAGGCGCTGGCACAGAATAGTGGCTTGCCGCTGGCCCAGGTACTGGCCAGCCTCACCGAACTGGAACTTGCCGGCCAGGTGAGCAACGAAGCCGGACGTTGGTTTGCCCGTTGCGGCTCAGTACACTGCGCTTCGGGCTAAGAGCGGAGAGACAGCGATGGTGAGCAGTTGGCGTGTGCAGCAAGCCGCACGTGAGATACGGGCGGGCGCGGTCATCGCCTATCCGACGGAAGCGGTCTGGGGCCTGGGCTGCGATCCGTGGAACGAGGACGCGGTGTACCGCCTGCTGGCGCTCAAGGCGCGGCCTGTGGATAAAGGGCTGATCCTGGTGGCGGACAACATCCGTCAGTTCGACTTCCTGTTCGAGGATTTTCCCGAAGACTGGATCGACCGCATGGCCAGCACCTGGCCCGGGCCGAACACCTGGTTGGTGCCGCACCAGGACCTGCTGCCCGAATGGGTGACTGGCGAGCACGACACCGTGGCGCTGCGGGTCAGCGATCACCCGCAGGTGCGTGAGCTGTGCGCACTGGTCGGGCCACTGATTTCCACGTCTGCCAATCCGGCCGGGCGACCTGCGGCCAAGAGCCGTTTGCGCGTGGAGCAGTATTTCCACAAGGAACTGGACCTGGTGCTCGGCGGCGCGCTGGGCGGGCGCAGGAACCCGAGCGTGATTCGTGATCTGGTCACGGGCGAGGTGGTGCGCGCGGGGTGACGGTGTGGACGCGTGATGCAGGCACGGTACGATTTTTCTGATTCGGATGAGTAGGCGACACATTTCTGATTTAGGGAAATATCCTACGCAGCGTGTCGGCCGCCATTACCTTCACAGTGGAAACGTCCCCCTCTAGGATCCTGATCGTCGCCGAACATGTTGGCGATCGGGTGTGGTAACCCGGATGTTTCAGGTGGCTCACAGCCATGGCGGCTGTGCGCGGGAGGCCGTGTGCCTGCCGGGAATAAGCCTCCTGCCCGGTTTACCACCCCGCGTACAGCTGCCACCCAATCCGTGTGGTAACGGGCAGGTGACAGCTCCACTTTCAGGAGCGCCTCATGAAGAAAATCGTACCTGACCCGCCGCTACCTGCAACGGCTCACCACCCCTTCGGCCGCTGCGACGCCGGACACCCACCCCTCTTCACCGTGAATCCCGACATCGATCCCCATGATGCCCTCGTCCATGTGGCCCTCTACCTACGCTGCGCCTACGACGCCGGCCTGAAGGCAATGGACCACCTGCGCGAAGACGGCAAGGGCCTGTTCTGGTCGAACCTGCATGCAGTGGAAATGGCCGAAGGGTTAGTCGATGCGATGCTCGATGGCATCGAGTCTCCGGCGAAACAGGCGGCCTTGTCATCCGACTGAAAGGCCGGCTCAGCCCTCTCATCCTGAAAGGATTGGCTCATGCACGTAATCACGTTTAGCCAAGCTCGGGCCGATCTGAAGCAGACGATAGATGATGTATGTCGTGATCACGAACCCACAGTCATCATCCGTGAGCGTGGTCAGCCTTTAGTGATGCTGTCTCTGCAAGACTACAACGGGATGCATGAGACACTCTATCTGCTCAGTTCCTCTGCGAACCGATCACGACTGAGAAAAGCCCCCGTTGTGCGAGCCGAGCTCAGCGGCCACGACTCGCACCCAGGTGAAGCTACGGCAACAACACCGTCGACCCCACCGTCCTGCGCGCCGCCAACGCCTCCTGCGCCTTGGCCGCTTCGCTGAGCGGATAGCGCTGCTGAATGTCCACCACCAGCTTGCCGCTGGCGATCATGGCGAACAGGTCGTCGGCCATGGCCTGGGTGTTTTCGGCGGTGTTGGCGTAGGTGGCCAGGGTCGGACGCGTGACGTACAGCGAGCCTTTCTGCGACAGGATTCCCAGGTTCACCCCGGTCACCGCGCCGGAGGCGTTGCCGAAGCTCACCATCAGGCCGCGCGGGCGCAGGCAGTCCAGCGACGTGAGCCAGGTGTCGGCGCCGACGCCGTCGTACACCACCGGGCACTTGTGCCCATCGGTCAGCTCCAGCACGCGCTGGGCCACGTCTTCGTGGCTGTAGTCGATGGTCGCCCAGGCCCCGAGCGCCTTGGCCCGTTCGGCTTTCTCGGCCGATCCGACCGTGCCGATCAGCTTGGCCCCCAGCGCCTTGGCCCACTGGCAGGCCAGCGAGCCGACGCCGCCGGCAGCGGCATGGAACAGCACGAAGTCACCGGGCTGCACGGCGTAGGTCTGCTTGAGCAGGTACTGGGTGGTGAGCCCTTTTAGCATCACCGCGGCCGCCTGTTCGAAGCTGATGCTCTCGGGCAGCTTCACCAGGTTGGCCTGGGGCAGCGTGTGGTACTCGCCGTAGGCGCCCAGCGGCCCGCCTGCGTAGGCGACACGGTCGCCCACGCTCAGGCGGGTCACCCCCTCGCCTACTGCGTCGACCACACCCGCGCCTTCGGTGCCCAGGCCGGACGGCAGCGACGGCGGCGCGTAGAGCCCGCCACGGAAATAGGTGTCGATGAAGTTCAGGCCGATCGCCTGGTTGCGTACCCGCACTTGGCCGGCGCCCGGTGGGGCCGGGTCGAACTCCACCCACCGCAGGACTTCCGGGCCGCCATGCTGGCTGAACTCGATTCGCTTGGCCATCGCACACTCCTGTCATGATCGTCGCAAGGCCCTCCATCGGACGCCTTTGCTTGACGGCCGTCAACTGCGGCGTAGCGTTGCCCGATGGTATGCTACGCCGTCCATGCCACCCTGCCCCTTCCAGGTGAACCGATGACCAGCCGTACCGAGGCCGTGAAGGCCTACCTGCTCGACCTGCAAGACCGCATCTGCGCTGCCCTCCAAGCCGAAGACGGCGGCGCCCGCTTCGTCGAGGACGCCTGGGTACGCGAGGCCGGTGGCGGTGGCCGCACGCGGGTGGTCGGCGATGGCCAGGTGATCGAGAAAGGCGGCGTGAATTTTTCCCATGTGTTCGGGGCCGGGCTGCCGCCTTCGGCCAGCGCCCATCGTCCGGAACTGGCCGGGCGCGGCTTCCAGGCGCTGGGCGTGTCGCTGGTGATCCACCCGCACAACCCGCATGTGCCGACGTCCCACGCCAACGTGCGCTTCTTCAGCGCCGAGAAGGAAGGCGAAGAGCCAGTGTGGTGGTTCGGGGGCGGCTTCGACCTCACGCCCTACTACGGCAACGAAGAAGACTGCATCCACTGGCACCGCGTGGCCGAGCAGGCCTGCGCGCCGTTCGGCGCGGACGTCTACCCACGCTACAAGGCCTGGTGCGACCGCTATTTCCACCTCAAGCACCGCGGCGAGCCACGGGGTATCGGCGGGCTGTTCTTCGACGACCTGAACGAATGGGACTTCGACACCTGTTTCGCCTTCATCCGCGCCATCGGGGACGCCTACATCGACGCCTACCTGCCCATCGTGCAGCGGCGCAAGGCGCTGCCCTGGACGCCCGAACAACGTGAGTTCCAGGAGTTTCGTCGGGGCCGCTACGTGGAGTTCAACCTGGTCTATGACCGTGGCACCCTGTTCGGCCTGCAATCGGGCGGGCGTACCGAGTCGATCCTGATGTCGCTGCCACCGCAGGTGCGCTGGGGCTACGACTGGAAGCCGGCGCCCGGCAGCGAGGAAGCGCGGCTGACCGACTATTTCCTGCAAGACCGCGACTGGCTCGGCCAGGCACATTGTGGATAAGCGAGGACAGCCCATGGACCAGTACGTGGTATTCGGCAATCCCATCGGCCACAGCAAGTCGCCGTTGATCCACCGCCTGTTCGCCGACCAGACCGGCCAGGCCCTGGAGTACAGCACCTTGCTGGCGCCGCTGGATGAATTCAGCGACTGCGCGCGAGGCTTCTTCAAGCAGGGCAGCGGCGCCAACGTCACCGTGCCGTTCAAGGAAGAGGCCTATCGCCTGTGCGACAGCCTCACGCCCCGGGCGCAGCGCGCGGGCGCGGTGAACACGCTGAGCAAGTTGGCCGATGGCCGCCTGCTGGGCGACAACACCGACGGCGCGGGCCTGGTGCGCGACCTCACGGTCAACGCGGGGGCAAGCCTGGCCGGTAAACGCGTGCTCATCCTGGGCGCTGGTGGGGCTGTGCGCGGCGTGCTGGAGCCGATTCTCGTCCATCGCCCGCAGTCGCTGGTCATCGCCAACCGCACGGTGGAAAAGGCCGAGCAGCTGGCCCGTGAGTTCGATGAGCTCGGCCCGGTGGTCGCCAGCGGTTTCGCCTGGCTGCAGGAGCCGGTGGACGTGATCGTCAACGCGACCTCGGCGAGCCTGGCCGGCGAGCTGCCACCGATTGCCGAGAGCCTGATCGAAGCCGGCCGCACCGTGTGCTACGACATGATGTACGGCAAGCAGCCCACGCCGTTCTGCCGCTGGGCGAGCGACCTGGGTGCGGCCCAGGTGCTGGACGGGCTGGGCATGCTCGCCGAACAGGCGGCCGAGGCCTTTCACCTCTGGCGCGGCGTTCGCCCCGATACCGTCCCCGTGCTGGACGAGTTGCGCAGGCAGTTGGCCCGCGGCTGAGCGCAGGCGGGGCGTCAGTCTTGGAAGTGGATCGGGCAGCCCGACGCGCCTTCGAGCTTCTCCAGTTCTTCCCGGACCTGGGGCCGGGCACCGCGCAGGGTCAGGCTGGCGCCGCTGCGCGCCAGGCGCCGCGCCTCGCGGTGGAGCATGTCCACGCCGGAATAATCGATGAAGTTGATCTGCCGCGCGTCGATCACCACCTGCGGCCCTTCGCAGCGTTGCAGACGCACTTGCAGGTAGTGGGCCGCGCCGAAGAAGATCGAGCCGCCCACCCGCAGCACGTCCGCCTGCCCTTCGCGGCTCTGCACCACCCGGGGGCGCGAGGTGCGCTTGAGGTAGAAGAACAGCGAGGCCAGCACGCCAGCATAGATGGCGGTCTGCAACTCCAGCAGCAGCGTCGCCGTGGCGGTCAGCGCCATGACCGCGAATTCGGCGCGGCTCACCCGGAACAAGGCGCCGATCGCGCGCCGATCCACCAGCCCCCAGCAGATCAGCAGAATGCTGCCGGCCATCGCAGGGATGGGCAGGTGCGCGATCAGGCCGGCGCCCAGTACGGCGAACAGCGCCAGCCACAGCGCCGAGAACACCCCGGCCATCGGCGAGCGGGCCCCGGCCTCGAAGTTCAGCCCCGAGCGGGTGAACGAGCCCGATGACAGGTAGCCCGAAAACAGCGCACCAGCCATGTTCGACAGGCCCTGGGCGCGGATCTCCTGGTCGGCGTCGATCAACTGCTCGGAGCGCGCCGACAGCGAGCGGGCGATGGAAAGGCTGGTGACCAGCCCGAGCATGCCCACCGCCACGGCACTGGGCAGCAGGCGAAGGACGAGTTCGACGTCCAGCAGCGGCAAGGGGCTCAGCGGCGGCAGTCGTCCAATGAAGGCCGGTACGCGTGGCACGTGGGCGAAGTAGCCTGGCAGCGCCCAGGCCACCAGGCTCACCAGCGCCAGGCTGAGCAACAGCGCTGGCCAGCGTGGGCGCCACAGTTTGAGGGCGACACCGAACGCCAGTGTCGACAGGCCCAGGACCAGCGACGGCAGATCGACTTCGCGCAGGTGCTCGAACAGGTCCAGTGCGGTCTTGAGCGCCGTCGCCTGGCTGGGCAGGTGCATGCCCATCAGGCTGGGCAACTGACCGAGGGCGATGACGATGGCAGCGCCGAGGGTGAAGCCCAGCACCACGGAATGGGAGACGAAGTTCACCAGGGTGCCGAAGCGCAACAGGCCCAGCAGCCACTGGAACACGCCGCCCAGGAAAGTCAGCAGCAACACCAGGGTGATGTAGTCGTCACTGCCGGCCACTGCCAGCGGGCTGATACTGGCGTATAGCACGATGGAAATGGCGGCGGTGGGGCCGCAGATCAGGTGCCAGGAGGAACCCCACAGACACGCGATCAGCACCGGAACGATGGCTGCGTAAAGGCCGTACTCGGCGGGCAGCCCTGCGATCAGCGCATAGGCGATCGACTGCGGCAGCGCCAGGATCGCTCCACTGAGCCCCACCAGCAGGTCCTGACGCAGGCTGCGACCGCTCAGCCGAGGCAGCCAGGCCAGAAACGGCAGAAAAAGGCTCAAGCGACGCATGGCATATCGGCAACTCCGAAGTTTCGTTGACGCCTGCACGAACGACAGACGCTACAGTATTCCCGCTTTCACCGCCTCCAGTGCCGCACCGCCGTCCTTGCGGCTCACGCCGGCGAGCCAGGCGTCGAGCACCTCAGGGTGCGCCTTCACCCAGTGCTTGGCGGCCTGGTCGAAGCTGATCTTCTTGTCCACCACCTCGGCCATGATCGCGTTTTCCATGTCCAGGGTGAAACTGAGGTTCGTCAGCAGCTTCGCTGCATTCGGGCACGCCTGTGGATAACCATTGCGCACCAGTGTGAAGACTTCGCCATCGTTGCCGAACCATTTCTCGCCGCCGGTCAGGTAGTGCATCTTGAGCTTCACGTTCATCGGGTGAGGCGTCCAGCCGAGAAACACGATGAACTTGTCATTCTTCACCGCCCTGTCGACCTGGGCCAGCATGCCTTGCTCGCTGGATTCGACCAGTTTCCACTGACCCAGGTCGAAGGCGTTCTGTTCGATGATTTCCTTGAGCGACAGGTTGGCCGGCGCGCCCGCGGAGATGCCGTAGAGTTTCCTGTCGAACTGCGCGGCGTGTGCGTTCAGGTCGGCGAAATCCTTTACGCCCGCCTTGTACACGTAGTCGGGTACGGCGAGGGTGAACTGGGTGCCTTCGAGATTGCGCGCCCACCGTTTCACCTCGCCGCTGGCGACGAATTTGTCATGGAAGCCCTGCTGGGCCGGCATCCAGTTACCCAGGAACGCGTCTATCTTGCCGTCCTTGAGCCCCCCGTAGATGATCGGCACCGCCAGGCTCTCGATCTTCACGGCATAGCCCAACGGCTCGAACAGCAGGCGAGCGATGGCGTTGGTGGAGGCGATGTCGCTCCAGCCGGGATCGGCCAGGCGCACGGTGCTGCATTGGGCATCGGAGTCTGCCGCCTGGGCGGTCAGGGGGCCCAGGCTCAGGGCTAGGGCGAGCATGGCGGGGGAGAACATCTGCATGGCGGCCTCTTGTCTCAATCCAGGGGGGCGGGTTGTGGATAACGTGCCTTGCGCTCGAGGTCGTCGAGATCGATGTGGTTGCGCATGTACTGTTGGCTGGCATCGACCACCGGCTGATGGTCCCAGCTTTCCAGCTTGCCGATGGCCAGCGCCCTGGACACCAGGCGGCGGCGGCGCTGGCTGGCCAGCACCTGTTGGCGCAGGGTGGGAATGTCCCAGCGCCGACGCGCTTCATCGACCAATGCCTGCAGCAGCGCCTGGTGATCCGGGCTGCCGGCGAGGTTCTCCCGCTCGTGCGGGTCGTGGCTCAGGTCATAGAGTAGACACGGGTCGTCTTCGCTGTACACGAACTTGTAGGCGCCGCGGCGAATCATCATCAGCGGTCCGACCGTGCCTTCGGCCATGTATTCGCCGATCACCTCGTCATGGCCGCCCTGCCCTTGCAAATGGCCGAGCAGCGAACGGCCATCCAGGTGCAGCTGGTTGTCCACAGCACCACCGGCCAGCTCGACCAGGGTAGGCAGCAGGTCGCAGGTGGACACGCTGGCGCTCACCCGCGCCGCCGCGAAGCGTGCCGGTGCGTGCACCAGCAGCGGCACCCGCGCCGCCATCTCGAACCAGTGCATCTTGTACCAGAGGCCACGCTCGCCGAGCATGTCGCCGTGATCGCCCGAGAAGATGATCACCGTGTCCTCGGCCAGCCCGCATTCTTCCAGGGTATGCAGCAGCTTGCCGATGTTGTCGTCGATGTAGCTGCACGCGCCGAAGTAGGCACGACGGGCATCGCGGATCTTGTCCACAGGCAGGGGTCTGTCCCACAGGTCGTAGACCTTTAGCAGGCGCTGGGCGTGTGGGTCCTGCTCGTGCTGGGCGTACACGTCGCGAGGCATGGGGATATCCACACCCTCGTAGCGATCCCAGTAGGCCTTGGGAATGGTGTAGGGGTCGTGGGGGTGGGTCATCGATACGGTCAGGCAGAACGGGCGGTCATCGTCCTCGCGCACGTGGTCGTAGAGATACTGACGCGCCTTGAACACCACCTCTTCGTCGAAATCAAGCTGGTTGGTGCGCACGCATGGTCCGGCTTGCAGCACCGAAGACATGTTGTGGTACCAGCTGGGACGCTCGTCAGGGGCGTCCCAGTTCACCGCCCAGCCGTAGTCGGCGGGGTAGATGTCGCTGGTCAGGCGCTCCTCGTAGCCGTGCAACTGGTCCGGCCCGCAGAAATGCATCTTGCCCGACAGCGCCGTGCGATAGCCGAGGCGACGCAGGTAGTGAGCGTAGGTGGGCACGTCGGCCGGAAAGTTCGCCGCGTTATCGTAGGCGCCGATACGGCTGGGCAACTGGCCGCTGACCAGGGTGAAGCGCGACGGTGCACACAATGGACTGTTGCAGTAGGCGGAATCGAATACCACGGCCTGCTCGGCCAGGCGCACCAGGTTGGGCATCTTGATCGGCGACGGGCCATGGATCGGCAGCAAGGGGGCTGCCATCTGGTCGGCCATGATGAAGAGGATGTTGGGTCGTTTCATGGGCGCTTCCATCGTTGAACGTTATGTGTAAGCTCTTCGATAGAGAGTGGGATCCTGCCCACGCTGGGTAAACCCCATGGCGCACAATGACTGGGATTAGCTGAGCTTATGTTCGAGCACCTCGCTGGACTGACCCTGGAAAGCCTTCGCGTATTCGAGGCCGCCGCGCGCCTGGGCGGTTTCACTGCGGCGGCGCTGGAGCTGGGCACCACGCAACCGGCCGTGAGCCAGCAGATCAAGCGGCTCGAAGGGCAGATCGGTGCAAGGCTGTTCGACCGCATCTACCGCGGCATCGAGCTGACTGAAGCAGGTCGCACGCTGTTCGAGCAGACTCACCTGGCGCTTCAGGCCATGGACGATGGGGTGGCCGAGGCCAGTGGGCGCCGACAACGCGAAGTGTTGCAGGTGGCCACCGACTTCGCCTTCGCCTCGTTCTGGCTGATGCCTCGGCTGCAACGCTTCCACGCCCTTTATCCACAGGTAGACGTGAGCCTGGTGACGGGTGAGCGTGGCCTGGCGATGCTGCGTCCGGACATCGATGTGGCGGTGCTGTTCGGCGATGGGCGCTTGCCTCAGGGCGAAAGCCGCCGACTGTTCGACGAAGAAGTGTTCCCCGTGTGCAGTCCACGTCTCGTGCCGGATGGCCCGCAGGGGGTCGAGGCGCTGCAGCATCTGCCCTTGCTGCATCTGCGCGGTGAGCAGACCAGCCGCTGGTTCGACTGGACCGGTGTTTTCCAGGGCCTGGGCCTGACCAGCCCGCCCCCGCCCGGGCAGCTGCGTTTCGACAACTACACCCTGCTGGTCCAGGCGGCCATCGCCGGCCAGGGCGTTGCGATCGGCTGGAGCCATCTGGTCGATGACCTGGTGGAACAAGGGTTGCTGTGCCGACCGTGGACCGCAACCCTGCGCTCGACACGCGGGTACCACTTGATGCTGCCGCCGCGCAAACGGCGCGGGGCACTGATCGAACGCTTCGTGCAGTGGGTGCAAGCCGAGCTCGGCAGCGGCGAGCCGCTTGCCGACGAAGCGGCCTCGCCACTTTCGGGGCTGGGGTTCGGTCAGTAGCCCCACGACGCCGTCACTTGCGTCCCGAAATACTCAGCGCCCCGCCCTTGGCGTCCTGATACCGGCAGATGACGGACTTGTCGCCTTCCCGGGAGTTTTGCAGCGTCAGGGTTTCGAGCTGGATTTCCTTGGTGCCCTGGTCATCGGCGTTGGGCGCGAAGCCTTTCCACTTACCTTTGTCGGCGCTGTACTCGTAACCCTCGAAGCCATCCTGGGTGCTTTGCTGCGCAGCCTCCTGAATGTCCTTGGGTTCCGGGCAGGTAGCAGCCAGTGCCGAGCCAGACATGAGCAGAGCCAGCAGTGCGGATGAGATAAGACGCATGGCAGCGGTTCCTTTGACGAGATGGACATTCATCGTGCAAAAGACGCGGCCGGAGTGCTACTGGCAGAATTGTCAGTAAGCGACCCCGGCCCCGCAGCAAGCCTTGGCTCACCTCAGCGCCGAGCGCCGCGCACGCCATCGGCCAGCGCCGAGCACAGACTCAACACTTCGCTGACGGCCTGACCCGGGTGCTTGGCCTGGGCGATCTTGTCGACCAGCGCCGAACCCACCACCACGCCATCGGCCAGCCTGGCGATGGCTGCTGCCTGCTCGGGGGTACGGATGCCGAAGCCGACACTGATCGGCAGGTCGGTATGGCGACGCAGACGGGCGATGGCGTCCTGCACGTGCTCGGTGGTCGCCGAGCCGGCACCGGTCACACCGGCCACCGACACGTAGTAGACGAAGCCGGAGCTGCGTTCGAGTACGCGAGGCAGGCGTGCGTCGTCGGTGGTGGGCGTGGTCAGGCGAATGAAGTCGATGCCGGCGGCCTGGGCCGGGGAGGCCAGTTCGGTGTCGTGCTCCGGGGGCAGGTCGACGATGATCAGGCCGTCGACGCCGGCGGCCTGGGCCTGGGCCACGAACTGCTCGACGCCATAGCGGTGGATGGGGTTGTAATAGCCCATCAGCACGATCGGCGTGGTCTGGTCGCCGATGCGGAACTCGCGGACCATCTGCAAGGTTTTCGCCAGGGTCTGCCCGGCCTCCAAAGCGCGCAGGGTCGCGAGCTGGATCGCCACGCCGTCGGCCATGGGGTCGGTGAACGGCATGCCCAGCTCGATGACATCGGCCCCGGCAGCCGGCAGGCCCTTGAGGATTTCCAGCGAGGCGTCGTAGCCAGGGTCGCCTGCAGTGACGAAGGTGACCAGTGCCGCGCGACCTTCGGCCTGGAGTTCGGCGAAGCGGTGTTGAAGACGGCTCATGCCTGTTTCTCCTGGGCGGCCATGTGGTTCATCACGGTGTGCATGTCCTTGTCGCCTCGGCCCGAGAGGCAGACCACCATCAGGTGATCCTTGGGCAGGGACGGCGCGCGCTTGAGCGCTTCGGCCAGGGCGTGGGCACTTTCCAGGGCCGGAATGATGCCCTCCAGGCGGCAGGTGGCGTGGAACGCGTCCAGCGCCTCGTCGTCGGTGATGCTCACGTATTCGACGCGTTTGACCTCATGCAGGTAGGCATGCTCGGGACCGATGCCCGGGTAGTCCAGGCCCGCCGAGATGGAGTGGGCGTCGGTGATCTGGCCGTCGTCGTCCTGCAGCAGGTAGGTGCGGTTGCCGTGCAGCACGCCAGGCACACCGCCGTTCAGGCTGGCAGCGTGCTTGTCGGTGTGCACGCCGTGACCGCCGGCCTCCACGCCGATGATCTGCACGCTGGCATCCTGGAGGAAGTCGTGGAACAGGCCCATGGCATTGGAGCCGCCACCCACGCAGGCCACCAGGCTGTCGGGCAGGCGCCCTTCCTTCTCCTGCAGCTGGGCGCGGGTTTCCTTGCCGATGATCGACTGGAAGTCGCGGACCATAGCTGGGTACGGATGCGGGCCAGCGACGGTGCCAATCAGGTAGAAGGTGTCCTCGACATTGGTGACCCAGTCGCGCAGGGCCTCGTTCATGGCATCCTTGAGCGTGCCGGTTCCGGCCGTGACCGGGACGATCTCGGCGCCCAGCAGCTTCATGCGGAACACGTTGGCCTGTTGGCGTTCGATGTCGGTGGCGCCCATGTAGATCACGCATGGCAGACCGAAACGTGCGGCCACGGTGGCCGTGGCCACGCCGTGCATGCCGGCGCCGGTTTCGGCGATCAGGCGCTTCTTGCCCATGCGCTTGGCCAGCAGCACCTGGCCGATGCAGTTGTTCACCTTGTGCGCGCCGGTGTGGTTGAGCTCTTCGCGCTTGAGGAAGATCTTCGCGCCCCCGCAGTGTTCGGTCAGGCGCTCGGCGAAGTACAGCGGGTTTGGTCGACCGATGTAGTCGCGCTGAAAGTACGCCAGCTGTTCGAGAAATTCGGGGTCGGCCTTGGCCGCTTCGTACTCGCGGGCCAGGTCCAGCACCAGGGGCATCAGGGTTTCGGCCACGTAGCGGCCGCCGAACGAGCCGAACAGGCCGTTGGCGTCGGGGCCGGGGCGGTAGTGGGACTGGGTCATGGGACGCTCCGCAGGCAAGTGAAGGGTGGGATCGGGCAAGCGCCGCGCTGGCCGTCGATCGATGGAGCTACTCTACCCAGCGCAACGGTGGATGAAAACCGATAAGATTGCGCCAACATGTCAGGAAAACTCACTCATCATGTCCTTGGACCTGCCACCGCTCAATGCCCTGCGCGCCTTCGAGGCCACTGCTCGACTCAACAGTGTCAGTCAGGCGGCCGAGCAGCTGCACGTCACTCATGGCGCCGTCAGCCGGCAGATCAAGGTGCTGGAGACGCATCTTGGAGTGGCGTTGTTCGTCAAGGATGGACGAGGCGTCAAACTCACAGATGCCGGGGTCCGGCTGCG
Source organism: Pseudomonas sp. S30 (assembly GCF_016518545.1). Classification (GTDB taxonomy): domain Bacteria; phylum Pseudomonadota; class Gammaproteobacteria; order Pseudomonadales; family Pseudomonadaceae; genus Aquipseudomonas. Next base: position 180,972 of record NZ_JACVTO010000002.1, read on the forward strand.
TGACGCCAGCGTCGATGCCTTCGACCGGTTGCGCAGCGTCTGCGGCGAGCTCGCGCGCGACCTCGACCAGGCGCCATTCGTGCTGGGTTGCTCCGGCAGCCTGCTGGCACGTTGGTTCATTCCGCGCCTAGGCCGGCTGCAGGCTGACCTGCCTGAACTGCGCCTGCACCTGTCGGCCGGCGAAGGTGACCTGGACCCACGACGCCCGGGGCTCGATGCGCTGCTGGTCTACGCCGAGCCACCCTGGCCGGCCGACATGCAAGTGCACGTGCTGGCGCAAGAATCGATCGGCCCCGTGGTGAGCCCGCATTTCCCAAGTTTCCAGCGGCTGCGTGAAGCGCCCGTGCATGCCTTGTGCGAGGAGCGGCTGCTGGGCACGGCGTCGCGACCTCAGGCCTGGCCCACCTGGGCGACTGAAAATGCCGTGCAGCCGGACGACCTGAGCTACGGCCAGACGTTCGAGCACCTGTACTATCTGTTGGAGGCAGCGGCGGCAGGTCTGGGGGTGGCCATCGCCCCGCAGCACCTGGTGGCGGACGACCTCGAGGCGGGACGCCTGGCGGCGCCGTGGGGCTTCACGCCCACCTCGGCGACGCTGGCGCTCTGGGTGCCGCGCCGCTCCGCTGATGGGCGCGCCGAGCAGCTGGCGCAGTGGCTGCGCCAGGAATTACGAAGAAGCGATTAGTTGCGACGGCACAGCAGAACGGCGGCCAGCAGGCCCAGCGCACCGACAGCCACGCCAGCGGTGGTCCACGGGTGCTCTTGGGCATAGTCGCGGGTGGCGATGCCGGTTTCCTTGGTGCGGGTCTTCACTTCCTCGTAGGCATCGGAAATCAGGCTACGAGAGTGCTTCAGCGCGTTCTGGGCGTTGCCGCGCAGGGCCTTCATGGTTTTCTGGGTTTCTTCCGAAGCGTCACCCTTGAGCTCTTCCAGGGTCTTGAGCAGGCTCTCGATCTCCGCTTCCATGCTTTCCAGGGAAGTCTTGCGCAGTGAATTACGGGCCATGTGGCGTCTCCTTCATGGGTAGGGATGATAACTGTGCGACTGCAACGCAGCGGGAAAGTGCGATCGAACTTTTCGACGTGTTGACCCCTCGCAGGTAGACCAGGCCGGGGTGTTCACCTCGGCCATACCTTTGATTCGAGGAGAGCTTCCATGTCCGAGCACCACACCTACAAGAAGGTCGAAATCGTCGGTTCCTCGACCACCAGCATCGAAGACGCCATCAACAATGCCTTGGCCGAAGCTTCCCAGAGCATCCAGCACATGCAGTGGTTCGAAGTCGTCGAAACCCGTGGCCACATCGAGAATGCCAAGGTGGCGCACTACCAGGTCACCTTGAAGGTCGGTTTTCGCATCGCGAACAGTTGAAACAGCACGGCGCTAGCATCGAACGGCGCCGTGAGGTATGTATTTCCAGGGGCACCCACTCACCGGGTTGCCCTACCCTGCTTTTTTGATCCGCACAAGGAACGATGACGATGAAGAAAGTGTTTCTGGCCGCAGGCCTGATGATGTTCGCTGGCGTCACCCTCGCAGCAGGCAAGCCCTGTGAAGAGCTCAAGAGCGAGATTGCGAGCAAGCTCGATGCCAAGGGCGTTCAGGGCTATACCCTGGATGTCGTCGACCGGAACGATTCGGCTGGCAAGGAAGTGGGCACCTGCGAAGGTGGCACCAAGAAGATCGTCTATACCCGCCATTGATCTGGCCGGGCCAAGTGCCGATGCGGGTCCCGACCCATAGCAGTTCATGAAAAGGCCGCTACGCCCTCGTAGCGGCCTTTTCAATTGCGCCCTGTTCAGCCTTTGAGCGCGTGAGCCAACAGCTCGTACGAACGCAGCCGGTCGCTGTGCTCGTACAGGTCGCAGGTGAAGATCAGCTCGTGCGCCCCGGTCTGCTCCAGCAGAACCTCCACCTTGGCCCTGACCTTCTCGGGGCTGCCGATCATCGCCAGGCCCAGGAAATTGCCCACTGCGTCGCGCTCGTGTGGCAGCCACAGGCCATCCATGCTGGCAACGGGCGGTCGCTGCATCAGGCTCTGCCCGCGCATCAGCGCCAGAATGCGCTGGTACACCGAGGTGGCCAGGTAGTCGGCCTGCTCGTCGGTGTCCGCCACTACCATGGGCACACCCAGCATCACATAAGGCTTGTCCAGGGTGGTCGAGGGCTTGAAGTGGTCACGGTAGACCCGTATGGCCTGGTGCATGTAGTGAGGGGCGAAGTGCGACGCGAACGCGTAGGGCATGCCGCGCATGCCTGCGAGCTGGGCACTGAACAGGCTCGAACCGAGCAGCCACAGGGGCACGTCGGTGTCGTGACCCGGCACGGCGATGACCTTCTGGTCATCGGTGCGTGGGCCCAGATAGCGTGACAGCTCCTCGACGTCGTCGGGGAAGTCGTCGGCGCTGCCGGAGCGTTCGCGGCGCAGCGCACGGGCGGTCATCTGGTCGGAGCCCGGCGCACGGCCCAGGCCCAGGTCGATCCGACCGGGGTAGAGGCTGGCCAGGGTGCCGAACTGTTCGGCGATCACCAGCGGTGCATGGTTGGGCAGCATCACGCCACCGGAGCCGATGCGGATGCGTGAAGTACCGCCGGCCAGGTAGCCGATCAACACGGCAGTCGCCGAACTGGCGATGCCGTCCATGTTGTGGTGCTCGGCGACCCAGAAGCGGTGATAGCCCAGGCGTTCGACATGTTGGGCGAGGTCGAGCGAGTTGCGCAGGGACTGGGCCGGGCCGCTGTCGGCGCGTACCGGTACCAGGTCGAGGGTGGAGATTTTCAGGTCGTGCAACTGCGTCATCGCAACCTCCGCAGGCAGTGGGTTGGCCCTGGGGCCTTGAGGTCTCTGTATGGGCGAAGCGCTGGAGATTCAATGGCAGCCGTCGGATTGCTCTGAACTTGCCGTAGAGCCAAGCCTCAGAAAATCTGTAGACCTTAACCGTACGACCAGGAGGCAACATGAAAAAGACAGCATCGGCGATCTGGGAAGGTGGTATCAAGGATGGCAAGGGCCGACTGTCCACCGAGAGTGGTGCGCTCAAGCAGAACCCCTACGGTTTCAACACGCGTTTCGAGGGTTCGCCCGGTACCAACCCCGAAGAACTGATCGGTGCCGCACACGCCGGCTGCTTCTCCATGGCGCTGTCGATGATGCTGGGCCAGGAAAACCTCACTCCCGAGCGCATCGACACCATCGCCGAAGTGACGCTGGACAAGCAGGGCGATGGCTTCGCGATCACCGCCGTGCACCTGACGCTCAAGGCCAAGGTGCCGGGCGCCACTGAAGAGCAGTTCAAGGAAATCGCCAACAAGGCCAAGGCCGGTTGTCCGGTATCCAAGGTGTTGAATGCCGACATCACCCTGGACGCGACGCTGCTCTCGTAACACGGTCTTTGCAGTAAACTGAAGGGGTCGGCAGATTGCCTGCCCTTTCAGGAGTCTCACCATGATCCGCGTAGCATCCGTCGTTCTGGGCTCGGTGCTGGCCACCTCGGTCGTCGCTGAGCCCCTGCCCTGCGAAAAGCTCAAGGCCGAAATCGAAGCCAAGATCCAGGCCGCTGCCGTCCCTTCCTACACCCTGGAAATCGTAGCCAATCAGGATGTCACCGACCAGAACATGGTCGTGGGTAGTTGCGACAACGGCTCGCGCAAGATCATCTATCAGAAGAACGACCAGTAGCGATCTGGTTCAGCTGCCTGCCAAGCCTTGCAGGCCTTACGGAATGCAGAAGACGTTGCTGGGTTCGTCGACCAGCACTGCGCGCCTGGCGTCATAGAGGTGGACCTGTGGCTGCATGGCCGGCGCCCTCGCCTCCAGGCGGTAATGTCCGCCAGCTTCGAAATGATCGAAGCGCACGGTCAGGTAGCAGGTGCGATCGGTTGGGCTGGTGGTGAACAGGCCAGCGGTGAGCTCATAGTCGAAGCGCACCACCAGTTCGTGTGCACCCGGGCTGACCTGGAAGTAGCGCCCATCGTCCAGCCGCTCGCCGTCCAGCTTGTCGGCCATGATCACCCGACCTGGGGTGACGGTATAGAGGTCGACCCACGCCTGGGCCGGATCTTTTGGAGGCAAGGGGCTGGCGCAGGCCCCCAGTGCACTGAGGGCGATCAGCATCATGGGCTGGCGCATAGGGAACTCCACTGGCCTTTTCAAGGCTCAAGCATAGCGTCGATCAGCTGTGCTGGCACCCTGCTGGCTCTCCTTGGCTCATGAGTTTTCGCTGTTCGTCGTACAGCTTCACCCAGGGCCTGAAGCCGATGGTCCCGGCCTGCAGGCTGTAGCGTTGACCGGCGTTGAAATCCTTGAAGCTGAGGTTGAGCTGGCAATCTCGCCACAGCGGTTCGTCCACTGCGCCAATGTTGCTGGGTGCCACGGGGAAACGGTAGCGCACGGTCAATTCATGGTTGCCTGGAGGCACTTCGAAATAGCGCTCGTCGGCCCAGTCACGCTCGTCCACCTGCACCGCGTGCAGGGAGGTGGCGTCGCCGGGCGCGAGGTCCACCCACGCCTGGCTGGGGTCCGGGTCGGGCAAGGTGGAACAGGCAGCGAGCAGTGCGCAGGCGCCTAGGGCGAGCAGTGTACGCATGGCGAAGGGGTCCTCTGGCAAGATAGTCTTGGTACGCACTTGGCCCTGCGCAGGATGAACAGCCCTGATGATTCGACGTTTTCGTATACAGCGCTCAGGCCACGCGCCTCTGGACCGCATTTTCACGGTCTTTGTTCCCCTGCTGGCTGTCGTGCTGCTCGGTGGTTGCAGCACGCTCGGCTACTATGGCCAGCTCGCCGAAGGGCAATGGCAGCTGCTGCGCTCGCGCCAGCCGGTCGCCCAGGTACTGGACGATCCTGCCACCGATCCGCAACTGCGCCAGCGCTTGCAACGGGCCGAGCGCGCTCGCGCGTTCGCCAGCACGCAGTTGAAGCTTCCGGACAACCGCAGCTACCGGCTCTACGCCGAACTTGGCCGTCCCTATGTGGTGTGGAACCTGTTCGCCACCCCGGCATTGTCCCTGCAACCAGTTACCCACTGTTTTCCCATCGCCGGATGCGTGGCGTATCGCGGTTACTACCGCCAGGGCGATGCACGAGGTGCGGCGGCGCTGATGCGAGCACAGGGGCTGGATGTCTATGTCAGTGGCGTAGAGGCCTACTCGACGCTGGGCTGGTTCGACGATCCCATTCTGTCGTCCATGCTCGGCTGGAGCGATGAGCGCCTGGCCACGCTGATCTTTCACGAACTGGCGCACCAGCGGTTCTACGTGAAGGATGACACGGCCTTCAACGAGTCATTCGCCACCTTCGTCGAGCAGGAGGGGACGCGCCAGTGGCGGGCAGCGCGTGGGCTGCCCGTGCTGCACGAAGCAGGGGCTGGGCAGCGCGAGCAGTTCGTGAACCTGGTGCTGGCCACTCGTGAACGGTTGCAGGCCGTGTACGCCGGGCCGCTGAGCCCTGCCGACAAGCTCAGGGCCAAACAGGCGCAATTCCAGCGGATGCGCGAAGACTACCGGCAGCTGCGCGACACCCAGTGGGCGGGCGACCGACGCTACGACGCCTGGATGTACAGCCCGATGAGCAACGCCAAGCTGCTGCCTTTCGGCCTTTACGACCAGTGGGTACCTGCATTCGCGGCGCTGTATCGCGAAGTGGGTGGAGACTGGGACGCGTTCTATGCGCGGGTCGAGGCATTGGGGCATCTGCCTGCGGAGCGGCGACACGCGGCGTTGCAGCGGCTGCTGTAACGCGAGCGCCAGAACGCGCTCGGGTCATCACGCCAACTCGAACGCCCGATGCAGACTGGCCACGGTGTCGAAGTGAAACGCCGGCGCCTGGGCCTTCAGTTCCTCGCGGCTGCCGAACCCGTAGCCCACCGCGACCGCCTGCAAGCCGTTGCTGTGGGCGCCGATCAGGTCGTGCTTGCGGTCGCCGATCATCAGCGTCTGGGTCGGATCCAGGCGTTCCTCGTGCAGCAAGTGGGCGATCAGTTCGACCTTGTTGGTCCGGGTGCCATCCAGTTCGCTGCCATAGATCACCTTGAAATAGCGGTCGAAGGCAAAATGCCGGGCGATTTCACGGGCGAACTCCCAGGGCTTGGAAGTGGCGACGTACAAGGTACGGCCCTGCTCGTTCAAGGCCTGGAGCAATGCCGGAATGCCCTCGAACACCTGGTTCTCGTACAGCCCGGTCACCCGGAACCGTTCGCGGTAGAAGTTCACCGCCTGCCAGGCTTTGGCTTCGTCGAAACCATAGAACTGCATGAAGGCTTGCAGCAGGGGTGGACCGATGAAGTGCTCGAGGCGGGTCAGATCCGGCTCGTCGATGCCCAGCTTGGCCAGGGCGTACTGGATCGAGCGGGTGATGCCAAGGCGCGGGTCGGTGAGGGTGCCGTCGAGGTCGAAGAGGATGGTGCTCTGATGCATGGGGAAGTCCGTTGGGCAGTGGGGCGCGCGAGGCGCTCATTCGGGGCGGTCGTAGCCTTCGGCCAGGTGCTGGTCCTTGAGCTTCACGTAGTTGCCCGCGCTGTAGGCGAAGAAGGCGCGTTCCCTGTCGGTGAGCGGGCGCACCTGTTTCACCGGGCTGCCGACGTACAGGTAGCCGCTGGTCAGGCGCTTGCCCGGCGGCACCAGGCTGCCGGCGCCGATGATCACCTCGTCCTCGACGATGGCGCCATCCATGAGCGTGCTGCCCATCCCGACCAGAATGCGGTTGCCCAGGGTGCAGCCGTGCAACAGGACCTTGTGGCCGAGGGTCACCTCGTCGCCGATGGTCAGGGCGAAACCCTCCGGGTTGAACGGCCCGGCATGGGTGATGTGCAGCACGCTGCCGTCCTGCACGCTGGTGCGTGCACCGATGCGGATGCGGTGCATGTCGCCACGGATCACCGTGAGCGGCCAGACCGAGCTGTCCTCGCCGATAGTCACGTCGCCGATGACCACCGCCGAACGGTCGACGAAGGCGCGCGGGCCGAGGCTCGGCGTGTGCTCGCCGAAGGTGCGGATGGCCATGATCGTGTTCCTCTACTGTGCCGATAGGCGGGCTGCCTGCTGCGGTCGGCGTCGATTGTAATTAAGATGGTCAGGTGTTTCTCCTGCCAAGGTATCCAAACCGTGAGTGCGAACAACCCGCTTCTGCAGTCCCATGACCTGCCACCCTTCTCCGCGATCCGTGCCGAACACGTGCTGCCGGCGGTCGAGCAGATCCTGGCCGACAACCGCAAGGCCATCGCCGATATCCTCGAGCAGCAGGGCAAGAACCCCTCCTGGGCCGGCCTGGTGCTGGCGATGGACGAACTCAATGATCGCCTGGGTGCCGCCTGGAGCCCGGTGAGCCACCTCAACGCGGTGTGCAACAGCCAGGCGCTGCGCGAGGCCTACGAGTCGTGCCTGCCGGCCCTGAGCGCCTACTCCACCGAACTGGGCCAGAACCGTGCGCTGTTCGAAGCTTACCAGGCACTGGCCGCCAGCCCTGAAGCGGCGAGCTTCGACGTGGCGCAGAAGACCCTCCTCGAACACGCCCTGCGCGACTTCCGCCTCTCGGGCATCGACCTGCCGGCCGATCAGCAGCAGCGCTACGCCGAGGTGCAGAGCCGCCTGAGCGAGTTGGGCAGCCGATTCTCCAACCAGCTGCTCGATGCGACCCAGGCTTGGACCAAGCACGTCACCGACGAGGCCGCGCTGGATGGCCTGACCGATTCGGCCAAGGCGCAGATGGCCGCAGCCGCCCAGGCCAAGGGCCTCGACGGTTGGCTGATCACCCTGGAGTTCCCCAGCTACTACGCGGTGATGACCTATGCCAACGACCGCGCCCTGCGCGAAGAGCTCTACGCCGCCTACTGCACGCGGGCATCCGACCAAGGCCCGAATGCCGGCCAGTTCGACAATGGCCCGATCATGGCCGAGATTCTCGACCTGCGTCAGGAACTGGCTGCCCTGCTGGGCTATGCCAACTACGCTGAGCTGAGCCTGGCCACCAAGATGGCCGAATCGAGCGACCAGGTGCTGAGTTTCCTGCGCGACCTGGCCAGGCGCTCCAAGCCGTTCGCCGCTCAGGACCTGGCCCAGCTCAAGGCCTACGCCGCCGAGCAGGGCTGCCCCGAGCTGGCGAGCTGGGATGCCGGCTACTACGGCGAGAAGCTGCGCGAGCAGCGCTACAGCGTGTCCCAGGAAGCGCTGCGCGCCTACTTCCCGATCGACAAGGTGCTGGGTGGGCTGTTCAGCATCGTCCAGCGTCTGTACGGCATCGAGATCGCCGAGTTGCAGGGCTTCGATGCCTGGCACCCGGATGTGCGCCTGTTCGAGATCAAGGAGAACGGCCAGCACGTCGGGCGCTTCTTCTTCGACCTCTATGCCCGGGCCAACAAGCGCGGCGGTGCCTGGATGGACGGCGCTCGCGACCGTCGCCGCACCGCCAGCGGCGCGTTGCAGAGCCCGGTGGCCAACCTGGTGTGCAACTTCACCCCGGCTGCGCCCGGCAAGCCGGCGCTGCTGACCCATGATGAAGTCACCACCCTGTTCCACGAGTTCGGCCACGGTCTGCACCACCTGCTCACCCGGATCGAGCATGCGGGCGTTTCCGGCATCAATGGCGTGGCCTGGGATGCGGTGGAACTGCCGAGCCAGTTCATGGAGAACTGGTGCTGGGAGCCCGAAGGCCTGGCGCTGATGTCCGCCCATTACGAAACCGGCGAGCCGCTGCCACAGGACCTGCTGGACAAGATGCTGGCGGCGAAGAACTTCCAGTCCGGCATGATGATGGTGCGCCAGCTGGAGTTCTCGTTGTTCGACTTCGAGCTGCACGCCACCCATGGTGACGGCCGTAGCGTGCTGCAGGTGCTCGAAGGCGTTCGCGACGAAGTCACGGTGATGCGCCCGCCGGCCTACAACCGTTTCCCCAACAGCTTCGCGCACATCTTCGCTGGCGGTTATGCGGCGGGCTACTACAGCTACAAGTGGGCCGAAGTGCTGTCGGCCGACGCCTTCTCGCGCTTCGAGGAAGAAGGCGTGCTCAACGCCGAGACCGGTCGCGCCTTCCGCGAGGCGATCCTGGCCCGTGGCGGCTCGCGGGCGCCGATGGTGCTGTTCGTCGACTTCCGTGGTCGCGAGCCGTCCATTGACGCCTTGCTGCGTCACAGCGGCCTGAGCGAGGATGCTGCGGCATGAGCGACGACGCCGTGAGCAGAACCCGCAAGCGCTTCATCGCCGGGGCGGTATGCCCGGCGTGCAGCGAGCCGGACAAGCTGATGATGTGGAACGAGGACGGCGTCCCGCACCGCGAGTGCGTGGCCTGCGGTTTCACCGATACGCTCAATGAGCAGGGCCTTTCCGTGCCCAAGGAGCTCGGCACGCGGGTCAATCAGCCGGCGGTCAAGGCGCAGCCGGTCCAGGTGCAGACAGTGCAGTTCTTCCCCAACCCCAAGTTGAAGAAACCGCACTGAGGCAGCCTTCGTCCGTCTGACGGCACTGGTATTTGCGCCACACCCGGATTACTGTTCATGCATACAGTAATCCGGGTGATCCAGCATGAAACCAGCCCCCGTTCGTGGACGTGGCACCGTCGACAACCCGCACAACCGCTTCGCTCCGAGTCACTGCGTGGCCGAAGACGACGGCTGGCACCAGGAAGTCCCGTTGACCCAGGGCACCGAGGTACGGATCGAGACCGCCAGGACCATCATCGCCCGCAACACCTCGCCCGACCTGCCCTTCGATCGTTCGATCAATCCCTACCGCGGTTGCGAGCACGGCTGCATCTACTGCTATGCCCGGCCCAGCCACGCCTACTGGGACATGTCCCCTGGCCTGGATTTCGAGACTCGGCTGATCGCCAAGACCAATGCCGCCGAGGTGCTCGAGCAACAGTTGAGCAAGCCAGGCTACGTCTGTGCGCCCATCAACCTGGGCGCCAACACCGATCCCTACCAACCCATCGAGCGTGACTATCAACTGACGCGTCGGCTGCTCGAAGTACTGTTGCGCTACCGTCATCCGGTGACCATCGTCACCAAGGGCTCGCTCATCCTGCGCGACCTCGACCTGCTGCGCGAACTGGCCAGCCAGCGCCTGGCGCGCGTGATGATCAGCCTCACCACGCTGGACGACGAACTCAAGCGTACCCTGGAGCCCCGTGCCGCCGCCCCCAAGGCCAGGCTGCGGGCGATTCGCGTGCTGCGCGATGCCGGTGTGCCGACCGGCGTGCTGTGCTCGCCGATGATTCCGATGATCAACGACAGCGAGCTGGAACACCTGCTCCAGGCGGCCAGCGACGCCGGTGCCCAGAGCGCTGCCTACATGATGCTGCGCCTGCCGCTGGAGGTGGCACCGTTGTTCGAGCAATGGCTGCAGGATCATTACCCGCAACGGGCCGCGCATGTCCTGAGCCTGATCCGCCAGAGCCGCGGCGGCGAGCTGTACGACAGCCGCTTCGGGGTACGCATGCGTGGTGAAGGCGTGTTCGCCGAGCTGCTGGCGCAGCGTTTTCGCAAAGCGTCGCGGCAATTGGGCTTCGCCGAGCGCGAGGCCCTGGCCCTGGACTGCTCGGCGTTCTGTGTTCCCGGTGCGCAGATGGCGCTGTTCTGATCTTGGCGGGGCGGAGTCTATCCAGCAGTGTGGCTAATGACTGGTAATAATCGGGTTATGGGGTGTTGGCAGTTGATGTTTTTTTGCTATTATCGAAATGACCCCGCCATTATCTGGAACGCCCGTTCTAGAGCCGCTGAATTCAGTTTCAGTTAAGTTTTCTCCGCTAGCGTAGGAAGTCAGCCAATCACGGCTGTGATTTATTACCTGTGCGCGTCATCTAATTCCTCGCATAGCTTGAATCTTTCCTCGGTAGACTCCTGTCTACCGTCAAACCGTTTAGAGGATGAATCATGCCCGTCAAGGACCCATCCAAGCCCGTTGTGGCCGCTCCGGCCGAGAGCGCCGATGCCGCCCTGAAGCACATCGTCGACGGCTTCCTGAAGTTCCATCACGATGTCTTTCCCGAGCAGCAGGCACTGTTCAAGAAACTCGCCACCGCGCAGAAGCCGCGCGCGATGTTCATCACCTGTGCCGACTCGCGCATCGTGCCCGAGCTGATTACCCAGAGCTCGCCGGGCGACCTGTTCGTGACCCGTAACGTCGGCAACGTCGTTCCACCTTACGGCCAGATGAACGGCGGTGTGTCCAGCGCCATCGAATACGCCGTCATGGCCTTGGGCGTGCATCACATCATCGTCTGCGGCCACTCCGACTGCGGCGCCATGCGTGCAGTGCTCAATCCACAGTCGCTGGCCAAGATGCCTACCGTTTCCGCCTGGTTGCGCCATGCCGAAGTGGCCCGCACCGTGGTGGAGAACAACTGCACCTGCGACACCGAACATGAAAACATGCAGGTGCTGACCAAGGAAAACGTCATCGCCCAGTTGCATCACCTGCGCACCCATCCGTCGGTGGCCTCGCGTCTGGCGGCGGGCCAGCTGTACATTCATGGTTGGGTCTACGACATCGAAACCAGCCGCATCGAAGCCTACGATGCCGCCAGCGATGCCTTCCTGCCCCTGAGCGCCGGTGAGCCGGTGCCCTGCGCCACGCCTAGAGGCCGCTACTAAGCCGCCCGCGCCACACCTGTAAATACGTGATAGCCGGCTGCGCCCTACGGGCGCGGCAGGGCTTGTCTTTGCCTTGAATTTCCCTGAATGCCGTGCCGGCGATTGCGCTGGCGGCTCGCGGCTGCACGCGATTCAGGGTCGACCCGTGCCATCGGCCATTGGAGTGGCCGTCAATCAGAAAAGGAGCGATAGGGTGAACATGACACAGATCAAAGCGGCACTGCCGCGTGAGTTGCTGGCCTCGGTAGTGGTGTTCCTGGTGGCCCTGCCGCTGTGCATGGGCATTGCCATCGCCTCCGGCATGCCGCCGGCCAAAGGGCTGATCACTGGCATCATCGGCGGTATCGTGGTGGGCTTCCTGGCAGGCTCGCCGCTGCAGGTCAGCGGGCCCGCTGCGGGCCTCGCCGTGCTGGTGTTCGAGCTGGTGCGCCAGCATGGGGTGGCGATGCTCGGGCCCATCCTGCTGCTGGCCGGCGTGCTGCAATTGCTGGCCGGGCGGCTACGCTTGGGCTGCTGGTTCCGGGTCACCGCACCGGCCGTGGTGTACGGCATGTTGGCCGGGATCGGCGTGCTGATCGTGCTCTCCCAGGTGCATGTGATGTTCGATGCGGCGCCCCAGCCTTCGGGCGTCGATAACCTGCTGGGGTTCCCGGCCACCCTGGCCTCTGCACTGCCGTTGGAGCAGGCGGGCAGTGGCTGGCAGGCTGGCGCCCTGGGCCTGGGCACCATTGCCCTGATGTGGGGTTGGGACCGCTGGCGTCCCCAACGCCTGCGCTTCATTCCCGGTGCGCTGCTGGGCGTGGCGGCGATGACGGCGATCAGTGTGTGGCTGGCGCTGCCGGTCAATCGGGTGCAGGTGCCGACCGACCTGACGCAGGCCATCGACTGGCTGCGTCCGGACGACCTGCTGAAGCTGGCTGACCCCAATCTGCTGGTGGCAGCGTTCGCCCTGGCCTTCATCGCCAGTGCCGAAACCCTGTTGTCGGCGGCGGCGGTAGACCGCATGCACACTGGCCAGCGTTCGGACTTCGACCGTGAACTCTCGGCGCAGGGGCTGGGCAACATGCTCTGCGGCCTGCTCGGCGCCTTACCGATGACCGGGGTGATCGTGCGCAGCTCGGCCAACGTGCAAGCGGGCGCCCAGACTCGCGCTTCGGCCATCCTGCATGGGGTGTGGTTGCTCGGCTTCGTGGTGGTGCTGGGCAGCGTGCTGCAGCAGATCCCTGTGGCGAGCCTGGCTGGGGTGCTGGTCTACACCGGTATCAAGCTGGTGAACATCAAGGCGTTGCGCAACCTGGGGCGCTACGGGCGCATGCCGATGTACACCTACGCCGCGACTGCCCTGGCGATCGTGTTCACCGATCTGCTGACCGGCGTGCTGGTGGGCTTCGCCCTGACCCTGCTGAAACTGGCGTTCAAGGCCGCGCGACTGAAGATCAACCTGGTGTCGCTGGACGAGCCCGGGCATCTGGAACTGCGCCTGAGCGGCGCGGCGACCTTCCTCAAGGTGCCGGCACTGACCCAGGTGCTGGAAAGCGTGCCGGCCGGCTCCACCCTGCATGTGCCCCTGGGCAATCTGAGCTACATCGATCACGCCTGCCTGGAGCTGCTCGAGGACTGGAGCCGCAGCAACCAGGCCACCGGGTCGCAGCTGGTCATCGAACAACGACGCCTGAAGCGCCGCATCGAGGGCCGGTTGCGCACCACTGCCGGAGTCGGGGCCTGAGACAGGTTGCTGATGCCCCACAAGGGCATCGGCCCTTCGATGGAAGACTCAGCCCGAATGCCCCAGCTCCACCCCGAGCTGCCGCGAAAAGCACGGCCAGCGCTTCCACGCTTCACCCGTTGCGGGGCTGCGCAGGGTTTCGCGGTAGGCCTGTACCGATTCGACGGCGAAGCTTTCGTCGTCGAGCATTTCATCCACCGAGTGATGTACCACTTCGTCCAGCTGATTGGCGAAGGTTTCGCCGATCAGTTGATGAGCGATCAGGTTGGCCCCGGTGGTGTCCACGGGGATCAGTGGCTGCTGGAAATGGCGGATGTACAGGTCGTTGACCTCCTCGACCAGGCGATGGGCGAGATAGGCCTCATCGAGCAGGCAATCCAGGCCGGTGTGCCCTTCCACCACGCTGGGCGGTTGCAGGAAATAGGCCTCGGCGATCTTCAGCACAGGCTTGATCTGCGACTCGATGCCGGCGTCGCGGGCCACTTCATTGGCCGCGTCGAGCAACTCGGGGACCTGGTCGATGTAGGCGCTGACGAAGCGCGCCAGGGTGTCCCGGGCATCTTGCGCAGGCAGTTGAATGAGCGGGTGCAGGTGCGGCAGCTGTTGTTCGAGCCGTTGTCGCAATTGGCCGGTACGGCGCTCGAAAAGTTGGGCTTGATGGATCTGCTCGCGTACAGCTGCGGTGTTCATGACAACTCCAGGGACAGGGGGTTACAAACGGAAGACACTAAGGTAGCTCGGCTGCGTGAGGAGCTAAGACGCATTTGTTATATAACTAACGGGTTTACTCCTTACGGCTATATAAGTGCATCACCGCCGGGCCCGATGCCAATGTGCGTGCATTCGCCGCCTGTCATCTGGCTGCGCCTGGGGCGATACTGGCCGCCTTCCTTTTCTCCTGACTCGACTACCCAACCCATGACTCGAACTCAGAAAACCTTCCTGCTTTTCTTCGCCGTGGCCGCTCTGATACTGGGCTTGCTGGTTGCCAAGGCGCTCAGTGGACGTGGCGATGCCAGTCAGGCTCAGCTGATCGACGCGGGGATCATCCTCCTGCCGCAGAGCCGCAGCGTGCCGGCGGTGGGCATGATCGACCAGAACGGCCAGCCGTTCGCAGCGGACCAGCTCAAGGGGAAATGGTCGTTGGTGTTCTTCGGCTACACCTACTGCCCGGACATTTGTCCGACCACCTTGGCGCAACTGCGCCAGGTCAAGAGCCAGCTGCCCAAGGACACGCTCGAACGCCTGCAGGTGGTGCTGGTGAGCGTGGACCCGAACCGCGATACGCCCCAGCAGCTCAAGCAGTACCTGGTCTACTTCGACAAGGACTTCATCGGCCTTGCCGGCTCGATCGAGGATACCCAGACCCTGGCCAAGGCCTTGAGCATTCCATTCGTGCCGGCCGACACCCGTCAGCCCGGCTACACCGTCGATCACAGCGGCAACCTGGCCCTGCTGGGGCCGGACGGGCGCCAGCGCGGGTTCATTCGTGCACCGTTCGACAACGGCAAGCTGGTGGCGCAGTTGCCCAAGCTGGTGGCGCAGCCGTGAAGAGGGTCGCGTAGCGGCGGGTTGCGCCGCGCACCCAGGCCGAGCCACGACCGTGCGTCGTGGACGGCCCGGGATTCAGCGAATCAGAATGCAGGCACCACGGCGCCTTTGTATTTCTCGGTGATGAACTGCTTCACTTCAGGCGAATGCAGCGCCTGGACCAGCTTCTTCACCGCGTCGCTGTCCTTGTTGTCCTCGCGGGTCACCAGGATGTTGACGTAGGGCGAATCCTTGCCTTCGATGGCCAGGGCATCCTTCTCGGGATTGAGCTTGGCTTCCAGCGCATAGTTGGTGTTGATCAGCGCGGCATCCACCTGGGTCAGCACGCGTGGAATGGTAGCCGCCTCCAGTTCCCGGAACTTGATGTTCTTGGGATTGCCCACCACATCCTTGACGGTCGAGAGGATGTTGCCGTTGTCCTCGAGCTTTATCACGCCAGCCTTGTCCAGCAGCAGCAACGCCCGGCCACCGTTGGTGGCGTCGTTGGGGATGACCACGGTGGCGCCGGTGGGCAGTTCGTCGAGCTTCTTGAATTTGCTCGAGTAGACGCCCAGCGGTTCGATGTGCACGCCGGCGACGCTGACCAGGTGTGTGCCCTTGGCCTTGTTGAACTCATCCAGGTAGGGCTGGTGCTGGAAGAAGTTGGCGTCCAGTCGCTTTTCCGCCACTTGCACGTTGGGCTGGATGTAGTCGGTGAACTCCTTCACCTTCAGGTCCACACCCTCTTTTTCGAGGATCGGCTTGACCACGTTGAGGATCTCGGCGTGCGGTACGGGCGAGGCGGCCACGGTCAGGGTCTCGGCCGCTTGGGCCGAGAAGGCCGCGACGGCGGCGACGACAGCGAGCAGTTTCTTCATCAAATCACTCCTTGTGAGGGCCGGGACGACCCCCGAACGGGCCGGCACGCCGACCCAGTGGGATTACTTACGGGAAAAATGCACGACCAGCCTGTCGCCGAGGCTCTGCAGCACCTGAACCAGTACCAGCAGCAACACCACGGTGACGATCATCACGTCGGTCTGGAAGCGCTGGTAGCCGAAGCGGATCGCCAGATCCCCCAGGCCACCGGCGCCGACGACACCGGCCATCGCGGTATAGGACACCAGCGTGATGGCGGTGACGGTTATCGCTGCAAAAATACCCGGCCGGGCTTCGGGCAACAGCGCGTTGGTGATGATCTGCCGCGTGGTCGCGCCCATGGACTGGGTCGCCTCGATGATGCCGCGGTCCACTTCGCGCAGGGCGGTCTCCACCAGGCGCGCGAAGAACGGCGTGGCGCCGACCACCAGCGGTGGAATGGCACCAGCGACGCCCAGCGAGGTGCCGGTGATGAGCACCGTCACCGGGATCATCACGATCAGCAGGATGATGAACGGCAGCGAGCGCAGGATGTTCACCACCAGCGACAGCAGCGCGTAGACGCCTTTCTGCTCGAACATCTGGCGTGGGCCGCAGAGAAACAGCAGCACGCCCAGGGGCAGGCCGAGCAGCACGGTGAACAGCAACGAGCCGAACAGCATGATCAGGGTATCGCCGGTGGCCAGCCAGATTTCGGACCAGTCGACGTTGGCGAAGAAACTCAGGGCGTCCATCAGCGCAGGACCTCCATATGCACGTCTGCGGCCTGGAAGCGGGCGAACGCAGCGTCGATGTTGCCGCCGGTGACGGCAAGCGTGAGTTGGCCGTAAGGCACGTCCTTGATGCGGTCGATGCGTCCGGCGAGGATGCTGTAGTCCACCCCCGTTTCACGGGCCACCGTGCCCAGCAGCGGCGCGTAGGTCGCCTCGCCCTGGAAGGTCAGGCGCACGATGCGACCTGGCACGTGAGCGAAGTCATCGCGTTGCTCGTGCTCGTCGACCTGCTCGTCCTCCTGGACGAAGCGCTTGGTGGTGGTGTGCCGGGGATGCAGGAACACGTCTGCGACGGCGCCCTGCTCGACGATGACGCCGGCGTCCATCACCGCGACACGGTCGCAGACCCGGCGGATCACGTCCATCTCGTGGGTGATCAGCACGATGGTCAGCTTCAGTTCACGGTTGATCTCGGCCAGCAGTTGCAGCACCGAGGCGGTGGTCTGCGGGTCGAGGGCGCTGGTGGCTTCGTCGCACAGCAGGATCTTGGGGTTGGTGGACAGGGCGCGGGCGATGCCCACCCGCTGTTTCTGTCCGCCGGAAAGCTGCGCCGGGTATTTGCGAGCGTGGTCGGACAGGCCGACCCGCGCCAGCAACTGGTTCACCCGCTGGTCGATTTCGCTGCGCGACAACTCGCCCGCCAGCACCAGCGGCAGGGCGACGTTGTCGGCGACGGTCTTGGAGGCCAGCAGGTTGAAATGCTGGAAGATCATGCCGACCTGCTGGCGGAAACGCCGCAGTTGGCTGGCATCGAAGGCGGTGACTTCTTCGCCGTCGACGATGATCTTGCCACCGGACGGGGCCTCCAGGCGGTTGATCAGGCGCAGCAGGGTGCTCTTGCCGGCACCGGAGTGGCCGATCAGGCCGAACACCTGGCCATCTTCGATGGTCAGGCTGGTCGGGTGGAGGGCGGGGATGTCCCTACCGGCGACGCGGTAGGTCTTGTGCACATGTTGGAACTCGATCACGTAGCGAACCTTGTGGGGCGCATGGGAATGGGGTCAGCGGTGAGCTGGGGTGGCGCATTTTAGCCTTTTCGACTGGCAGTTCTTATCATTTATTTGCGCCGCGACCAACCGCGCGAGCATAACGCGACGGTCGGTAAATTCGATGGAACGTCTGGCGATGGCGCCAAGTCACTACCTGAACAAGCCCGGAACGGGCAGCCTGATGAGTGATGAGGAGAGTCAAGATGTCGAGCAACAGGACGGACGCGCCCAAGCAGAGCGAACTGGCTGGTACCCAGACCCCTGACCGCGCCAATACCAATGCCAAGTTGCAGAGCCTGGAGCAGGCGCGCAGCGATGCTACCGGCCAGGCGCTGCGGACCAACCAGGGCGTGCGTATCGCCGATAACCAGAACACGCTCAAGGCCGGATCGCGTGGGCCTTCGCTGCTCGAAGACTTCATCATGCGCGAGAAGATCACCCACTTCGACCACGAGCGCATTCCCGAGCGCATCGTGCACGCGCGCGGCACCGGCGCCCACGGCTATTTCCAGAGCTACGGCAACCACAGCGCACTGACCAAGGCCGGATTCCTGCAGGACCCCGAGAAGAAAACTCCGGTGTTCGTGCGCTTTTCCACCGTCCAGGGCCCGCGCGGCTCGGGTGACACGGTGCGTGACGTGCGCGGCTTCGCCGTGAAGTTCTACACCGACGAAGGCAACTTCGACCTGGTCGGCAACAACATGCCGGTGTTCTTCATTCAGGATGCGATCAAGTTCCCCGACTTCGTCCATGCGGTCAAACCCGAACCGCACAACGAGATTCCCACCGGCGGTTCGGCCCACGACACCTTCTGGGACTTCGTCTCCCTGGTGCCGGAATCGGCGCACATGGTCATCTGGGCGATGTCCGACCGCGCGATTCCTCGTAGCCTGCGCATGATGGAAGGCTTCGGCGTGCATACCTTCCGCTTCATCAACGCCGAAGGCAAAGCCACCTTCGTCAAGTTCCACTGGAAACCGCGCCAGGGCGTGCACTCCGTACTGTGGGACGAAGCGCAGAAACTTGCCGGCAAGGACACCGATTTCCACCGTCGCGACCTGTCCGAAGCCATCGAGACGGGCGACTATCCCGAATGGGAACTGGGCGTTCAGATCGTGGCCGAGGAAGACGAGCACAAGTTCGACTTCGACCTGCTCGATCCCACCAAGCTGATCCCCGAGGAACTGGTGCCGGTCACGCCGCTGGGCAAGATGGTGCTGGACCGTAACCCGGACAACTATTTCGCCGAGATCGAGCAGATCGCCTTCTGCCCAGGCCATATCGTGCCCGGCATCGATTTCACCAACGATCCGTTGTTGCAGGGTCGCCTCTTCTCCTACACCGACACCCAGATCAGCCGCCTGGGCGGGCCGAACTTCCACGAAATCCCGATCAACCGCCCGGTATCGCCGAATCACAACAACCAGCGCGATGCCATGCACCGCCAGACCATTCACAAGGGTCGCGCCTCTTACGAGCCGAACTCGATCGATGGCGGCTGGCCGAAGGAGACCCCGCCCGGTCCTCAGGATGGCGGCTTCGAGTCGTACCAGGAGCGCGTCGATGCGCACAAGGTTCGCGAGCGCAGCGAGTCGTTCAGCGATCACTTCTCCCAAGCGAGCCTGTTCTTCAAGAGCATGAGCCCTCACGAGCAGCAGCACATCATCAAGGCCTACAGCTTCGAATTGGGTAAGGTCGAGCGCGAGTACATCCGCGAGCGCCAGGTCAACGAGATCCTCGCCAACATCGACCTCGACCTGGCGGCCGCCGTGGCCGAGAACCTGGGGCTGCCGGCGCCCAAGGCTGGCACCGTCAAAACCAATGCCTCCAAGCTCAAGGCTTCCCCTGCCCTGAGCCAGGTGAATCATCCCGGCGATGTGGGGATCAAGGGTCGCAAGATCGCCCTGCTGGTGGCTAATGGGGTCGATGGCGCCAGCGTCGACCGGCTGGTCAAGGCCCTCGAAGCGCACAGCGCACGGCCGATGCTGCTGGGCCCGAGCTCGGCGCCGGTGAAGACGGCCGACGGCAAGTCGTTGCCCGTGGACGCTTCCATGGAAGGCATGCCTTCAGTGATGTTCGACGGCATCCTGGTGCCTGACGGCAAGGCGTCCCTCGACGCACTGGCGGCCAGCGGTCTGGCCAAGCACTTCCTGCTCGAGGGCTACAAGCACCTCAAGGCCATTGGCGTGGCTTCGCAGGGGAAATCGCTGCTGGACGGGCTGGGGCTGAAAGCCGACAAAGGACTGCTGCTGGGCGATGACCAGAAGACCGTCGAGGCCTTCGTCAAGGCGGTGCAAGCCCACCGCGTGTGGGAGCGCGAGGCGGCCGCCGAGGCCATCCCCGCCTGATCCCTGGCGTTGCGCTATCCGCTCCTCGTGCAGGAGCGGATCAGCGCTGGTGGGGGATCAACACGGCCTGTGCCGGCAATGCCCGCTGGATCTGGTGTTTCAGATCCAGTCGATAACCCGGGTCAAGCCGGGTCACCCGCTTCTGCAACAGGCTCTTCAGCCAAGGGGCATCCTGGGTGCGCGGCACCTGGAACACGACCTCGCACTGGTAATTCACTACATCGGCGGCGATATCGTCCAATTGGCGCCGCATCGCTTCGATGTCCGTGGTTTTCAGCGCAATCACCGTGCTGGGTGCAGCAGGATCGATGACTCGGGCCTGGGGCTTGGCCTCGACTGCCTTGAGCGCTGCTTCGGCCTGCTCCAGCTCGGCCTGGCGAGCCTGGGCCACGGCTTCCCCGCCGGTCAGTGCCGGGGCCTGGGGCATCAAGGCACGCGCTCGTGCCAGGGCGGTGGCAGCGGCATTGACGTCGCCTTTCTGCAGCACGATCTGGCTGCGCTGCAAATACGCCTCGGCCAACTGGCGCTGGTACTGTTCGATGCGCGAATCATTTGGCGACTGGGCTTGTAACGTGGCCAGTTGATCTTCGGCGGTGGCCAGCTCGTTGCTGGCGATGGTCTGCTGCAATTGCTGCCAGGCATCGGCGGGCTCGGGTGCGACGGGCGTCGGTGTCGGGGTCGACGAACAGGCGCCGAGCATCAGCGAAAATGCGGCAACAAGCAGATAACGGAAGGCGAACGGCTTCATTCCTGCGACTCTCTATTTGCGCAAAAAGCGAGCAAGTCTACACCCAGGTGTGCGCGCTCGAAAACACGTCTTACTGACCCTTTACCTTGGCAAAGGTTGCAGGGTGCGTCAGCGTCTGGGCAGTCCCAGGCTCAGCAAGAATAGCACTGCGGCACAGACCACGATCGATGGGCCGGCCGGGGTGTCCTTGAGCCAGGACATCGCCAGGCCCCCGCACACCGCCGCCACGCCCAGCAGGCTGGCGCCGATCGCCATCTGCTCGGGCGAGCGGGCGTGACGCTGCGCCGCAGCGGCAGGGATGATCAATAGCGAGGTGATCAACAGCACGCCGACGATCTTCATCGCCACGGCGATCACCACGGCGATCAGCAGCATCAGCGCCAGGCGCAGCCCGGCTACCGGCAGGCCCTCGACCCGCGCCAGTTCCTCGTGCACGGTCACCGCCAGCAGCGGTCGCCACAGCACCGCCAGCACCACTAGCACCAGCGCGCTGCCGCCCAGGATCCATGAAAGGTCGGTCGGGCTGATCGCCAGCAGGTCGCCGAACAGGTAGGCCATCAGGTCGATACGCACATCGTGCATGAAGCTCAGCACCACCAGTCCGAGAGACAGGGTGCTGGGCGCGAGGATGCCGAGCAGGGTATCCGAGGCCAGTGGCTGACGCTGTTGCAGTGTCACCAGAAGGATCGCCAGCAACAGGCAGCCGAGGGTCACCGCCAGCGTGGGGCTGACGTCCAGGGCCAGGCCCAGGGCAACGCCCAGCAGGGCGGCATGGGACAGGGTGTCGCCGAAGTAGGCCATGCGCCGCCACACCACGAAGGAACCGAGCGGACCTGCCACCACCGCCAGGGACAATCCGGCAAGCAAGGCGTACAGAAGAAAATCAGCCATGCTTGCACTGCTCTGCGTGGACATGGGTGCCCGGTGCGATCACGGCGCCGTGCAGGTCATGGCGATGATCGTGATGGTGGTGATAGACGGCCAGCGTCGGCGCGTTCTGGCCGAACAGTTCGACGAAGGCCGGATCGCCGCTGACCTGCTCCGGATGCCCCGAGCAGCACACGTGACGGTTCAGGCACACCACCTGGTCGGTGGTGCTCATCACCAGGTGCAGGTCGTGGGAGACCATCAGCACGCCGCAGCCATAACGGTCGCGCAGCCGGGTGATGAGCGCGTACAGCTCGCTCTGGCCCACCACGTCCACCCCCTGCACCGGCTCGTCGAGTACCAGCAATTCGGGTTCGCGCAACAGCGCGCGGGCCAGCAGTACCCGCTGCATCTCGCCGCCGGAGACGGTCTGCACCGGACTGTCGAGTACCTGTTCGGCGCCTACTTCCTGCAACGCTGCCAGCGCCCGGGCCCGGTCCACGCCGGGCACCATGCGCAGGAAACGCAGCACGGAAAGAGGCAGTGTGGGATCGACCTGAATCTTCTGCGGCATGTAGCCGATGCGCAGGCGCGGCTTGCGCCACACCACGCCCCGATGGGGCTTGAGCAGGCCGAGCACGGCGCGCACCAGGGTGGTCTTGCCGGCGCCGTTCGGTCCGATCAGGGTAACGATGCGTCCAGGCGCGACCGCCAGGTCGATGCTGTCCAGGACCGTCTCGCCGCCGTAGCTGACACCCACCTGCTCCAGGCGGATAAGAGCGTCGCTCATGCCGTGCCCCGGCAGTTCCCGCACAGCCCGACCACCTCGACGGTCTGCGACTCGACGGCGAAGTTCACCGCCTTGGCGCTGCTGACGATCGCCTCGCTGATGTTGTCCTGCTCCAGCTCGATGGCCACGTGGCAACTGCGACAGATGAGAAACTGGCCCTGGTGCTTGTGCTCGGGATGGCTGCAACCGATGAACGCGTTGAGCGAAGCGATGCGATGCACCAGGCCGTTTTCCAACAGGAAATCCAGTGCCCGATAGACGGTCGGCGGTGCCGCACGCCGGCCGTCCTGTTCGCTGAGCACGGCGAGGATGTCGTAGGCACCCAGTGGCTTGTGGCTCTGCCACACCAGCTCCAGCACCCGGCGGCGCAGCGCGGTCAGGCGCAGGCCCTGGCGGGCGCACAGGGTGTCGGCCTCGCTCAGTGCGCTGTGCACGCAGCGCGAGTGATCGTGGGGACGGTTGGCCAGCGGAGTGATAGACATGGGCGGCGACGATTATCGGCGGAGACGTTATTATGTTACCTGTTTCTGACGAGTCGAGTATTCACAGTGTCCCGATTCATAGCCTTTTTTGTCGCGTTCATCGCTTTTTCCGCCCAGGCCGACGTGCGTGTGCTCACCAGTATCAAGCCCTTGCAGCAGATCGCCGCAGCGGTTCAGGACGGCATCGGTGATCCCGAAGTACTGCTGCCCCCCGGCGCGTCGCCGCACAACTATGCGCTGCGCCCCTCTGACGTGCGCAAGGTCGCCGATGCCGACCTGCTGTACTGGATCGGACCGGACATGGAGAGCTTCCTGCCGCGTGTGCTGGGCAATCGCAGCAAGCCCACCGTGGCCGCGCAATCCCTGCCGGGGATGAAGTTGCGCCGCTTCGGCGAGGACAGCCATTCCCATGCGCAGGACCATGACGACCACGATCATGATCACCGTCCGGGCTCGCTGGATGCGCACCTGTGGCTGTCCTCGGTCAATGCCCGGGTGATCGCGGCGAAGATGGCGGCCGATCTGGCGCAGGTCGATCCGGCCAACGCGGCGCGTTACCAGGCCAACCAGCAGGCGTTCGTGCAACGGCTGGATGCGCTCGACCAGCGCCTGAAAACCCAGGTGGCGGGCATCGCCGGCAAGCCGTACTTCGTGTTCCATGAGGCGTTCGATTACTTCGAGGCCGAGTATGGCCTGCGCCATGCCGGGGTCTTCAGCGTGGCCGCCGAGGTGCAGCCGGGCGCTCAGCATGTGGCGGCGATGCGCAAGCGCTTGCAGGAAGTGGGGCCGACCTGCGTATTCAGCGAGCCCCCCCTGCGGCCGCGCCTGGCCGAAACCCTGGTGGCCGGGCTGCCGGTCACCCTGGCCGAGCTCGATGCACTGGGCGGTACCGACCCGGTCGACGGCCAGGGCTACGAGCGGCTGCTGGAGAAGCTAGGCACGGACCTCACCGGGTGCCTGGCGAAGCTGCCGGACGCCGCTGCGGCGCGCTAGGCTTTTCAGGCAGAGCCTAGTGTGGTGTATCACAAGTAAACGCTATAAATGCCGGCGCTTTTCATGCTCATGCGGCGTTGCCGCTCCTCGCCGTAGCTGGGCTACGACTCGTCGCGGCGCCTTGCCTGAGCATGAAAATCACTCGGCCTTTATCAGCGTTACTTGTGAAACACCACACTAGGGCCAGCAGCGGCTTGCCGGTTCAGAGAGCGAATGGCAGCTTCAGCGCGACCTGTCCACGCCTGGCCAGGCGCACCTCGAACTCGCGCGGGTCGTGGATGGTGACATCCATGCCGGCGAAGTCGCGCGCGGCGATCAGCCGCGACAGCCAGAACCGCACGCAACCGACACGCAGCATCACCGGCCACAGTTCGGCTTCGGCCGCAGTGAAGGGGCGCAGCGCGGCGTACGCGCCCAGCAGGGCCTGGGCGTGTGGCAGGTCGATACCGCCCTGTGCGTCCAGGCACCAGTCGTTGAGGGTGATGGCGATGTCGTACAGCATCGGACCGGAACAGGCATTGTAGAAGTCGATCAGGCCGCTCAGGTGCGTGCCTTCGAACATCACGTTGTCGCGGAACAGGTCGGCGTGCAGATTGGCCCTGGGCAGCGCCAGGATCTGCGCCTTGCAGCGAGCGATCTCATCCAGGGCCGAGCGCAGCAGCTGCGCCTGTTCGGCGCTCAGGCTCGGCAGCAGCGCTTCCCCCGCCTCGAGCATCCACTCCAGGCCTCGGTCGGTGCGCCGCTCGATGATGCGCTCGCGGGTGGCCAGGTGGATGTGCGCCAGCAGCTCGCCGACCTGGGCGCAGTGCTGGGCGTTGGGCGCCTTGACGTGTTTGCCCGAAAGCCTTGGTTGCAGCAGCGCCGGCTTGCCGCACAGCTGGCGCAGACCCTGGCCGTCGCGGTCGCGTATCGCATAGGGCACCGGCATGTCGGCTTCGTGCAGCACGTCGAGCAGTTCGACGAAGAACGGCAGGTCGGCGGCCGGCCCGCGTTCGATGAGCGTCAGGACGAACTCGCCCTTTTCCAGGCTGACGAAGAAGTTGCTGTTTTCGGTGCCCGCGGCGATGCCTTGGAAATCGAGCAAGCGACCCAGCTCGTACGGCGCCAGAAAAGTTTCCAGCTCGGGCCGGGACACGGGGGTGAAGACTGACATGTTGGAAAGCTGCCCATGCGGGCACTTTCAGCCGAAAGTGCCGGATTGATAAGTAAAGGTACGCGCCGCTACCCTACCACTCGAAGATCTTCCAGGACGGAATCAGCATGTCCGGCTGGTCGGATCGAATGAAGTTGCCGTCGGAGCCGTCGGCGCGTACCAGGAAATAAGGCTTGCCGTGTTTCGGCGTGACCTTGATCGCGTACAGGAAGCCGTTCTGGCGGTATTCCTGGATGGTGCGATCGCCTTCCGTGCGAATGGTCACATCGGGATCGGCCGATGGAGCGTCTTCCGCCGCCAGCGCCAGGGCCGGGGTGAAGGCCAGCAGGCTGAGCAGTAACAGGCGAATGGGTGTGCGCATGATAACCTAAGTCCTTTTGTCGTCACTGATCCGGCTATTCTAGCGCCGGACCCGTCGAAAAGGTTGATTCCTCTCATGAGCCAAGCGCCCCTCGTCCTGGTGGACGGTTCGTCCTACCTCTACCGCGCCTTTCACGCGCTGCCGCCGCTGACCACGTCCAAAGGCCTGCCCACCGGCGCGGTCAAGGGGGTGCTGAACATGCTCAAGAGCCTGCGTCGGCAGTACCCCGACGCCCTGTTCGCGGTGGTCTTCGACGCCAAGGGCGGAACCTTCCGCGACGCGATGTTCGCCGAATACAAGGCCAATCGCCCGAGCATGCCCGACGACCTGCGGGTGCAGGTCGAGCCGCTGCACGCCAGCGTCAAGGCGCTGGGCTATCCACTGCTGTGCGTGGAAGGGGTCGAGGCCGACGACGTGATCGGCACCCTGGCCCGCAGCAGTGCGTCCGCTGGCCGGCCGGTGATCATCTCCACCGGCGACAAGGACATGGCGCAGCTGGTGGACGGCCATATCACCCTGGTCAACACCATGACCGGCACGGTGCTGGACGTGGCAGGCGTGCACGAGAAGTTTGGCGTGGGTCCGGAGCACATCATCGATTTTCTCGCGCTGATGGGCGACAAGGTCGACAACATTCCTGGCGTTCCCGGCGTGGGCGAGAAAACCGCCGTGGGCCTGCTGACCGGCATCGGTGGTGGCTTGCGCGAGCTCTACGAGAACCTCGACAAGGTGCCGGGCCTGGCCATTCGCGGTGCCAAGGGCCTGCCGGCCAAGCTCGAGGAGCACCGCGACGCGGCGTTCCTGTCCTACGAGCTGGCCACCATCAAGATCGACGTACCGCTGGACATCGAGGTCGACGCGCTGGTGTGCGGCGAGCCCGACCGCGAGGCGCTGCTGGCGCTGTACAGCGAAATGGAGTTCAAGGGCTGGATCGCCGAGGTCCAGCGCGAGGCGGCGCGCGAAGGTACTGCGATCGCCCCAGTGCAAGAGCCTGCCGCCCCAGTCGAGGCCAGCTACGAAACGATTCTCGACCCGGGGCGTTTCGAGGCCTGGCTGGAGAAGCTGCGCCAGGCGCCGCTGTTCGCTTTCGACACCGAGACCACCGGCCTGGATGCCCAGCGCGCGCAGCTGGTGGGGTTGTCGTTCGCGGTCGAGCCCCATGAAGCGGCCTACGTGCCCCTGGCCCACGATTACGAAGGCGCGCCGCAGCAGCTGGATCGCGAGGCGGTGCTGCTGGCGCTCAAGCCGCTGCTCGAAGACCCGGCCAAGGCCAAGGTCGGGCAGAACGCCAAGTACGACATCAACATCCTGGCCAACGCCAGCCCGTCGATCGAGGTGCGTGGCGTGGCCTACGACACCCTGCTCGAATCCTACGTGTTCGACTCGACCGCCACTCGCCACGACATGGACAGCCTGGCGCAGAAGTACCTGAACCACAGCACCATCGCCTTCGAGGACATCGCCGGGCGTGGTGCCAAGCAGCTGACCTTCAATCAGATCCACCTGGACAAGGCCGGCCCCTACGCTGCCGAGGACGCCGACATCACCCTGCGCTTGCACCATGCGTTGCAGAAGCGCCTGGCCACCACGCCGAGCGTGCAGCCGGTGCTGATGGACATCGAGATGCCGCTGGTGCCGGTGCTGGCGCGCATCGAGCGCCAGGGGGCGCTGGTCGATGCCGCGTTGCTCAAGGTGCAGAGCGGCGAGCTGGGGGTGAAGCTGGCCGAGCTGGAACGCAAGGCGTTCGAACTGGCCGGCGAAGAGTTCAACCTCGGTTCGCCCAAGCAGCTGGGGAGCATCCTGTACGACAAGCTGGGCATGCCGGTGCTGAGCAAGACCGCCAAGGGCCAGGCGTCCACCGCCGAGGCGGTGCTCGCCGACCTGGCCGCCGAAGGCTACCCGCTGCCCACGGTGCTGATGGAATACCGCTCCCTGAGCAAGCTCAAGAGCACCTATACCGACAAGCTGCCCGAGCAGATCAACCCGCGCACCGGGCGCATCCACACCTCCTACCAG
The DNA here is from genome assembly GCF_016518545.1 of Pseudomonas sp. S30. Taxonomy (GTDB): domain Bacteria; phylum Pseudomonadota; class Gammaproteobacteria; order Pseudomonadales; family Pseudomonadaceae; genus Aquipseudomonas. Next base: position 208,209 of record NZ_JACVTO010000002.1, read on the forward strand.
CAGGCCGTGGCGGCTACCGGCCGGCTGTCCTCCAGCGATCCGAACCTGCAGAACATCCCGGTGCGCACCCCCGAAGGCCGGCGCATCCGCCAGGCCTTCATCGCCAGCCCCGGCTACCGCCTGCTGGCCGCGGACTACTCGCAGATCGAGCTGCGCATCATGGCCCACCTGGCCAAGGACGAAAGCCTGCTGCATGCGTTTCGCAACGACCTGGACGTGCACCGTGCCACGGCCGCCGAGGTGTTCGGGGTGGCGCTGGAGGCGGTCACCCATGACCAGCGGCGCAGCGCCAAGGCCATCAACTTCGGGCTGATCTACGGGATGAGCGCCTTCGGCCTGGCCAAGCAGATCGGTGTCGACCGCAAGCAGTCCCAGGATTACATCGACCGCTACTTCACCCAGTACCCCGGCGTGCTGGCATACATGGAGCGCACCCGTACCCAGGCGGCCGAGCAAGGTTTCGTCGAGACCCTGTTCGGCCGTCGCCTGTACCTGCCGGACATCAATGCCAAGAATCCCGCCCTGCGTCGCGGCGCCGAGCGGACGGCGATCAACGCGCCGATGCAGGGCACGGCGGCCGATATCATCAAGCGGGCGATGGTCAACGTGAATCAGTGGCTCGACGACAGCGGCCTGGATGCGCGGGTGATCCTGCAGGTGCACGATGAACTGGTCCTGGAGGTGCGCGAGGACCTGGTCGAGCAGGTCAGCGCCGAGATTCGCCCGCACATGAGCCGTGCCGCCGAACTGGACGTGCCGCTGCTGGTGGAAGTGGGCGTCGGATCGAACTGGGACGAGGCGCACTGAGGCCAGTGCCTGCCGGCTGCGATCTAAGGTCGCAGCGGTGCAGGCGCGAAGATGAAACCTTGGCGATTAGTTTGCCGCGCTCAGGAACTTAATCGGTGAAGGTCGCTCAGAGTACCTGAATGGCTGGTGAAGCCTTTCGATGCTCCTATGTTGTGTTAAGTGTTGGCAGATAACCGGATCCCGCCCTGGCGGTCCGGACTTGAACCCCGAACTTCCCCCTCCCCATATGAAGTCCGGGGTTTTTTTTGCCTGTCGTTCGCCGCCGGGCGCACGACGGCGCCCTTCTCGCCTCAAGCCGCAGGCTTGTCCTCCAGCTCCATCCAGTCGGCCAGCACCCGGTATGCCTCTTCCAGCCCCTGGCGCTTGGGCGCCGAGAACAGCTGGATGGACGCCGCATCGCCCCACCCCTTGCGAATCTCGGACTGCACCTTGAGCAGGGTGTTCTTGCCCGCGCCGTGGGTGAGCTTGTCGGCCTTGGTCAGGAGGATGTGCATGGGCATGCCGCTGGCCTGGGCCCAGTCGAGCATCATCTTGTCGAAGTCGGTCATCGGATGGCGCACGTCCATCAGCAGGATCACCCCGCGCAGGCACTCGCGGCCACCAAGGTAGGCCTCCAGGTGCTTCTGCCAGTGCTGCTTGAGCGGAATCGGCACCTTGGCGTAGCCATAGCCGGGCAGGTCGACCAGGCGGCGGTCGTCGTCCAGGCTGAAGAAGTTCAGCAGCTGGGTGCGCCCTGGCGTCTTGGACGTGCGCGCCAGGCTGGCATGGGTCAGCGTGTTGAGGGCGCTGGATTTACCGGCGTTGGAGCGGCCGGCGAACGCCACCTCGTAGCCCAGGTCTTGCGGGCATTGTTCGACCTTGGCGGCGCTGAGGGCGAATTTGGCCTTCTGGCAGAGGCCGAGGATGGGGTTTTTGACGTGCATGGGGTATCCGAAGTGGGTTTTGCCTGATCCAGGCCAGATTTCCGTTTACGGGGTGCAAGTATATAATGCCCCAGTTTTTGTGTGCTCATTCCCCCTGAAGGGGAACGGGCAGGGGGTGTCGAACATCAGCTTGCGCATCAGAACGCAGCGCGGCCCCCAACCCTGTCAGGTCGTTGCGCATGGCGAGACGGCTGCTGGCGAACGCGAGGTTGCAGCGCTTTTCAGCGCACAGGCTACACAGGATTCCCAGGCGTTGCACAGCCGCTGCCGCGCGGCTGTCCAGGGAGCCAGATTCCGGGCGCGTTATGACCGGGCCGATGACGCACTTCGCTCAGGGTTTCAAGGCTATGCCGTCGCGTGGATTGTGCATGGACTGCGGTACCGAGGACTACCGATCGGTCATCCTTTGGATGAATGGCAGTCCCGATACATAACATTTCACCCTTAGCCGTGTTGGATTAGCTGATGAACAAACTTGTCGTGAGTCTGCTGTTGACCATGGGCATCGCAGGAGCGGCCGGTGCCGCTGGCCCGATCAAGGGCGATGCCGCCGCAGGCCAGGCGAAGACTGCGGTCTGCGGTGCCTGCCACAACCCCGACGGCAACAGCCTGGCGCCGAACTTCCCGAAACTGGCCGGCCAGGGCCAGCGCTACCTGGAAAAGCAACTGCACGATATCCAGTCCGGCAAACGCCCGGTGCTGGAAATGACCGGCATGCTGGCAGGGCTCGATGACCAGGACCTGGCCGACATCGCCGCCTACTTCGCCAGCCAGACCGCCAGCGTGGGGGCTGCCGACCCGAAGCTGGTAGAGCGCGGCCGCGCCCTGTTCAACGGCGGCGACCTGGACAAGGGCATGCCGGCCTGCACCGGCTGTCACTCGCCCAATGGCCAGGGCATCGCCCTGGCGGGCTTCCCGCACCTGGGCGGCCAGCATGCCCAGTACACGTCCAAGCAACTGAACGACTTCCGCGAGGGCAATCGCAGCAACGATGGCGACGCCATGATCATGCGCACCATCGCCGGCAAGCTGAGCAACAAGGATATCGAGGCACTGGCCAGTTATATCCAGGGCCTGCATTGAGCCTGTGTTAACGCTCGGTTAATCCCGCAGGCCCGAACATGCTGGCGCTGGATGTGGACTGTTCACGCAGACGCGTAGGTGCGTGAACGGGTTTGCGTGCGAAGGGCTGAACCGCGGTCCCTGCCAGGCCTCGCGCACAAACCCCCTATATTTTCCGCTTCCAGTCGTTACACTACAGAACTCGATCCCGCCGCTGCCTGTCTGAGCACAGGTCGCGTCGGGGCGACCCCAGATCGCTCAGGAGTAAAGCATGCGTAAACTGATTCTCAGCACCGCGCTGGTCGCTGCCAGCGTTTTCGGTATGGCCGCAGTCCAGGCTGCCGAACCTGCCACGGCAGGCAAGGAATATATCGAGCTGAGCAACCCGGTACCGGTTTCCGAGCCCGGCAAGATCGAGGTCGTCGAGCTGTTCTGGTATGGCTGCCCGCACTGCTATCACTTCGAACCGACCCTCAACCCCTGGGTCGAGAAATTGCCGAAGGACGTCCACTTCAAGCGCATTCCGGCCATGTTCGGCGGCCCCTGGGATGCTCACGGCCAGATGTTCCTGACCCTCGAAGCCATGGGCGTGGAGCCCAAGGTGCACGCTGCGGTGTTCGATGCCATCCAGAACCAGCGCAAGCGCCTGACCGATCCCGAGGACATGGCCGAGTTCCTCGCCACCCAGGGCGTGGACAAGGACAAGTTCCTGGCTACCTTCAACTCCTTCGCGATCAAGGGCCAGGTCAACCAGGCCAAGGAACTGGCGAAGAAATACGAGATCACCGGTGTGCCAAGCATGGTGATCGACGGCAAGTACCGCTTCGACCTGGGCACCGCCGGCGGGCCGGAAGGGGTGCTGAACGTCGCCGACCAGCTGATCGCCAAGGAGCGCGCCGCCAAGTAGGCGGCGTAGCCATGGCCCGTTTGCGTCAAACGCGAAGCGTCGGCCTGCACCAGCCGCGGGTCAACGAGCATCATCTGCAGGCCCCCGGCCTGCCGGAAGATGGTCGCCTGCGGCTGTTGAGCTTCAACATCCAGGTCGGCATCAGCACCGAGCGCTACCGTCATTACCTGACGCGCAGTTGGCAGCACCTGCTGCCGCACAACGGGCGGGCCGGCAACCTGCAGAAGATCGGCGAACTGCTCGGCGACTTCGACCTGGTGGCCCTGCAGGAAGCCGATGGCGGCAGCCTGCGCTCGGGCTACATCAATCAGGTCGAGCACCTGGCTCAGCTGGGCGCATTTCCCTACTGGTACCAGCAGCTCAATCGCAACCTCGGCCGGTTCGCCCAGCACAGCAACGGCGTGCTCAGCCGCCTGCGGCCTCATCAGCTGGAAGACCACCCGCTGCCTGGCCCGGCCGGTCGCGGGGCGATCCTGGTGCGCTTCGGCGAAGGCGAGGACGCGCTGATCGTGGTCATGATGCACCTGGCCCTGGGGGCCAAGACCCGCGCGCTGCAACTGGCCTACATCCGCGAGCTGATCGGCGGCTACCGTCATCAGGTGCTGATGGGCGACATGAACACCCATGCCAACGATCTGCTCGAGCGCTCGCCTTTGCGCGATCTGGGCCTCATCGCCCCGCAGGTCGAGGCGACCTTTCCCAGCTGGCGCCCGCAACGCTGCCTGGACCACATTCTGCTGAGCCCCAGCCTGACCCTGGAACGGGTTCAGGTGCTGTCCCAGCCCATCTCAGATCACCTGCCGGTGGCGGTGGAGATCCGATTGCCGGACGCCCTCACCCTGGATACCCTGCCGGCGGTGCGCTGAAGCGCTCAAGACTTCGCGTTCCACGCCGACATTCAGTAGTTACCTCCCCCTGCTGCCATCACCGTTGCGGATCCAGGCATGACCGACGAAGCCGAGCGCTGGAAAGAAAAATACCTGAAGAGCCTGGAGCAGCAGGAGAAGCTCGAGCGTCGCTGGGAAGCGCGGCTCGATCTGCTGCGGCGCGGCCTCGTGCGCAGCACGCTGGCGGCCGAGGGCAGCGACAAGGTGGTGGACCAGTGCATGAAGGAAATGCGCGAGGTGATCCGCGGCGACAGCATGGACGCCGGCCTGGCGGGGCTCATTCCGCGCCTGGAAACGGCGGTGCTGGAGTCCGAGCAGCGCCGTGAGACCCGCATGAACCAGGTCAGTGACGCGCTGACCTCGCTGGTCGCCCAGTTGCAGGCGCTGGAGTTGCCTGGTGAGGTTTCGCGGCCGCTGAAGAAGCTGGCCAAGCGGCTCGACGGCGGCGTCAGCCAGTCTCGTGAGCTGCCACCGCTGCTCGGCGAACTCAGTGGGTTGCAGGAGCAGGCGCTGTCGTCTCTGCGCAAATCCGGCGAAGACCACCGCCCCAATCTGTTCCAGCGGCTGTTCGGTGCCCGTGACGACAGCCCCCCGGCACCGGTTGAAGAGTCGCCGGAGCGCGAGGAGCAGGCCGTCGTGGAGCCCCCGCCGCCGCCCTCGCCTGCTTCCCCGCCCCCGGTAGCGGATGAAGCTGTGGTCGACGAGCCACAGCCGCCGTCCCAAGCCCCGGCCGTCCCGCCGGCGGTGGTGCCGGTCGGCGCCGAAGCGCTGCCTCAGGTGCAGCCGTCGCCCGTGGCGGCGCCGCCAGCCGATGTGGATGCCGAGCCCTCTGCTGCGCTCGCCGTCCAGGCCTCGGCCGAGATGTCGGAAGGCTCGTCGAGCGATGTGCCCGCTGCGCTGCCAGACCCCGCACCTGAACCGGTCGAGGCCGTCGAACAGGCTGTGCCCGATGACTCCGCGCAGGCACCCGAGACGGATGAACCACCGGCCGGCGAGCCTGCGCCCGAATCGGCCGAGCCCCCGGAGGGCGACTTCGCCCTGCCTACTGGGGGGGAGCCTCCTTACAGTCAAGTCGCCGAGCACATCGAGCAGACCCTGATCGGCCTGCTGGACGAACTGAGCCTGCCGGAGCGGCACCAGGCCCAGGCGCTGGACATGCGCCTGCGCGTCAGCCGAGGGTTGAACTGGTACGAACTGATCCCCGTGCTGGACGACCTGGCCGTGCTGATGCTGGCGATCAACGACAGCGGCCAGCACGAATTCGAAGCCTACCTGCAGCAGATCAACACGCGGCTGGCGAACTTCCAGAGCCATCTTCAGGAGGCCAGCGCAGGTCACGCCGACAACAGCGATGCCGCGCGTCAGCTCGATGACCGGTTGCGCGAACAGGTCGATGGCCTGCAGTCCAGCGTGCAGGGTGCGGTGGACCTGGAAAGCCTCAAGCACGTGCTGGATAACCGCCTGGAAGGCTTGCTGGGCACTCTGGATCAGCACCGGCTCGAGCGTGATCGCCGCGAGCAGGCGCTGGCCGCGCGGCTTCAGGGCCTGGCCGAGCGCGTCTCGAGCATGGAGCAGGAGGCGCAGGGCTACCGCGAGCATCTCGAGGAGCAGCGGCAGAAAGCCTTGCTCGACCCCCTCACTGGGCTGCCCAACCGCGCGGCCTGGGCCGAACAGGTAGACCGCGAGGTCGGCCGTTGGCAAACCGAAGGCGGGCATCTGGCGATGGCCATTCTCGACCTGGATCACTTCAAGCGCATCAACGACGGCTACGGCCACCTGGCGGGCGACAAGGTGTTGAAGATCGTCGCTGATCAGCTGCGCAAGCGCCTGCGCGGGCGCGACTTCATCGCGCGCTTCGGTGGCGAGGAGTTCGTCCTGCTGCTGCCGGATACGCCGCCCGCCCAGGCGGTCCGGCTGGTCGACGACCTGCGTGCCGCGGTGCAGGCCTGCCCATTTCACTTCAAGGGCGAGCGCGTGGTGATCACCACGTCCATCGGCGTCGCCGCCCTGCGCTCCGGCGAGCGTGGCGAGCAGGCGCTCAAGCGTGCCGACGAAGCGTTGTATCGGGCCAAGGACCAGGGCCGCAATCGCGTCGAGCACAGTGATTCCGGGCACAGGTGATAGCAGGTTACCGCAGGCGCCTGCGGCGCAAGCCAGAGACTGCGGGGTGTCGCCGAAGGGTCGGCGGCCGCAGATCGACCTGAAGCAGGAGCACGCGATGAAATTGACCCAATGCAGCATTGCACTCGTGGCCGGACTGGCCGTTCAAGCGGGCGCGATGGCCAGTGAAACGATCCACACGGCGCACATCGGCGAAGACGGCACGCTGTTGCGTCAATCGGGCGAATGGATCCGTGAGGTGAAGAAGACCCCGCTGGACAACTACTACACCGAATACAAGTTGATGCTGGCCGCCGGTGCCTTCGACAAGGACCCCAGCTTCTGCTCGGTGTCGCCCATCGATGCCAGCAGCGCTGACCGGCAAATGCACGGTCAAGCGAAGGTGATCGGTATACCGACCCTGGCCAAGGTCGATGTCATGACCCAGCTGGTGGACATGCAAGGCCCCAGTGGCGACAACTCGTTGGCATTTCTGCTGATGTGCGTCCACTGAGTCGACGTCGCAATCCTGGCAGGCACGTTATACTGTAGCGATTCACTCGACACATGACGTGCTTCCCTCCAATGAAAACCTTCGCTTGCGCCCTGCTCCTGCTGTTGCTTGCCGGCTGTTCCAGCGGCCTGCGCATTGACCGTAGCCATCCTTCGGCCAACCAGGACAGCCGCGCCCAATTCGTTATCCTGCATTACACCAACGCGTCCCTCGAGCGCTCGCTGGCGCTGCTGACCCATGGCGAGGTCAGCAGCCACTACCTGGTGGGAGACGGCAACGCCACGGTCTATCAGCTGGTGGACGAAAGTCGCCGAGCCTGGCACGCCGGCGAGAGCCAATGGCAGGGCCGGACCTGGCTGAACTCCAGCTCAATCGGCATCGAGATCGTCAACCCCGGTTACACCGATACTCCTTCCGGACGTGTCTGGCACCCCTACAGCGAAGCGCAGATCGAAGCGGTGATCGCCCTGGTCAAGGATATCGTCAAGCGCAATGGTATCTCGCCGCGCAACGTCATCGGCCATAGCGACATCGCGCCCCTGCGCAAGCTGGACCCGGGGCCGATGTTCCCCTGGAAGCGTCTGGCCGAGGCAGGGCTCGGGGTGTGGCCCAATGCAACGGCGGTGGCCAGGCAGCAAGTGTATTTCGACACCAATCCACCGTCCGCAGCGTGGTATCAGCAGCAACTGGCGCGCTTCGGCTACGCCGTCGAGCAGACCGGCGAGTTCGACCAGACCACGCGGCACGTGCTGGCAGCTTTCCAGATGCACTTCCGGGCGCAGCGCTTCGATGGCATGCCGGACGCGCAGACGGCGGCCCTGTTGCAGGTGCTCAACACCCAGCGCTGACCGGCTACCGTCCAGACGGCGCGCCAAGTCGTCATCCAGTTGCTATACCTTGACTATTCAATTGGATGCCGCACATGCCATCGCTCATTTCTCGGCTGCGTCAAATTCTCCACAGTGCCTGGCTGCCTGCGGTCGCAGTCACGCTGATCAGTGCTTGCGTACTGCTGGCTGTCAGCTGCGAGGTGGCGGTGCAGCGTGCCCGCGCACACGAAAGCGCGCAGATGAACGCCCGTGGCCAGCGCTTCCTGGAACGTCTGGAGCAAGTCTTCGGGCAGTTGCGCGAAGGCGTCGATCATCTGCAGGCCGTGCGCGAACGAACCTGCGACCCAGCGATGCTCGCGGCGCTGCGCGAGGTCGGGCTGAGTTATCGATTCGTCTATGAGGCTGCCTTCGTGGACCACGCATCGGCGTGTTCCAGTCGCGGTGGCCGCGAGGTGCTGCGCCCTGGCCGCGACCCGGACATCCACGGGCCGGTGTACAGCTACTGGCTCAACACCACCGCCGAGCCCAACGACAACCTGGCCGCGCTGGTGCTGGGTCGGGGTTCGTTTCTGGTGTCCACCTCACGCGGCCACCTCAGCGACGCCGTGGACCTGCCTGCCGGGGGCAGCCTGTTGGTGGTGCTCGACGGCGGTCGGCGCGCCATTCCCGTGCTCGGCCCGTCCCACCCCTGGCCGCCGGCACCCGACTGGCCACCCGCCTCGGAGCGGGCGCTGCTCGAATTCAGCGACCGTCTCGTCTACCGCATGCCCACGCAGTACCGGGACTATCAGTTGATGCTCATCGCACCCAGGCGCAGCCTGGCATTGCCTGGCAATACGCTGCTGTGGGCAATGATCGGCGCCAGCCTGTTCCTGGCCTCGGCGCTTGGCGCTGCGAGCCTGCGTCTGACCCGGTACCGGCGGTCGCTGGGTTTCAAGCTGCGCAAGGCACTGCATCGCGGCGAATTGCAGGTGTTGTATCAGCCGATCTTCACACTGCTGGAGCGCCGCTGTGTCGGGGCCGAAGCGCTGGTGCGCTGGCGCCGGGGCGATGGCAGCCTGACCAGCCCGGAGCTGTTCATCCCGCTGGCCGAAGACACCGGCCAGATCCGCCAGATCACCGATTTCGTGCTGCAGCGGGTGCTTCAGCAACTGGCCCCACTGCTGCGGGCTCACCCTCGGCTGTACGTGTCCATCAACCTTGCCGCCTGCGATGTCACACAGCCTCGGATCGGCGGCGTTGCCGCGCGGCTGCTGGCCCTGCACCGCCTTCCCGCCCGGCAGATCGCCTTCGAAGTGACCGAGCGCAGCCTGGTCGACGTGGATGCCGCGCGCGAAACGCTGCAGGCCTTGCGCGCGGCCGGGCACCAGATACTGATCGACGATTTCGGCACGGGCTATTCGAGCTTGTCGTATCTGCAGACACTGCCTGTCGATGGCCTGAAGATCGACAAGGCCTTCATCGAGGTCCTGGATCGGCAGGCCATCGACAACGCCATTGCCCCGCACATCATCCGCATGGCGCACGACCTGCATCTTCAGGTCATCGCCGAGGGCATCGAGTCGCAGGAACAGGCGATGCTGCTGGCCAGGGAGGGCGTGAATCATGGACAGGGCTGGCTGTTCGCCCATCCGCTGAGCGCGCAGGCGTTCGGCGAGCTCATCGAGCGCGGGGCGAAGGTGCCCGGCCGCTGACGCCTGTGCCCAGCAAGCGGCGACACGCCGAGGGCTGTTCAGGCTCGGCAAGCGTGCCGTGAGTCGCCGGCGGGCTTCAGACCGGCAGCGCCATGTAGAACTGCGTGCCCTGCCCGGGCCGGGAAAACACGCCCATGCGCCCACCATGCAGTTGCACGATTTCCTTGCACAGGGCCAGGCCCAGGCCGGCGCCACCCTTCTTGCGCCCCACCTGGACGAAAGGCTCGAAAATACGTCCTTGCTGGCCGTAGGCGATGCCCTCGCCGTCGTCCTCGACGCTGACGATGACACGCTCGGCATGACGTCGCGCATGCAGGCGAATATGGCCGCCGCTGGCGGTATGACGAATGGCGTTGTGCAAGAGGTTGTCCAGCACTCGATCCAGCTGCGCGATATCGGCCTGAATACGCGGCAAGGGCTGGTCCAGCTCGCTGACCAGTTCGATGTGCTTGTGCGCCGCCGATTCGGCGAAGCGGGCCAGGGCGCGTTCGAGCAGTTCGTCGATCGCACAGGGCGCCAGTTCCAGCTTCTGCAGGCCGCTCTGGTAACGGGAGAAATTGAGCAGGTCGTTGATCAACTGGGTCAGGCGCTGCATTTCCTCGCCGATGGTGTCGAGCAGGTCGTTCTCGCGGGCCTCGGGCGGGAACGAGATGCGCTCGCGCAGCAGGCCGAAGGCCATGTGCATGCCCGTCACGGGGGTACGCAGCTCGTGCGAGGCGCGCAGTACGAATTCGCTGCGTACCCGCTCGAAGGCGCGCTGCTCGGTGACGTCGTGCAGCACCATCACCGCCCCGAGGATCGGCCCCTGGGGGTGGCTGACCGGCGTGAGGCTGAAGGTCAGCAAGCGCGTCTCGTCATCGACCTCCAGGCTCAGGTCCTCGGGCGCGCGGTCCAGGCTGCCGCCGCGCAGCACCTGGCGCACCTGCTGCTCGAGCTCGGGGCGGTTGAGCGCTTCGGCCAGGCTGCTGCCGACCCGCGAAGCGTCCCAGCCCAGCTGGCGCTGCGCCACGGGATTGAGGTGTTCCAGGCAGCCTTGGCGGTCGATGATCACCAGGCCGTCGTCGATGCTGTCCAGGACCGCCTGGAGCCGCTGCTGCCCGGCCAGCAGCTCGTCGACGTTGGTGGCCTGGTGCTTGCGCAGCGCATCGGCCATGAGCCCGAAGCGGCGGGTCAGCAGGCTCAGCTCCGTGGCCTGGGTGATCGGCAGGGTGACCTCGAAGTTACCCTGGCCCACTTGGTCGGCGGCCTTGGCCAGCGCTTCGATCGGCTGGCCGAAACGGCGTGCCAGGGTGTGGGCGGTGATGAAGCCCAGCACTACCACGGCCAGCCCCATCAGGCCCAGCACACCGCTGACCAGCAAGGCGCTGTCGCGGGTGTGCTGCTCGCTTCGGGCGATCTGGTCCAGCGCCTGCCTGTGCGAGTCGATCAGGTCGGTACGGACCTGATTGAAGGCAGCACCCAGCGGTTCGTCCACGCCCAGGCTGCGCCAGGGCTCTGGGCTGTCGCGATAGGCCTGGAGAAAGGCTGGATAATGGCTTTGCGCCCTGCTGAAGCCGGTGCGCTCGCCGCCCTGTTCCAGACCGGTTTCAAGCAGGGCGGCAAAGGTGTCCTGCAGGCCCTTCAGGCGATGGGCATCGGTCTGTGGGTCGAGCATCAGGGTGAGTTGCTCGCCCAGGTTCTGCCGCAGTTTCAGACCGATCTCAAGGCTCTGGTTGGTTTCGCGGACCATTTCCTGTTGCACCGAAGCCATCTGCAATACGCTGATGAGCCCCAGCAACAAGCCGAGCAAGGCCACCGTGACCAGTGCCGACAGGCTTAGAAACAGCCGCGTGCGCAGCTTCATGTGCCACTTCACAGGTTGTACTGCTTGCGTTTGCGGTACAGCGTGGAGGCGTCGATGCCCAGGGTCTTGGCTGCCTGGTCGAGTGTGTCGCTGCCGGCCAGCACCGCTCCGATATGAGCCCGCTCCAGTTCGTCCAGGCTCAGCGCCGCCCCGACTCGCGGGGCGTTGCCGGCAGGTTGCTCGCCCATGCCCAGGTGGGTGATCTCGACCCGTTCCTGCGGACAGATGATGCTGGCGCGCTCGATCACGTTGCGCAGTTCGCGGATGTTGCCGGGCCAACGGTAGTTGAGCAATGCCGAGCGGGCTTCATCGCTGAAGCCGCGCGCCGGTCGCGAGTACTCCTTGACGAAGCGCGCCAGGAAACGGTCGGCGAGGGTGAGGATGTCCTCGCTGCGCTCGCGCAGGGGCGGCAGATGCAAGGTGATGACGTTCAAACGATACAGCAGGTCCTCACGGAAGCGGCTCTCGCGCACCATCTCTTCGAGGTTGAGGTTGGTGGCCGCGAGGATTCGCACGTCGGCGCGACGGGTGACCGGATCGCCGACCCGCTCGTATTCCTTGTCCTGAATGAAGCGCAGCAACTTGGGCTGCAGAGTCAGCGGGAAGTCGCCGATCTCGTCGAGGAACAGCGTGCCGCCATCGGCCTGGTTGACGCGGCCCAAGGTGCTCTCGCTGGCGCCGGTGAACGCGCCACGGGTGTGACCGAACAGCTCGCTTTCCATGAGCTCGGCGTTGAGCGATGGGCAGTTGATGGTCACGCAGGCCTTGCGTGCACGCTTGCTCCAGCCATGGATGGCGCGGGCCAGCTCGCCCTTGCCGGTGCCCGACTCACCGAGAATGAGAATGTTGGCATCGGTGGTGGCCACCTGCCGAGCGGTTTCCAGCACGGCCATCATCTGCGGGCTGTGCGAATCGAGGCCGTCCTTGGGCTTGCGCACCTCGCCTTCGAGGGCCTCCAGACGTGCCGAAAGCTGACGTACTTCCAGTTGCTTGGCAGTGGCCAGGCGCAGTTGGTCCGGGCTGCAGGGCTTGACCAGGTAGTCGGCGGCGCCGGCCTGGATGGCGTCCACGGCGGTGTCGATGGCCGAATGGGCAGTCACGATGACCACGCGCATCCACGGCGCCTGGACGCGCATCTGCGCCAGCACGTCCAGACCATTGTCTTCTCCCAGGCGCAGGTCGAGGAAGCACAGATCGAACACCTGGCGCTGGAGCAGTGTCTCTGCCTGAGCAGCGCTGTTGGCAGTGGCGACGCTGTAACCCTCGTCCTCGAGGCAGTAACGGAAGGTACGCAGGATCGCGGACTCGTCATCAACCAGCAGAATGCGGCCTTGATTATCCTGGGTTGATTCCATTTTTCCTGCGCTCCTGTGGGAATGGTCTGAGTTAGTGTCGGAAAAATCGGGCAAGTTGCATGGTCGATTCTGAACGATAGTGCCCACTGCACGCCAGGGATCTGGTCAAAATCAGCTAACTTATTGAAATAAATGGTTTTTAACTCTCCCGGCAGGTCGTAATGCCGACACCGGGAGGCCCGAGAATTGTCCTTAATAAAGGAGAGGCGCCATGTCTTGGTCTTCGTGCAGCACCTTCCTGACGGCCAGCCTGATGCTGACCGCTGTTCCTGCCTTCGCCGATCCCACCCAGGATGCCCGGCTCGAAGGCGCTGTACAGACAGCGGTATCACTGAACAGGCTGCTCAATCCCTACCGCATCGAGGTGCAGGTAAAGGAGGCTCACGCGCGCCTCAGTGGCGAGGTGGAGAATCCGGTCGAGCGCGACCTGGCCGAGCAGGTCGCCATGGCCACCCGCGGCATCGAGCAGGTGGACAACCAGTTGCAGATCAACGAGCACCTGGCCGAGGGGCCGCTGGAGCGGCGGGCCTACGCCCAGCGCCTGGAAGACGCCACGTTGACGTCCATCGTTCGTGCCCGCCTGTCGTGGAGTCAGGTGACCCAGCAAGCGCCGATCGAAGTGCAGAGCCAGCAGGGTGTGGTCACCTTGCGCGGGCGGGTCGACAGTGTCGAAGCCAAGGAACTGGCGGGTGTCATCGCCCGTACCAGCGAGGGCGTGTACCTGGTCAACAACCTGATCAGCCTGGATTCCTCTGCCCTGGCCAAGGCCCGCGAAAACGCGGCCACCGCCCCCAGCGGACCGCAGCCCAGCGATGCGTGGATCGTCGACAAGGTCCAGAGCAGCTTCGGTTTCAGCCGCAACCTGGACGGGCCGACCATCAAGGTCTCGAGCCAGGAGGGCATGGTGCGCTTGTCCGGGGAGGTGATGAGCGATGAACAGAAGACCATTGCAGCGCAAATCGCGGGTCAGATCCGCGGTGTGCGCGGGGTGGACGCCGATTTGTTGAAGGTGGCCAGGAAGGTGGAAGGGTGATCGTGCAAAACGCACGGGGCGCACGACGTCATCGTGCAGGATACGTTCCCCACTGTTTTTGATGTTTTACGTAACTAATTGATTTTTAAGGAATTATATTTATGTAAAAAGCTGGCATGCAGGCTGCAATAGCTCTTTCAAGCGTTGGATAACACGTATTGCAGGAGAAGCCGGCATGAACCGCCAAACCGTCAACCGTTCGCAGGTCGCCGCACTGTCCGTACACCCGATGGTCTACCTGGCGGTCGCCCTGGTGCTGACCCTGGCTGCCGGCCTCTTCTACCACAGCGTGCAGACTGCGCGTCTGGCCGATCAGGTGGCCGCGCAGACTGCATTGCTGGCGCAACTGCGCAGCTCCAGCAGCCACACCAATACGCTGGTACGGGCGGCTCAGCCGCTGCCCTCGAACACTACGTCTTCGCCGGCCACCGTCGAGCGGATCGTGCCACAGGAGCGTTGGGTGTTCTGAGCACGACGTTCATCAAACATTGGACAGGTTTCCCAAACGAAAGGAGTAACACCATGCTGAGCTGGGCTATCACATTCCTCATCATCGCCATCGTCGCTGCCGTCCTGGGCTTCGGTGGTATCGCCGGCGCCGCGACCGGTATCGCCAAGATCCTGTTCATCGTGTTCCTGGTGCTGTTCGTCGCTTCGTTCTTCTTCGGACGTGGACGTCGATGAAACCGATGCTGCGCACCGTTCTGGCCGCCGCCCTGATGATGGGTGGCGTGACCGGGGCACTGGCCGCCAACGACGGCCAGATGCGAGTCAGCCAGCTGCTGGGCTCCGACGGTGAATACCGCCAAAGTTGGAAGAAAGCCATTCAGGGCGAGGAACGTTTGCCCGAGTGGGTGATCAACCTCAGCGGCAGCTCCAACGAGCAGATGTCCGCCGTGACCGAAGACGGAGACAAGTATCTGGTCGGCCCGCTCTGCGAGTCGCAGGACAAGTGCAAGTACAAGCGTTTGATCGTCGCCTTCAGCTGGGACAAGGATGATGCGTACGCGATGCTGGTCGAGGTGCCCGAAGGGCTGCCCTCGGACAAGTCGCCTACCCGCCATGCCGACTACCGCTGGTTGGGCAAGCCGGACGAGGGTATGCAGAAGTTGCTCATGGAGCAGCTCAAGCGGGACCCCAACTGGTACTGACCCACGGTCGTCGAGCGTTATCAGGTGGAAGCTTTCGGCCTTCAGGCTGACCGCTTCCATCATGCACGGCTCCGATGAGGAGCTGTACATGACCAAGGGGCCGGGCTGTGCTGATCGTTTCAGGATCGGTGCGGCCTAGGGGTACAGGGAGTACCTCCAATCGTGGGCCGGGTCAGGCGAGACAGCATCGGAAGTTTCAGGTCAGCACCGCTCATCGCTGGGCGTATTCAGGCGGCCTGGCTTCCGAGGCGTCCATTCCAGATGATGGACGCACTGTGATCTATCCCTTCCATCGCCCGCCGTACATCGAAAATTTTTCAATTTCCGGCAGTGGTTTAGAAGCCTGGACTATCCATTCGGATTGTCGAACATCTCAATTTCTCTCTCCCGCCACATACTGACATATCTGCCGAATCCTGGCGGTTTGGTCGTGTTCGGAAAGCCGAACGCCGTGTCATTTCAGCGGCTGCATTGGCCGAAATAGCCTGTTCCGTTATGCCGATTCGGCATGGGGTAGTCATTTCAGGCATTAGACTGCCCTCCTCCACATCGCAATAGTTGCGCCTTTTTCGCAAGCCCGAGCGAGGTTCAGCTCGCAGGTGGTGACCATCCAAGCGGGTCGCCGAACGGAAGCCCATCGCTGGCCGTTTCATTGCCGAAGGCTCTGGGACGCGCATTTGCGTTGGACGACCCACGACCACTACAAAAAAGGTAATGACATGAAGAAGGCAAAACTGAGCCTCGCCTGGCAGATCGTCATCGGTCTGGTGCTGGGCGTTGCAGTCGGCGCGCTACTGAATCATTTCAGTGCAGAAAAGGCATGGTGGATCAGTAATGTCCTGCAGCCTGCCGGTGACATCTTCATTCGCCTGATCAAGATGATCGTCGTCCCGATCGTGATTTCGTCGCTGATCGTGGGCATCGCCGGGGTTGGCGACGCGAAGAAACTGGGCAGCATCGGCCTGAAGACCATTCTCTATTTCGAAGTCGTCACCACACTGGCCATCGTGGTCGGGCTGGTACTGGCCAACGTCTTCCACCCAGGTGCCGGCATCGACATGAGCACCCTGGGCACCGTCGACATTTCCAAGTACCAGGCCACCGCAGCCGAGGTCCAGCACGAGCACGCCTTCATCGAGACGCTGCTCAACCTGATCCCTTCCAACATCTTCGCGGCTTTGATGCGCGGTGAAATGCTGCCGATCATCTTCTTCTCGGTGATGTTCGGCCTGGGGCTGTCGTCGATCAACGCCGAATTGCGCGACCCGTTGGTACGCACTTTCCAGGGCGTGTCGGAGACCATGTTCAAGGTCACCCACATGATCATGAACTACGCACCGATCGGTGTGTTCGCCCTGATCGCCGCGACGGTCGCCAACTTCGGCTTCGCGTCCCTGCTGCCACTGGCCAAGCTGGTGCTGCTGGTGTACTTCGCCATCGCCTTCTTCGCGTTCATGGTGCTGGGGCTGGTCGCGCGGTTGTTCGGCTTCTCGATCATCAGGATCATGCGCATCATGAAGGACGAGCTGATCCTCGCCTACTCCACCTCCAGCTCCGAAACCGTGCTGCCGCGGGTGATCGAGAAAATGGAAAAGTACGGCGCGCCCAAGTCGATCTGCTCGTTCGTAGTGCCCACCGGCTATTCGTTCAATCTTGACGGCTCCACCCTGTACCAGAGCATCGCGGCGATCTTCATCGCCCAGCTGTACGGCATCGACCTGTCGATCGGCCAGCAGCTGATGCTGGTGCTGACCCTCATGGTCACTTCCAAAGGCATCGCTGGCGTACCTGGCGTGTCCTTCGTCGTGCTGCTGGCCACTCTGGGCAGCGTGGGCATCCCGCTGGAAGGCCTGGCATTCATCGCCGGCGTCGATCGGATCATGGACATGGCCCGCACCGCGTTGAACGTGGTGGGCAACGCGCTGGCCGCTGTCGTCATCGCCAAGTGGCAGGGCATGTACGATGCCAAGAAAGGCGAGGCGTACTACCTCTCGCTGTTCCCGGCCGGTGGCAGGAAAGAGGCCATGGTGGCTGGCGAGACCGCCAACCGCTGAGGCCTGGCGTTGTCATCGACGTAACCAGCTGGGGCCGCGTTTGCGGCCCCAGTGCTGTCCGGGCCTGACCTGGACCGTCCGCGTGACCGCCGCTGGAGGCGCCCCGGGGTGTACGGGTCGGCGTGAGGATTGCGTTATCATTCGGGCATTTTTCACCGGGAGATATGCGGATGCTCAACGGCCTGTGGCTCGGCTTTTTCGTGGTGGCGGCCATCTCCGCCCTGGCCCAGTGGCTGGTCGGTGGCAACGCTGGCATCTTCGCGGCCATGGTCGAGAGCATCTTCGCCATGGCCAAGCTGTCGGTGGAGGTCATGGTGCTGCTGTTCGGCACCCTCACCTTGTGGCTGGGCTTTCTGAAGATCGCCGAAAAGGCCGGCATCGTCGAGTGGTTGGCCAAGGTGCTCGGCCCATTGTTCGCCCGGCTCATGCCAGAAGTGCCACCGGGGCACCCTGCCCTCGGCCTGATCACCATGAACTTCGCGGCCAATGGCCTGGGCCTGGATAACGCCGCCACGCCCATTGGCCTGAAGGCCATGCGCGCATTGCAGGAGCTCAACCCCAGTAGCACCACGGCCAGCAACGCCCAGATTCTGTTCCTGGTGCTCAACGCGTCGTCGCTGACCCTGCTGCCGGTGACCATCTTCATGTATCGCGCCCAACAAGGCGCTACCGACCCGACCCTGGTGTTCCTGCCGATCCTGCTGGCCACCAGCGTCTCGACCCTGGTCGGACTACTGTCGGTGGCAGTGATGCAGCGGCTGCGCCTGTGGGACCCGGTGGTGCTGGCCTACTTCATCCCCGGGGCGCTGCTGCTCGGCGGTTTCATGGCCTTTCTCGGCACCTTGTCAGCGGCCGCGCTGGCGAGCCTGTCCTCGATTCTCGGCAACCTCACCCTGTTCGGGGTGATCATGCTGTTCGTGGTGATCGGTGCGCTGCGGCGGGTGAAGGTCTACGAGGCCTTCGTCGAGGGGGCCAAGGAAGGCTTCGACGTGGCCAAGAGCCTGTTGCCGTATCTGGTGGCGATGCTGGTGGCGGTCGGCGTGCTGCGCGCTTCCGGTGCCCTGGAACTGGCGCTCGATGGCATCCGCCACGCGGTCGAGTGGCTGGGCATGGACAGCCGCTTCGTCGAGGGGCTGCCCACGGCGCTGGTCAAGCCGTTCTCCGGCAGCGCGGCACGGGCGATGCTGATCGAGACCATGCAGAGCCAGGGCGTGGACAGCTTCCCGGCGCTGGTGGCCGCCACCATCCAGGGCAGCACCGAAACCACCTTCTATGTGCTGGCGGTGTATTTCGGCGCGGTCGGCATCCAGCGCGTGCGCCATGCCGTGGGCTGTGCGCTGCTGGCCGAGCTGTCCGGGGTGATCGCAGCGATCTGCGTGTGCTACTGGTTCTTCGCCTGAGCCTGCTCGCGTGAAGCTTGAGCTACGGTCCAGTCCACCAGCTGGCGCGCCAGCCGATCCCCTGCCACGCCGAAGCCGCTGACCACCCCCGGCACCTGGGTGTCGGTCAGGGGCTGGCGCACCTCGAAGCGTCTGCTGGCCAGGATGCGCTGGCTGCGGCCCAGCACCAAGCGGGCATCGTAGCGAATCAGCACGTCGACGCCACCCTCCTGGCGGTATTCGCTCTGGAAAGCCGACAGCTCTCCCACCAGCTCATAGTCCGCCTGCAAGTTGCTGTCGTCGGCGCTCAGGCGCGAGACGCGCCCGTCGCGCTGGAAGGCATCGAGCAGGCGATTGCGTACCAGCAGCGGCACTGGGTCGCTCCAGCGCGCGCCCTGGTAGCTGCTGATCACATTACCCTGGGGAATCACGGCGATGCGCGGCCCTGCCAGCACTTCACTGGCCAGTGGCTTGTTCACGCGCAGAGACCAGGCTACAGGCGTGGCGGCCTGGCTGGCCTGCTGCACCGGCAGGCGATAGACATCGTTGGGCTGGCCCTGCGGCAGGATCGAGCAGGCGCCGGTCATGCCCAGCAGGCCGGCCGCGGCCAGCAATCGAAGCGGCAGGCTCATGGCTGGAACTCCTTGTTCGGGTCGCGGCCCAGCAGGTAGCCGCCGGGGTCGGCCTCCAGGCGCCGCGAGATGCCTTTGAGGGCGTTGAGGGTTTCACGCAACTCGCGAATGGCCGGGGCCAGCTGATTGAGGCCCTGGGCGCCATCGTCCAGGGCCTCGCGGTTGTGGCTGAGCAGGTCGTTGATGGTTGCGGTGCTCTGCGCCAACGATTGCATGGCCTGTTCGGCACTGCCGATGGCCTGCCGGCCTTCGCTGCCGAGCAGGCCATTGGCATTGCGCATCAGGGTCTGGGTCTCGGCCAGGGTGGCGTTGGCCTGCTTGCCCAATTGACCGAGCTGCTCTATGGCCTGGGCGATGCCGCCTTTCTGGCTGGCGAAAGCGCCGGTGGTCTGTTCCAGATTGGCCAGGGTGTTGCTCATGCGCTCGATGTTGGCGTCCGAGAACATCTGGTTGGCGTTGTGCAGCAGCAGGTTGACGTTGGTGATCAGGTCGCTGCCGTCGTCGAGCAATCGCGAAATCGGCGAGGGCGAGGCGACGATCACCGGCACCTGGCCGTCCTTGCCCTTGAGCGAGGGGCTCTGCGGCGTGCCCCCGCTGAGCTGGATGAACGTGTTGCCGGTGACCCCGGCCAGGGTCAGCTTGGCCTGGGTGTCCTGCTTGACCGGCGTGTCGGCGCTCAGGCGAATGCGCGCCAGGACCCGGCGCGGGTCCGTGGGGTCCAGGCGCAGGGAGCTGACATCGCCCACCTTGATGCCGTTGTACTGCACCGGGCTACCGCGAGACAGACCCGAAACCGCTTCGCTGAACACCACCTCGTAGTCCTTGAAGGCATCGTCCACGCTGGACTTGGCCAGCCACAGGCCGAACAGCATGGCGGCTGCCACCACCAGCACGGCGACCAGTCCGATGAGCACATGATGTGCGCGGGTTTCCATGTTCAATGCTCCTGTTCCGCGTCGGCGGCGGCCTGCGCCGCGGCGCGCCCGCGCGGGCCGTGAAAGTAGTGGTGGATCCAGGGGTCGTCGGCGCGCTCGACCTCGGCCAGGGGGCCTGCGACCAGCACCTTCTTCTGCGCCAGCACGGCGACGCGGTCGGTGATGGTGTACAGGGTGTCCAGGTCGTGGGTGATGAGCAACACCGACAGGCCGAGGGCATCGCGCAAGGTCAGGATCAACTGATCGAAGGCGGCGGCGCCGATGGGGTCGAGCCCGGCGGTGGGCTCGTCGAGGAACAGGATGTCCGGGTCCAGCGCCAGGGCACGGGCCAGGGCGGCGCGCTTGATCATCCCACCCGACAACGAGGCGGGGTACTTGTCGGCGGCGCTGATCGGCAGCCCCGCCAGGGCCAGCTTGACGCCGGCCAGGTGCTCGGCATCGGCGCGTGACAGCCCGGCGTGCTCGATCAGTGGCAGCGCGACGTTTTCGGCGATGGTCAGCGAGGAGAACAGCGCGCCCTTCTGGAACAGCACGCCGAAGCGTCGCTCAACCTGTGAGCGCTGGGCATCGCCCAGGTTCGCCAGATGCTGCCCCAGCACCTCGACGCTGCCGGCATCGGGCCGACGCAAGCCGACGATACTGCGCAGCAGCACCGACTTGCCGCTGCCCGAGCCGCCGACCACGGCGAGGATTTCGCCGCGGTACAGCTCCAGGTCCAGTCGCTCGTGCACGCTCTGGCTGCCGAACCGATTGCACAGGCCGCGGACCCGTATCACCGCATCGCCCGCGCCACTCACCAGCCCATCTCCATGAAGAACAGTGCGGCCAGCGCATCGAGCACGATCACCACGAAGATCGACTGGACCACGGCCGAGGTGGTGTGGGCGCCCACCGATTCGGCGCTGCCGCTGACCTTGAAGCCTTCCAGGCAGCCGATGGCCGCGATCAGGAAGGCGAAGAACGGTGCCTTGAGCAGCCCGACGAGAAAATGCTGCACGCCGATGTCGCTGTGCAGCAGCGACAGGAACATGGCCGGCGGAATGTCCAGTGACAGCGCACAGACCACCGCTCCGCCGACCATGCCGCACACCATGGCGACGAATGTCAGCAGCGGCAGGGCGACGAGCAGCGCCAGCACCCGCGGCAGCACCAGCAATTCGACCGGATTCAGGCCCAGGGTGCGAATGGCGTCCACTTCTTCGTTGGCCTTCATCGAGCCGATCTGTGCAGTGAAGGCGCTGGCGGTGCGCCCGGCCATCAGGATGGCGGTGAGCAGCACGGCGAATTCACGCAGGAAGGAGAAGGCCACCAGGTCCACGGTGAATACCGTGGCGCCGAAGTCGGCCAGTACCGTGGCGCCGAGAAAGGCCACCACCGCGCCGACCAGGAATGTCAGCAGGGCGACGATGGGTGCTGCGTCCAGGCCGGTCTGTTCGATGTGCGCCACCACCGGCGTGATGCGCCAGCGGTGCGGCTGGAACAGCCGGGCGCCGAGGGTGGCGAGAATCAGGCCGATGAAACCGAGCAGCTGCAGCATGTCCTGCCACAGGGTATCCACGGCGCGACCTATGCGGGCCAGCAGTTGCACCAGCACCGGTTGCTCAGGCTCCCTGTGGGGGATGCGGTAGTCCTGCAGCGAGCGGTAGACGGTCGCCAGCAGGGCGCGGCTGGCCTCAGGCAACTGGTCGCTGCAGTGGGCCAGGCGTTCGGCACCCAGCAGCTCGGCCAGCAGCGACGCACCTGCGGTATCCAGACGTCCCAGCTGGTGCAGATCGGCCTGGGCACCAACGCCAGGCTGCTCGCGCAGGCGCTCGCTGTCGCGCCGCAGGCGGGCGTAGTGCTCCAGGGTCCAGTCACCGGCGATGCGCAGGCGCGGGGGATGCTGGCGGGTGTCGAGGGTGACGCTGGGCTCCATGCGGTTGGCTCTGCGCGGCGGCGTTGAGCCTGATGATAGCCTGATGCGACCGGGTTTTGTCTTCAGTGCGCCGCATTCACGACAAAACCGGCCAGGCCGTGCGGGGTGTCACGGCGCCGAGCCGTCCACCACCTTGAAGCGCAGCACGCCGATCACCTGGCCGTCTTCGGTGAGCACGCGCACCTGCCAGCGGCCTACCGGATTGGCCGGGAAGTTCTGCTTGTGGGTCCAGGCGCGGTAGCCCTCCTTGCGCCCGCCGTGAATGTCCAGGGCGATGCGGTCGACCTCCTGGCCGTCGTGCTGCCAGACATGGAAGATCCGCTCGTTCAGGCCGCGCGGGGCGTTGATCGAGGTATAGGCATACAGCCCGGCACTGCGGATACGGCTGGCCTGGATCTCCTTGAGCGACTCGCCCGGCTCGCGGTCCTGCAATTGAGTGGTCACCGCCACTTCGGTCATCCACAAGGTCGCCGGAGGCACCCAGGAACGGACCAGCCAGCCACCACCGCCAATGGCCAGGGTCATCACCACCACTGCCAGCGCGCGCCGCCAGCTGTTGAGCGGGAAGCTGCTGGCCAGGCTCGGGAACGACAGCACCATGGCCGCGATCAGCGCCAGCTTGAAGCTCTGCGCGGTGGTCAGGTGCAGGATGATCGGCAGCGCCGTGAGCAGCGCGGCGAACAGGGTGAAGGTGTGCAGGGCGAGAAACAGCCAGCGTTTCGGCGCGAGCCAGCGGTAATACAGCGGGTCGACGATGGAGATCAGCCCGGCGGCGCCCAGCAGGCCGGTGAACACCAGTTGGCCGCTGTTCC
The DNA here is from genome assembly GCF_016518545.1 of Pseudomonas sp. S30. Lineage (GTDB taxonomy): Bacteria > Pseudomonadota > Gammaproteobacteria > Pseudomonadales > Pseudomonadaceae > Aquipseudomonas. The sequence continues at coordinate 231,042 of NZ_JACVTO010000002.1, forward strand.
AGGTGGTGGTGATGAAGAAGAACGGCAAGACGAAGAACAGGCTTTCCTGATGGATCATCTGCGTCGCGTAGCGCAGTAGCGGTTGCGGGATCTCGCGTTTGAACGTGCGTGCGAACAGGGCGGTGAGGGTGTTCTCCAGCATCAGCCAGACCCAGCTGACCAGCATGAGCACCGCGATCCAGCTGGCCAGCCCGGCCTGGCGGTCGACCAGGATGAAGCTGCCGATACCCGACAGGAAGCCTCCCAGTGCGATGACCCCAGGGTAGCGTTTGAGCAGTTCGATGAGGCGCTGGACGATCTGGGGGATGGGGGGCATGGTCTGCGACTGGATCAGGAAGTGGCGGTGCCGGCACGCTCCGCAGGGCGGACCGCGCTCGGGGCGGCACAGCATAGCGCCGATTCAGCGTTCACGTGTAGCACCGCTGGGGCGATCGGGGGTGCGCCGGCGTCGACCGATCAGGCCGATGGCCAGCATTGCGGCGAGCACCAGGGCCACCAGGCCGTACAGCTCGTCATAGCCCAGCAGGGGTTTCTCGATGCGCAGGTAGCCCGGGGTGGCCAGCAATTGGCGCAGGGCATCGTTGGCCTGGGCCAGGCTGACCTGGCGCAGTTTGCCCACCGGATCGGCGAAGCGGCCGTCTTCGTAGTCGTTCAGCGCTCCCCAGTAATAGTCCGCCAGCGCACTGTTGCCCTGGCTGGTCCAACTCTCGCGGGCAATCGCGGCCTCTTTCAGGCGGGCGAAGGTCTCGGCGTCCAGGCCCTGCTCGCGCAAGTGCTCGAACAGCTCCTGCAGGACCTTGACCGCCGCGTCGATGTCGTGGCGCTCCAGGTCGGCATCGAAGCTGAGCATGCCGCTGTCGCCGAAGCTTTCGCGGCGTACCGACGGGCCGTACGACAGGCCATGGCGCAGGCGCAACTGATCGTACAGCGCCCAGTCGAGGTAGCGCGACAGCAGGTCGAGGGTCTGGTCGTGATCGTTGTCCAGTACCGGCTCGATGAACAGCCAGTGCAACCTGGCGCTGTCGCCGAGCCAGCCGCGAGTGAGGTCGCGGCGCTGCTCGGCCTGCCGGGTGATGCCGTCCAGGTCGCGGCGCTCGCCCGGCTCGGTGGCCGGCAGCTCGCCGTAGGTGCGTTCAAGGTAGGCCGGCAGCAGCCGGTCGAGACCGCCGACCACGATCAGGCTCATGTTGTTGGCCGCGTACCAGTGCTCGCGTACAGCCTGGACCTGCTTGAGGGTCATGCTGGCGATGTCCGAGCGTTCGGCGCATTTGAGGCCCAGCTCCACGGCCAGCTGTTCGCTGGCTGGATGGCCGATGTCCTGGCGGTCGAGCCAGCGTTGCAGGTGGCCATAGTGGCCGCCGTCCTCGCGCTCGACGATCTTGCGGGCGGTGTCGAGCGCCTTGGCGTCCAGCCGGGTATCGCGCACGGCGGCCAGCAGCAGGTCGAGCACCTTGCGCTGGTTGCGCGCCGGTGCCTCGATGACGAAGGTGGTGTCGGCGGCGCTGGTGAAGGCGTTCCACTCGCCGCCCAACGCTTGCAGGCGCTCTTCCAGACCGCCTTCACCGGTGTCGTCGATACCGCTGAACAGCAGGTGCTCGAGCAAGTGGGGCAACTCGCGCTGCTCGCAGGGGAAGTCGTCCAGGCCGACGCCCACCACCAGGCGGATCGACACATGGTCGCGTTCGTAGCCGGATTTGAGGATCACCTGCAGGCCGTTGGCCAACAGGTAGCCCTCGACACGCGAGCGGTCGAGGGCGAGGGAAGACAGGCTGCACAGCAGCAGGCAGGCGAACATCAGGCAACGCATGGGCAGGCTTCCAGGCCGGTCTCCAGGTGTGCGGGCGTCAGGATGGCTGGGGGTCTTGCGTGGCGTCGTCGAGCAGGAGCCCGCCGGTGTCCGCGCTACCCAGTACCACATAGGCACTGCTGCAGAACAAAGAGTTCAACCGTTTCATGTCGGCGATCAACTCCAGGTGCAGCGAGCTGGTCTCGATACTCTGCACCACCTTGCGTTGCAAACGGCTGACATGAGCATGGGCCAGGCGCCGTTCGTGGGCGCGGAACCGACGCTTCTCGCGCAGCAGCAACCGCGCGCTTTCGGGGTCGGCACTGAGGAACACCGACAGCCCCAGGCGCAGGTTGGCCAGCAGTTGCTGCTGCAGTTCGGTCAGTTCCCCCAGCCCCATTTCGGAAAACTCCCTGCGCTGGGAGGTCTTCTGCTGCTGCACCTTGCGCAGCATGCGTTCGATCAGGTCGCTGGCCAGCTTGAGGTTGATCGCCAGCTCGATGATTTCGGCCCAGCGTCGGCTGTCATGATCGCCCAGGTCCTCGCGAGGCATCTGCGCCAGGTACAGCTTGATCGCGCTGTACAGCGCTTCGGCGTCCTCACCCAGGGCGCGGGTCTGCTGGGGGAGCGCGGTCTGCGTGCCGCGCAGGGCGCCGAGCATGGCATCGAGCAGGCTCTCGACGATGTCGCCCAGGCGCAGGGTTTCCCGTGCGGCATTGGCCAGGGCCAGGCTTGGCGTCTGCAAGGCGCTCGGGTCGAGATGGCGAGGCTTGACCTGGCCGTTGGCCAGCTCGCGCTCGGGCAGCAGGGTGTTGCACAGGCGTCCCATGGGCTTGACCGTCGGCAGCATGATCAGGCAACGCGCCGTGTTGTAGAGCAGGTGGAAGCCGATCACCAGCTCCTGCGGGCTGAAGCTCAGCGAGTCCATCCAGTCGACCAGCGGATGAAGGACCGGGATGATCAACAGCAGGCCGATCAGCTTGTACAACAGGCTGCCCAGTGCCACCCGACGTCCCGCGGCGTTCTGCATGCTGGTGCTGAGGAAAGCCAGCAGGCCACTGCCGATGTTGGCACCCACCACCAGGCCGATGGCCACCGGCAGGCTGATCACCTCGGCACCGGCCAGGGTCGCGGTCAGCAGCACGGCGGCCAGGCTGGAGTAGGAAATCATGGCGAACAGCGCGCCGAACAGGGCATCGAGCAGGATGTCGCCGGTCAATGAAGCGAACAGCACCTTCACGCCCTGGGCCTGGGTGATGGGCGCCGCCGCCTGGACGATCAGTTGCAGGGCCAGGATGATCAAGCCCAGGCCGATGGCCACGCGGCCCAGTTGGCCGATGCGGGTCTGCTTGCGCGAGAGAAAGAAGATCACGCCGAGGAAGATCAGCAGGGGCGACAGCCATGACAGGTCGAAGGTGAGCACACGTGCCATGAGCGCCGTGCCGACGTCGGCGCCGAGCATGATCGCCAGTGCCGGCGTCATGGCCATCAGCCCCTGACCGACGAACGAGGTGACCAGCATGGCGGTGGCGTTGCTGCTCTGGACCACGGCGGTGACCACGATGCCGGCGACGAACGCCAGCGGCCGGCGATTCATGTTCTGCCCCAGCACGCGGCGCAGATGCGAGCCATACACGCGCAGGATGCCGGTGCGCACGATATGCGTACCCCAGACGAGCAAGGTCACGGCCGAGAGCAGGTTGAGCAGGGTCAGCATGGTGGCGACGCCCCCTTGTTACCGATGCCCCAGCGTGCGGGGCCAATGGATGAAGCCGTGAGCCCGGCCCGGGGTGGGCGATCGGATGGGGTTCACTGAACGCTTGGGTGTGTTATGCAGCAAGGTAACCAGCTTCGCACGGAGGGTGTCGGTTTGAAACAATTCTGTCATGCGAGCAGCGTCTATCTTCGGCATCGAGTCTGGCGGGGGCAAGCGCGATGGCATGGATAGGTGCCAGAGAGTGGAAATTCCTGTCGATCGGCAATTTCGCAGGAGTTTTGCAGGGCTACAGGAGGGCGCGGGCGTGTCCCCGGCTTTCAGGCCGGGCCGCTGCAGGCGCGGTGGTTCGCCACGCCTGCAAGCGCACTGTACAGCGGCGTCAGCTCACTGACCCGGCACGTCCTTGCGCAGCTTCACCGCGTCGGGCTCCTTGCCTTCCTTGCGCGCCATGGCGGTGCGCATGCGAATGTTGATTGCCTCGACGGCCAGCGAGAAGGCCATGGCGAAGTACACGTAGCCCTTGGGCACATGCACGTCGAAGGATTCGGCGATCAGCACCGTGCCCACCACGATCAGGAACGACAACGCGAGCATCTTCAGCGATGGGTGCTTGTCGATGAAATCGCTGATGGTGCCGGCGCAGAGCATCATCACCAGTACCGCGACGATGATCGCAGCGATCATCACCGGCACGTGGGACACCATGCCGACGGCGGTGATCACCGAATCCAGCGAGAACACGATGTCGATGATGGCGATCTGAATGATGGTGTAGAAGAACTTGCCGCCACCGCCTTTGGGCTCTTCGCTGCCTTCTTCCTCACCCTCGAGCCCGTGGTAGATCTCCTGGGAGCTTTTCCACAGCAAGAACAGACCGCCGAAGAACAGGATCAGGTCGCGACCGGAAATGCCTTCGCCGAGGATGACGAACAGGTCGTCGGTCAGGCGCATCACCCAGGTGATCGACAGCAGCAACATGATCCGGGTGACCATCGCCAGGGCCAGGCCGAAGATGCGTGTGCGCGGCTGCATGTGCTTGGGCATGCGGCTGACCAGGATCGAGATCATGATGATGTTGTCGATCCCGAGCACGATCTCGAGTGCGGTGAGGGTGAAAAAGGCAACCCAGATTTCTGGGCTGGTCAGCCATTCCATGTGTATTCCTTCGAGCGGTGGAGGCGAAGCCCTCCGATTCGGCAGGCTTCGCGGTGAGGTGATGCGCTTGTATCAGAGACTGCTGAACAGCGGGAAAACTCCCATGAGCAGGGCTGCGAACATTATGCACAGGCATACCAGCACTGCCCACTTGAGGGTAAAGCGCTGGTGGTCGCCGAACTCGATCCCTGCCAGGGCCACCAGCAGGTAGGTGGAGGGCACCAGGGGGCTGAGCAGGTGTACCGGCTGGCCGACGATCGAGGCGCGGGCCATTTCCACCGGGGTGATGCCGTAATGGGCGGCCGCTTCGGCCAGTACCGGCAGCACGCCATAGTAGAAGGCGTCATTGGACATGAAGAAGGTGAACGGCATGCTGACGATCGCCGTGATCGTCGCCAGGTAGGGGCCCATGGCGTCGGGAATCACTGCCAGCAGGCTCTTGGACATGGCGTCGACCATGCCGGTGCCGGAGAGGATCCCGGTGAAGATCCCGGCAGCGAAGATCAGCCCGGTCACCGCCAGGACGCTGCCGGCGTGGGCCGCGATGCGGTCCTTCTGCTGCTGTAGGCAGGGGTAGTTGACGATCATGGCGATGCTGAACGCGATCATGAACAGCACCGGCAGCGGCAACAGCCCGGCGATCAACGCGACCATCAGCGCGGCGGTGAGGGCGCCGTTGAACCAGATCAGCTTGGGGCGGCGCGCCTCGGGGAACTGCGAGACGCTGATGTCGCTGTGGTCGATGTCGTCGGTGGGCAGGTGCAGCTCGCCCAGGCGGGCACGTTCGCGCTTGCCGTACAGGTAGGCGATGACCAGGATCGCCAGTACGCCGAAGGCCATGGCCGGGATCATCGGCACGAAGATGTCCGACGGGTCGACGTGCAGGGCGCTGGCGGCGCGGGCGGTGGGGCCGCCCCAGGGGGTCATGTTCATCACCCCGCCGGCGAGGATGATCAGGCCGGCCATGATGCGCGGGCTCATGCCCAGGCGGCTGTACAGCGGCAGCATGGCCGCGCAGCAGATCATGTAGGTGGTGGCGCCGTCACCGTCGAGCGACACCACCAGGGCCAGCACGGCGGTGCCCACCGAGACTTTCAGCGGGTCGCCCTTGACCAGCTTGAGGATCTGGCGCACGGCCGGGTCGAACAGGCCGGAGTCGATCATCAGGGCGAAATAGAGAATGGCGAACATCAGCATCACGCCGGTGGGCGCCAGCTTGCTGATGCCTTCGAGCATCATGGGCCCGATCTTGGCGGCGAAACCGCCGAACAGGGCGAACAGGATCGGTACCAGGATCAGGGCGATCAAGGCCGACAGGCGCTTGGTCATGATCAGGTACATGAAAGTGATGACCATGGCGAAGCCGAGGAAGGTCAGCATGACGGTACTCCAGACGGTGTGCGGCGAAAGATGTCGGACGGATCAGCGCAGCGGGCGCTGTGGTCGGAGTACGGGAGGGGGTACAGCGAAGAGAAGGGCACAGGACAGCATCGGAAATCACCATTGTTGTTGTTGGTTGAGCCAGGCGGCCTGTTTGCGCACACCTTGGCTGACCGGTCTTGTCGCCGGTGGTGGGGCTATCCTAGGGGCGAAAGCTTTCAGCCAGCTTTCGCTGCCGAGCAATTGACCGGAGGTCGTGACGATGCATGAGGTGATGGAAGGTGGGTGCCACTGCGGCGCCCTGCGCTATCGGCTGGAGGGGGATCTGGGCGATGTCGCCCACTGCCATTGTTCCATTTGTCGGCGGGTCAGTGGCGGCCTGGTGGTGACCTGGGTCACCGTACCGCGAACCGCCTTCAGCTGGCTGGCAGGCCAGCCGCAACGCTATGTGGCGCCGGCCAGCTGCACGCGCTGGTTCTGTGGCCGGTGTGGTGCGCACGTGGCGCTGCAGACCACGCACAGCGAGGCGAGCATCGACGTGACGGTCGCCACCATGGACAGGCCGGAGCAGGTGCGCGCCAACCGGCACATCTGGACGGGCAGTCGCCTGCCGTGGCTGCATCTGGACGAGCAGTTGCCGAGCGAGGAACGGGAGCAGTTGTGAACGCGGACGGGGCCTGGTCAGAGGCCCCGTACGGTTCAGATGGTCAGCGTCCAGTCGTAGTCGACGATCAGCGGTGCGTGCTGGGAGAAGCGTGGCTGACGGGGCAGGCGCGCCTGGCGCACGCAACGACGCAGGCCCTGGGTGAGGATCTGGTAGTCGAAGCGATAGCCGAGGTTGAGCATCTCGGCCTGTTCGTTGTCCGGCCACCAGCTGAACTGGTCGCCTTCGCGGCTGACTTCGCGCAGGGCATCGACATAGCCCATTTCGCCGATGATCGCGTCCATCCAGGCCCGCTCGGGCGGCAGGAAGCCAGGCGACTGCTGGCTGTCGCGCCAGTTCTTGATGTCCAGCTTCTGCTGCGCGACGTACAGCGAGCCACAGTAGATGTACTCGCGACGCTTGCGACGCTGCTTGTCCAGGTACTTGGCGAAGTCGTCCATCAACTTGAATTTCTGGTTCAAGTCTTCATCGCCGTTCATGCCCGAAGGCAGCAACAGGCTGGCGATGCTCACCTTGTCGAAATCGGCCTGCAGGTAACGTCCGTAACGGTCGGCTGTCTCGAAGCCCAGGCCGGTGATGACTGCCTTGGGCTGCATCCGCGAGTAGAGTGCCACGCCACCTTGGGTGGGCACCTCCGCGTCGCAGGCATAAAGGAAATAGCCATCGAGCTGGAAAGCTGGGTCGTCGAGTTCAAAGGCCGAGGCGCGGGTATCCTGAAGGCAGATGACGTCGGCATTCTGGGCTTGCAACCAGCTGAGCAAACCACGCTCGGCCGCAGCCTGAATGCCATTCACGTTCACACTGATGATCCGCATAAATGGCCCCAAAAATCTCGTGCGTGTATGATACCCGAGCTCAACTCATTTAGCTAAATCCGTGGTGTCCGGGACTTTTCATGCAGCCGTATCAGCGCGACTTCATCCGTTTTGCCATCGATCGGGGCGTGCTGCGCTTCGGTGAATTCACCCTGAAATCGGGGCGTACCAGCCCGTACTTCTTCAATGCCGGCCTGTTCAACAGTGGCTCGGCACTGGCCCAGCTCGGGCGTTGCTACGCCGCCGCCATCGTCGACAGCACGATCCCTTTCGACGTGCTGTTCGGCCCTGCCTACAAGGGCATTCCCCTGGCGGCCGCCACGGCGGTGGCGCTGGCCGAGCAACATGGCCTGGACGTGCCCTGGTGCTTCAACCGCAAGGAGGCCAAGGATCACGGTGAAGGCGGCAGCCTGGTCGGCGCACCGCTGGCTGGCGAGGTGCTGATCATCGACGACGTGATCACCGCAGGCACTGCCATCCGCGAGGTCATGCAGATCATCCAGGCCCAGCAGGCGCGGGCGGCGGGCGTGCTGATCGCGCTGAACCGCGAAGAGCGTGGCAACGGCGAGCTGTCGGCGATCCAGGAAGTGGAGCGTGACTTCGGCGTGCCGGTGGTCAGCATCGTCTCGCTGACCCAGGTACTGGAATTCCTCGCCGACGACCCGCAGCTCAAGCAGCACCTGCCGGCGGTCGAGGCGTATCGGGCGCAGTACGGCATCTGACCCGGTCCAGGGTCAAAGCAAAGGCGACCTTCGTGAGAAGGCCGCCTTTTTTATCGCCTGAACCGAGGCTGTCGCGCGAGGCCCGCGCAGTTCAGTCGGTGCCGTACTTGGGCGAGCGAGGGCCGTAGAGCAGCCCGCCATTGGGGTTTGGCGAGAGCAGGCGGGCGCTGGTGATACCGGCGATCGGGTAGCCCGCGTCGTCTTGCACGCTGGAGATGATCTGGTTCACCGCCGCGGTGACCAGCATGCCGATCAACCCGCCCTGGTTCTGCCGGCCTTCTTCGCTGGACGCCGAGGCGGTGCCGGTCCACAGGGTGGTGCCGGTCTTGAGGTCGACCAGCTTGGCGCTGGCGGTGACGATGGTCGCGCTGCTCAGGATCATGTAGCGGGTGCCGTAGTCGCTGACGGTCACGTACAGCCCGGCGTCGGCACCGAAGATCTCGCGCAGCTTGGCGGTCGGCAGCTCATGGATGTCGGCCGGGGTGGTCATGCCGTTCTGGCGGAAGGTCTCGGCGACCAGCGCCACGGGCATCACGTAGTAGCCTGCCTCGGCCAGCGGGTAGGTGACCTGCGACAGCATGCTGTAGCTGGCCTTCACATCCGGCGAGTTGTTCAGCGGCGGCACGATCAGGATCGACTTGGGGCGGCTCTGCTTGAACGCGGCATAGTCGGTGGCCTTGCGCTCGGCACACCCGGCGAACAGGGCCAGGACGCAGGCGCCGACGAGCAGTTGGGTCAGGCGCTTGATCATGGCTTGGCTCCTTGCGCGGCGTTCTTCATCAGGAAGTCCATGTAGGCCGCCGACTCAGGGAACAGCGCCTTTTCCGTCTGGAACTGCTGGATCATCTGGTCGTCCTTGCCCAGGCTCGAGTAGAGCAGGCCCAGCTGCGCGTGGTAGCCCGGCGGCACGGCGCCGTTCTTGGCCTTGATCTTCTCCAGGTCGCGCTCCAGCGCGATCGCCTGTTCTTCCTTGGACTGGTCGTTGAAATATTCGCGGACCTGGGGCTGGTAGCTTTCCCATTGGTACAGCGGTTTGGGCGAATTGCAGCCGGCCAGCAGGGCGCCGGCCAGCAGCAGGCCGGCGCCAGTGCGCCAGGCCGAGCGGGTGATGCTCATGGATGTGCTTTCCTTGTCGTGTAACGGGTCTTCGAGCAGGTGCGCCGGATCAGCGCGCCTGGGGCTTCCACTGGCCGCTGTCGACGGCGTTGACCAGCTTGTTCACCGCTTCGCGCATGGCCAGGTCCAGGACCTTGCCGTTGAGCGTCGAATCGTAGCTGGCGGTGCCGCCGAAGCCGATGATCTCGCGGTTCGAGAGGGCGTACTCGCCGGCGCCCTGGCTCGAATAGACCACCTCGGAGGTGCTGATGTTGACGATGTTCAGCGCCACCTTGGCATAGGCGATCTGGGTCTTGCCGCGGCCGAGAATGCCAAACAGCTGATGATCGCCGACTTCCTTGCGGCCGAACTCGGTGACATCGCCGGTGACGACGAAGTCGGCGCCCTTGAGCTGCTGCTGCAGGCCCTTGAGGGTCGCTTCCTGCTGGATTTCGCCCAGGTTGTCGCGGTCCAGCACATTGAACCGGTTGGTCTGCTGCAAGTGGGTGATCAGGATGGTCTTGGCCTGGCCGCCCAGACGGTCTACGCCGTCCGAGAAAATGCCGCGCATGTAGCTGGAACGGTTGTCGAACTTGCCGACGGCGATGGGTGTGCGCACCCCGCTGTAGGGGCGGTTGACGCTTTCGACCTGTTGCACGGCCACGGCGGTCGAGGTTTCGGTGGCGCAGCCTGCGAGGGACCCGAGCGCGACGGCGGCCGCCAGCACGAGTCCTTGTGATGCGTATTTCACGCGTATTTCTCCAGATGAACGGTAACTTTTTGCAACGGGCGTGCATTCTGCCACGTTGTTCCGGCCGTCAGGAGGGAAAATTCAGAAGCGTGAAATGCGTCGCTCCAGGCGCTGGCATGCAGGCATGCCAGCGTTTTGCTGAAGGCGGGGAGGGGTCAGGCGCGCTTGCGATTGGTGATCAGGGTGCCGACGCCGCTGTCGGTGAAGATCTCCAGCAACACGGCATTGGGCACGCGACCATCGATGATATGCGAGCTGTTGACGCCGCCTTGCACCGCTTCCAGTGCGCACTTGATCTTCGGCAGCATGCCGCCGTAGATGGTGCCGTCGGCGATCAGCTCGTTGACCTGCTCGGTGGTCAGGCCGGTGAGCACCTGGCCCTGCTTGTCCATCAGGCCGGCGATGTTGGTCAGCAGCATCAGTTTTTCGGCCTTCAGCGCTTCGGCCACCTTACCGGCCACCAGGTCGGCGTTGATGTTGTAGGACTCGCCGTTGGCGCCCACGCCGATCGGTGCGATCACCGGGATGAAGTCGCCGCGTACCAGCATGTTCAGCAGCTCGGTATTGACCCCCACCACTTCGCCGACGTGACCGATGTCGATGATCTCGGCGGTGGTCATTTCCGGCGTCTGGCGGCTCACGGTGAGCTTCTTCGCGCGGATCAGCTCGGCGTCCTTGCCGGTCAGGCCGATGGCGCTGCCGCCGTGACGGTTGATCAGGTTGACGATGTCCTTGTTGACCTGGCCGCCCAGCACCATCTCGACCACGTCCATGGTCGCCGAGTCGGTGACGCGCATGCCGTCGATGAAGTGGCTCTCGATCGACAGGCGCTTGAGCAGGTCGCCGATCTGCGGGCCGCCGCCATGCACCACCACCGGGTTGATGCCCACCGCCTTCATCAGCACGATGTCACGGGCGAATCCGGTCTTGAGCTCTTCGCTCTCCATCGCGTTGCCGCCGTACTTGATCACCAGCGTCTTGCCGACGAAGCGGCGGATATAGGGCAGCGCTTCGGACAAAACCTCGGCTACATGGGAAGCGGCATCGCGATCGAGGGTCATGCAGGGCTCCAGTGCGTGAAAGTCAGAACGGCAGCTGCAGGCCGGGGTCGACCTTGAGCAACTGCTCGCGGAATACAGCCTTGATTCGGTCCAGCTCTGCCTCACTGTCGGCCTCGAAGCGCAGCACCAGCACCGGGGTGGTATTGGAGGCGCGGACCAGGCCCCAGCCGTGAGGGTAGTCGACTCGCACACCGTCGATGGTGGTCAGGTCGGCCGCGCCCCAGTCGGCATCGCGTTGCAGTGCATCAATGATGCTGAATTTACCCTCGTCGGTCACATCGATATTGATTTCCGGCGTGGAAATATCGTTCGGGAACGCGGCGAACAGGCTTTCGGCATCCTGGTCGGCCTTGCTGAGGATCTCCAGCAGGCGTGCGGCGCTGTAGATGCCGTCGTCGAAACCGTACCAGCGTTCCTTGATGAAGATGTGTCCGCTCATCTCGCCAGCCAGCAGCGAGCCGGTGAGCTTCATCTTCTTCTTGATCAACGAATGACCGGTCTTCCACATCAGGGCACGACCGCCGTGGTGCTCGATCAGCGGGGTGAGGCGGCGGGTACACTTGACGTCGAAGATGATCTCGGCGTTGGGGTTGCGCGACAGCACGTCCTGGGCGAACAGCATCAGCAGGCGATCGGGGTAGACGATGTTGCCGGTGTTGGTCACCACGCCGACGCGGTCGCCGTCGCCGTCGAAGGCCAGGCCGATGTCGGCGCCGGTCTCGCGCACCTTGGCGATCAGATCCTGCAGGTTTTCAGGCTTGCCCGGATCGGGATGATGGTTGGGAAAGTGGCCGTCGACCTCGCAGAACAGCGGGATCACCTCGCAGCCCAGGGCCTGGATCAGGCGCGGGGCGATGACGCCCGCCGCGCCGTTGCCGCAGTCGACCACCACCTTGAGCTTTCGCGCCAGCTTGACGTCGCCGACGACCTGCTGGAAGTAGCGATCGAGGATCTCGACCCGCTCGATGCGGCCTTCGGCCTGGGTCAGGTCGTTGTCCTTCAGGCGCGTCAGCAGGGCCTGGATCTGTTCGTTGGCCAAGGTATCGCCAGCGATGACGATCTTGAAGCCGTTGTAGTCCGAAGGGTTATGGCTGCCGGTGAGCATCACCCCGGAGGTGCCGGCCAGCACGTTGGCGGCGTAGTAGAGGGCAGGGGTGGGCACCAGGCCGACGTCGCTGACCTGGCAGCCGGCATCGGCCAGACCCTGGATCAGTCGCTCGACCAGCATCGGGCCGGACAGGCGGCCGTCGCGGCCTACGGAAATGTTCGGTTCGCCCTGGGCCAGGGTCTGGGCGCCGATGGCGCGACCGATCCAGTAGGCGGTCTCGGCGTGCAGTGTCTTGCCGACGATGCCGCGGATGTCATAGGCGCGGAAAATGCTGTCCGGCAGGGCGGGGACCAATTGGGCCATGTCGCTCATCTCAGGGTACTCCAAAGGGCTGAGGCTACTGGGTAGGCGAAAACAGAACGCTTGGACGGTGCTTAGACCCGAGAGTTCACCATCCCAGGCGCCAGCGTTCGTCTCAGCGGGTGCCGGAATGACCGAATCCGCCGGTGCCGCGCTGGGTTTCGTCGAAGGCCTCGACGATTTCGAACTGCGCCTGCACCACCGGCACCAGGATCAGTTGCGCGATGCGCTCGCCCACGGTGAGGGTGAAGGGCGTGTCGCCTCGGTTCCAGCACGAGACCATCAGTTCGCCCTGGTAGTCCGAGTCGATCAGGCCCACCAGGTTGCCCAGCACGACGCCATGCTTGTGGCCCAGGCCCGAGCGCGGCAGCACCATGGCCGCCAGGCCCGGGTCGGCGATGTAGATCGACAGGCCGGTGGGGATGAGCAGGGTCTGGCCGGGCTCCAGAACGGTGTCCTGTTGCAGCAGGGCGCGCAGGTCCAGGCCGGCCGAGCCGGGCGTGGCGTACTGCGGGAGGGGGAATTCGCTACCCAGGCGTGGGTCGAGGATCTTGGCTTGTAGGGCGTGCATGTAACTCATTGAACCTGATTGAGCCGTTCGGCGATGAAGGCGACCAGTTGCCGGGCGATCTTGCCTTTGCTGGTCTGCGCGAAGAGGGTCTGGTGCTGCTGGCGATCGATCACGGTCAAGGCGTTCTCCTCGCTGTTGAAGCCGATGCTGGGGTTGGCCACATCGTTGGCGACGATCAGGTCGAGGTTCTTGTCCTTGAGCTTGCGCGTGGCGTAATCGAGCAGGTGTTCGGTCTCGGCGGCGAAGCCGACGCTGAACGGTCGATCGGCACGACCGGCCAGGGTGGCAAGGATATCCGGATTGCGCACCATCTGCAGCAGCATGCCGTCGCCGGTCGTAGGGTCTTTCTTGAGCTTCTGCGGGGCGACCACTTCCGGGCGGTAGTCCGCCACCGCCGCCGAGGCGATGAACAGGTCGCATGGCATGGCCGTTTCACAGGCCGCGAGCATGTCCCGCGCGCTCACCACGTCGATGCGCTGGACCCGGTCCGGGGTGGGCAGGTGCACGGGACCGGTGACGAGGGTCACCCGAGCCCCCGCTTCGGCGGCCGCCTCGGCCAGGGCGAAGCCCATCTTTCCGGAGCTATGATTGGTGATGTAGCGCACCGGATCGATGTTTTCCTGGGTCGGGCCGGCGGTGATCAGCACGTGCTTGCCAGTCAGCGCCTGGCGCTTGAAGCTTTCGGCAGCGCACCAGGCCAGGTCGGTGGCCTCGAGCATGCGGCCCAGGCCGACGTCGCCACAGGCCTGGCTGCCGGAGGCCGGGCCGAAGACCTGGATGCCCCGGCGCTGGAGCAGCGCCAGGTTGTCCTGGGTCGCTGGATCGCGCCACATGGCCTGGTTCATGGCCGGCGCCACGGCGACGGTGGCATCGGTGGCCAGCACCAAGGTGGTCAGCAGGTCGTCGGCCATGCCTTGGGCCAGGCGCGCCATGAGGTCGGCGGTGGCCGGGGCGATGAGCACCAGGTCGGCCCATTTGGCCAGTTCGATGTGGCCCATGGCCGCTTCTGCGGCCGGATCGAGCAGGTCCAGATGCACCGGGTGACCGGAGAGCGCCTGCAGGGTCAGTGGAGTGATGAACTCGGCACCGCCGCGGGTCATGACCACGCGCACCTGTGCGCCGTGTTCCAGGAGTCGGCGGATCAGCTCGGCGCTCTTGTAGGCGGCAATGCCGCCACCCACGCCGAGAACGATGCGCTTGCGATACAGCCGCTGCATAGGCTTGCCTTATTCCAGTGAAAGCGGGCGACGAAAAAAGTGAACATGCCTGCGGCAGAACGTCGCATTCAACGAGGCGAACTAGATTAACACAGGGCTCGGAGCCACCGCAGCAGCACGCAAGGAGGGGTATGAACATCAGGGAATGGCCGGCGCAGGAGCGGCCCAGGGAAAAGTTGCTGGCGCGAGGTGCGGCGGTGCTGTCCGATGCCGAGCTGCTGGCCGTGCTGCTGGGGTCGGGCGTGGCCGGACGCAATGTGGTCGATCTGGCCCGCAGCCTGATCGGCCGGTTCGGCGGGCTGCGGCCCTTTCTGGAGGGCGACCGCCACGCGCTGCTGCGCGAGCCGGGCATGGGGCCGGTGAAGTATGCGCAGTTGCAGGCGCTGCTGGAAATTGGCAGACGCTACCTGGACGAGACCATCGTGCGCACCCCGGCACTGGAGAATCCGGCGGCGGTGAGGCGCTACCTCAAGGCCATGCTGCGCCACGAGCGCTGCGAGGTGTTCGGTTGCCTTTTCCTGGACACCAAGCACCGGCCGGTCGCGTTCGAAATCCTCTTCCGCGGCACCATCGACCGGGCGAGCATCTATCCGCGCGAGGTGGTGCGCCGATCGCTGCTGCACAATGCGGCGGCCCTGATCATCTGTCACAACCACCCTTCCGGAAGCCCCGAGCCCAGCCAGGACGACGTGCGCCTCACCTGCACCCTGAAGCAGGCCCTGGCGCTGATCGATGTGCGCGTGCTCGACCATGTGATCGTCGGCGACGGCGAGCCGTTGTCGATGGCCGAGCGAGGTTGGATCGGCGCCTAGGCTTTTCAGACGCAAGCCAAGGGGCGGTCGTAGCGAGGCCGATCAGCGCTGCACCGACACCTTGCTGAAGTCTACCCGTCCGAACGGGCTCACCTGATAGCCGTGCACTGCCTTGGTCAGCAAGGCCGACGCGGTAGGATGGGCCAGCGGCAGCCACAGCGCCTGCTGCTGGATCACTGCCTGCGCCTGCTGATACAGCCGGCTGCGCACGCTCTGGTCGTTGGTGGTGCGGCCGGCGCTGATCAACTGGTCCAGTCGGTTGTCGCAGAACCGCGCGAAGTTGGTTCCGGAAGTGACCGCGGCACAGGAAAACTGCGGCGTGAGGAAGTTGTCCGGGTCGCCGTTGTCGCCGGCCCAGCCCATGAACAGCAGGTCGTGCTCGCCGGCCTTGGCGCGGCGGATCAGCTCGCCCCATTCGAGGGTGCGGATCTGCGCCTTGATGCCGACCTTGGCCAGGTCCGCCTGGAGCATCTGCGCGCCCAGGCTGGGATTGGGGTTGAGCAGGCTGCCGGTGGGGCGCGTCCAGATCGTGGTGTCGAAGCCATCGGCCAGGCCGGCCTTGGCCAGCAGCGCCTTGGCCTTGTTCAGGTCGAGCGCATAGCCCGGCAGGTCCTTGGCGTAACTCCAGGTGTTGGGCGGGTAGGGGCCATTGGCCGCGATCGCGGTGTCGTCGAACACCGCCTTGAGGTAGGCCGCCTTGTCGAAGGCGAGGTTGATCGCCTGACGCACCTCAGGCTTGTCCAGGGGCGGATGCTCGCTGTTCAGGGCCACGAACGCAGTCATGAACGCGGGCGTCGAGGCGACCTGGAGCTTGTCGTTCGCAGCTGCGTCGGCGATGTCCAGCGGCTTGGGCGACAGGGCCACCTGGCACTCGTTGCGCTTGAGCTTCTGCAGGCGCACGTTGGGGTCGGTGGTGATGGCGAAGATCAGCGGATCCACCGCAGGCTTGCCGTCGAAATAGTCCGGGTTGGCGCGATAGCGCACCACCGCGTCCTTCTGGAAGCGCTGGAACACGAACGGCCCCGTGCCGATCGGCTGGCTGTTGAGCTTGTCCGGCGTGCCGGCCTTGAGCAGCTTGTCGGCGTATTCGGCCGAGTAGATCGAGGCGAAGCCCATGCTCAGGGTGGCCAGGAAGGTGGCGTCCGGGTGCGTGAGGGTGAAGCGCACGTGCTGCGCGTCGGGCGCGTCGATCGACTTGATCAGGCTGCCCAATTGCAGCGACTGGGCATGGGGGTAGCCGCCAGGCGCGGTCTTGTGCCAGGCGTGGGCCGGGTAGAGCATGCGCTGGAAGCTGAACAGCACGTCGTCGGCGTCCAACGTCCGGCTGGGCTTGAAGTACTCGGTGGTGTGAAACTTCACGCCGTCGCGCAGGGTGAAGTCGTAGGTCAGCCCGTCATCGGAGATGCGCCAGGCTTGCGCCAGGCTCGGCACCACCTTGCCTTGCCCGGCGTCGAATTCCACCAGGCGGTTCATCAGCACATCGGCCGACGCGTTGGTGGTGGTCAGCGAGTTGTACTGGACCACATCGAAGCCTTCGGGGCTGGCTTCGGTGCACACCGCCAGCGGAGCTGCCTGGGCCAGGCCAGTGGCGAGCAATGAAGTGAACAGGACGGTAAGGGCGGCGACGCGCATGCTAGATCCTCGGCTGGTCAGTGGCCCATCTGCCAGTGCAGTCTGGAAGCGGAAAAGCTCTAACCCTAGAGTGCCGCTGCGCAAATGGCTACCGGATTTTTACCGCGTGCGGCGACGAGCGGTCGACAGCGTGCAACCCTTGTCGCTATGCTGGCTCGGCGCGATCGGCCCGCTCGGCAATGTGCATCTTCTATTGTTGCGGCCGACCCTTTCTGGTATAAAGCAGCGCTCTTTTCTAGGGGCTGTGTCCGTCGCTTTACCAGCCGGTCCGATAAGACCCCCGGAAACACGGCGCCTTGGCGCCATAGACTGAGAGATTAAGCGGCCAACCCATGCCGGGTTGGGCATGTGGTTTTAGAGGGCTGAGGCATGTCGAGAGTCTGTCAAGTTACCGGTAAGGGTCCGGTAACCGGGAATAACATTTCCCACGCGAACAACAAAACCCGTCGTCGTTTCCTGCCGAACCTGCAGCATCACCGTTTCTGGGTCGAGTCCGAGAAGCGTTTCGTGCGTCTGCGCGTTTCCGCCAAGGGCATGCGCGTCATTGACAAGCGTGGTATCGACGTCGTGCTGTCCGAGCTGCGTGCTCGCGGCGAAAAGTTCTAAGGAGAACGTCATGCGTGAATTGATCCGTCTGGTTTCGAGTGCTGGCACTGGCCACTTCTACACCACCGACAAGAACAAGCGCACCACCCCGGACAAGATCGAGATCAAGAAATACGATCCGGTCGTCCGCAAGCACGTGGTGTACAAGGAAGCCAAGATCAAGTAATTGATCGGCGACCACAAAAAACCCGCTGTCGAAAGACCGCGGGTTTTTTTGTGCGTGTTACCGGTCAGAATCAGCTGATGCGCAGTTGGGTGATGATGCCGGCTTCGTCAGCGTCGATGATGATGCGATCCTGCCTGATGTCCATGGTCGTCACATCGCCTGGGCCTGCGGCCAGGTGCAGGCCGGTCAGCTCCAGCAGGTAGGCTTTGACGCTTTCCACGTAGCGAGTGCCGATCACATGGCGGGCTGGGCTGAGAATGTCGGTGGTCATGATGGATGCTCCCGGTTCAGTTGAATGTGCGCGTAATGAGGTCGTTGGCCGTCAGGATCGAATCAGCCGAATTGGATACCTGTGATCAGGTCCTGATCGTCGGTCTGAATCGTGATGCGAAAAGGGTTCAAGTCTCGGCTCTTGGCATCATGAGGCCCATAGACCGGGCGGTCGGTGAGTCGCAGGAGTTCGTCGCGAATCGACGGCTCGTAAGGCATGCCCATGAAACGCTGCATGGCTTCGAGCGCCTGATCGTCGGTCGAGGGGTTCCAGTGCTCGGGCGGCTGCCAGCCAATGCCCGGTTCGCTCTGGCTCTTGCGTGTATCGCTGGTGTCGTCAGACATGAGGCTGTCTCCAATAGGTGTCCGGTATGGACAAGCCATGTTCGCCTCAGTCCCTCGCACCCTTGCGGTAGATAGTTCTCCTGCACACTGTCAGCGACCTTCGAACATCGCATAGATCTTGCGGCACGGCTCCAGCACTTCCCAGGTGCCCTGGAAGCCTGCCGGTATCACGAAGCGGTCGCCGGCGCGCAAGGTCTTGGCATTGCCGTGCCGATCGCGCAGTACCGACACGCCCTGGACGATCTCGCAGTACTCGTGTTCGGTGTAGTTCACCGTCCACTGGCCCACCTCGCCTTCCCAGACGCCGGCAGCGAACTGTCCGCACGGGCTGGCATAGTGGTTGTACAGGGTCTGGTGCGGATCGCCCTTGAGAATCTTTTCCGCTGCCGGGCGGTAGCGCTCGGCCTCGGTCAGGGCGTGGGAGAAGTCGATGATGTGGTCGATGCTCATGCGGATGATCCCTGGGTTGTTTAATAAAATTAACATCAGTAGGCTTTTGGCCTGCTAGTGTCAAATATATTGATAGTTCGAGTCGCCTGGTTTAGGGTGTTCGATGCCTGGGTGCGCTCGTCGCCCGGCCAGAATACCCGACAGTGCCCGTGAGTCCTCGGTGCGGGGCTGCACTTCAACAAGAGGAGGAGTTTCGTATGACTACCTTGACGCGTGCGGACTGGGAACAACGTGCCCAGCAACTGAAGATCGAAGGCCGCGCCTTCATCGACGGCCACTACACCGACGCCGCCTCGGGCGACACCTTCGACTGCCTCAGCCCGGTCGATGGACGCTTCCTGGCCAAGGTCGCCAGCTGCGACCTGGCCGATGCCAACCGTGCCGTGGAGAATGCGCGCGCCACCTTCGCCTCTGGCGTGTGGTCGCAGCTGCCACCGGCCAAGCGCAAGGCCACGCTGATCCGTTTCGCGGGCCTGCTGCGCCAGCACGTCGAAGAGCTGGCGCTGCTGGAAACCCTGGACATGGGCAAGCCGATCGGCGACTCCTCCGGCATCGACATTCCGGGGGCGGCCAACGCCATCCAGTGGACCGCTGAAGCCATCGACAAGGTCTACGACGAGGTCGCGCCCACCCCGCACGACCAGCTCGGGCTGGTCACCCGCGAGCCGGTGGGCGTGGTCGGTGCCATCGTACCCTGGAATTTCCCGTTGATGATGGCCTGCTGGAAGCTCGGCCCGGCGCTCGCCACCGGCAACTCGGTGGTGCTCAAGCCGTCGGAAAAATCGCCGCTGACTGCCGTGCGCATCGCGCAACTGGCCATCGAGGCCGGCATTCCGGCGGGCGTGCTCAACGTGCTGCCTGGCTATGGGCATACCGTCGGCAAGGCCCTGGCACTGCACATGGATGTCGACACCCTGGTGTTCACCGGCTCCACCCGAGTCGCCAAGCAACTGATGGTGTACGCGGGCGAATCGAACATGAAGCGCATCTGGCTGGAAGCCGGTGGCAAGAGCCCGAACATCGTCTTCGCCGATGCGCCGGACCTGCACGCCGCCGCCGAGGCCGCGGCCAGCGCCATCGCCTTCAACCAGGGCGAGGTGTGCACCGCAGGCTCGCGTCTGCTGGTCGAGCGCTCCATCAAGGACCGCTTCCTGCCGATGGTGGTCGAGGCGCTCAAGGCCTGGAAGCCCGGCAACCCGCTGGACCCGGCGACCACGGTCGGTGCGCTGGTGGATACGCAGCAGATGAACACCGTGCTGTCCTACATCGAATCCGGCCAGCAAGGCGGTGCTACCCTGCTGACCGGTGGCAAGCGCATCCTCGAGGAGACCGGTGGCACCTACGTCGAGCCGACCATCTTCGATGGCGTCACCAACGCCATGAAGATCGCCCAGGAAGAGATCTTCGGCCCGGTGCTGTCGGTGATCGCCTTCGACAGCCCGGAAGAGGCCGTGGCCATCGCCAACGATACGCCCTATGGCCTGGCGGCCGGGATCTGGACCGCCGACCTGTCCAAGGCGCACCAGACCGCTCGCGCCGTGCGCGCCGGTAGCGTGTGGGTGAACCAGTACGATGGCGGCGACATGACCGCACCGTTCGGCGGCTTCAAGCAGTCGGGCAACGGTCGCGACAAGTCGCTGCATGCGCTGGAAAAATACACCGAGCTGAAGGCGACCTGGATCAAGCTCTGATCGTTCGCCGCCTGCCTCGCGGGTAAAGCGCCCTGGCGCACCACGGTCGCTGCACGCAGACGTTTGCAGCAGGCGGGGTGCGCCGGGGCGCTTTGCGCGTGATCGTCTATCACTTGTTCAGGAGGCGCCATGCGTTGGGGCACCTACTTCGCCGTACTTGCCGCAGTGCTCAGCGTCGGCCTCGCCCTGGGCGTGAGCATGCCGCTGGTGTCCCTGCGTCTGGAAAGCTGGGGCTACGGCGGCTTCGCCATCGGGGTGATGGCAGCGATGCCCGCGATCGGCGTTCTGCTGGGGGCCAGCCTGGCCAGTCGCCTGGCTGGATGGATCGGCGTGCCGGCCACGATGCGCCTGTGCCTATGGGGCGGAGCGCTGTCGGTCGGGCTGCTCGCCGTGCTGCCCAGCTACCCGCTCTGGTTGGTCCTGCGCCTGCTGATCGGCACCTCTCTGACCGTGGTGTTCATTCTGGGTGAAAGCTGGATCAATCAACTAGTGGTGGAGCAGTGGCGTGGCCGTCTGGTGGCGCTGTATGGCAGTAGCTATGCCCTGAGTCAGCTGGCCGGTCCGCTGGTGCTCGGTGCGCTCGGCTCGGACGACGACTTCGGCTTCTGGGCTGCCACGGGCCTGTTGCTGGTGGCGCCGCTGCTGCTGTTCGGTCGCAGCGGCGCGCCGTCCACCGACGCATGCAGCGTGACCTTCGCCGATCTGCTGGGCTTCTGTCGGCGCCTGCCGGTGATCGCCTGGGCCATCGCTCTGTTCGCCGGGTTCGAGGCGATGATCCTCACCCTGTTGCCCGTCTATGTGCTGCGCCAAGGCTTCACTGCCGAGGTGGCGCTGTTCATGGTCAGCACGGTGGTGGTCGGCGATGCGGTCCTGCAATTGCCGATTGGCGCGCTGGCCGACCGCCTGTCCCGGCAGGCCCTGTTCAGTGGCTGTGCGCTCAGCCTGCTGTGTTCCAGCCTGGCCATTCCGCTGCTGCTGCACACGCCGGCGATCTGGCCGCTGTGGGTGCTGTTCGGCGCGAGCGCAGGCGGCCTGTTCACGCTATCGCTGATCCTGATCGGCGAGCGTTATCGGGACGATGCCCTGGTGCGGGCCAATGCCCACGTGGCGCAGTTGTGGGGCGTGGGCTGCCTGCTCGGCCCGCTGCTGGCCGGTGCCGGCAGCCAGTGGGTCAGCGGCCACGCGCTGCTGTGGCTGATGGCGGCCGGAGCTCTGGGGCTGGTGCTGCTGACGCGACGCCCGGACGCCTTCGAGCCGAGCGCCGCCTGACGAGCTTCACAGGCCCGCACGCCTAGAGCATACGCTCCAGGCCGACGGCCTTGGCCACCCAGGCGTTGAAGCGTCGCCACAGATCGCCCGGTTCGGTGGTCAAGGTGTGCAACTGGCCATTGTCTTCGGTCACCCAGACCATCTTGCCGTCCTTGAGCCTGGGCTGATAGCTCAGCGCCGGAGCCATGCCCTGCTCGGCCAGTTCACGGGTGTACTCGGCCAGTTCCGGGCTGTCCACCAGCACCCCCACCTCGGTGTTCCACAGCACCGAGCGCGGGTCGAAATTGAACGAGCCGATGAAGGTCTTCTGCCGGTCGAAGACCATGGCCTTGCTGTGCAGGCTCGAATCCGACTGTCCCTTGAAGCTCAGCGCGCCGCGCACCGCACTGGGGTCGCCCGGCTGGCGGCGCAGCTCGAACAGCTCCACCCCGTGCTCGAGCAGCGCGCGGCGATAGGGTGCATAGCCGCCATGCACCGCCGGCACATCGGTGGCCTCCAGGGAGTTGGTGAGCAACTTCACCGAAGCGCCGGCGTCGGCGCGGCCTGTGAGGTACAGCAGGCCTGTTCTGCCTGGCACGAAGTAGGCCGACACCAGGATCAGCTCGCGGTGCACCTGCTCCAGGTCCGGTGCCAGTTGCCGGGTCATCAGCAACTGGGGGTCGGGGTCGCCGCTGGACAGCACCTTGCTGGGGGCGTCCCACAGGGCCTGGCTGTGGGCCCAGATCAGTTCGTTGCGCCAGAAGTCCAGGCGCGGCTCGGTCCGATAGGCCATCAGCCGATCGTACAGCGCCCTGCGTTGCACGCGGGCCTCGGCCAGCCACACCTCCAGACGCTGGCGACTGGCGTGCAGGTCGTCGGCGTCCGGCGTGCGCCAGAGAAAATCGCCGATCGGCCGGCTCAGGGCGCTGTTCCAGTATTGATCGAAACTGTGCCCGAGCTGTTCGGCCACGGGTCCCACGCCCAGCAGGTCGATGTCGGTGAAGTTCAGGTTGGGTTCGGCGTCGAAGTACTCGTCACCCAGGTTGCGGCCACCGACGATGGCCATGGCACCGTCGACCAGGAACAGCTTATTGTGCATGCGCCGGTGCTGCAGCGACAGGTCGAACAGCCGGCCCATGGCCCGGGTGAGGCCGGTGCTGCGGCCCAGGTGCAAGGGGTTGAACAGGCGGATCTGGATGCGCGGATGGGCGTCGAGGGTGGCGATCAGGCTGTCCAGGCCGTCGCTGGTGGTGTCGTCGAGCAGGATGCGCACCCTCACACCACGGTCGGCGGCTCGCAGCAGCTCATGCACCAGGGCGCGCGTGCTCAGGCCGTCGTGGACGATGTAGTACTGCAGGTCGATGCTGGTCCTGGCGTGGCGGATCAGCTCGGCACGGGCGCGGAACGCCTCGCTGCTGTTGGGCAGCAGGCGAAAGCCGGAGCGGCCGGCGTAGGGCGCGGCCTGGCGCAGCACCGAGCGACCGAAGGCCGAGTCGCTGGCCGGCAATGCCTGGCTGACATCGCGCGGGGCGTCGACGCTGGCGCAGCCATGCAGGCCGAGCAGTAGCGCCAGCAGCAGGGGCAGGGCTCGCTGGAAGGTCAAGGGTGGTCCTGTGGGCGGGTCGGTGGAAAGCCTTGGACCCTGCAAGAGTGTGCAACGTTACCCGGCGTTGCCTTCCTGCGCCAGTAGCCGGCTGGCCGTTTCACCGACCTTGCGCACGGCCGCTTCGATCTGTGGCGTGGCTTGGGCGGCGAAATTCATGCGCAGGCAATGGCGGTACTTGCCCGACGCCGAAAAGATGCTGCCGACCGCGATCTGTACGCCCTGCTCGAGCAGTTCGCGGTTCAAACGCAGGGTGTCGAAACTTTCCGGCAGCTCCACCCACAGCATGAAGCCGCCTTGTGGACGACTGGCGCGGGTTCCCGGCGGGAAGTAGCGTGTCACCCAGTCGCTCATCTGGTCGCGGGCACGCTGGTACTGGGCACGCATGCGGCGCAGGTGCGGTGCGTAGTGACCCTCGGCGATGAAGTCGGCGACCGCCAGCTGCGGCTGGCAGGCCGTGCTGCCGGTACTGATGTATTTCATGTGCAGCACCCGCTTCAGGTATCGCCCCGGCGCCACCCAGCCGACCCGCAGCCCTGGGGCGAGGGTCTTGGAGAAGGAGCTGCACAGCAGCACGCGGCCGTCCTCGTCGAAGGATTTCAGGGTGCGTGGGCGCGGGTAGGTATAGGCCAGGTCGCCGTACACGTCGTCTTCGATGATCGCCACGTCATAGCGCTGGGCAAGGGTGAGCAGCGCCTTCTTGCGCGTCTCGGGCATGGTGTAGCCCAGCGGATTGTTGCAGTTCGGCGTGATCTGGATGAGCTTGATCGGCCACTGTTCCAGGGCCAGTTCCAGCGCCTCCAGGCTGATGCCGGTGATCGGGTCGGTGGGAATCTCCATGGCCTTCATGCCGAAGCCCTTGAGGGTCTGCATGGCGCCATGGAAGCTGGGCGAGTCGACCGCGACGATGTCGCCCGGCTCGCACACCGCACGGATGCTGGTCGACAGCGCCTCATGGCAACCGGTGGTCACGACCAGGTCGCCGGGTGCCAGGGTGCAGCCCGAATCCAGGGCCAGGCGCGCGATCTGTTCACGCAGGCCCTGGTTGCCGTGGATGTTGTCGTAATACAGCCCAGGCATGTCTCGGCGTCGGCTGAGCTGGGCCAGGCTGCGCAGCAGGGGTTTGAGCGTGGGGCTGTCGATGTCCGGCATACCGCGGCCGAGCTGAATGACATCGGGGTGCGGGGTCGCGCGGACCAGCTCGAGCACCTGCTCCCATTGAGAGATGTCCACCGGCCGTTGGGCGGGGCGGCTGATCGCGGGCAGGGCCGGCACGCCCAGGTGCTCGGTGACGAAATAGCCCGATTTGGGCCGTGGCGCCACCAGGCCGCTGTCTTCCAGCTGGCGGTAGGCCTGCTGCACGGTATTCAGGCTGACGCCGTGCTCCAGGCTCAAGGCACGTACAGATGGCAGGCGTTCGCCCGGACGATAAAGACCCTGCTGAATGCGTGCGCCCAGTACCTGGGCGAGGTTCATGTAGAGCGTCATACCATACTCCCGGGTCATCGCCGCGTAGCTGACTGATACAGATAAGCTGAAAATACAGCATTCAGTGTAAAGTCGGGTAATTCTGTATGGCGATAAAAGTGCTTGTTTGAATCTGTATTGTCGTAATGGTCTGGCGCATGCTTTCTCCGTGCCCTTTCAGGAGAATTCAGGATGAACAGCATGAGAAAGGTCGGTTTACCTACTGCAGTCCAGGCGTTCGAACGGGTTCAGGGAGCCGATGCCCCTGATGCACCGATGGATTTCGGACGCCTGGGGCTGATGCTGCATCGCTGGAACTCGCGCCGCGCGCTGGGCGAGTTGAGCGACCAGGCGCTGCAGGACATCGGCCTGAGCCGCGAGCAGGCTCAGCGTGAAGCCAGCAAGCCGTTCTGGCTAGGTTGATCAGAGCAGCGCCTTGAGCCGGTACCAGAGCATGCCCAGCGCCAGCAGTGGCGAGCGCAGGTGCCGGCCGCCAGGGAAGGTAGGATGCGGCACCTTGGCGAACAGGTCGAAGCGCCCCGTCTGCTGACCGCTGATGGCTTCACCGAGCAAGCGGCCAGCCAGGTGCGTGACGTTCAGCCCGTGGCCGGCATAGGCCTGGGCGTAGTACACGTTGCGCTGCTCGGGCAGGCGACCGATCTGCGGCAGGCGATTGGCCCCGATACCGATCATGCCGCCCCATTGGTAGTCGATGCGCACGCCCGCCAGTTGCGGGAACACCTTGAGCATCTTCGGCGCCATGTAGCCGGCGATGTCCTTGGGGTCGCGACCCGAGTAGTGGCAGGCACCACCGAACAGCAGGCGGTGGTCGGCGGACAGGCGGAAGTAGTCCAGCGCCACCCGCTGATCGCACACCGCCATGTTCTGCGGCAGCAGCTCGCGGGCGCGTGCCTTACCCAGCGGCTCGGTGGCGATGATATAGCTGCCGGCGGGCAGCACCTTGCCGCCCAGTTCGGCATTGAGGTCGTTGTGGTAGGCGTTGGTGCACAGCACCAGGGTATTGGCCCTGACCCGGCCGTGCGCGGTGTGCACCGCTACCTGCGCACCGTAGTCGATGCGCGTGACTGCCGAACGCTCGTACAGCTTCACACCCAGGCGCACGGCCACGTCGGCTTCGCCGAGCGCCAGGTTGAGCGGATGCAGGTGGCCCGAGCCCCG
Source organism: Pseudomonas sp. S30 (assembly GCF_016518545.1). Taxonomy (GTDB): domain Bacteria; phylum Pseudomonadota; class Gammaproteobacteria; order Pseudomonadales; family Pseudomonadaceae; genus Aquipseudomonas. The sequence continues at coordinate 256,853 of NZ_JACVTO010000002.1, forward strand.
GTCGACCAAGGCGCCGACGAAACGCTGCGAACCCACCACGCTGCGCACCTGCGCCTGAGGCACGATCTGCAGGTCGTGTTCATACCCCAGGCCGCGCAGGGTCTCGATTTCCTTGGCAAAGCCCTCCAGCTCGCTGGGCTTGTAGGCCAGGTCGGCGTAGCCCCAGCTGAGGTCGCAGGCGATGGCGTGGCGCTCGATACGCTGGCGAGCGATCTGCACCGCCTCCAGCCCCATGCGTTTGAGGCTGCGCACACCGTCTTCGCCCAGCACCGGCAGGAACTGCTCGACATCGTGACCCACGCCGCGAATCAGCTGCCCGCCGTTGCGCCCGCTGGCGCCCCAGCCGATGCAGCGCGCTTCGAGCAGGATCACCGAGAAGCCACGTTCGGCCAGTTCGATGGCGGTGTTCAGGCCCGAATAGCCGCCGCCGACGATGCACACATCGGCCCGCTGCTCGCCCTCCAGCGAGGGGTGACGCGGCTGTGGTGCGCTGCTGGCCGCATAGTAGGAGGCGGCATGCTCTGCGCTGTGGATCATCTTCGGGCCCTGGCGTCGATGGGAGGGCGGCGAGAATAAGCCGGTATTTCACCTCACGGCAACCGGGCGTGGGCCTCGACACGGGTTATAATTTTCCGCCCCTTCGCCCCACAGGCTGACCATGTCCTGCAACCACAAGATCCAGTTCCTGCGCGAACTCGTTCCGGCCTTCGAATGCGAGCCTGGCTGCCACGACTGTTGCGGCCCGGTGACCACTTCGAGCGCGGAAATGGCGCGCCTGCCGCGCAAGACGCCGGCCGAGCAGCAGGCCGCGCTCGAGCGCCTGGATTGCGTGCACCTGGGGCCGCAGGGCTGCACGGTGTACGAGCAGCGACCACTGATCTGTCGACTGTTCGGCACCACTCCACGGATGCCCTGCCCGCGTGGGCGCGGGCCGCAGACGCCGATCGAGCCCGAGGCCGAGCGTCTGATTCACGGCTATATCGCCAGTACCCGCCAGGTGCTGGTCTGACGGCTCAGTCGGGGATCGGCAGGCACAGGCTCTCTTTCACCTCTTCCATCACGATGTAGCTCTTGGATTCGCGCACGTGCGGCAACTTGAGCAGGATGTCGCCGAGCAGCTTGCGGTAAGAGGCCATCTCCGAGATCCGCGCCTTGACCAGGTAGTCGAAATCGCCGGATACCAGGTGGCACTCCAGCACGTGAGGCAGTTTCAGCACGGCGCGGCGAAACTCTTCGAAGGTGTCGCCGGATTTGTAGTCCAGGCTGATCTCCACGAACACCAGCAGGCTGCCCTTGAGGTGCTGCGGATTGAGCCGCGCGTTGTAGCCCATGATGATCCCCTCGCGCTCCAGCCGGCGGACGCGTTCGGTGCAGGGGGTGGTGGACAGGCCGACCTTTTCGCCCAGCTCAGTGAACGAAATACGCCCGTCGCTTTGCAGGATGCGCAGGATGTTGCGGTCGATCTTGTCCAGCTCGCGCTTGCTCTGATGCTGGGTTCTCATAGGGGATGCCCCTCCGTAGAAGGCGATTGCGCCGAGAATTCTCGCCAAATATAGGCTTTTATATAGTGAAATGCACTGGCCTCAGATTCTTATACTGCGCCCATCCATGCCATTTCGAACAACACAGCGGCGTGCCGCGCATGAGGGATAGACGATGCGAGTTCTGGTACTTGGTAGCGGCGTGATCGGGACCGCCAGTGCCTATTACCTGGCCCGGCAAGGCTTCGAGGTGACGGTGGTCGATCGCCAGCCGTCGGTGGCCCTGGAAACCAGCTTCGCCAACGCCGGCCAGATCTCTCCCGGCTATGCCTCGCCCTGGGCAGCGCCCGGTGTTCCCCTGAAGGCCATCAAGTGGCTGCTCGAACGTCACGCACCGCTGGCCATCAAGCTCACCGGCGATGTCGACCAGTACCTGTGGATGGCGCAGATGCTGCGCAATTGCACCGCCAGCCGCTATGCGGTGAACAAGGAACGCATGGTGCGGTTGTCCGAATACAGCCGCGACTGCCTCGACGAGCTGCGCGCCGAAACCGGCATCGCCTACGAAAGCCGTACCCTGGGCACCACCCAGCTGTTCCGCACCCAGGCCCAGGTGGATGCCGCGGCCAAGGACATCGCCGTGCTCGAACGCTCGGGTGTGCCTTACGAACTGCTCGACCGTGACGGCATCGCCCGTGTCGAGCCTGCGTTGGCCGGAGCCAGGCACCTGCTGGCCGGCGCGCTGCGCCTGCCCAACGACCAGACCGGCGACTGCCAGTTGTTCACTACCCGACTGGCGCAGATGGCGGTCGAGCTGGGTGTCGAGTTCCGTTTCGGCCAGAACATCGAGCGCCTGGTGCAGTCCGGCGACCGCCTGGACGGCGTGATGATCGACGGCAAGCTGGAAACCGCCGACCGCTACGTGCTCGCCTTGGGCAGCTACTCGCCCCAGTTGCTCAAGCCGCTGGGCATCAAGGCACCCGTCTACCCGCTCAAGGGCTACTCGCTGACCGTGCCGATCACCGACGCGGCCATGGCGCCTGCCTCGACCATTCTCGACGAAACGTTCAAGGTCGCCATCACCCGCTTCGACGACCGTATCCGGGTCGGCGGCATGGCCGAGATCGCCGGTTTCGACCTGTCGCTGAACCCGAGTCGGCGAGAAACGCTGGAGATGATCGTCAACGACCTTTATCCTCGCGGCGGCGACCTGAGCCAGGCCAGCTTCTGGACCGGCCTGCGTCCGGCGACGCCGGACGGCACGCCGATCGTCGGCGCCACGGCGCTGAACAACCTGTATCTGAATACCGGTCACGGGACCCTGGGCTGGACCATGGCCTGTGGCTCCGGCCGACTGCTGGCCGACCTGATCGCGCGCAGAACGCCGCAGATCAGCGCGGCCGGGCTGGACATCGCTCGCTATGGCCAGGGCGGCGAGGTGCAGCGTCACGGCAAGCCGGTGTCGGCGCTGTAGGCGCCGGTTCACCTGCTACCGGCCGCGTCGGTCTCACAACCTGTCATCACCTGTTTCATCACAAGGCTGCCCCATGCGTCCCGCCCGTGCCCTGATCGACCTCCAAGCCCTTCGTCACAACTACCGCCTGGCCCGTGAGCTGTCAGGCGCCAAGGCCCTGGCCGTGATCAAGGCCGATGCCTACGGCCACGGTGCCGTGCGCTGCGCCCTGGCGCTGGAGGCCGAGGCCGATGGCTTCGCCGTGGCCTGCATCGAGGAGGCGCTGGAGTTGCGGGCGGCGGGTATCAAGGCGCCGGTGCTGTTGCTCGAAGGCTTCTTCGAGGCCAGCGAGCTGGCCACGATCGCCGAGCACTCGCTGTGGTGCGTGGTGCACTCGCTGTGGCAGCTCGAAGCCATCGAGCAGCACCCGGTGCACAGGCCGTTGAATGTCTGGCTCAAGCTCGACAGCGGCATGCACCGCGTCGGCCTGCACCCTAAGGACTACCACGAGGCCTATCGACGCCTGCTGGCCAGCGGCAAGGTCGCTCGCATCGTGCTGATGAGCCATTTCGCCCGTGCCGATGAGCTGGGTACGGCAAGCACCGAACAGCAGGTCGCGGTCTTCCAGGCCGCGCGCGAAGGCCTGGCCGCCGAGTGCAGCCTGCGCAACTCGCCGGGCGTGCTGGGTTGGCCGCAGATTCCAAGCGACTGGGTGCGGCCCGGCATCATGCTGTACGGGGCCTCGCCGTTCGAGGTCGAGCAGGCGCAGGCGGCGCGTCTTCAGCCGGTGATGACGCTGCAGTCACGGATCATCAGCGTACGCGAGCTGCCCGTGGGTGAGCCGGTCGGCTACGGCGCCCGCTTCACCAGCGAACGTCCCACCCGCGTCGGCGTGGTCGCCATGGGCTACGCCGACGGCTATCCGCGCCATGCGCCCACGGGCACGCCGGTGATGGTGGCCGGTCAGCGCACCCAGCTGATTGGCCGGGTGTCGATGGACATGCTGTGCGTCGACCTGACCGACATTCCCGAAGCGACCCTGGGCAGTCACGTGGAGCTGTGGGGCAAGCAGGTGCTGGCCAGCGACGTGGCGCAGCAGGCTGGCACCATCCCGTATCAGATCTTCTGCAACTTGCGCCGGGTCCGCCTGGAATACGAAGGCAACTGACCCGGCATCCTGGCGCAGTACGGGCGGCGTGTTGTGAATACTGAACGGCGTTGACATGATATCGTTCACATTCCGCACCTGATCGTTTCTGGAGACCCCCGCCTTGGACGTTGGCGAACGACTGCAAGCCATCCGCAAGCTCAAGGGCCTGTCCCAGCGCGAACTCGCCAAGCGGGCGGGGGTGACCAACAGCACCATTTCGATGATCGAGAAGAACAGCGTGAGCCCGTCGATCAGCTCGCTGCGCAAGGTGCTCGGCGGGATTCCGATGTCCATGGTCGAGTTCTTCTCGGTGGAGCTGGCACCGCCAAGCCCGACCCAGATCGTCTACAAGGCCGACGAGTTGATCGACATCTCCGACGGTGCGGTGACCATGAAGCTGGTCGGCAAGTCGCACCCCAATCGGTCCATCGCCTTTCTCAACGAGGTGTATCCGCCCGGCGCCGACACCGGTGAGGAGATGCTCACCCATGATGGCGAAGAAACCGGCATCCTGCTCGAAGGACGTCTGGAACTGGTGGTGGGGACCGAGACCTTCCTGTTGGAAGTGGGCGACAGCTACTATTTCGAAAGCACCCGTCCGCACCGTTTCCGCAATCCATTCGACCAGCCCGCTCGCCTGATCAGCGCCGCCACCCCCTCGAATTTTTGATTTAGCGCAGGCTTTCGCGTCGCCAATACCCCATTGCGCAGTGGGGTCGTTCACCCTCCCCAAGTGCCTCGGTATACTCTGCGGCGCTCGCCGACCGTGGCCGCGGGCGTGATCAGCCACCATGAGGGTGTACGCGTGAACCCAATCAAGAAGATGCTGGCTCTACCAGCAGCCCTGCTCGCGCTGTGGACGATGAGCGCGACAGCGACCACCAGTGACGAAATCGCCAAGCGTCTGGAGCCGGTCGGGCAGGTATGCATCCAGGGCCAGGAGTGCAAGGGCATGGCCGTGACCGCAGCGGCGGCCGGCGCAGGCGCCAGGAGCGCTGACGACATCGTTGCCAAGCATTGCAACGCCTGTCATGGCACGGGGCTGCTGGATGCGCCCAAAATCGGCGATACGGCCGCGTGGCAGGCGCGCGCCGATCACCAGGGAGGCCTCGACGGCATCCTGGCCAAGGCCATCACCGGCTTGAATGCGATGCCGCCGAAGGGCACCTGCGGCGACTGCTCGGACGACGAGCTGATGAAGGCGATCAAGAAGATGTCCGGGCTCTGAAGCGCCTGGCGACTATGGCTGGAGGCCGCGCGCGCTGATCCCGTGTGCGGGGCAGGCAACTGTCGCAGGTTTGTATCGAGGCGTGTGGCGGGGTCAGCAAATCGGCCCGGGCAGTGGTCACATCCTGCAGGTGCAGACCACATCTCAGGAGCCCGCCCATGCCCCAGCGCTGTTCCATCGACCAGGCCGTCGATCAGGTCCTGGCCCATCTGCCGGCCCATATTCACATGGGCCTGCCGTTGGGCCTGGGCAAACCCAACGCCTTCGTCAACGCGCTGTATTCACGCATTCGTGCGCTGCCCGAACGTCGCCTGACGATCTACACGGCGCTCAGCCTGGGTCGTCCGCCACTGGGCGAGGGCTTGCAACGGCGCTTTCTCGAGCCGTTCGTCGAGCGGGTCTTCGCCGACTACGAGGAACTGGACTACCTCGCGGACCTGCGCAATGACACCCTGCCCGCCAACATCCGTGTCGAGCAGTTCTTCATGCAGCCGGGCTCCCTGCTGCACAGTGCCCCGGCCCAGCACGACTACGTCAGCAGCAACTACAGCCATGCGGCGCGCGACATCAACGCCAAGGGACTGAACCTGATCGCCCAGCTGGTGGCGGCGTCGCCGCAGCGGCCCGATCACCTGAGCCTGGCCTGCAACCCCGACATCACCCTCGATCTGCTGCCGATGGTCGCCAGGCGCCGCGCGGCCGGCGAGACCATCCTGGTGCTGGGGCAGGTCCACGCCGAGCTGCCCTACATGCCGGGCGAGGCGGAGTTGACGACCGAGGCCTTCGACCTGCTGATCGACGAGGTCGAACAGCGGCGCCTGTTCTGCACGCCCAACATGCCGGTGACCACCCAGGATCACTTCATCGGCCTGTACGCCAGTGCTCTGGTGCGCGACGGTGGCACCTTGCAGATCGGCATTGGCGCCATGGGCGACGCCGTGGCGGCGGCCTTGTTGGCGCGGCAGGCCGACAACGCCGGCTACCGGGCGCTGCTCGAAGCGTGCGACCTGGGTCCTTGGCGCGCACTCGTCGAGCGTGAGGGTGGCCTGGACGATTTTACCCAGGGCCTCTACGGTTGCAGCGAGATGTTCGTCAATGGCCTGCTCGCCCTCGCCGAGGCGGGCGTGGTGCGGCGTCCGGCCGACGAGCAGGGGGCGCTGGTGCATGGCGGTTTCTTCCTCGGCCCGGCCGATTTCTACCAGCGCCTGCGGCAGATGACCCTCGAGCAGCGCGCACGCTTTTGCATGAGCGCCATCAGCTTCATCAACGAATTGTACGGCGACGAGTCGCTCAAGCGCCGCCAGCGTCGGGATGCGCGCTTTCTCAACACGGTGTTCGGCATGACCCTGCTCGGCGCCGGCGTGGCGGACCAGCTCGAAGACGGTCGCGTGCTCAGTGGGGTGGGCGGGCAGTACAACTTCGTCGCCCAGGCCCATGCGCTAGAGGGCGCGCGCTCGATCCTGCTGCTGCGCAGCTGGCGCGAGGCCGGTGGCCAGGTCAGCGCCAACCTTTACTGGCAGTACGGCCACTGCACCATCCCGCGACACCTGCGCGACATCGTCATCACCGAATATGGCATCGCCGACCTGCGTGGGCAGACCGACGCCGAGGTCATCGCCCGGCTGCTGGCCATCAGCGACTCGCGCTTTCAGGAAACATTGATGGCGCAGGCGAAGAAGGCGGGCAAGCTGGCCAAGGATTTCACGCTGGATGCGCGCTTCACCGACAACACGCCCGAACGCCTCGAAGCGATCCGCTCACGGCACGCCGCGCTGTTCGCCGAATACCCGCTGGGCAGCGATTTCACCGCCCAGGAGCAGGACCTGCTGCGCGCCCTGAACTGGCTCAAGGGCAAGTTCAAACTCAGCGAAATGCTCGAGCTGGGCAAGGCCGCGCTGGATGCGCCCGAGCCCGAGGCGTATCCCGCGCACCTGCTGCGGATGGGGCTCGACCAGCCTCAGGGGCTGAAGGAGGAGCTGTATCAGCGGCTGCTGCTGGCAGGCTTGCAGGCCACCGCGCCATGCCCGGCAGGGTGAGGCCGGCGCGGCGCTTCACGGCGGCGACCGACCCGCGATGGCCGACGGAACCGGCCCTTGTAGGGCGTCACGCGGGGGCGGCCACAGTCGAATGCAGCCCCCGCCTGGACGCAGCGAAGTGCCTAGAGGAACGACACCACGCCGCCTTCCAGTGACTTCACCCGAGCCAGCGACTCCACCCGATAACCCTGGCTGTCCAGCTCGGCGCGGCCGCCCTGGAACGACTTCTCGATGACGATGCCCAGGCCGGCGACGGTGGCGCCGGCCTGCTTGATGATCGAGATCAGGGCTTGCGAGGCCTTGCCGTTGGCCAGGAAGTCGTCGATCACCAGTACCCGGTCGCTGCTGTTCAGGTGGCGCGGCGAGATGGCCACGGTGTTCTCGGTCTGCTTGGTGAACGAGTACACCGACGCGGTCAGCAGGTTTTCGGTGAGGGTCAGCGACTGGTGCTTGCGGGCGAAGATCACCGGCACGCCCAGTTTCAGGCCGGTCATCACTGCCGGCGCGATACCCGAGGCCTCGATGGTGACGATCTTGGTCACGCCGGCATCGGCGAACAGGCGGGCGAACTCGTCACCGATCAGCTGCATCAGCGCAGGGTCGATCTGGTGGTTGAGAAACGCGTCGACTTTGAGAACCTGATCGGAAAGCACGATGCCTTCTTCGCGAATCTTCTGATGCAGTGCTTGCACTGTGTATTCCTCGATGTAGCAGAAAGTTGCCGCATCCAAGGGTCGCGGCACAGGTTGAAAGAGTAGGGGTGATTCAGCGTTTGAGCATGGCCCGGATGTCGGCCAGCGCGTTGTTGCCTCGCGCCGCCTTGACCTCCACCGGGGCATCGTCCAGGCCCTCCCAGGCCAGGTCGTCCGGAGGCAGTTCGTCGAGGAAGCGGCTGGGCGTGCAGTCGATGATCTCGCCGTATTGCTTGCGCTTGGCGGCGAAGGTGAAGGCCAGGGTCTGGCGCGCGCGGGTGATGCCCACGTAGGCCAGGCGCCGTTCTTCCTCGATGGTGTCGGCTTCGATGCTGGAGCGGTGGGGCAGGATCTCTTCTTCCATGCCCATGATGAACACGTAGGGAAACTCCAGGCCCTTGGAGGCGTGCAGGGTCATCATCTGCACGCCCTCGGCGTTTTCTTCCTCCTCCTGCTGACGCTCGAGCATGTCGCGCAGCACCAGCTTGCCGATGGCGTCCTCGATGGTCATGTCACCCTCTTCGTCCTTCTCCAGGGTGTTCTTCAAGGCGTCGATGAGGAACCAGACATTGCCGATACGAAAGTCCGCCGCCTTGTCGCTGGCGGTGTTCTGGCGAATCCAGTTCTCGTAGTCGATGTCCTTGACCATCTCGTGCAGCGCGGCGATCGGATCTTCCAGGGCGACCTTGTGGCGCACGCCATCGAGCCAGTGCTTGAAGCGTTGCAGGCGTTCGGTGTAGCGCGCGTCCAGGTGCTCGCCCAGGCCCAGCTCCTCGCTGGCCGCGTACATCGACACGCCGCGCTCGGTGGCGTAGTTGCCGAGCTTTTCCAGGGTGGTAGAGCCGATTTCGCGGCGCGGCACGTTGATCACCCGCAGGTAGGCGTTGTCGTCATCGGGATTGACCAGCAGGCGCAGGTAGGCCATGAGGTCCTTGACCTCCTGGCGACCGAAGAAGCTGTTGCCGCCGGACAGGCGATAAGGCACCTGGTGGTGCTGCAGCTTCAGTTCGATGAGCTTGGCCTGGTAGTTGCCCCGGTAGAGGATGGCGAAGTCGCTGTAGGGCCGGTCGGTGCGCAGGTGCAGGGTGAGGATCTCCATGGCCACGCGCTCGGCCTCGGCGTCCTCGTTCTTGCAGCGGATCACGCGAATCTCGTCGCCCACGCCCATTTCGCTCCACAACTGCTTCTCGAAGTCATGGGGGTTGTTGGCGATCAGCACGTTGGCGCAGCGCAGGATGCGGCTGGTGGAGCGGTAGTTCTGCTCGAGCATCACCACCTTCAGGGACGGGTAGTCCTCCTTGAGCAGCATCAGGTTCTCCGGCCGCGCACCGCGCCAGGCGTAGATCGACTGGTCGTCGTCACCCACCACGGTGAACTGGTTGCGCATGCCGATGAGCATCTTCACCAGCAGGTACTGGCTGGCGTTGGTGTCCTGGTACTCGTCCACCAGCAGGTAGCGCACGCGATTCTGCCAGCGTTCGAGGACATCGGCGTGCTCCTGGAACAGCTTGACCGGCAGCAGGATCAGGTCGTCGAAGTCCACCGCATTGTAGGCCTTGAGCGTGCGCTGGTAGTGGGTGTAGACGATGGCGGCGGTCTGCTCGCGTGGGTTGCGCGCTTTTTCCAGGGCCTCGACGGGCAGGATCAGGTCGTTCTTCCACGAGCCGATCATGTTCTTGATCTCGTCCAGGCCGTCGTCGCCGGAATACTCCTTCTGCATGATGTCCGACAGCAGCGCCTTGATGTCCGATTCGTCGAAGATCGAGAAGCCCGGCTTGTAGCCCAGGCGCTGGTGTTCCCGGCGAATGATGTTCAGGCCCAGGTTGTGGAAGGTGCAGACCGTCAGGCCCCGACCCTCGCCCGGGCGCAGCAGGGTCGCGACCCGCTCCTTCATCTCGCGCGCGGCCTTGTTGGTGAAGGTCATGGCGACGATGTACTGGGCACGGATGCCACAGTTCTGGATCAGGTGGGCGATCTTGCGCGTGATCACGCTGGTCTTGCCCGAACCTGCACCGGCGAGCACCAATAGAGGGCCGCCGACGTAGTCTCGGGCTTCCTGTTGCCGGGGATTGAGTCGGGACATGCTAGAAACCGGGGTGACCAGAAAATAGCCGCGCATTCTAGCAGGCATGGGTCGCTTGTGGCGCGCCCGTCTGACCGGGCGGTTAGGTCAGTCGATGCGATTGCCCGATCAGGGCATTTGGCGCAGGATGCACCACGAAAACCGGCGAAATGACGCAAAGTGACCACCACGACTAAAAGTGAGAATCATTGCCAGTCGTCGGTTAGCATACGGCCAGTCTAGATCATCGGTCCAAAGGCCTAAGGAGCCCGCTTGTCCACGCCCATCGAACCCGTGCGTCTGCTGCTGTTGGCCGAGGAGCCGTACTGGGCTGCACTGCTGCGCGAGTGCGTTCGACCGCTGGCCGGCAGCGCGGTGCTGCTGACCGCACCGAGTTGGGAAGCCGTGGACAGCCTCTTCGCCCATGATCCACAGGCTGTGGTGGTGGCCACCGCCCAGTTGCAGCCGGCCGCTGGCCGCTGCGATCTGCCGGTCATCCTGCTGCTGGAGGCCGAACCGGAGGCGCCGCCGGAGGGTGTCAGCGACTGGCTGGTGCGTGACTCGCTGAGCAGCGATGCCTTGCGCCGTTCGCTGCGTCATGTACGCGAGCGCAGCGTGCTGATGGCGTCGCTGCAGCGGCTGGCCGAACAGGATCCGCTCACCGGCATCGCCAACCGCCAGGGCTTCCAGGCACTGCTCACGGCGCGCCTGGCGCAGCACGGCGGTCGCGGCCTGGCCCTGGGGCACCTGGACCTGGACGCGTTCCGCCACGTCAACGACGCGCTGGGTCATCAAGGTGGCGATCGAGTGATCCTGCAGGTGGTGCATAGGCTCAAGCAGCGACTGGGACCCGACGACCAGCTGGCGCGCCTGGGCAGCGACGAATTCGCCCTGTTGATCGACACCCGCCGCGACCCCAACCGAGCCGAGCGCGTGGCCGAAGCCATCGTCGAAGCACTGGCCGAGCCGTTCTGGGTCGACGGCGAGAGCCTGCTGCTGGGCTGCAGCCTGGGCCTGGCCCACGCCCGGGCGCAGGCGGGCGCCGATCCGCTGCTGTGGCACGCGCACATCGCCATGCGCCAGGCCAAGGATGCCCAGGGCTGCACGTATCAGGTGTTCAACGAACGCATCAACCGCCACGCACGCAGCCTGGCCGACCTGGAAAGCGAACTGCGCCGTGCCCTGCGTCGCGACGAACTGGAACTGCACTATCAGCCTCGGCTGAGCCTGGAAGAAGGGCGGATCGTCGGGCTGGAGGCGCTGGTGCGCTGGCGCCATCCGCAGCGGGGTCTGCTGGCGCCCAGCGAGTTCGTGCCGCTGGCCGAGCAGAGCGGCCTGATCGTGCCGCTGGGGTACTGGGTCATCTGCCGCGCCCTGCGTGACATGCAGGCCTTGCGGCTGTGTGGGATGGAGCCGCTGCACATGGCGGTGAACCTGAGTTTCCGCCAGTTCCAGGACAGCCAGCTGCTGGCGACGCTCAGTCGCCTGATCGTCGAGCATGGCGTGGATGCACGCTGGCTCGAGTTCGAGCTGACCGAGACGGCGGTGATGCGTCGCAACGAAGTGGTGCGCCAGACCATGGATGCGCTGGGGCGGCTGGGCGTGCGCTTCTCACTGGACGACTTCGGCACCGGTTTTTCTTCGTTCGTACACCTGAACAGCCTGCCCATCGCCTTGCTGAAGATCGACCGCAGCTTCGTCGCCGGCATGGAAACCCGGCCGGAGAACTGCAAGCTGGTGCACGCGATGATCCATCTGGCGCACAACCTCAACCTGGAGGTGGTGGCGGAAGGGGTCGAGCGCGACGGGCAGCTGGCGCTGCTGCGCGAATTCGGCTGCGACCAGGTACAAGGGTTCCTGGTCAGCCGGCCGTTGCCGATCGATGAGCTGATGGTCTATCTGGCGCAGGCTGGCGGGCAATGCCACGACGGCCAAGGCCGATAACGGGCGCTGGCGGTCGGTGTCGACGCGCCGGGCCGCCAGGCTTTTCAGACAGAGCCTGACGTTGCTTGTGAAACATCACACTAGCCTGCCGCCGGCGTCGCACGACCCACGCCGGCCTTGCGCAGCAACCGCTTCATTCGCCATTCGAACGCGAGGGTCAGTGCGACCGCCGCGCATGCCAGCCCCAGCGCCAGCCCCCACCAGATGCCCACCGCGCCGCCGCCGAGGGTGAAGGCGAACAGCCAGGCGCTGGGAGCACCGACCAGCCAGTAGCACAGCAGGCCGATGATGAAGGTGGTCTTGGCATCCTTGAGGCCGCGGATCGAGCCCATGGCGATGGTCTGGGTGCCGTCGAACAGCTCGAACCAGGCGGCTACCATCACCAGTTGCACCGCCAGCGCGAAGATGCCGGCGAATGCCGGGTCGTGGCGGTCGACCAGCCAGCCGACGAAGGTGTCCGGGAACAACCAGAACAACAGGGCGAAGGCGAACATGAGTACCGCGCCCATGCCGATCCCCACTCGACCGGCACTGCGTGCGGCAAGCAGGTTGCCCGCACCGTAGTACAGCCCGACGCGCATGGTGACGGCGTAGGACAAGCCGGTCGGCACCATGAACGCCGCCGACACGATCGGCAGGGCGATCTGGTGCGCCGCCAGTTCGGTATTGCCGAGCACGCCCATGCACAGGGCGGCGAAGGCGAACAGGCCGACCTCGACGATGTAGGTGCCGCCGATCGGCAGACCCAGTCGCCACAGTTCGCGCAAGGCGTCCAGCGAGGGTCGCGACAGGCCCTGGCGCAGCGGGTAGGCCTCGTAGGCGCGGTGCCAGCGGATATACAGGGCCAAGGCGACGGCCATGCCCAGCGAGACCAGCGCAGTGACCAGGCCGATACCCATCAGGCCCAGCTTGGGCAAGCCATACAGGCCTTCGATCAGCGCATGGTTGAACAGGTAGTTGAGCACTGTGCCCACCAGGCTGATGATCATCACCGGTGTTGAATGGCCCAGGGCGCTGGTGAAGCCGCGCAGCGCCATGAAGGTGAGGTAGCCGGGCAATGCCAGCGGCAGCAGGGTGAGAAACTGCATGGCCATGTCGACGTTGTCCGGGCGCTGGCCGAACAACAGCAACACAGGCTTCAGGTTCCACAGCGCCAGACCTGCCCCCAAGGCCAGTCCCCAGGCCAGCCACAGGCCGTTCTGCGCCAGGCGGGTGGCGCCGGGGATGTCACCGGCGCCCTTGCGAAACGCCACCAGGGTGCCGACCGCCGCGATCACGCCCAGGCAGAAGATCGACACGAACGAATAGCTGGCGGCGCCGAGCCCGCCGCCAGCCAGGGCCTGTGGGCTGATGCGCGCCATCATCAAGGTGTCGGTGAGCACCATCAGCATGTGCGCCAACTGCGAGGCGACCAGAGGCCCTGCCAGGCGCAGCAGGGCCTTGAGTTCGGTGGTGGGCGCGACGTGCATGGGCGGGGGTCCTTCGAATCGGGTGTCACGGGGAAAGCGATTCTGCGGCCTGGGCGGAGATTGCACAAAAGGAAAAATCCGATCTCTCGCATGAGTCTGACTCATGCCGGTAAAATCCGCCCGGTCGACTCATCGCCCGACGAAGGAGCCGTATGTCCCGTCAGTTGCCCCCGCTGTATGCGCTGCGCGCATTCGAAGCCGCCGCCCGTCTGTGTTCGTTCACCCGCGCCGCAGAGACGCTGTCGATCACCCAGAGCGCGGTCAGTCGGCATGTGCGCACGCTCGAAACCCATTTCGGGTGCCGGCTGTTCATTCGCCAGGGTCGCCAGCTTCGGCTCACCGAGGCGGCACGCACGTTGCTGCCGGGCGTGCGTGACGGCTTCGCGGCGCTGGAGCGGGCTTGCGGCACACTGCGAGGGGAAGACGAGGTGTTGCGCATGAAGGCGCCCTCCACGCTGACCATGCGCTGGCTGCTGGCACGCCTGAGCCGCTTTCGGCATTTGCAGCCAGGCAATGAGGTGCAGCTGACCAGCGCCTGGATGGAGGTCGACCACGTGGACTTCAACCACGAGCCTTTCGACTGCGCCGTGCTGCTCAGCGACGGCCAGTTTCCCGCCGACTGGGAAGTGCGCCGGCTGTTCGCCGAACTGCTGATTCCGGTGTGCGCACCGCACGTGCTGGCCGAGGCGCCGTGGGACGCAGGCCGCCTGGCCCAGACCGAACTGCTGCACCCCACGCCCGACCGCCGCGACTGGCGCAACTGGTTGGCGCGAATGGGTCTGAGCGAACGCGTGTCGATCAAGGGCGGCCAGGTGTTCGATACCCTGGAGCTGGGCATGATCGCCGCGGCCCGGGGCTATGGCGTGTCGATGGGCGATCTGCTGATGGTGGCCGAAGACGTCGCTGCGGCGCGCCTGAGCCTGCCCTGGCCAACCGCCGTGCCCAGCGGGCTGGACTACTATCTGGTGTGGCCACGCACACGGCCGGGTGGCGAGCGCCTGCATCGGCTGAGTGCGTTTCTGCAGCAGGAGGCGCTGGCGATGGTATTGCCGGAGGTGGAGGTCCTGCCGGTCGACGCTTGATCTGTTGCAGAATTTTTCAAGAATTCGCGCGGTCAGCCTTGAGCCGGTAGAAGCGGATGTGAACAATGCTCGCTTTCGTCTTTCCCGCCGAGATTCGTCATGAACGTCCGTTCCTCCCTTCTGGCCTGGCTGGTGGTGCCTGTGCTGGCGCTGTGCAGTTGCCTGGCGCTGGCCGAAGCCCCTGCCGAGGCCACCAAGGCCCTGCACCTGCTGGACTACATCGGCGCCGACTACCCGCCGACCGTGCGCGACGGCCAGGTGGTGGACGCGGGCGAATATCGCGAGCAACAGGAGTTCAGCGCCGTGCTGGCGGACCTGCTGGCGCGCCTGCCGGCCCATGCCGAGCGCGAGGCGTTGAGCCAGGGCGTGGCGGCGCTGCGTGAGGCCATCGACCAGCGCCAGGCTGGCGCGGCGGTGGCGCGTCAGGCTCGGCAACTGGGCGCGCGCCTGGCAGTGGCCTATGAAGTCAGCCAGGCTCCCGTGATCACGCCTGATCCGGCCCGTGGCGCGTCGCTGTACGCACAGAACTGCGCCATCTGCCATGGCGACAGCGGCGCCGGCGACGGCCCTGCGGGGGTTGGCCTGGAGCCTGCACCGGCCAACCTGCGCAGCCTCGAGCGGCTGGACCAGCTAAGCCTGTTCGACCTCTACAACACCCTGGGGCTGGGCATCGAAGGCACCGAGATGCCGTCCTTCGCCGACCAGCTCGACGAGCGCCAGCGCTGGGACGTGGCCGCGTACATCGCCGGCTTCAGCGCCGATCCGCAAACGGCCCAGGGCGAGCGCGTCTGGGATATCGCCGACCTGGCGCGCCAGACGCCCGCTGAAATCGCCGCGGCCGAGGGGGCCGAGGCCGTCGCCGCGTTCCGCGCCCAGCGCGCCCGGCCACCGGTGGTCAAGCGCGGCCCGGCGCAGTTGCTCGACTACACCGCCACTACCCTGGACAAGAGCCTGGCGGCCTATCGCGAGGGCGATCACGACCAGGCCTATGACCTGTCCGTAGCGGCGTACCTGGAAGGCTTCGAGCTGGTCGAAAGCTCGCTGGACAACATCGATGCCCAAGTGCGCAAGGACACCGAAAAGTCGTTGATGGCCTACCGTCAGGCGCTGCAGGACGGCCTGCCGGTCGAGCAGGCCACCCAGCGTCTGGCAGAGGCCAAGGTGAAGCTGGAGCAGGCGGCAAAGCTATTGGGCAGCGATGGTCTGAGCTGGTCGCTGAGCTATGTCTCGGGCTTGCTGATCCTGCTGCGCGAAGGACTGGAGGCGATCCTGGTGCTGGCGGCGATCCTGGCCTTCCTGCGCAATACCGGTCAGCAGTCGGCGGTGCGCAGCGTCAACATCGGCTGGGCCCTGGCGCTGGTCGCAGGCTTCGCCACCTGGGCCCTGGCCGCCTACGTGATCGACGTCGGCGGTGCCCAGCGCGAGTTGCTCGAAGGCTGCACGGCGCTGTTCGCCGCGGTGATGGTGCTGTGGCTGGGCGTGTGGATGCATGACCGGCGCCACGCCGATGCCTGGCAGGACTACATCAAGAGCAGCCTGGTCAGCGGCGGCGGGCGCTTCGGCTTCGCCCTGCTGGCGTTCTTCTCGGTGTATCGCGAGCTGTTCGAGGTGATCCTGTTCTACGAAACCCTGTGGTTGCAGGCCGGACCCGCGGGCCACCAGGCGGTGCTGGCTGGTGGCGCCACGGCGCTGGTGCTGCTGGTCGGGCTGGCCTGGGTGATCCTGCGCGGCTCGGCGCGCCTGCCGTTGTCGCTGTTCTTCAGTATCAACGCAGCCCTGCTCTGCGCCTTGTCGGTGGTGTTCGCAGGACACGGAGTGAAGGCCTTGCAGGAAGCCGGGGTGCTGGGCACGCGGCCGGTGCCGTTCTTCGAGTTCGACTGGCTGGGCATCCACGCCGACGCCTATTCGCTCAGTGCCCAAGCCGTGGCGCTGCTGGCGATCGCGGTGTTGTACGGACGGTCGCGTATCGCCGAGAAGCGCAGGCATACTGTCGCCCGCTCGTAGACGCGAACGACCGAAGGTGGCCGGCTTCGCCGAGCCACCCCACCGCACGCCGCCTCACACCCAGGCGCCACCGCCGCCCAAGGAGATGAACCCATGCGTATCTGGATCGACGCCGATGCCTGCCCCAAGGCCGCGAAGGACCTGATCGTCAAATTCGCCCTCAAGCGCAAGCTCGAGGTGGTGATGGTCGCGGGTCAAGCGGTGGCCAAGCCGGCATTCGCGGTCGTGCGCCTGATCGTGGTGCCCGCCGGGCCGGATGCCGCGGACGATTACCTGGTCGAGCACGCGGTGCCTGGAGAGCTGGTGATCTGCAGCGACGTGCCGCTGGCCGACCGTCTGGTCAAGAAAGGCGTGGCGGCGCTGGATCCGCGGGGTCGCGAGTTCGACGAGCGCAACATGGGTGACCGTCTGGCGGTGCGCAACCTGTTCACCGAGCTGCGTGAACAGGGGCAGGTGGGCGGCGGCCAGGCGCCCTATGGCGAGCGCGAGAAACAGGCCTTCGCCAACAGCCTGGACCGGATACTGACGCGCCTGTCCAGACGCTGACCGGCGGCGTCTGGCGCCACGGCGCTGGCGGGCGTCACTCGTCGGCTTCGTGGGTCATTTCCAGCACGCGGTCGACCAGCTTGTAGATCCCGCTCGCAGCTTCGCTGATGGAGGTGGCCAGCATGTAGGCCGGGGTGCTCACCAGCTTGCGCTGGGTGTCCTCGACGATGTCGTGCACGTCGCATTCCTGGTGCGTGCCGCCCATTTTCACCACGGCGGCACTGGTCTGGGCGTCGTTGCCGATGGTGCACACGACACCCGGGCCGTAGATCTTCGCGGCCAGGGCCGGCGAGATGCAGATCAGCCCCACCGGTTTGCAGGCGGCGGCGAAGGCCTCGGCCAGCGCCAGCACATCGGGATGCACCGTGCAGTT
Organism: Pseudomonas sp. S30; assembly: GCF_016518545.1. Lineage (GTDB taxonomy): Bacteria > Pseudomonadota > Gammaproteobacteria > Pseudomonadales > Pseudomonadaceae > Aquipseudomonas. Next base: position 274,373 of record NZ_JACVTO010000002.1, read on the forward strand.
GGCACCCTCCACCGCGAAATCGGACAGGTTCTTCGCTGCACCGAAGCCACCGGGGACGATCAGGGCGTCGAACGCCTCGACCTTGGCTTCGCGAATGTCCTTCACCTGACCACGGGCGATGCGCGCCGACTCCACCAGCACATTGCGCGACTCGGGCATCTCCTCGCCGGTGAGGTGATCGACCACGTGCCGCTGCGCCACATTCGGCGCGAAGCACTGCACCTGGGCCCCGCGCTGGTCCAGGCGCAGCAGGGTGATCACGCTTTCGTGGATTTCGGCGCCGTCGTAGACGCCGCAGCCCGATAGAATCACCGCGACTTTCTTGGTCATGTTGGTTGCTCCCGTGTCGAGACGTTCGATGCCTGTCGTATGACGTATTGGATCGTCGCGACGGCGCCGTGTTCAGTGCAAAGGCGTACCGCGACGGCCGACACTCAGCGCCGGTCGCTGGACTCGTCGCTCGGGCCATCCGCCTCTGGCGCGGCGCTCTGGCTGGCCAAGGCGGCCTTGCGCTCGGCGCGGCGGTTGCGCACGCTGCGGCGCACCCACAGCAGCACGCCGATCACCAGCAAGGTGCCCAGCACCCACAGCTCGTAGCGCTTGATGTTGCCCAGCATGCCTTCGAGGATGGCGCCGAAGTGGTAGGCCGCAGCGCCGAGGGCCAGCGCCCAGACAGCGGCGCCGATGCCATTGAGCAGCAGGTAGCGCCTGGGCGGGTAGCCGGACAGACCGATGGCCACCGGCATCACGGTACGCAGGCCGTAGACGAAGCGAAAGCTCAGCACCCAGATGTCCGGGTGCCGGCGGATATGCTCCAGGGCACGGTCGCCCATGGCCTGCCAGCGCGGCTTGCGCGCGAGGATCTTGCGTCCATGGCGACGGCCCATGAAGTACCACAGCTGGTCGCCGGCATAGCTGCCGAAAAATGCGACCACCACCACCCAGGAAATGTCCATGTACCCGCGGAAGGCGAGAAATCCTGCAAGCACGAGGATGGTCTCGCCTTCGAAGAAGGTGCCTAGAAAGAGGGCGAAGTAGCCAAAATCATGCAGGAATTGTTGGAGCATTTTCTAAGATGCTGGCGAAATGAACGCGCAGCCTACCCCTTCACGCGTCTGGGGGAAAGTGTCCAAATGTGTCTCAAAGTGAACATTTCCTACATACAAGTACCCTGCGGCGACAGGTCGCAGGGTTGCCCTTCCCTGTAACCTACGCGTCATAATGGACGCTTATAACTGTCGCGCTAGCCCGCCTGCGCGGGCTCAGGAGTCTGCCGTGAGCTTTACCCCCGCCAATCGCCTGTTTCCTGCCACACGCCTGCGTCGCAACCGCCGGGATGACTTTTCTCGTCGTCTGGTTCGCGAAAATACCCTCACCGTCGATGACCTGATCCTGCCGGTGTTCGTGCTCGACGGTGAAAATCGTCGAGAGCAGGTGCCGTCGATGCCGGGCGTGGAGCGCCTGTCCATCGACCTGTTGCTCGAAGCGGCCCAGGGCTGGGTGGAGCTGGGCATCCCGGCCCTGGCGCTGTTCCCGGTCACCCCGGTGGAGAACAAGTCGCTCGATGGTGCCGAGGCGTGGAACCCGCAGGGCATCGCCCAGCGTGCCACCCGCGCGCTGCGTGAGCGCTTCCCGCAGCTGGGGGTGATCACCGACGTCGCGCTGGATCCGTTCACCACCCATGGTCAGGACGGCATTCTCGACGAAGAAGGCTACGTACAGAACGACATCACCGTCGACGCCCTGGTGCGTCAGGCCCTGTCCCACGCCGAGGCCGGCGCGCAGGTGGTGGCGCCGTCGGACATGATGGACGGTCGCTTGCAGGCCATCCGCGAAGCCCTGGAACTGGCCGGGCATGTGAACGTGCGCATCATGGCGTACTCGGCCAAGTACGCCAGCGCCTACTACGGCCCCTTCCGCGATGCGGTGGGCTCGGCGCTGAACCTGGGCAAGGCCAACAAGGCCTCCTACCAGATGGACCCGGCCAACAGCGACGAGGCCCTGCATGAAGTGGCCACCGACCTGGCCGAAGGCGCCGACATGGTCATGGTCAAGCCGGGCATGCCGTACCTGGACATCGTCCACCGGGTGAAGACCGAATTCCGCGTACCGACCTTCGTGTACCAGGTCAGTGGCGAATATGCCATGCACATGGCCGCGATCCAGAACGGATGGCTCAGCGAAGCGGTCATTCTGGAGTCCCTCACCGCTTTCAAACGAGCCGGCGCTGATGGCATCCTGACCTACTTCGCCGTGCGTGCCGCTCAATTGTTGAGAGGGCAGTAACGCCCTCACAGGAACTCAGATGAATAACGAAGTGCTCACTGCTGTCGAGATCAAACACGCCAAGGCCCTGCCCGAGGAACTGGTGCAGACCCCGCCGGACCTGCCTGTGGCGTCCCAGCCTGCGGCCGAGCCCGAGACGGTCGTCGAAGCGGCCACGCCAGCGCCGGCCCCGGCCATTCCGGTGCCGAGCCTGGACGACAGCAGCCTGTACATTCATCGTGAGCTCTCGCAGCTGCAGTTCAACATCCGCGTGCTGGAGCAGGCGCTGGACGAGTCCTACCCGCTGCTCGAGCGTCTGAAGTTCCTGCTGATCTTCTCCAGCAACCTCGACGAGTTCTTCGAGATCCGCGTGGCCGGCCTGAAGAAGCAGATCAACTTCGCCCGCGAGCAGGCCGGTGCCGATGGTCTGCAACCGCACCAGGCCCTGGCGCGGATCAGCGAACTGGTGCACATCGAGGTCGATCGCCAGTACGCGATTCTCAACGACGTGCTGCTGCCCGAGCTGGAGAAGCACCAGATCCGTTTCATCCGTCGCCGCTACTGGACGCCCAAGCTCAAGACCTGGGTGCGCCGCTACTTCCGCGACGAGATCGCGCCGATCATCACGCCCATCGGCCTGGACCCGACTCACCCATTCCCGCTGCTGGTCAACAAGAGCCTGAACTTCATCGTCGAGCTGGAGGGGGTGGATGCCTTCGGGCGCGATTCGGGCCTGGCGATCATTCCGGCCCCGCGCCTGCTGCCGCGGGTCATTCGCGTGCCCGAAGAAGTGGGCGGGCCGGGTGCCAACTACGTGTTCCTGTCGTCGATGATCCACGCCCATGCCGACGACCTGTTCCAGGGCATGAAGGTCAAGGGTTGCTACCAGTTCCGCCTGACCCGCAACGCCGACCTGGCCCTGGACTCCGAAGAGGTCGACGACCTGGCCCGCGCCCTGCGCGGCGAGCTGTTCTCCCGTCGCTATGGCGATGCGGTACGCCTGGAAGTGGCCGACACCTGTCCCAAGCATCTTTCGGACTACCTGCTCAAGCAGTTCAGCCTGAGCGAGAGCGAGCTCTACCAGGTCAACGGTCCGGTCAACCTGACCCGCCTGTTCAGCATCACCGGCCTGGACAGCCACCCGGAGTTGCAGTACACGCCGTTCACCCCGGCGATTCCCAAGACCTTGCAGAACGCCGACAACCTGTTCAGCGTGATCAGCAAGCAGGACATGCTGCTGATGCACCCGTTCGAGTCGTTCACCCCGGTGGTCGACCTGCTGCGCCAGGCGGCCAAGGACCCGCACGTGCTCGCCGTGCGCCAGACGCTGTACCGCTCCGGCGCCAATTCCGAGATCGTCGACGCGCTGGTGGATGCGGCGCGTAACGGCAAGGAGGTCACCGCGGTGATCGAACTGCGTGCGCGCTTCGACGAAGAGTCCAACCTGCAGATGGCCAGCCGCTTGCAGGCGGCGGGCGCCGTGGTGATCTATGGCGTGGTCGGGTTCAAGACCCACGCCAAGATGATGCTGATCCTGCGCCGCGAGCAGGGCGAAATCGTCCGCTACGCCCACCTGGGCACGGGCAACTATCACGCTGGCAACGCACGCCTGTACACCGACTACAGCCTGCTGACCTCCGACGATGCCCTCACCGAGGACGTCGGCAAGCTGTTCAGCCAGTTGATCGGCATGGGCAAGACCCTGCGCATGAAGAAGCTGCTGCACGCCCCCTTCACCCTGAAGAAGGGCATGCTCGACATGATCGCCCGCGAGACGCAGTTCGCCCTGGATGGCAAGCCGGCGCACATCATCGCCAAGTTCAACTCGCTGACCGACGCCAAGGTGATCAAGGCGCTGTACAAGGCCAGCCAGTCGGGCGTACGCATCGACCTGGTGGTGCGCGGCATGTGCTGCCTGCGCCCGGGTATCGCCGGCGTATCGCACAACATCACGGTGCGCTCGATCATCGGCCGGTTCCTGGAGCACACTCGGGTGTTCTATTTCCTCAATGGCGGCGACGAGCAGATCTACCTGTCCAGCGCCGACTGGATGGAACGCAACCTCGACAAGCGGGTGGAGACCTGTTTCCCGGTGGAGGGCAAGAAGCTGCTGCTGCGGGTCAAGAAGGAGCTGGAGAGCTACCTGACCGACAACACCCAGGCCTGGACCTTGCAGCCCGATGGCCGCTACGTGCGCAGCACGCCGACCGGCAACCAGAACCCGCGCAGCGCGCAGGCGACGCTGCTGGAGCGCCTGAGCAACCCGGTGCTGAACGTGCGCTGAGGCCTGGCCGGCGCGGTGACCGGCAGCGCGGCTGAGCCGGGGTCGGTCACGCCGTGGCCGGTGCCCCTGCACCGGCGCCTGGGAACGTGGATCGGGTCACCGACCCTCAGCGCACGCTGAGGATGAACCCGACCCGTGCCAGCCATTCGGCTTCGTTGGCGAAATCGGCCTGGGTCAGCTGGTTCTGCTCCAGCCAACCTTCCGGGAACACCACTTCCAGGCTGTCGTCGCCGGCCTTGAGTTCCACCTTGGGCATCTGCTGGGTGCCACGAATGTGGTGGAACAGGATGGCGAAGCGCAGCAGCACGCACAGGCGGATCAGCTTGACGCCTTCGTCGCCGAACTCGGCGAACTTGTCCTTGGGAATGTTGCGGCGGTGGCCACGCACCAGCAGCGCGAGCATCTGCTGGTCCTCGCGGGAAAAGCCCGCCAGGTCGGAGTGCTCGATGAGGTAGGCGCCGTGCTTGTGATAGTGGTAGTGGGCGATGTCCAGCCCCACCTCGTGCACCTTGGCCGCCCAGCCCAGCAGGTCGCGCCAGTTGCCGTTCTCCAGGTCCCAGGCTTTGGCCACCTGGTCGAAGGCATGCGCGGCCTTGCGCTCGACCCGCGCCGCCTGGCTCTGGTCGACATGGTAGCGCTCCATCAGCGAGTTCAGCGTGCGCTCGCGCACATCCTCGTGATGGTGCCGGCCCAGCAGGTCGAACAGCACGCCCTCGCGCAGGGCCCCGTCGCAGTGGTCCATGCGCTGCAGTTCCAGGGCGTCGAAGATCGCCTCCAGAATGGCCAGGCCGGCAGGGAAGATCGCCCGGCGGTCGGGCTTGACGCCCTCGAAGTCGATCCTGTCGACCTCGCCGAGCTTGAACAGCTTGCGCTTGAGCGAGGCCAGCCCTTCGGCGTTGACCTCGCCACTGCCCTGGCCATGCGCCTTGATCGCGGCGCCGATGGCGCGGATGGTCCCGGAAGAGCCGATGGCTTCGTCCCAGGTCAGGCGATGCAGGGCGTTCTCGATGCTCATCAGTTCCAGGCGCGCGGCGGTGTAGGCCTGGGCGTAGCGCGCCGGAGTGATCTTGCCGTCGCGGAAGTAGCGCTGGGTGAAGCTCACGCAGCCCATCTGCAGGCTTTCGCGCAGCAGCGGCTCGAAGCGCTGGCCGATGATGAATTCGGTACTGCCGCCGCCGATGTCGGCGACCAGGCGTTTGCCGGGGTTGTCGGCCAGGGTGTGGGAGACACCCAGGTAGATCAGGCGGGCCTCTTCACGGCCGGAAATCACCTCCACCGGGTGGCCGAGGATCGCTTCTGCACGCTGGATGAAGGCGTTGCGGTTGCGCGCCTCGCGCAGGGCATTGGTGCCGACGATGCGCACGGCGCCGGCCGGCATGCCGTTGATCAGTTGGGAAAACCGCTTCAGGCATTCGAGGCCGCGCTGCATGGCTTCCTCGCTCAGCAAGCGGTCTTCGCTGATGCCGGCGGCCAGCTGAACCTTCTCCCCCAGCCGCTCGAGAATGCGGATCTCGGTATGGTGGGCCTTGGCCACGACCATGTGGAAGCTGTTGGAGCCAAGGTCGATGGCGGCGATCAGAGACAGGTTCTTCGCGGTGGTATGCGGCATATCTGGTTGTTCTCGGTCGATAACCTGGCAATCCTGCCACGATCGCAGGCCGACGCCAACGCGCGGCATGGCAAGGTTTGACGCAAGGCAATGTACAGGTGGCCTGTGCGATGAATGAATGCAGGCCTCGGATAAGCCTATGACGCGTGTATGACAGTTTCGATTCGTGACGTCTTGCATCACTATAGCCACACTCAATCGACCGTCGGCTTCCTGTAGGGCCTGGGTGCGGCTATGATGGGCGACGTTTTTTTATGCTTACGACCTGGAGAACTCCATGAGCAGCGATCTGATCAAATACGTCACCGACGCCACCTTCGAAAGCGAAGTGCTCCAGGCCGGTGTTCCAGTGCTGGTCGACTACTGGGCCGAATGGTGCGGTCCCTGCAAGATGATCGCGCCGGTTCTGGACGACGTCGCCACCACCTACGAGGGCAAGCTGCTGGTCGCCAAGCTGAACATCGACGAAAACCAGGAAACCCCGGCCAAGCACGGCGTGCGCGGCATCCCGACCCTGATGCTGTTCAAGAACGGCAACGTGGAGGCCACCAAGGTCGGTGCGCTGTCCAAATCGCAGCTCACGGCGTTCCTCGACGCCCACCTGTGATGCAAGAGAGCCCCGCCGATGCGGGGCTTTCGCTGTCCCCTGTTCACGCACCACGTCCCAGGACACCGTCCAGACCCGTTGCCACGGGTGCCGATTTCCCCGGTCAAAACCACTAGACGCGGAAAAAAGCAAGTGTTACATTCGGCCTCGCACTGCTTCTCCAGTGCCCCCTGCATGCCGTCGCCGACGCACTCCCAATTCGAATCAGTACGCGATCCTGTCGCCAATCCTGCGGCGCGGCCTCATTAAGCCAACAGCTTAATTCCCCCCTTCTTACATGATTACGTCACTCCCCTTATGAACCTGACAGAACTCAAGCAAAAGCCGATTACCGATCTGCTGGAAATGGCCGAACAGATGGGCATCGAAAACATGGCCCGTTCGCGCAAGCAGGACGTGATTTTCGCCCTGTTGAAAAAACATGCGAAAAGCGGCGAAGAGATCTCGGGTGACGGCGTGCTGGAGATTCTCCAGGATGGATTCGGTTTCCTGCGTTCGGCAGATGCTTCGTATCTGGCCGGCCCTGACGATATCTACGTCTCGCCTAGCCAGATCCGCCGCTTCAACCTGCGTACCGGCGACACCATCGTCGGCAAGATCCGCCCGCCGAAGGAAGGGGAGCGCTACTTCGCGCTGCTGAAGGTCGATACGATCAACTTCGACCGTCCGGAAAACGCCAAGAACAAGATCCTGTTCGAGAACCTGACGCCGCTGTTCCCCAACCATCGCCTGAAGATGGAAGCCGGCAATGGCTCCACCGAAGACCTCACCGGTCGCGTCATCGACCTGTGCGCACCGATCGGCAAGGGTCAGCGTGGCCTGATCGTCGCCCCGCCGAAAGCGGGCAAGACCATCATGCTGCAGAACATCGCGGCCAACATCACCCGTAACAACCCCGAGTGCCACCTGATCGTCCTGCTGATCGACGAGCGCCCGGAAGAAGTGACCGAAATGCAGCGCACCGTGCGCGGCGAAGTGGTTGCTTCCACCTTCGACGAACCGCCGACCCGTCACGTGCAGGTGGCCGAGATGGTGATCGAGAAGGCCAAGCGCCTGGTCGAGCACAAGAAGGACGTGGTCATCCTGCTGGACTCCATCACCCGTCTGGCCCGTGCCTACAACACCGTGATCCCGAGCTCCGGCAAGGTCCTCACCGGTGGTGTCGACGCCCATGCCCTGGAAAAGCCCAAGCGCTTCTTCGGCGCCGCCCGTAACATCGAGGAAGGCGGTTCGCTGACCATCATCGCCACTGCACTGGTCGAGACCGGCTCGAAGATGGACGAGGTGATCTACGAGGAATTCAAGGGTACCGGCAACATGGAGCTGCCGCTGGACCGTCGCATCGCCGAGAAGCGCGTGTTCCCGGCCATCAACATCAACAAGTCCGGCACTCGCCGCGAAGAGCTGTTGACCGCCGACGACGAACTGCAGCGCATGTGGATCCTGCGCAAGCTGCTGCACCCGATGGACGAGGTCGCGGCCATCGAGTTCCTCATCGACAAGCTCAAGCAGACCAAGACCAACGACGAGTTCTTCCTGTCGATGAAGCGCAAGTAAGCTTCGGACACTGCCAGTGGGGCCGCTTCGGGTCCCATCGCCGCCAGACCCGACCTGCACAGGTTGCAGCCGGGTCAAGCGGCGATGGGGCACCTGGCGGCCCCACTGCATTGTGCCAAACACGTTACACTCAGCCCCCGACCGATACGGCCACCACGAGGCTCACGCATGCAGTACCGCGATCTGCGCGACTTTATCCGTGGCCTGGAGCAGCGCGGCGAACTCAAGCGCATCCAGGTCCCGATCTCGCCCATTCTGGAAATGACCGAAGTCTGCGACCGCACCTTGCGGGCCAAGGGCCCGGCGTTGCTGTTCGAGAAACCCACTGGCTTCGACATCCCGGTACTGGGCAACCTGTTCGGGACGCCCGAGCGCGTGGCCATGGGCATGGGCGCCGAGTCGGTGAGCGAGCTGCGCGAGATCGGCAAGCTGCTGGCCTTCCTCAAGGAACCCGAGCCGCCCAAAGGTCTCAAGGACGCCTGGTCGAAGCTGCCGATCTTCAAGAAAGTGGTGTCCATGGCGCCGAAGGTCATCAAGGACGCGGTGTGTCAGGAGGTGGTGGTCGAGGGCGAGGACGTGGACCTCGCCCGGTTGCCGATCCAGCACTGCTGGCCGGGCGATGTCGCCCCGCTGATCACCTGGGGCCTGACCGTCACCCGCGGGCCGAACAAGGAGCGGCAGAACCTGGGGATCTATCGCCAGCAGGTGATCGGCCGCAACAAGGTCATCATGCGCTGGCTGAGCCACCGCGGTGGTGCCCTGGACTATCGTGAATGGTGCGAGAAGCATCCGGGCCAGCCGTTCCCGGTGGCCGTTGCCCTCGGCGCAGACCCGGCGACCATTCTCGGCGCCGTGACCCCGGTGCCCGACACCCTTTCCGAGTATGCCTTCGCCGGCTTGCTGCGCGGCAACCGTACCGAGCTGGTGAAATGCCGCGGCAGTGATCTGCAGGTGCCGGCGACCGCCGAAATCATCCTCGAGGGGGTGATCCACCCCGGCGAGACGGCGCCCGAAGGCCCCTACGGCGACCACACCGGCTACTACAACGAGGTGGACAGCTTCCCGGTGTTCACCATCGAGCGCATCACCCACCGCCGCAACCCGATCTATCACAGCACCTACACTGGCCGTCCGCCGGACGAGCCGGCAATCCTCGGCGTGGCGCTCAACGAAGTGTTCGTACCGATCCTGCAGAAGCAGTTTCCCGAGATCGTCGACTTCTACCTGCCGCCCGAAGGCTGCTCCTACCGCATGGCGGTGGTGACCATGAAGAAGCAGTACCCAGGCCATGCCAAGCGCGTGATGCTGGGGGTGTGGTCGTTCCTGCGACAGTTCATGTACACCAAGTTCGTGATCGTCACCGACGACGACGTCAATGCCCGTGACTGGAACGACGTCATCTGGGCCATCACCACGCGCATGGATCCCAAGCGTGATACGGTGATGATCGACAACACGCCGATCGACTACCTGGACTTCGCGTCGCCGGTATCGGGCCTGGGGTCGAAGATGGGCCTGGATGCCACCCACAAGTGGCCGGGCGAGACGACACGCGAATGGGGCCGGGTCATCGTCAAGGACGAGGCCGTTACCCGCCGCATCGATGAGCTGTGGGATCAGTTGGGAATCGAGTGATGCAGGTGACCTTGCAGCCTTGTGGCGCGGTGCTGTCCGTCGAGCCGGGCGAGAGAATTCTGGAAGCGGCCCGGCGCCTGGGCTACGAATGCCCGAGCAGCTGCCGCAACGGCAACTGCCATGTGTGCGCAGCATTACTGGTGGAGGGTCGGGTACGCCAGGACGGCGAAGTGCGCGATCACGGCGAGTTGTTCACCTGTATCGCCGAGCCGCTGGAAGACTGCGTGCTGCTCTGGGACGGCGTGCTGGCGCTCGGTGAGCTGCCTGTGCGCGCCCTGGCCTGTACGGTCAGCGAGTGCGTGGAAATCGGTGGCGACGTCTGGCGCGTGCGCCTGCGTGCTCCGGCCGGCAAGGTGCCGCGCTACCACGCCGGCCAGTACCTGATGGTCGAACGCGAGGGCGCCGACAAGGCCGCGTTCTCCCTGGCCTCGGCGCCCCATGCCGGGCGTGACCTGGAGTTGCACGTGCTGGCGCGCGAGCGCAGTGCCGTGCAGCTGATCGAGCAATTCCAGCGCACCGGCATGGCGCGGGTCGAGCTGCCGTTCGGCGATGCCCATCTGGCCGAGCTGCCGGACGGCCCCCTGGTATTGATCGCCGCTGGCACGGGCATGGGCCAGATGCACAGTCTCATCGAGCACTGTCGTGCCCAGGGCTTCGAACACCCGGTGCACCTCTACTGGGGTGTGCGTCGGCCGGAAGAGTTCTACCTGATCGAGCACTGGGCGCAGTGGCAGCGCCTGCCCAACCTGTTCCTGCACAAGGTGGTCAGCGACCTGTGTGGCTGGGAAGGCCGCTGCGGCCTGCTGCACGAAGCGGTGCGCGAGGATATCGCCGACCTCAACAGCGTGCACGTCTACGCCAGCGGCTCGCCCAACATGGTCTACGCCACCCTGGACGCCCTGGTGGAAGCGGGCATGGACGCGCACCGCATGCGCGCCGACGTATTCGCCTACGCACCTCGCGGATGACCCTGCGGCGTGCCGCGCAAGCACGCCGGCCACTTATGACCGAAGTTATCCGGCTCGATTATAAAGACCGCCTTATTACGGTCTGAACGAGCAACTTCCGATTTATTCATAACCACACTTCCGGTCGTCGGTTACAAGCCTGAAAGTTCCACCTCAGGGCTTGAGCTATTCCCGCAAGATGCCTTAAGTTACGTGCATCGCTCTCACCGTACCCGCTCCAGAGCCCGCAGGGCGGCAGCGCATCGGTGCACGTGCGTGGTCCCTCGTTACACAGGAAACAACGGCGGCAGCCTATGTCGGCACTTGAAAGTTCTTCTTGGCAGGTGGCTTATCCCCCTTCGCTGGATTTCGGCCAGCAACTGACTCCCGAACAATTGCAGCACTCCATGCGCGCGACCATGTCCCTTCACGAAGGCGGTCCGGTGTGGCTGTTCGCCTATGGCTCGCTGATCTGGCGGCCAGAGTGCGACTCGGTCGAGCGCCGGCGTGCCCGTGTGCACGGCTATCATCGCGGCCTGTACCTGTGGTCCCACGAACACCGCGGCACGCCCGAGTGCCCTGGGTTGGTGTTCGGGCTGGACCGCGGCGGTTCGTGCAGCGGATTCGCCTATCGTCTGGACGAAAGCTGCCTGGACGATTCGCTCAATGCCCTGTGGCAGCGGGAAATGCCGTTTCCGGCCTACCGCCCGCACTGGCTGACGTGCCGTCTGGAAGACGGCAGCAAGGTGCAGGCGCTGGGCTTCGTGCTCGAGCGCAGCCTGCCGTGCTACGCGGGAAACCTGCCCGACAGCCTGCTCAGGCAGATTCTCGCCAGTGCGAAGGGTCGCTCGGGTACTACGCGCGATTATGTGGAGCAGACCCTCAAGGCATTGCGCAGCCACCAGATGCCCGATCGCAGCCTCGAAGCGCGCTTCCAGCGTTGCCACGATGCCACCCGCAACTGACGCTTACGGCCTCTGAAGCTCACTGGACCTGACTATCACTGGGCCGAGCCGATCCAGTCCACCAGTGCCCGCACCTTGGGTACTTCTGCGGCGTGCTCGGCATACGCCAGGTAGTGCCTGCCGGGGCTGCGCAGGGCATGGTCCCAGGCGATCACCAGGCTCCCCTCGTCGAGTTCACGGCTGGCCAGGTAGCGCGGCACCAGCGCCACGCCGCAGCCTGACTGGGCCGCGCTCAGGGCCATGTAGAAGGTGTCGAAGCGCGGGCCTTGGTAGCTGTTGTCGGTGTGCAGGCCCTGGTCCTGGAACCAGGCGTGCCAGGCCTCCGGTCGGGACGTGCTTTGCAGCAGCACCTTGCCCGCGACCGCAGCCGGTCCGTCCAGGGCGCCAGCGTCGAGCAGCTCTGGGGCGCACACCGGCACCACCTCTTCGCCGAACAGCTCCACGCACGCAGCGCCCGGCCAGGTCCCCTGGCCATAGAAGAACACCACGTCGGCCGAACCCTGCAACAGGGCGAACGGTTCCATCTCGTTGCGGATATCCAGGTGGATGTTGGGGTGGCGCTTGCCGAAGCCCTTGAGGCGTGGAATCAGCCAGCGCACGCCGAAGCTCGGCTGGGTGGCGACCTTGAGCACCTCGGTCTGCTCGCCATAGGTGAGGACGTAGCGGCTGGACATGTCCAGCTGGGTGAGGATCTTGTTCACCTCCGCCAGGTACAGGGCGCCCGCCGGCGTGAGCTGCAGGCGTCTGCGGATGCGCAGGAACAGATGGTGGCGCAGCATCTCCTCCAGCTGCGCCACCTGTTTGCTCACTGCGCTCTGGGTCAGGTGCAGTTCTTCGGCGGCGCGGGTGAAGTTCAGGTGTCGAGCGGCCGCTTCGAAACATTGCAGGGCGGTCATCGAGGGGACCAGGCGCTTGGACATGGGCGTCTCTGAAGGCAGTCAACCATTCTTCAAGGGAATGATTAGAGGAATAAAGGTCATTTGTGGCGGTGAACCAATCGGATTAATACTGATTGCCTGTCACTTTTCAACCGTTCCCGTCATTTGGAGAAGCATCATGGTTGCTGGATTGCTCGAGCGTCTTGGCGTCGCCGCTGCCGACTACACCCAGGGTGAGCACCCTGTGCACACGCCGATCGATGGCAGCCGGATCGCGTCGGTGAAGCTGCTCGACCACGCCCGCACCACGGCCTGCATCGATCAGGCCCAGCACGCCTTCCAGAGCTGGCGCAACGTCCCGGCGCCGCGTCGCGGAGAGCTGGTGCGCCTGTTCGGCGAGGTGTTGCGGGCGCACAAGGCCGAGCTGGGGGAGCTGGTCAGCATCGAGGCGGGCAAGATCACCCAGGAGGGGCTGGGCGAGGTCCAGGAAATGATCGACATCTGCGACTTCGCCGTCGGCCTGTCACGGCAACTGTACGGGCTGACCATCGCCTCCGAGCGGCCTGGGCACCACATGCGCGAGTCCTGGCATCCGCTGGGGGTGGTGGGGGTGATCAGTGCCTTCAACTTCCCGGTCGCGGTCTGGGCGTGGAACACCACACTGGCGCTGGTGGCCGGCAATGCGGTGGTGTGGAAACCGTCGGAAAAGACGCCGCTCACCGCGCTGGCTTGCCAGGCCCTGCTGACCAAGGCGCTGGCTTCCTTCGGCGACGCGCCCCAGGGGCTGAGCCAACTGGTGATCGGGGCCCGTGAAGCCGGTGAGGCGCTGGTCGAGGATCCGCGCGTCGCGCTGATCAGCGCCACTGGCAGCACGCGCATGGGCCGTGAGGTGGCACCGAAAGTGGCGGCGCGTTTCGGTCGCTGCATCCTCGAACTGGGTGGCAACAACGCCATGATCCTGGCGCCCAGCGCCGATCTCGACCTGGCCGTGCGCGGCATCCTGTTCTCGGCCGTGGGTACGGCGGGGCAGCGCTGTACCACCCTGCGCCGACTCATCGTGCACCGCTCGATCAAGGACGAGGTGGTCACCCGCCTGAAGGCCGCCTACGCCAAGGTGCGCATCGGCGATCCACGCCAGGACAATCTGGTCGGCCCGCTGATCGACCGGCAGTCGTTCGATGCCATGCAGGGCGCCCTGGCCAAGGCCCGCGACGAGGGTGGCACGGTATTCGGCGGCGAGCGCCAACTGGCGGCGCAGTACCCGAACGCCTATTACGTGGCACCGGCGATCGTCGAGATGCCCGGGCAGAGCGACGTGGTACGCCACGAAACCTTCGCGCCCATTCTCTACGTGTTGGCTTACGACGATTTCGACCAGGCCCTGGAATTGAACAACGAGGTGCCGCAAGGCCTGTCGTCGTGCATCTTCACCACCGACCTGCGCGAGGCCGAGCGCTTCCAGGGCGCGGCGGGCAGCGACTGCGGCATCGCCAACGTCAACATCGGCACCAGCGGGGCTGAAATCGGTGGTGCCTTCGGCGGCGAGAAGGAAACCGGCGGCGGTCGCGAGTCCGGCTCCGATGCCTGGAAAGGCTACATGCGGCGCCAGACCAACACCGTCAATTACTCGACGCAATTGCCGTTGGCGCAGGGCATCGTGTTCGACTGACACCCGCCGCGACGCACTGCGTCGACGATCAGGGCTGCGACGACAAAAACAACAAGGCAGGAGCCGGGCGATGTCCGATCTGCGTCATGCGTGTCTGTGGGAAACGATCACTGCGCCAAGTGTCAGCGTGCGCACGCTGGCTGAGCCGTGTCAGGCGGATGTGTGCGTGATCGGTGGGGGCATCACTGGCCTGGTGACGGCCGTGCATCTGCTCGAACAGGGGCGGTCGGTGGTGGTGCTGGAGGCCCGTGAAGTCGGGCATGGTGGCTCCGGGCGTAACGTCGGGCTGGTCAATGCCGGTACCTGGATCCGCCCGGACGACGTCGAGGCCGCCCTCGGTGCCGAGCAGGGCGGGCGCCTGAACCAGGTGCTCGGCCAGGCGCCTGCCGAGGTCTTCGCGCTGATCCAGCGCCTGGGCATCGACTGCCAGGCCCGGCATCACGGCACGCTGCACATGGCACACAATGCCGCCGGTATCGCCGACCTGCAGGCGCGACAGGCCCAGTGGCAGCGCCGCGGCGCCGATGTCGAGCTGCTGACCGGCGCTGCCTGCCAGGCGCACTGCGGCACCGAGCGAATCGCCGCTGCGCTGCTCGACCGCCGCGCGGGTACGCTCAACCCCATGGCCTATACCCAGGGGCTGGCCGCAGCCGTCGTGCGCTTGGGCGGGCAGCTGTTCCAGCGCTCGCCGGTCCAGGCGCTGGCCCGTGAGGGCAATGGCTGGCGGGTGAGCACCCCGGGCGGCAGCGTACGGGCGGGGCAGGTGGTGATTTCCACCGGCGCCTACACCGAAGGCGACTGGACCACCCTGCGCAAGCAGTTCTTTCGCGGCTACTACTATCAGATCGCTTCCCGACCGCTGCACGGCGCGGTCGCCGACAGCATCCTGCCCCACGGCCAGGGTTCGTGGGATACCCGCACAGTGCTCAGCAGCATTCGCCGCGACGACCAGGGCCGCCTGCTGCTCGGCAGCCTTGGCCGGGTCGACAACAAGCCGGCCTGGTTCGTCCGTCGCTGGGCCGACCGTATCCAGCGCCACTACTTTCCGGCGCTGGGCGAGGTGCAGTGGGAAACTCACTGGACCGGGTGCATCGACTTCACGCCTGATCACCTGATGCGGCTGTTCGAACCGGCGCCAGGGCTGGTGGCGGTGACCGGCTACAATGGACGCGGCAATACCACGGGGACCGTCATCGGTCGCGCCCTGGCCGAATTTCTGCTCGGTGGCGACGCCGAGGGTCTGCCCATTGCGTTTTCCTCGATGAGACCCGTTCGCGCCCCTGCGTTGCGCACCCTGTTCTACGAGTCGGGCTTTTCCCTGTACCACGCCGGGCAATGCCTGCGAGTGGTTCTGTAGGCCCTTGTGGCGCACCGAACGGCAGCGCGATGGAATGTTTGCCAGCGGTCGAACTCAAGAAACAGACACCCCCGACGTTCAGGAGAGTCTGTTATGAGCACGCTGGTCACTCGCGACGGCACCGCGATCTACTACAAGGACTGGGGCACGGGCAAGCCCGTGCTGTTCAGCCACGGTTGGCCACTGGACGCCGACATGTGGGACGGTCAGATGGAGTTCCTGGCCAGCCGCGGCTATCGGGCGATCGCCTTCGACCGGCGTGGCTTCGGGCGTTCCAGTCAACCGTGGGAAGGCTACGACTACGACACCCTCGCCGATGACCTGGCGCAGCTGATCGAGCACCTCGACCTGCACGACGTGACCCTGGTCGGCTTTTCCATGGGCGGCGGCGACGTCACCCGCTACATCGCTCGGCACGGCAGCGCGCGCGTGGCCGGCCTGGCGCTGCTGGGCTCGGTCACCCCGCTGTTCATCAAGACCGCCGACAATCCCGATGGCGTCGACAAATCGGTGTTCGATGGCATTCGCGAAGGCCTGCGCGCCGACCGGCCGCAGTTTCTCATCGACTTCGCCCAGCAGTTCTACGGCATCAATCATGGCCAGAAGGTCTCCGAAGGGGTTCAGGCCCAGACCTTGAACATCGCCCTGCTGGCTTCGCTGAAAGCCACGCTGGACTGCGTGACGGCCTTCTCCGAAACCGATTTCCGTGCGGACATGGCACGCATCGACGTGCCTACCTTGATCATCCATGGCGACGATGACCAGGTGGTGCCGTTCCAGAGCACGGGCAAGAAAGCCGCCGAAATGATCGACGGTGCACAACTGAAGGTCTATCCCGGCGCGCCCCACGGCTTTGTCGTGACCCATGCGCGACAGCTGAGCGATGACCTGCTGGCGTTCCTGTCCAGGTAAGTCGGCCCTACCGGAAGGCGGGCCACGGGGACGACGTGCCCGTCAGACGGTATGAAATTGATTTAGGTTATTAACAAATAGCTTCTTATTCCTTTGAGGTTGCAAACACTTCTTCGATACTGGGGCCAGCTCAGACCCCGTCCAAGGAGGCGCAACCATGTCCAACCCGTCCATTCGTTACCTGATCGTGCCGGGCTGGCAAGGCTCGCCAGACAATCATTGGCAAAGTCACTGGCAGCGCAGCCTGCCCAACAGCGCCCGTGTCGAGCAGCGCGACTGGTTCACGCCGCAGCGAAGCGACTGGGTACAGGCGCTGGAACAGGCCATCGCCGCCGAGCGCTCGCCGGTGATACTGATCGCCCACAGCCTGGGCTGCATCACCGTGGCGCACTGGGCTGCCCAGGCCCGTGCGACCTCGCTGCGGCGAGTGCGTGGGGCGCTGTTGGTGGCTCCAGCGGATGTCGAGCGGCCGGGCTGCGCCGAGGCACTACGCAACTTCGCCCCGATCGCCAGCCAGCCGCTGCCGTTCCCCACCCAGGTGGTGAGTTCGGACAACGACCCGGCCGTGAGCGTGCCGCGCGCGCTGGCCCTGGGCAGGGCCTGGGGAGCCGAGGTCGGGCTGCTCGGCGATGCCGGGCATATCAACGTGAAGTCGGGTCATGAGCGTTGGGAAGAGGGCTTCGCCTATCTCTACCGTCTGCAAAGTCGGGTAGACCAACACATCCTGCGTCGCGCCTGAGTACGCCTTCGCCCGTCACACCGCAAGCCCCGGTCATCTGTCCGGGGATGGGAGCTTTTCATGCATCGCGATACCTATCCTGGCCAGCCGCTGCTGACCTTTCCCGAACTGGACAAGAGCCCGCTGAGCATTCGCGCCAAGGCGCTGGTGTTCGTCGACCCGCGTTCGCAACAGCTGCGCCAGGCACTGGAGCAACTGGCGACGCAGCCGCTGCCGGTGCTGATCCGGGGAGAGTCCGGCACCGGCAAGGAGTTGCTGGCCCGGCAGATTCATCGCGCCAGTGACCGAGCGGGATTATTCGTTTCGGTGAACTGTGCCGGCATCAGTCCGACGTACGCCGACGCCGAACTGTTCGGCTACAGCGCCGGCACCCAGGGCGGTACCGCCAGCAGCCGGGCCGGCTGGTTCGGCTCGGCCAACGGCGGGACGCTGTATCTGGATGAGGTCGGCGATCTGCCGCTACCGATCCAGGGCAGGTTGTTGGCGGCATTGGAGAACCGCGAGGTGACCCGGGTCGGCGCGCAGCGTCCCCACCCGGTGGACGTACGCCTGGTGGCCGCTTCGAGCATCGACCTGGCCAGGGCGGTGCGCGCCGGGCGCTTCAACGAGCGGCTGTACCTGTATCTGCGCGAAGGCGAGTTGGCGCTGCCGGCGCTGCGCGATCGGGTCGGCGATATCCTGCCGTTGGCCGAGTACTTCGTCGGCCTCTACAGCGCCCGCCTGGAGCGGGCGGTGCCGTTGATCAGCGAGGTTGCCCAGCAGGCGCTGGAAGCCCACAGCTGGCCCGGCAATACCCGGGAGCTGGAAAACGTGATTCATTTTGCGCTGCTCATGGCCGAGGGTGATGAAATCCTGCCGCAGCATCTTGACCTGCCCGATCGCTCGCCGCTGGTTGCCCTGGAGGCTCAGCTCGTCCAGTTGGGTCGCAGCCGCCAGCCGCAGGTCCTGGCGGCGCTGCGTCAACTGTTGCACAGGCACCTGGCTGAGTTGACGCCAGGTGCGGGATGACAGGTACGCCGCAGCCGTCATAAGCAAATGCCATGGTGGCTTTTTATTTTCGGCATAAGCACCGAATCAAAAGATATTGTTAGGGCATAAAAAATCCCGGTATCGTCCGCTGCACGCCGCAGCGATGCTGTGCGGCACCTGAACTCGCCACGCCTGTTGGCATGCGCTCGACAACAAGGATCACCATGAAAAAGACCCTGCTGACCACCGCGCTCGCCGCAGCGCTCTCCCTTTCCGGTCTGGTGCAGGCCGCCGAGAAGCTGGTGGTGGCCGCCACGCCCGTGCCCCATGCCGAGATTCTCGAGCTGATCAAGCCCACCCTGGCCAAGGAAGGGGTGGACCTGGAAATCAAGGTGTTCACCGACTACGTGCAGCCCAACGTACAGGTGGATCAGAAGCGCCTGGACGCCAACTATTTCCAGACCTTGCCTTACCTGAAGAACTTCAACGAAGGCAAGGGCACGCACCTCGAGACCGTGGTCGGCGTCCACGTAGAACCGTTTGGCGGCTATTCGAAGAAGGTCAAGAGCCTGTCCGAGCTCAAGGAAGGCTCGACGGTCGCCATCCCCAACGAGGGCAGCAATAGCGGCCGTGCCCTGCTGCTGCTGCAGAAAGCTGGGCTGATCACCCTGAAAGATCCGAGCAATGCCCTGGCGACGCCGAAGGACATTGCCCAGAACCCGAAAAAACTCAAGTTCCGCGAACTCGAGTCGGCGATGCTGCCGCGCGTGCTGGACCAGGTCGACCTGGACATGATCAACACCAACTATGCGCTCGAAGCGGGCTTGAATCCGGCCAAGGATGCCTTGGTGATCGAGGGCAGCGACTCGCCCTACGTGAACTTCCTGGTCGCCCGCCCGGACAACAAGGACAGCGATGCCATCCAGAAACTGGCCAAGGCCCTGACCAGCCCTGAAGTCAAAGCCTTCATCGAGAAGAAATACCAAGGCGCAGTGCTGCCGGCGTTCTGATCGATCGCATCACGACGTGCCAGGGGCTGCGCAGCGGTCCCGCCACGACGGCAGGACCGCGCCCCGCCGCAGTGGCGCACCCCGCCGACCCGACTCAATCCTGGCTGGCCAACGCCTTGTGCAAGGCCAGCAGCCACTGAAGTTGTTCGCTGAGGGCGGGCGAGTTCGGGGCGTTTACGCGAGTCGTGTCCATGTGTCGTAAGGGATCTTTCGTTCGAGAGGCTGTTTGAGCAGCCTGGACAACGAAAGATCCTGCCCACCTAGATGAAATTTCCTCAGAGCGGTTAGGCCAGTGCAGGCGGTGTCCCCTGCGCATCAGCCATTGCGCGGCAGCCAGTCGAGCAACAGGTTGTTGACCACCTGCGGGTTCTCCAGGCTGGAGATATGCCCGGCGAAGGGAATCTGCACAGCCGGGCAACCAATGAGCTGGGCCATGTGCAGGCTTTCGCTCGGGGGGCGTGGAATGTCCTGGTCGCCACACACCACGAGGGTTCGAGCGGCGGGCAACGCGCTCAGGCGCGTCAGCCGATCGGCTCTGGAGAAGATCAGCCGCCCCAATGGGTCGAGGCTCTGGCGGATCGTGTCGGCATCGGTGGCTTCCAGCCTTGCGCGGAACTGCTCGCGCTCCTGGGGCACCGTGTCGCCCCCTGCATGGAAGAACATCGGCACCACGGCGTCCAGCAAGGGGGCCTGGAACGCGCCTGCGGCGCTGGCGGCATCCAGTAGAGCGAAATATTTCAGGCGGTTGGCCTCGGGCTCGGCGCCCAGGTAGGTGTCTATGAGCACCAGTCGATCGATCCTGTGCGGTTGCTCCAGCGCCAGCTGCGCGCCCCACATGCCGCCCACCGAAAGCCCCACCAGGTGACACCGATCGATGCCCAGTGCGTCGAGCAAGGCCAGGTGCTGGCGCGCCAGGGCGTCCATGTCGACAGTGCCGGGCGGCGGCGCGGCGCTGTCTCCGTGACCCCAGAGCTCGGGCACGATTACCCGAAAGTGTCGGGACAAGGCGTCGATCTGCGGTTGCCACATGGCCGCCGACCACAGGTAGCTGTGGCCCAGCAGTACTGTGAAGCCGCTGCCCTGGTCGACGTAGCTCAGGCGTGCGCCGTCGATCTCGATGTAATGCTTGTGCATGGGAAGGCTCTCTGGGGGACGTGAGTCAGACAGGCTAGCAGCCAGTGCGGCGCGTGGGGGCGATTGACTGTGATTGGGATTTTTCCTCGGGCAAATGCGGTCCGATGCTCGACACCCATAGGTGTCGAGCATGCGTGTCGAGGACAGACCAGGGAGTGACCATGCCTCTGAGCGAAAAACAGAAGATGCTTGCCGGACAGCTCTACCATGCCGGCTGCCCCGAGCTGCAGGCCGAGCAGATGGCCAACAAGCGCTGGATGCAGCGCTACAACGACAGTGCGCTGCTGCCCAAGGATGAACGTCACGCGCTGTTGCGCGAACACCTGGGCGAGGTCGGCGAAGGCGTGGTGATTCGTCCTCCGTTCTACTGCGACTACGGCTACAACATCAGCATCGGCAAGAACAGCTTCATCAACTTCAGCGTGGTGATTCTCGACGTGCTGCCGGTGATCATCGGCCAAGACTGCCAGATCGCGCCCTCGGTGCAGATCTACGCCGCCGACCATCCGCTCGATCCTGCCGTGCGCCGCACCGGGCTGGAGAGTGGTCGACCAGTGGTCATCGGCAACAATGTCTGGATTGGCGGCGGGGCGATCATCCTGCCTGGCGTGACCCTGGGCGACGATGTGGTGGTCGGCGCCGGCAGCGTGGTCACGCGCGACGTCGCGGCCGGGGAGGTGGTGCTGGGCAATCCGGCGCGGGTGCGCCAGCGATCATGAGCCCCACGGGCAATAGCAGCCGCTGGCGAGCGCGTTGGACGCCTCGACCCGACGGCCCTGGAGCACGGCCCGCAACACCGGCTCGATGAAGCTGTTGCCCGAGTTGCAGACGGCGCCCGAACCGTAGGGGCCGAAATATGCCAGATGGCCCTGTCGGTCCCAGATCGCCACGGCCGGCGAGGCGGGTATCCGGTCGCTGCCGTGCAGCTCGGTGATCGGCAGCAGGCGCTGCCAGTCCGTGGGAAGCTGGCCAGCGCTGCCGGGCTTGCGCAGCACGTGGAAGGTGACACCCTCGGCGGAGAATCGCTCGATCACCTCGCCCAGGTGGTCCTGGATGCCGACGTTGCAGGGGCATGCCGGGTCCCAGAAGTGCACCACGCGCACGGGGCCAGGACCGGCCAGATCGTCCGGCAGGCGCAATTGCCCGCCGTCGAACAGCGCGATGCTGTCATCGAAAGGCCGCAAGTAGCTGGACTGGAAACGGGCGTAAGCCCACCACAGCGCGATTGCGCAGAGCAGGACGCCGAGCAGCTTGCAGAACGTCTTCGCGAAGTGTCTGAGATGTGGCATCCGTACTTTCCGAACCTGGCCTTGGAGAAACGCCCCGAGCGAGTCGACAGCTTGCCATGCCGGGCCGCAGAGCTGAATATCGTAGATCAATCCTTGCGTGTTGCCGGACTCACCATGCCTTCACCCTTTCACCCTGACCTGCTGCGGCTCGGCCTCGCGCCGCTGGCCGAGCGTCAGCCCTTGTCGACGTCGGCCCAGGACTACCAAAGGTTCTACGGCCTGGACCTGCCTGCGCAGGCCTGGCTCGGAGGCTTCAGCGTGGCGGGCTTCGACCTGGCGGGGCAGGTCTGGCTGCCCCAGGCACCGGTTGCCACGCTGTTCCTGCTCCACGGTTATTACGATCACATGGGCCTGTACCGCCATGTGATCGAGTGGGCACTGGGCCAGGGTTTCGCGGTGATCGCCTGCGACCTGCCCGGGCATGGCCTGTCCAGCGGCGAGCGGGCCAGCATCGCGGATTTCTCCATCTACCAGCAGGTGCTGGAAGCCTTGTTCGAACAGGCGCGCCTGCTCGACCTGCCGCGGCCCTGGCACCTGTGCGGGCAGAGTACCGGTGGCGCCATCGTGGTCGACCACCTGCTGCATCGCGGCGAGCGCAGCCCGGCCGATGGTCAGGTCATCCTGCTGGCGCCGCTGGTGCGCCCGCGTGCCTGGGGCTGGTCGAAGTTGAGCTATCGGGTGCTGCGCCATTTCGTCGATGGCATCGAGCGGCGCTTCACCACCAACACCAACGATCCGCAGTTCCTCGCATTCCTGCAGGCCGATCCCTTGCAACCCCGGCGCCTGCCCACGGCCTGGGTCGGGGCCTTGATGGCCTGGGTGCGACGCATCGAGGCGGCGCCACGCAGTACGCGCCGGCTGCTGATCGTGCAAGGCGAGGCCGATGGCACGGTGGACTGGCCCTACAACCTCAAGGTGCTCAAGGACAAGTTCGCCGAGCCAGACCTGCTGCTGCTGCCCGAGGCCCGGCATCATCTGGCCAATGAGTTGCCAGACATTCGCCAGCGCTACTTCGCCTTTCTCGACCAGCGCCTGGTCAGTTGAGCTCGGCGCTGCTCTGGCCTACCGCCAGCCCTGCACGTACCGCCGCCAGGGCGGCCTGGTAGTAGGCCTTGCCGTCCGGGGACTCGGCGAACTCGACGAACGCCTCCAGTTCGGCATCCGACAGGTCGCGATAAACGTACAGCAAGGTGTTGTTCAGGTCTTCGCCGATCTCGTTCATCAGCCGTTGGCGCTGCCCGTCCAGCATGCCCTGGGCCTGTCCGTTGCCCAGCAGGCCGGGAATCATCGAGCTGAGGCTGTCGGCCGCGACCCCGGCGATGGCCAGGCTCACTTCGGCACCGGCCTCGCGCGCAGGCAGCGCCTGGGCAAGGTGACCGATCGCCAGCAGGCGGTTGTCGTTGGCGGTGATGCGCGGCAGCCCCTGGGCATTCTTGGCCAACTGGTCCTTGCGCGTGGCGAGCAGTTCGGCCGCCACCACCTTGCGGCCTACGGGTGACTGAAAGAATGCCAGTGCCGGCATCGGATTCTTCAACTGGGCGCGAAGCCCGGCCTGTGCACGGTTATCCATGGCCTGGGCCTGGAAGCGCTGATTGCTGTTGTTGACCAAGGCCTGGAACAGCGCCGGTGGCAGGCTGCTGCGGTAGCGCTGCTGGGCTGCACCCAGGGCGTCATTGAAATGAGCACGCTGGTCGGGCCAGCCGGCGGCCTTGTACAGCTGTTCGAGGCTGTCTGCCCAGACAGGCATGGTGCAGAACATCAGCAGAAGCAGGGTAAACAGACGGCGCATTCAGGACTCCTGTCGGCAGAGCGCCATTGTCCGTGGGGCAGCGGGGCTTGTCGAGACATCCGCGCGGTTCTCGGCCAAGTGGCGCTGTGCGCGCCCCTGGCGAATGGATATGATGCCCGCCATGCCTGATACCTTCGAAAGCCCCCTGCTGTCGGCCGTGGTCGACGACCTGGCCACCCGTGGCTGGTCGCAACAGCCATTGTTCCTGCCGGACGCGTTGGCGCGTGCGCTCGCGGCCGAGTGTCGAAAGCGCCATGCCGAAGGCGAGCTGAACCCTGCCGGCGTGGGCAGGGGGCCTTCCCAGGAAATCCGCGAGGCGATCCGTGGCGATCGCATCCAGTGGATCGATCCGGGCCAGGCGCCGGCCTGCGACCGTTATCTGGCGCTGATGGACACCCTGCGCCAGGCCATCAACCGCGGCCTGTTCCTGGGGTTGGAAGACTTCGAGTGCCACTTCGCCCTGTATCCGCCCGGCGCGTTCTACCTGCGGCACCTGGATCGCTTCCGCGACGACGATCGGCGCATGGTGTCGGTGGTGCTCTACCTTAACCACGACTGGCTGCCGAGCGAAGGCGGGCAGTTGCGCATGTTCCTCGCCGACGGCCTGGAGCATGACGTACAGCCCGAGGCCGGCAGCCTGGTGGTGTTTCTCTCTGGTGAGGTACCCCATGAAGTGCTACCGGCCACGCGCGAGCGTCTGTCCCTGACCGGCTGGTTCCGGCGTCGTGGCAATGACCCGTTCTGAGCGGGGCAAGGTGCTGGTCAGCGCCTGCCTGCTGGGCCAGCCGGTCCGCTACGACGGACGTGCCAGCGGTCATCCGGACCTGCTCGTGCGCTGGCAGGCGGAGGGCCGCGTGGTACCCCTGTGCCCGGAGGTGGCCGGAGGGCTGCCGACACCGCGCCCGCCCGCCGAGATACTGGGAGGCCAGGGCATCCAGGTGCTCGACGATCACACCCAGGTGATCACGCTGATCGGCGAGGATGTCAGCGCGGCCTTTCTCGATGGCGCCGAGCAAGCCCTGGCGCTGGTGCGTCGGCATGGGATCGAGGTGGCGGTGCTCAAGTCCGGCAGCCCCTCGTGCGGCAACCGGCTGACCTACGACGGCACCTTCAGCGGCACCAAGGTGCCCGGCGAAGGGGTGGTCGCGGCGCTGTTGCGGCGCGAAGGCGTGCAGGTCTTCAGTGAGCTGGAACTGGAGCAGGCTCGCTTGGCGCTGGAGTGACCGGCGACGGCGCTTCAGCCTCCTGGCTGCGATCGAGCCAGGTGGTTTCCAGCTGTGCGGTGCGCCCGCTGTCCTTGAGCCGCTGCAGGGCGTTGTTCAGCGCGCTTTCGAAGGCCGGGTTGTCCTTCTGGAATGCAATCACCAGGGCGTGCTTGCCAATCGGGTCGCTGGCCTGCAAACCGCTTTCGGCTTGGGGCGTGGCGTCGGCTGGCGTCAGGGTGATGTCGTACATGCCGCTCTGCACTCCAGGCAGGATGTCAGCGGCAGGCGCCTCGACGAACTGCGCGCGCAGGTCCAGCTCGCGGGCCAGGTCCTGGCCGAACTCGATGTCGAAGCCACTCAGGTGGTCGTTTTCCTTGAAGGAATACGGCGCGTTCTCGGCCTGTACGGCGATGCGCAATTCACCGCGGTCGTTGATCTCGTCGATCAGTTCGGCCTGGGCCAGGGGGCTGATGAGGATGGCCAGCAGCAGGCCAGTGGTCAGACGCATGAAGATCCCTTCCGATTCCGGGCACGGTGAGTCAGCCCGCCACGGTGGTTGATCTACCGGGGTCGAGCGCTGCCTATGACCCCGAGATTCGGCGGATGTTTGCGCGAGGAAGGGAAATTTCTTGCAGGCGCAGCGAACCGCCGCGCCTGCAAGCCCGTGCGTTCGGTCAGAACAGCACGCGCGAACGGATGGTGCCTTTCACCTGTTGCAGCTTCTCTTGCGCCAGGTCCGAGTATTCCGCATCCACGTCGATCACCACATAGCCGACCTTCTCGTCGGTCTGCAGGAATTGTCCCGAGATGTTGATGCCGTTTTCAGCGAACACCTTGTTGATCTCGCTGAGCACACCCGGGATGTTCTCGTGGATGTGCAGCAGACGGTGCTTGCCCGCGTGCGCCGGCAGCGCCACTTCGGGGAAGTTGACCGAGGACACCGAGGTGCCGTTGTCGCTGTACTTGACCAGTTTCTCGGCCACTTCCAGGCCGATGTTGGCCTGGGCTTCGGCGGTGGAACCGCCGATGTGCGGGGTGAGGATGACATTGTCCAGGCCGCGCAGGGGGCTTTCGAACTCTTCGTCGTTGGAGCGTGGCTCGACCGGGAACACGTCGATGGCAGCGCCGATCAGGTGCTTGTCCTTGATGGCGTTGGCCAGGTGATCGAGTTCGACCACCGTGCCGCGCGCGGCGTTGATCAGGATCGAGCCCTTCTTCATCGCGCGAATTTCCTTCTCGCCGATCATCCACTGGGTGGACGGCAGCTCGGGGACGTGCAGCGAGATGATGTCGGCCATGCCCAGCAGCTCGTTCAGGCTGGGAACCTGGGTAGCATTGCCCAGCGGCAGCTTGGTCAGCGGGTCGTAGAAGTACACCTGCATGCCCAGGCTTTCGGCCAGGACCGACAACTGGGTACCGATCGAGCCGTAGCCGACGATGCCCAGTTTCTTGCCGCGGATCTCGAAGGAGTTCGCCGCGCTCTTGATCCAGCCCCCGCGATGGCACGAGGCGTTCTTCTCGGGGATGCCGCGCAGCAGCAGGATGGCCTCGGCCAGCACCAGCTCGGCCACCGAACGGGTGTTGGAGTAGGGGGCGTTGAAGACCGCGATGCCGCGCTCGCGCGCCGCGCCCAGGTCCACCTGGTTGGTGCCGATGCAGAAGCAGCCGACCGCGACCAGCTTCTTCGCGCAGTCGAAGACCTCTTCGGTCAGCTGAGTGCGCGAGCGGATGCCGATGAAGTGGGCATCGGCGATCTTTTCCTTCAGTTCTGCATCGGGCAGCGAACCGGTGAGGTACTCGATATTGGTGTACCCGGCAGCTTTCAACGTGTCCACGGCGTTCTGGTGGACACCTTCGAGAAGAAGGAACCTGATCTTGCTCTTGTCGAGAGAAGTCTTGCTCATCTGCGTAAACCTGTATCCCGGAGAAAAATGGCGAAGAGGGGCAAAGCGGCGCGGCGACGGGCCTGGGCACGTTCGGCGGGGTCGCTATGCTAGCATAAGCGACATCGTCTGAGCTGATCGCGACAGGTGAAGCGTGCTCAGGGTGACCATGAATCGTTCGAGAGTTGCGCCGATGACCGACCACGCGGTAATGGATGAACTGAAGACGCTGGTAGACCCGGGCAAGGTCCTCACCGACCCCGCTTCCCTGGAGGCCTACGGCAAGGACTGGACCAAGCACTATCCCCCAGCGCCGAGCGCGATCGTACTGCCCAAGAGCATCGAACAGGTCCAGGCCATCGTCGCCTGGGCCAATCGTCATCGCATTGCGCTGGTGCCCTCGGGCGGTCGCACCGGGCTGTCGGGGGCGGCCGTGGCCGCCCATGGCGAGGTGGTGGTGGCGTTCGACGCCATGAACCGGATCCTCGACTTCAACCCCTTCGACCGCACCGTGGTGTGCCAGCCCGGCGTGATCACCCGTCAGCTTCAGCAGTTCGCCGAGGAACAGGGGCTGTACTATCCGGTGGACTTCGCTTCCAGCGGATCGAGCCAGATCGGCGGCAACATCGGCACCAACGCCGGCGGCATCAAGGTCATTCGCTATGGCATGACCCGCAACTGGGTGGCGGGCTTGAAAGTGGTCACCGGCAAGGGCGAGTTGCTGGAACTGAACCGCGACCTGATCAAGAACGCCACGGGCTACGATCTGCGCCAGCTGTTCATCGGCGCCGAGGGCACCCTGGGCTTCGTGGTCGAGGCCACCATGCGCCTGGAGCGCGCCCCGCGCAACCTCACGGCGATGGTGCTGGGCACGCCGGACTTCGACTCGATCATGCCGGTGCTGCACGCCTTCCAGAACAAACTCGACCTGACCGCCTTCGAGTTCTTCTCCGACAAGGGCCTGGCCAGGATTCTCGCCCGCGGCGACGTCCCTGCACCGTTCGACAGCGCCTGTCCTTTCTATGCCCTGCTGGAATTCGAGGCCAGTACCGAACAGGTGGCCGAGCAGGCCCTGGCCACCTTCGAGCACTGTGTCGAGCAGGGCTGGGTGCTCGATGGGGTGATGAGCCAGAGCGAAACGCAGCTCAGGAACCTGTGGAAGCTGCGCGAGTACCTGTCCGAGACCATTTCCCACTGGACGCCCTACAAGAACGACATTTCGGTGACCGTCTCCAAGGTCCCGGCGTTCCTGCGCGACATCGACGCGGTGGTCGCCGAGCACTATCCCCACTACGAGGTGGTCTGGTACGGCCACATCGGCGACGGCAACCTGCACCTGAACATCCTCAAGCCCGAGCACCTGGACAAGGACACATTCTTCGCCTCGTGCGCCCGGGTCAACAAATGGGTGTTCGAGATCGTCGAGCGCTACAACGGCTCGATCTCCGCCGAACACGGCGTGGGCATGACCAAGCGCGACTACCTGGGCTACAGTCGCTCGGCGCAGGAAATCGCCTGCATGAAAGCGATCAAGGCGGTGTTCGACCCGAACGGCATCATGAATCCGGGTAAGATCTTCGCTCCCGAATGACAAGCAGTTCCAGAGGAGTCGGCCCAATGAGTTACCAGCATCAATACGTAGACGGCACGAACATCCACTTCCCGCTGGGCAAGGTGGTGTGCATCGGCCGCAACTATGCCGAACACGCCCGCGAGCTGGACAACCCCATTCCCAGCGAGCCGCTGCTGTTCATCAAGCCCGGCAGTTGCGTGGTACCCCTGGAAGGCGGCTTCAAGATCCCTGCCGAGCGCGGCTCGGTACACTACGAGGCCGAGATCGCGGTGCTGCTGGGCAAGTCGTTGTCCACTCGGCCCAGCGTCGAAGAGGTGCTCGATGCCATCTCCGGCTATGCCCCGGCGCTGGACCTGACCCTGCGCGACCTGCAGGCTCGCCTGAAGGAAAAGGGCCTGCCGTGGGAACTGGCCAAGAGCTTCGATGGCGGCTGTGTCCTGGCGCCTTTCGTCGCCGCTTCGAATTTCGCCGACGTGACCGACATTCCTGTGCGCCTGACCATCAACGGTGAAGTGCGCCAGGACGGCAACAGCGCGATGATGCTCAACCCCATCGTACCGATCATCCAGCACATCGCCGCGCATTTCTCGCTGCAGGCGGGGGACGTGATCCTCACCGGTACCCCGGCCGGGGTGGGCCCGCTGAATGTGGGTGACGAGCTGGTGCTCGAGCTGCCGGGCGCCTGCCGTTTCGAAAGCCGCGTGCTCTGACCCAACCTTAGACGCTTCCCACGAGATTCTCGTGGGAAGCCGACAGGCTTTACCAATTTTTCACACCCCAGTTGGATAATGCGCGCGTCTTAATCAATCGATCCAGGACCCGTCCATGCCCGTATCCCCTCGCGCACCTGCGTGCGCCAAGCGTCGTTTCTACCTGCGCTGGCCGTTTCTGCTGGCCGTATTGGCCATCCTCGGCATGGGCGTGGCGATGGCCATGCACTGGGACGATCGGGCGCTGCTGTGGGTCAAGGAGGGCCTGCTGAGCAAGGCCGAGCGCAAGCAGAGCGTATGGCTGCCGGGCTACTCGGTGGACATCGACGCCAAGCACCTGCCGGGCATGGCCGACGACGAGGCTTCGGACGTCTCGTTCAACCCCGTCACGCGGACCCTGTTCGCGGTCATGGGCAAGAACCCGTTCCTGGTCGAGCTGAGCCTGGACGGCGATGTACTGCGCCAGATCGCCCTGGTGGGCTGGTCCAACCCGGAGGGCGTGGCGGTCCTGGACGACGGCCAGATCGCGATCGTCGACGAGCGCGAGCACGACCTGACCCTGGTCAAGGTGGATGCGAGCACCTCATCGCTGAACCGCAGTGACTTTCCGCGCTACGACCTGGGTGAGTCGGCGGACCAGAACAAGGGCTTCGAGTCCATCGCCTGGGATCCGGCGCACCAGCGCCTGGTGATCGGTGAGGAACGGCCGCCGCGTCTCTACACCTGGGCCAGCGATGGCCGCAGCCCACTGGTCGGCGACAAGCAGCCGCTGCCCAATGACCAGCTGGACTTGCGCAACCTGTCGGCGCTGGCCGTGGATCGGCGCACCGGCCACCTGCTGGCGCTGTCAGCCGATTCGAACCTGCTGCTGGAGCTGGACGAGAACGGCCGCCAGGTCAGCTTCATGACGCTGCTGGGTGCCTTCAACGGCCTGCAGAGCCGTATCCCCCGGGCCGAAGGCGTGACCATGGACGACGAAGGCAACCTGTACATCGTCAGCGAGCCGGCGCTGTTCTACCGCTTCAAGAAGCATGTGAACCCCGGCCAGCGATGATGGCATTCAGCTTTATTTCAGCTGGGCGTGGTTGAATTCAGCACCTTCGAACGAGTGCCATCCATGTCCCGCCGCCTTCAACGCTGCCTCTTACTCCTGGGTCTGGTGGCCCTGTCGCTGGCGGGCCTGGCCGCCCACGAGTTTCGCCTGTTCGAGCGCGGCTGGTTCAATCTGCGCACCTGGTGGCAGCCTACCGTCGAAGGCATGGCGCTGGATCGATACCAGGCGGTGGTGCAGGCCCGGCCGATCGAGGGTCTGCAGGACGACGTGTCGGCATTGACCTACGACCCCGACCGCAAAAGCCTGTTCACCGTGACCAATGCGCGTTCGGAGCTGGTCGAGCTGTCGCTGGAGGGGCGCATTCTGCGGCGCGTGCCGCTGATCGGCTTCGGCGACCCGGAAGCGGTGGAGTACGTCGGCCCCAACAGCTATGTCATCACCGACGAGCGCCAGCAGCGGCTGATTCGTGTGCGCCTGGACGACGCGACGCGCTCGCTCGACGCGAGCCAGGCCGAACAGCTCACCCTCGGCATCGGCCTGAACGGCAACAAGGGCTTCGAGGGCCTGGCCTTCGATGCCGCCGGCCAGCGTCTGTTCGTGGCCAAGGAGCGCGACCCGATGCTGATCTACGAGGTGCGCGGCTTCCCCCATGGCGAGCCTGGTCGTCCCTATGCGGTGCAGGTGGTGCAGGACCGCCAGCGCGACCGACGCTTGTTCGTGCGTGACTTGTCCAGCCTGCAGTTCGACGAGCGCAGCGGCCACCTGCTGGCGCTGTCCGACGAATCGCGGTTGGTGGTGGAACTGGGCGTGGACGGGCGTCCGTTGAGCACCCTGTCGCTGCGCAAGGGCTATCAGGGTCTGGAGAAGGCCGTGCCACAGGCCGAAGGCATCGCCATGGACGATGCCGGGACGTTGTACCTGGTCAGCGAACCGAACCTGTTCTACGTCTTCAGGCCGGGCAGCGCCGGGCAGGCGCTCACTGCGCCTTGAGGGTGCGCACGCCGTCCTGGGTGCCCAGCAGCAGCAGGTCGGCCGGGCGTGCCGCGAACAGGCCGTTGGTCACCACGCCGACGATGGCGTTGATCTGCGCTTCGAGCGCCACGGGATCGGTGATCTGCAGGTTGTGCACATCGAGGATGACGTTGCCGTTGTCGGTCAGCACGCCTTCGCGGTACACCGGATCGCCACCGAGCTTGACCAGCTGGCGCGCCACATGGCTACGGGCCATGGGGATCACTTCCACGGGCAGGGGGAAGGCGCCGAGCACCGGTACCAGCTTGCTGCCATCGGCGATGCAGATGAAGGTGCGGGCCACGGCGGCCACGATCTTCTCCCGGGTCAGGGCCGCGCCGCCGCCCTTGATCAGGTTCAGGTGCTCGTCGCTCTCGTCGGCGCCGTCGATGTAGAACTCCAGCTCGCCAACGCTGTTGAGCTCGTAGACCGGGATGCCATGGCCCTTGAGGCGCTCGGCGGTGGCCTCGGAGCTGGCCACGGCGCCATCGAAGGCACCCTTGTGCTGCGCCAGGGCGTCGATGAAGCAGTTGGCGGTGGAGCCGGTGCCGACGCCGATGACGCTCTTGTCGTCGAGCCTGGGCAGAATGTGATCGACGGCGGCCTGGGCGACGGCCTGTTTGAGTTGGTCCTGGGTCATGCGGGCTCCAAGGGGCGCAAGGTTTACTGAAGGCCGCCAGTATAACGACTCCGGCTTTGCTGTGGTCGCCCGGCAGGACGCTGGGGTAGACTTCCAGCCCTTGTCCCGCGGCCCAGTGATGTGTCAACGATGCTCGAACAGTACGTCAAGAAGATCCTCACCTCGCGCGTCTACGACGTCGCGGTCGAAACCCCGCTGCACAGCGCCGGGCAGCTGAGCAAGCGCCTGGGCAACCAGGTCCTGCTCAAGCGTGAGGACCTTCAGCCGGTGTTCTCCTTCAAGATTCGCGGGGCGTACAACAAGCTGGCGCAGCTCGGCCCCGAGGAGCTGGCCCGCGGCGTGGTCACCGCCTCGGCTGGCAATCACGCCCAGGGCCTGGCCCTGGCCGCCCGTGAGCTGGGCATCGAGGCCACCATCGTGATGCCAAAGACCACGCCGGAAATCAAGATCGAGGGCGTGCGCTCGCGCGGCGGCAAGGTCGTGCTGCACGGCGATTCCTTCCCCGAGGCGCTGGCCTATTCGCTCAAGCTGGTGGAGGAGAGGGGCCTGGTGTACATCCACCCCTACGACGATCCGCACACCATCGCCGGGCAAGGCACCGTGGCCATGGAGATCCTGCGCCAGCACCCGGGTCGACTCGACGCGATCTTCGTGCCGGTCGGCGGTGGCGGCCTGATCGCCGGCATCGCCGCCTACGTGAAGTACCTGCGCCCGGAAATCAAGGTGATCGGCGTCGAACCGGACGACTCCAACTGCCTGCAGGCTGCCATGGCGGCTGGGGAGCGCGTGGTGCTGCCGCAGGTCGGCCTGTTCGCCGACGGCGTGGCGGTGGCGCAGATCGGCCAGCACACCTTCGACATCTGCCGTCATCACGTGGACGAGGTAATCACCGTCAGTACCGATGAAATCTGTGCTGCGATCAAGGATATCTATGACGATACCCGCTCGATCACCGAACCTGCCGGCGCCTTGGGCGTGGCGGGGATCAAGCGCTACGTCGAGATGACCGGCGTGAGCGGGCAGACCCTCGTCGCCATCGACTCGGGCGCCAACGTCAACTTCGACCGTCTGCGCCATGTGGCCGAGCGCGCCGAGCTGGGCGAGAAGCGCGAGGCGATCATCGCCGTGACCATCCCCGAGCGCCCTGGCAGCTTCAAGGCATTCTGCGAGGCCATCGGCAAGCGTCAGATCACCGAGTTCAACTATCGCTACCATGCCGACAAGCAGGCGCACATTTTCGTCGGCGTGCAGACCCACCCGGACACCGACCCACGGGCGGCGCTGGTTCGCCACTTGGGCGAGCGCGGGTTCCCGGTGATCGACCTGACCGACAACGAACTGGCCAAGCTGCATATCCGCCACATGGTCGGCGGCCATTCGCCTGCCGCCAGCGACGAGCGGGTGCTGCGCTTCGAATTTCCGGAGCGCCCGGGGGCGCTGTTCAATTTCCTCGACAAGCTGGGTGGACGCTGGAACATCTCGATGTTCCACTACCGCAACCATGGCGCGGCGGATGGCCGCGTGGTGGCCGGGCTGCAAGTTCCGGAAGACGAGCGCCACCTGTTGCCCGGGGCGTTGGCAAAGATCGGCTACCCGTACTGGGACGAGACCGACAACCCGGCCTATACGCTGTTCCTGGGTTGAGCGGCTACGCTTGATCCAGGGCGGCTGCCGTTGCCGGTGAACCAGCGACGTGGCTTGCGCAAACCGATCTGCCGAAGGACATGACATGGATTCCCTGGCCACCCTCAAGACCTTGCACATCCTCGCTTTGGCAGTGCTGATCCTCGGCGCCCTGGGCCTCTCGGGCTGGACCGTGCGCGCCCGCCGTCAGGGCGATGCCCAGGCGGCTGCGCGCCTGCTGCAACGGCCATTGGTCTACATCTGGTTGGCGATGGGCCTGTGCCTGCTCAGCCTGCCGTTCACCGGCTGGTGGCTGGTCCACGGGCTCGGCCTGCCCCTGGGGCAGACCTGGGTGCTGGGTTCGAGCATCCTCTACACGCTCGGGGCGTTCGCCCTGTGGTGGCTGCTGGTGCGCTTGAACCGGCTGCGCAGGACCGAGCCGGTCGCCCTGCGTCCGACCCTGGCGCTGGCCGTGTTCAGCGGCCTGTGCTTTCTGTCGATCGCCGGGCTGACGGCTGTGCGGCCGCTGTAACCCGCCTGCCGGGCAGCCTTCGCAGGGCCAGAGGTGCGCAGTGACTCAGTCGCGCAGCGATATCACCGGCCAGCCACGGCGCTCGGCCTCTGCCTTGAGCTTCGGATCCGGGTCCACGGCGACCGGGTGAGTCACCTGTTCGAGCAGGGGCAGGTCGTTCAGCGAGTCGCTGTAGAAATAGCTGTCCTGCAGATCGTGGCCGTTTTCCATCATCCAGCGCTTCAGGCGCGTCACCTTGCCTTCACGGAAACAGGGTATATCGGTGCTACGTCCGGTGTAGCGCTCGCCGTCACGCTCGCATTCGGTGGCCAGCAGGGTGCTCACGCCCAGGCGACGGGCGATGGGGCCGGTGACGAATCGGTTGGTGGCGGTGATGATCACCAACTGGTCGCCCGCGGCTCGGTGCTGTTGCAGCAGGGCCAGCGCTTTGGGCTGGACCAGTGGCTCGATGCAGTCGCGCATGAACTCGCGGTGCCACTGGTCGAGCTGTTCGGGTGCGGTGCTGGCGAGGATTTCCATGGAGAAGGCCAGGTAGGCCTGCAGGTCCAGGGTGCCGTCGAGGTAGTCCTGATAGAACGCGTCGTTGCGGTTCTTGTAGGCGACGGGGTCGAGAATGCCCCGTTCACACAGGTAGTCGCCCCAGGCGTGATCGCTGTCACCGCCGAGGAGGGTATTGTCCAAGTCGAATAAAGCCAGGCGCATGGGGATTTCTCGCAGAAGCCTCCGGGAATAAGTCCCGCAGAATACGGAGTTTTTAACGTGCTGCCCATAAGCGATGGCGGGCGCGTTGCTGCGCTCGCAAGCTTTGTGGAACAATGCGGCGACATGCGTTTTCGAGGTTGCTGCCGTGATCGACCCGGATGGTTTTCGCCCCAATGTCGGGATCATTCTCACGAATGATTTCGGACAGGTGCTATGGGCTCGGCGGATCAACCAGGATGCCTGGCAGTTTCCCCAGGGTGGCATCAACCCTGACGAGACCCCAGAGGATGCCCTGTACCGCGAGCTGAACGAAGAAGTTGGTCTGGAGCGCGAGGATGTGGAAATTCTTGCCTGCACCCGCGGCTGGTTGCGTTATCGTCTTCCTCAGCGCCTGGTCCGTACGCACAGCCAGCCGCTGTGCATCGGCCAGAAGCAGAAGTGGTTCCTGCTGCGCCTGGTGAGCAACGAACAGAGGGTGCGGATGGACCTGACCGGAAAACCGGAGTTCGACGGCTGGCGCTGGGTCAGCTACTGGTATCCGTTGGGTCAGGTGGTGACATTCAAGCGCGAGGTCTACCGCCGCGCGCTGAAAGAGCTAGCCCCGCGCCTGTTGACGCGCGACTGACGACGGAGTTCGACCCCGAGCCATGCTCAATACGCTGCGCAAGATCGTCCAGGAAGTGAACTCCGCCAAAGATCTCAAGACGGCGTTGGGGATCATTGTCTTGCGCGTCAAGGAGGCCATGGCCAGCCAGGTCTGCTCGGTCTACCTGCTCGATCCGGAAAGCAACCGCTTCGTGCTGATGGCCACCGAGGGCCTGAACAAGCGCTCGATCGGCAAGGTCAGCATGGCGCCCAACGAGGGTCTGGTCGGCCTGGTCGGCACCCGCGAGGAGCCGCTGAACCTGGAAAACGCCGCCGACCATCCGCGCTATCGCTATTTTGCCGAGACCGGCGAGGAGCGTTTCGCTTCCTTCCTCGGGGCGCCGATCATCCACCACCGTCGCGTGGTGGGCGTACTGGTCATCCAGCAGAAAGAGCGCCGCCAGTTCGACGAAGGCGAAGAAGCCTTCCTGGTGACCATGAGCGCCCAGCTCGCCGGGGTCATCGCCCATGCCGAAGCCACCGGCTCGATCCGCGGTCTGGGCCGCCAGGGCAAAGGCATCCAGGAAGCACGTTTCGTCGGCGTGCCCGGTTCGCCTGGGGCGGCCGTCGGTCGCGCGGTGGTCATGCTGCCGCCCGCCGACCTGGAAGTGGTGCCGGACAAGACCGTCGAGGACATCGACGCCGAACTCGCCCTGTTCGAGAACGCCCTCGAATGCGTGCGTGCCGACATGCGCAAGCTGTCGGCCAAGCTGGCGACCCAGCTGCGCCCTGAGGAGCGGGCGCTGTTCGATGTCTACCTGATGATGCTCGAAGACGCCGCCCTGGGCGGTGAAGTGGCAGCAGTCATCCGCACCGGCCAGTGGGCCCAGGGCGCGCTGCGCCAGGTGGTGGGCGAGCACGTCAATCGCTTCGAGCTGATGGACGACGATTACCTGCGCGAGCGCGCCTCGGACGTCAAGGACCTCGGCCGGCGCCTGCTGGCCTACTTGCAGCAGGCGCGTTCGCAGACGCTGGTCTACCCGGACAACACCATCCTGGTGAGCGAGGAGCTCACCCCGGCCATGCTCGGCGAGGTACCCGAAGGCAAGCTGGTCGGCCTGGTCTCGGTGCTGGGCTCGGGCAACTCCCACGTGGCCATCCTGGCCCGCGCCATGGGCATTCCGACGGTGATGGGCCTGGTCGACCTGCCGTACTCGAAGGTCGACGGCATCGAGATGATCCTCGACGGCTACAAGGGCGAGGCCTACACCAACCCCAGCGAAGCACTGCGCAAGCAGTACAGCGACGTGGTGGAAGAGGAGCGCCAACTGGCCCGAGGCCTGGACGCCCTGCGCGAGCTGCCGTGCATCACCCCCGATGGCCATCGCATGCCGCTGTGGGTCAATACCGGTCTGCTGGCCGACGTTGCCCGCGCCCAGCAGCGCGGGGCCGAGGGCGTGGGCCTGTACCGCACCGAAGTGCCGTTCATGATCAACCAGCGCTTCCCCAGCGAGAAGGAGCAGCTGGCGATCTATCGCGAGCAACTGGCGGCCTTCCATCCGCTGCCGGTGACCATGCGCACCCTGGATATCGGCGGCGACAAGGCACTGTCCTACTTCCCGATCAAGGAAGAGAACCCCTTTCTGGGCTGGCGCGGCATTCGCGTGACCCTCGACCACCCGGAAATCTTCTTGGTGCAGACCCGCGCGATGCTCAAGGCCAGCGAGGGCCTGAACAACCTGCGCATCCTGCTGCCGATGATTTCCGGCATTCACGAACTCGAAGAGGCGCTGCACCTGATCCACCGCGCCTGGGGCGAGGTGCGCGACGAGGGCACCGACGTGCCCATGCCGCCGGTCGGGGTGATGGTGGAGATCCCGGCAGCGGTGTACCAGACCCGCGAGCTGGCCCGCCAGGTCGATTTCCTGTCGGTCGGCTCCAACGACCTGACCCAGTACCTGTTGGCCGTGGACCGCAACAATCCGCGCGTGGCCGACCTTTACGACTACCTGCATCCGGCGGTCTTGCAAGCGCTGCAGACCGTGGTGCGCGATGCCCATGCCGAGGGCCGGCCAGTGAGCATCTGCGGTGAGATGGCGGGCGACCCGGCCGCCGCGATCCTGCTGATGGCCATGGGCTTCGACAGCCTGTCGATGAACGCCACCAACCTGCCGAAAGTGAAATGGATGCTGCGTCAGGTCGACCTGAGCAAGGCCAACGAACTGCTGGCCGATGCCATGAGCCACGACAACCCGCAGGTTATCCACAGCTCGCTGCAACTGGCCCTGAAGAACCTGGGCCTGGCACGCATGATCGGGCCGAACAAGAGCCTCTGAACCGTTGGCCCACGCTGCTGAGCGGCCGTCGAAGGCGGGCGTCAGGCCGAGAGTTCGACCTCGCCCAACTGGCCGCCATAGGGCCCGAAGCTGCGTTCGAGCATGTACCTGTGGCCCCGTTCATCGACGATCAGCACCGTGCTGGCGCGCGTGCCGTAGTTCTGGCTGGCGATGAACGCACTGGACAACAGCCGCTCGGTGGCCAGCCCCACGCCTGTATCGGGCAGTGCGTCGTCACTGGCCTGTTCGTCGTTGGCCAGCAGTCGCAGCAGGC
Source organism: Pseudomonas sp. S30 (assembly GCF_016518545.1). Classification (GTDB taxonomy): domain Bacteria; phylum Pseudomonadota; class Gammaproteobacteria; order Pseudomonadales; family Pseudomonadaceae; genus Aquipseudomonas. The sequence continues at coordinate 312,116 of NZ_JACVTO010000002.1, forward strand.
GCTGCGGATCGGGCGTGTCGAGGGTGTCGGCCAAGGCCCGGCGTGCCTGCACGAGCTTGGGCCACGGCGTGTCCAGCGCCGCATTGGACATGCCGTACACGCCGGGCGTCAGCAACCTCGGTAGCCCTTCCTGGGCATTCAGGTAACCCAACCCCTGGCCGTCGCCCACCAGCAGGTTGAACCCCGCGTAGTGCGCGGCGGACTCGGCGACCTGCTGCAGATACGCCGTGACGCTCAGGTGGCCGTTCAGGAATCGCGCCACCAACTCGCCCCGCGAGCGAGCGCCAGCGGGCTGGCGTGGATCACGGATGTTGGTCAATGCGGCGAAGCGTCCCTGCGGACCGATCCCCAGCCATGTGCCGCCCGCTTCGAGATCACGACCGGCATGCACGTCGGGTGCGTCTTCCCAGGCCGCGAGCGGCTGGGTGGGGCGGGCGTAGAATTCGTCACGGTTGGCCGCGACGATCAGCGGCAGGGCATGCCCCGGCCGCCAGGCGAATACGATCAGGCACATGCTCGGGCCTCGGCGTTTGTCGCCACTGTACCGGTTGCCAGGGCTCGACGCATCAACCGGCGCAGACTTCACTAGAGGCGTGGCCCCGGCTTCCGTTACCATGCCCAATCGCATTTTCAGGGCCTGCGAATGGAATTCGTACTCTATCTGCTGTTGGGTGCCTGCGCCGGTGTACTGGCCGGCCTGTTCGGCGTGGGCGGCGGCATCATCATCGTGCCGGTGCTGGTGTTCAGCTTCACGTTGCAGGGTTTCGACGCGTCCATTCTCACGCACCTGGCGGTGGGCACCTCCCTGGCCACCATCGTCTTCACTTCGATCAACGCCGTGCGCGAGCATCACCGCAAGGGCGCCGTGCAGTGGCCGCTGTTCCTGTGGATGACGCTGGGCATCCTGCTCGGCGCCGGTATCGGCGCCAAGACCGCGTCGTTGATCCAGGGCCCCGCGTTGCAGAAGATCATCGGCGTGTTCGCCGTGCTGGTCGCCGTGCAGATGGCCCTGGACCTCAAGCCCAAGGCTCGTCGTGGCCTGCCCGGCAAGCCAGGGCTGGTCGGCGCGGGCGGCGTGATCGGCTGGGCCTCGGCGATCTTCGGCATCGGTGGCGGCTCGCTGACGGTGCCTTTTCTCACCTGGCGCAGCCTGCCGATGCAGCAGGCGGTGGCCACTTCGTCGGCCTGCGGCCTGCCGATCGCCCTGGCCAGCGCCCTGAGTTTCATGCTGCTGGGCTGGAACGAACCACACCTGCCTGCCCACAGTCTGGGTTATGTCTACCTGCCGGCCCTGGTGGGCATCGCCATCACCAGCATGTTTTTCGCCCGCTTCGGCGCGCGCCTGGCGCACAGATTGTCGCCTCGCCTGCTCAAGCGTCTGTTCGCCGCGTTGCTGTTCTGCGTTGGCCTTAGTTTTCTGATCTAGAGGAACCTCCATGCTGCCTTACCCGCAGATCGACCCCGTGGCCCTGTCGCTCGGGCCGCTGAAAATCCACTGGTACGGGTTGATGTACCTGATCGGCATCGGCGGGGCCTGGCTGCTGGCCACTCGCCGGCTGAACCGTTTCGATCCTACATGGACCCGCGAGAAGCTGTCGGACCTGGTGTTCTGGCTGTCGATGGGGGTGATCGTCGGCGGACGCCTGGGCTACGTGCTGTTCTACGACCTGCACCAGTACCTGAGCAACCCGACGCTGATCTTCGAGGTGTGGAAGGGCGGCATGTCGTTCCACGGCGGCTTCATCGGCGTGATGCTGGCGGCCCTGTGGTTCGGCAAGCGCAACAACAAGTCGTTCTTCGAACTGATGGACTTCGTCGCGCCGCTGGTGCCGATCGGGCTGGGCGCCGGGCGCATCGGCAACTTCATCAACGCCGAGCTGTGGGGCAAGCCCACCGATGTGCCGTGGGCGATGATCTTCCCGCCGTTCAGCGACCCGGCGCAGTTGCCCCGTCACCCGTCGCAGCTGTACCAGTTCGCCCTGGAAGGCGTGGCGCTGTTCGCCATCCTCTGGCTGTTCTCGCGCAAGCCGCGCCCGACCATGGCGGTGTCCGGCATGTTCGCGCTGTTCTACGGGATCTTCCGCTTCATCGTCGAGTTCGTCCGGGTGCCGGACGCCCAGCTCGGCTACCTGGCCTGGGGCTGGCTGACCATGGGTCAGATTCTCTGTGTGCCGATGATCGTCGGTGGTATCTTCCTGATCTGGCTGGCGTACCACCGCAAACCCGTACAAAAAGCCGCCATCTGATTCACACGGCAGGGGCGATCCCCCTGCCGTTATCGTTTACAGGTAACCCATGAAACAGTACCTCGACCTGGTCCGTGACGTCATCGACAACGGCACCTTGCAGGGCAACCGCACTGGCATCCGTACCATCAGCCTGCCTGGCGCGATGCTGCGCTTCGACCTGCAGAAAGGCTTCCCGGCCATCACCACGCGCAAGCTGGCGTTCAAGTCGGCGATCGGCGAGATGGTCGGCTTCCTGCGCGGCGTGCGCAACGCCGGCGAATTCCGCGAGCTGGGCTGCAAGGTGTGGGACCAGAACGCCAACGAGAACGCCCAGTGGCTGGCCAACCCGTTCCGCCTCGGCCACGACGACCTGGGCGAGATCTATGGCGTGCAGTGGCGCCAGTGGCCCGGCTACAAGCGCATCGCCCTGAGCAACCCGGCCGCCATCGAGAAAGCGCAGCAGGCGGGCTTCCGCCAGATCGCCCAGGACGAGGAGGGCGGCCAGGCCTTCGTCATCCTGTACAAGGCCATCGACCAGGTGCGCCAGTGCCTGGACACCATCGTCAACGACCCCGGCAGCCGGCGCATCCTGTTCCACGGCTGGAACTGCGCCCAGCTGGACGAAATGGCGCTGCCGCCGTGCCACCTGCTGTACCAGTTCCACCCCAACGTCGAGACCCGGGAACTCTCCCTGACGCTCTACATCCGCTCCAATGACCTGGGCCTGGGCACGCCGTTCAACCTCACCGAGGGTGCTGCGCTGCTGTCGTTGTTCGCGCGCCTGACCGGCTACACGCCGCGCTGGTTCACCTACTTCATCGGCGATGCCCATGTGTACGAGAACCACCTGGACATGCTCGAGGAGCAGCTCAAGCGCGAGCCGCTGCCGGCGCCCAGGCTGGTGATCAGCGACCGCGTGCCGGCCTTCGCCGAGACGGGCCGGTACGCGCCAGAGTGGCTGGAGAAGATCGAACCGAGCGATTTCTGGCTCGAAGGCTACGAGCACCACGCCCCGATGACGGCGCCGATGGCGGTGTGATCCATACCCCCTCCTGCCTTCGCTCAGTGCCCGTGGCTGCGGCCCACGTGCGAAGGCTCCACCTCCGGCGCGGTCACCGCGCCGTTGACCTCCAGCTGCTGGAGGATCGCGCATTCATCTCCCTGCGCATTGCACTGCCGACGCAACTCCAGCAACTGCTGTTGCAACGCGACCAGGCCGTCGAGACGGGCCTGGACGTGGGCGATGTGCTCGTCGATCAACGCGTTGACGCTGCCGCAGGCGCCCTCGGGGCTGTCACGCAGGCGCAGCAGGCTGCGGATTTCGTCCAGGGTCATGTCCAGCGTGCGGCAGTTGCGGATGAACGTCAGGCGCTCCACGTGGGCCTGGGTGTACAGCCGGTAGTTGCCGTCGCTGCGGGCAGGTTCGGGCAGCAGGCGTTCGCGCTCGTAATAACGGATGGTCTCCACCGCGCAGCCGGTCACCTTGGCCAGTTCGCCGATCTTCATCGCCCATGCTCCTCTGAGTGCTTGACCCTATAGTGGCTACAGGGTGTTCACTTGGCAACAACCCCGCGTCAGTGGGCATTCAGGATCAGGGCGAACCTATGAACCAGCCGGTCAACCACCCCACGCACGCGCATGACCACGACCATGACCACGATCATGGCCATTCGCATCACCGGGATCAGCACAGCCATGCCCATGGGCACAGCCACGCAGACAGCTGCTGCAGTACCCAGGTGGCGCCCGCGTTCGTGCAACTGACCGACCAGGCCAGCGACGGCGCCCGACTCAGCCGGTTCCGTATCCAGGCCATGGACTGCCCGACCGAGCAGACGCTGATCCAGGACAAGCTGGGCAAGCTGGCGGGCGTCGAGCAGCTCGAATTCAACCTCATCAACCGCATTCTTGGCGTGCGCCACACCCTCGAAGACACCGTACCGATCGAGCGCGCCATCGACAGCCTCGGCATGCAGGCCGAGCCGCTGGCCGACGCGGACGACGGCAGCAGCCAGGCACCCGCTGCGCACAAGACGCGCTGGGCACCCTTGCTGTTGTCCGGCGTGGCCGCGCTCGCTGCGGAAGTCGCGCACTTCTCGGGCAAGGCGCCGGAGTGGCTGGTGGCAGCGCTGGCGCTGGCCGCGATCCTGGGCTGTGGTCTGGGCACCTACAAGAAGGGCTGGATCGCCCTGAAGAACCTCAACCTGAACATCAACGCGCTGATGAGCATCGCTGTCACCGGCGCCGTGTTGATCGGCCAGTGGCCGGAGGCGGCCATGGTCATGGTGCTGTTCACCCTGGCCGAGCTGATCGAGGCGCGTTCGCTGGATCGTGCGCGCAACGCCATCAGCGGGCTCATGCAGCTGGCGCCGGACATGGCCACGGTGCAGCAGGCCGATGGTCAATGGCGTGACGTCGAGGTGCGCGAGGTGGCGATCGGTGCGCGGGTGCGGGTCAGGCCAGGCGAGCGTATCGGCCTGGATGGCGAAGTGCTCGAGGGGCAATCCAGTGTCGATCAGGCGCCCATCACTGGCGAGAGCCTGCCGGTGGAAAAGACGGTGGGCGACAGGCTGTTCGCCGGCACCATCAACCAGGACGGTGCCCTGGAGTACCGTGTGACCGCCGCTGCCGGGCAATCGACCCTGGCGCGCATCATCAAGGCCGTGGAGCAGGCCCAGGGCGCGCGCGCACCGACCCAGCGCTTCGTCGACCGCTTCTCGCGCATCTATACGCCGGCCGTCTTCGCCGTCGCCTTGGCCGTGGCGCTGATTCCACCGCTGTTCATGGCCGCCGCCTGGTTCGACTGGATCTACCGTGCGCTGGTGCTGCTGGTGGTGGCCTGCCCCTGCGCCCTGGTGATCTCCACCCCGGTGACCATCGTCAGTGGCCTGGCGGCGGCGGCGCGCAAAGGCATCCTGGTCAAGGGTGGCGTGTACCTGGAGGGTGGCCGCCAGCTGGATTACCTGGCGCTGGACAAGACCGGCACCCTCACCCACGGCAAACCGGTGCAGACCGACTTCAGCCTGCTCGACCCAGCCTTCGAAGGCCGCGCCCAGGCGCTGGCCACCAGCCTTGGCGAGCGCTCCGATCATCCGGTGTCGCGGGCCATTGCCCTGCACGGGCGCGAGCACGGTGTCACGCTGCACGAGGTGGCCGAGTTCTCGGCACTGGCCGGACGCGGTGTGCGCGGTACGATCGACGGTCAGGTCTACCATCTGGGCAACCATCGCCTGGTCGAAGAACTGGGGCTGTGCTCGCCGGCGCTGGAGGCGCGACTCGATGCCCTGGAGCGTCAGGGCAAGACCGTGGTGCTGCTGCTCGACGGCTCCGGTCCGTTGGCCCTGTTCGCCGTGGCCGACACGGTCAAGGACAGCAGCCGCCAGGCCATCGCCGAACTGCACGCCCTGGGCATCAGGACGGTGATGCTGACCGGCGACAACCCGCATACCGCACAGGCCATCGCCGCGCAGGTGGGCATCGACCGCGCCGAGGGCGACCTGCTGCCGACCGACAAGCTCAAGGTCATCGAAGAGCTGTATGCCCAGGGCCATCGCGTGGGCATGGTCGGCGACGGCATCAACGACTCACCGGCCCTGGCCCGCGCCGAGATCGGCTTCGCCATGGCCGCTGCCGGGACCGATACGGCCATCGAAACCGCCGATGTGGCGCTGATGGACGACGACTTGCGCAAAATCCCGGCGTTCGTCAGGCTGTCACGCCAGAGCGCGGCCATCCTGGTGCAGAACATCGTGCTGGCCCTGGGGGTCAAGGCGATTTTCCTGGCCGTCACCTTCACCGGGCTGGCCACCCTGTGGATGGCCGTATTCGCCGACATGGGCGTGAGCCTGCTGGTGGTCTTCAACGGCCTGCGGCTGCTGCGCAAGTAGCGGCGATAAAGCTAGTGGTTGCACAGCGGCTGCCAGCGGCCAGTCCATCGAGGGAGGGGCTAGAGAGATGAATCGACCCACATCAGCCTGCCGCTTGCAGCTTGCCGCATCGGCCTGCCCCCCATGCTGAGCGCCGAGCTGAAGGCGTTCTACATGGTGGCCCGCCTGGGCAGCATCACCCAGGCGGCGAAGAAGCTCGGGCTCAGCCAGCCCACGGTCACCACGCAGGTGCGCAACCTGGAAAGCCAGTACGGCGTCGAACTGTTCTACCGGGGCGGGCGGCGGCTGATGCTCAGCGACGAGGGTGTACGCTTGCTGCCGCGGGTCAAGGCGCTGTTGCAGCAGGAAGCGCAGATCGAGTTCGAACTGCGCAACGGCGCCCTGGGCCAGGGCAGCCTGCGGCTGGCGGCCACGGCGCCTTACTACATCCTGGACCTGGTGAAGGTGTTCCGCGAGCGCCTGCCCCAGGTCGAGGTGACGGTGGAAATCGGCAACTCGCAACAGGTGCTGGAGATGCTCGAAGACTACCGCGTGGACGTCGCCGCCTCCTCGCAGCTACTCGAGGACGCACGCCTGGTGAGGCGCTTGCTGGGCAGTGATCCGCTGGTGGTGGCGGTGCATCGCAGTCACCCCCTGGCGCAGCGCCAGGCCATCGGCATCCAGGCGCTGGCAGGGCACTGCCTGTTGCTGCGCGAGCGTGGCTCGACCACGCGCCAGCTCACCGAGCGAATGCTCGAAGACGCCGGGGTGAAGACTGGCGCGCTGCTGGAGATCGGCAGCCGCGAGTCGATCCGCGAGGCCGTGCTGCGCAATATCGGCATCAGTGTCATCGCCCGCCATGAAGTGCCGCTCACCCCCGAGCTGCGGGTGCTGAGCCTGGAGGGTGCCCCGCAGATGCACGAATACCTTTACTGCCTCAAGGAACGTCGCCAGGCCCGTTTGCCGGCGGCATTCCTGGGGGTGGCGCAGGAGATGGCGGGGTTGGGGTTCTAGAACGCGTCAGAGGTTGCTCAATGCAAAATCTGCCAATACCCTCATCGCTCGCTTTGCCCTGATCGCCACGCAAGCGTCGCATCGGCTTCCTAGCATGGCCCCATCTCTTCGATGAGGCTTTGCCATGAACCCTGCCACCCCCGGCGCGCCGATGAAAGTGCGCGGCATCCACAAGCGCTTCGGCGCCTTCACCGCGTTGAACGACGTGACTCTGGACGTCGCAGCCGGCGAGCTGGTGTGCCTGCTCGGCCCGTCCGGCTGCGGCAAGACCACCTTGCTGCGCTGCATCGCCGGGCTGGAGCGACAGGATCGCGGCACGCTGTACATCGGTGAGCGAGACATCTCCGAGCTGCCGCCGCAGGCCCGTGACTACGGGATCCTGTTCCAGTCCTACGCGCTGTTTCCGAATCTCACCGTCGAAGCCAACATCGCCTACGGCCTGAGCGGTGCGGGTCGCGACCAGGTGCGCCAGCGTGTGGGCGACATGCTGGCGCTGGTCGGGCTGCTGGGCAGCGAGAAGAAGTACCCCGGTCAATTGTCCGGCGGTCAGCAGCAGCGTGTCGCCCTGGCACGTGCCCTGGCGCCATCACCGTCGCTGCTGCTGCTCGACGAACCGATGTCCGCGCTCGATGCGCGGGTGCGCGATCACCTGTGCGGTGAGCTGCGCCAGTTGCAGCGCCAGTTGGGCATCACCACCGTGATGGTCACCCACAACCAGGACGAAGCGATGCTGATGGCCGATCGCATCGCCGTGATGAACAACGGCCGGGTCGAGCAATACGCCACTGCCCGGCAGATCTACGATCGTCCGGCCACGCCCTTCGTCGCCGAATTCGTCGGCCAGGGCAACTGGCTGCCTTTCCAGCGTCACGACGACCAGCACGCGCGGGTCGGCAGCCTGAACCTGCGCCTGGCACCCGGCGTGGACAAGGCGCCGAGCGGTCGCCTGTTCTGCCGACCCGAAGCGATCACGGTCAATCCGGTGGTGCACGAGGAAAACCTGTTTCCGGCCAAGGTGCAGGCAATCACCTTCCTCGGCAATCGCTGCCGCATGAGTTTCGAACTGGCCGCACTACCGGGCCATGCGCTGTTGGCCGAGCTGGCGCCCGACGCCATGCCACGGCTGGGTTCGCAGGACATCTGGGTGGCGCTGCCACCGCAGAGTCTGCAGGTGTTCGCCTGAGATGGGCGCGCCTGTATCCATGGCGCCGTCGGTCATCGGGACCGTCGCCGGTCGCGGTGTCAGCGTGGGCGACCGGGTTTTCGTGATCGGCGGCAAGGCCCTGCTGCTGGCGCTGTTGCTGCTGGCCGTACTGCTGCCGCTGCTGGCGATCTTCTGGCGAGGCTTGAGTGGCGACGCCGGGCAGGGCGGTGGTCTGGACGCGGCCACCGAGCTGTTCGCCAGCGCCAATTTCCGCTGGCTGCTGGGCAACAGCCTGTCGGTGGGGTTGAGCGTGGCGCTGATCGTCGTGCCGCTGGCCTACCTGTTCGCCTATGCCCTGCAACGCACGCTGATTCCGGCCAAGGGCCTGTGGCGCGGTATTTCCCTGCTGCCGTTGCTGGCGCCGTCCATGCTGCCGGCCATCGCGCTGGTGTACCTGTTCGGCAACCAGGGGCTGCTGAGGGGGCTGCTCAGCGACAATATCTACGGGTTCTGGGGGATCGTGCTGGGGGAGGCGATCTACACCTTTCCCCATGCGCTGATGATCCTGCTCTCGGCCTTGTCGCTGGCCGATGCACGCTTGTTCGATGCCGCCTCGAGCATGGGTGCCGGGCCCTGGCGAGCATTTCGCAGCATCACCTGGCCGGCGACGCGCCAGGCGGTGTTCGCCGCCTTCTGCCTGGTGTTCACCCTCACCATCACCGACTTCGGCATCCCGGTGGTGGTCGGCGGCGACTATCAGGTGCTGGCGCTGGAAGCCTACAAGGCCGTGGTCGGGCAGCAGCAGTTCGGGCGCGGCGCGCTGATCGGCATGGTCCTGCTGGCACCGGCGCTGCTCAGCTTCGGGGTCGATGCCTGGCTGCGTCGACGCCAGGGCGAGGCCATGAGCGGGCGGGCGCAGGCGTTCGTGCCCGCAGCGGGCCGGGGACGCGACGCCTGTTTTCTGGTGCTGGTGATGGTGGTGTGCGCTGCGTTGCTGGGGGTGGTCGGCATGGCGGTGTATTCCTCGCTGGTCACGTTCTGGCCCTACAACCTCAGCCTGTCGCTCAAGCATTACCTGTTCGAGGACACCACCGGCGGCGGCTGGCTGGCCTACCGCAACAGCGTGACCATGGCGCTGTGCTGCGCGCTGATCGGCAGCGCGGTGATCTTCACCGGTGCCTACCTGATGGAGAAGACCCAGGGCCAGCGCCTGCTCAACCAGAGCCTGCGCCTGCTCAGTTTCGTTCCCATGGCGGTGCCGGGCCTGGTGCTGGGGCTGGGCTACGTATTGTTCTTCAACCTGCCCGGTAACCCGCTGCACGTGCTGTACGGCAGCATGGCACTGCTGGTGCTGTGCACCCTGGCCCACTACCTGACCACCGCACAGATGACCGCGACCACGGCACTGCGCCAGCTCGACGGCGAATTCGAAGCCGCCGCGCTGTCGCTCAAGGCGCCGCTGTATCGGCACTACCTGCGCGTGACCGTGCCGATCTGCCTGCCGGCGCTGCTGGACATCGTGCGCTACCTGTTCGTCTCGGCGATGACCACGGTCTCGGCGGCGATCTTCCTCTACAGCCCCGACACCGTTTTGGCGGCGGTCGCCGTGCTGAACATGGACGATGCCGGCAACGTCGGCGGCGCGGCGGCCATGTCCACCCTGATCCTGCTCACCAGCGCGGGCGCGTCGCTGCTTTTGGCCACGGCTTCTCGACGCCTGCTGCGCCGCTCCCAGGCCTGGCGCCAGCGTGTGCCTCACGCCTGACCCGATCGTTCATTTCCAAGGAAACCTTCTCATGTCCAAGCCGCTCGCCCTTGTCGTCGCCCTGTCCACCGTGTTCAGCCTGCAGGCTGCGGCGGCGACCCAGCTGACTGTCTATACCGCGTTGGAAGCCGAGCAACTGACCCGTTACAAGCAAGCCTTCGAACGGGCCAACCCGGACATCCAGATTCGCTGGGTTCGCGACTCCACCGGCATCATCACCGCCAAGCTGCTGGCCGAGAAGGACCGCCCCCAGGCCGATGCGGTCTGGGGCCTGGCCGCTTCCAGCCTGGCGATTCTCGACCAGCAGGGCATGCTCGAACCCTATGCGCCGAAAGACCTTGGCGCGATCTCCAGCAACTACCGCGATGCTGCCAATCCGCCGGCCTGGGTGGGGATGGACGTGTGGGCCGCGACCCTGTGCTTCAACACCGTGGAGGCGCAGAAGCAGGGCCTGAGCAAACCGCTGAGCTGGCAGGACCTGACCCGGCCCGAATACAAGGGCAAGATCGTCATGCCCAACCCGGCCTCGTCCGGCACCGGTTTTCTCGACGTCAGCGCCTGGTTGCAGACCTTCGGCGAGCCCCAGGGCTGGGCCTACATGGACGCGTTGCACCAGAACATCGGCCAGTACGTCCATTCCGGTTCCAAGCCCTGCAAGCTGGCAGCCGCCGGGGAGTTCCCCATCGGCATCTCGTTCGAGTACCCCGCCGTGCAGCTCAAGCGCCAGGGGGCGCCGCTGGACATCGTCCTGCCCAAGGAAGGCCTGGGCTGGGAGATCGAGGCCACGGCGCTGATCAAGGGTTCGCCCAAGGCCGAGGCGGCCCGGCGCCTGGCGGACTTTTCGGCCAGCCCCGCGGCCATGGAACTGTACAAGGAAAACTTCGCCGTGCTCGCCGCGCCCGGCATCGCCAAGCCGCAGACCGAGCTGCCTGCCGATTATGAACAACGCCTGATCAACAACGACTTCGCCTGGGCGTCGAGCAACCGCGAGCGGATTCTGGCCGAGTGGCGCAAGCGTTATGACGGCAAGTCGGAAAAGGCCGCGCAGCCGTGACCGTTCTTCAGCCGGTCTGGATGCGGCCGGTTCGAGGGGCTCCCGTCCCCATGAACATCCACAGGACACTCCAGCGATGCGTACTGCCCACCAGATCATAGACAGCCTTTTCGCCCTGTACGAGCGTCATGGTGCCGACGATTACATCGGCGAGGCCATCACCCAGCTCGAACACATGTCTCAGGTGGCGCAGTTGGCGATGGACGAAGGTTTCGACGACGAAGTGGTGCTGGCCGGATTCTTCCACGACATCGGCCACCTGTGCGGTGGCGTCGCGCGCATGGGCGGCTTCGGCGTGGCGGGCCACGAGCGCATCGGAGCGCATTATCTGCGCCGTTGCGGCTTCAGCGAGCGTCTGGCCCGGTTGGTGGAGTACCACGTGCAGGCCAAGCGTTATCTCACATTGCGTCGACCGGGGTATTACCGTTGCCTGAGCGAAGCGAGCCGGCGCACATTGCAATACCAGGGCGGGGTGATGAGCGAGGCCGAGGCCGATGCCTTCGAGCGCGATCCGCTGTTCTCGGTCAGCTTGCGCGTGCGTGAGTGGGACGAACGCGCCAAGCAGGTGGGGGTGCCGCCGATGGATCTGACGGTGTTGAAGCGCAAGGCCCTGGCACTGCTGTGCGCGCCGATGTGATCGGTCAGCGGGCGAGGCGACACTGCGCAAAAGGGCCGATGAAGGAAAAGCCCTTGAGCAGTGGTCGACCTCACAGCCTCTGATGCAATGCGGACATCGTTTATCCAGCCGCGTCATCTGGCCTTGTTGATGGCCTTGACCCGGTCGACCGAGGCATTGTGGGCAAACACCACGTACACCAGTTGATGCTCGATGGCGCTGCGAGTGCGGTCGATGGTGTCTTGGGGGAGGTTGGCGTTGCGCATCAGTTTGGCCAGGAATTGAAGGTCTTCGACCATGATGTCGGCGCACATCTGCAATCTTTTCAGGGGCCAGTCCAGTTCGGCCTTTTGCTCCTTTTTCAACACGTCATTGACGTGTGTCTTGAGACTGCCGAGCAAAGTGTCCATCTCGGCGTCTGCGCTGTTGCGCAGCTTGATGCTTTCGAGCGGGCTGATCACGTTGTCCGCCTGATACTCACCTATGTACGCGTCGAACTTGCCGTCGCTGGATTGCACTTTGAGGCTCATCTCATTCACCTTTTGCGTTGAGGACGCATTGAGTGTCAGGCGCCTCCAAGGCTTGTGCTACTGGCAGAAATATCAGTAGGCGGTGGCGGTGCTGCAAGCCGGTCAGGCGATTTGCTCGCTCAACTGCTCCAGCTGCTCCTGGCGCTCAGCCTGATTCACGCGCGCCCCTGGGTTGAGCGTCGACCATTGCGGGTGCGCTCGCGCCCGCTTCAGCGCTTCGGGAAGCTTGCCTTCACGCCAGGCCTTTTCGTCCAGCTGGCCCAGGCTCACTCGCGTCTGGGCCGCGTGGCCACGGGCGTTCAACGCCTGCACCAGTTGCTGCTGACGCAGGGCCAGCAAACGCAGCACGCTGTCGTGCACCGTCAGTTCGCGACGCCCCTTGAGCTTGCCCATCAGACGCGACCCATAGCTGCGCGCGGTTTGCAGCGCGCCGCCGGCAATCGCCCCGGCCAGCGCTGCCGCGCCCAGGGTCAGGCCGCCCACCATCAGGTCGACGCCTGCCCCAGCGGCCGCCCCGGCCGCGACGCCGCTGCCCAGGCGTACGCCCAGCAGCCTGAGGGTCTCCGGATTGAACAGGTCGTCGCCCCAGCGGCCGTCGAGCAAGGGCAGGTCCTCGGCGCTGGCATCTTCGCGGCGGAAGGCATACAGCTTGAGCAGCGCCTCGACGCAGCGCTGCTCGCGCTGGCGCACGTCCTGACGCAAGGTTTCGATGGCCTGGGACTGGATGGCCGGATCGGTTTCCACACTGCGCCGGCAGGCCGCGCAGTCGAGCAACAGTTCGGCGATCAGGCGCTTGCCGGCCTGCTGACGGGCCAGGTGCTGGGCACGCTGGTCGTCGATCAGTCGCTGCAAGGCCGGGCGCGCGTCTTCGAGCAGCAGCGCCAGGCTTTCGTACAGGCGGCGTTCACCATCCTCGGGTGGCGCCACGCTGTCGAAACGCACCAGCGCATGCAGGCCCAGGCGAGCCAGGGCCTCGCGCCACTCGGCTTCGCGGTGGCCATCGCTGGCGACGAAGTTGAGCACCGGCAGCAGGGGTTTGCCACAGCCGGCCAGCACCTCCAGCTCGTCGCGGTATTTGGCCAGCACCGGTTCGCGGGCGTCGATCACGTACAGGCCGGCGTGACTGGCCTGTAGCTGGCGCAGTACCTTGGCCTCCTGCTCGAAGCGCTGCCGGGCTTCGGCACCCTGCAGGAAGCGCTCCAGCCGCGCCGGGCCATCGAGACGCTCGCCCGGCCGCTCCAGGCGTTCCAAGTAGTCGAGCAGGGCGATGGCGTCTTCCAGCCCCGGGGTGTCGTAAAGCTCCAGCAGCGCCTGGCCATCGACCGAGAGCCGGGCGCCTTCGACGTGGCGGGTGGTGCTGGGCCGGTGGGACACCTCGCCGAACGCGACATCGCGGGTGAGGGTGCGCAGCAGCGAGGTCTTGCCCACGTTGGTATGGCCGACCACGGCCAGTTTCAGCGGCTCAGTCATGGCCATGCTCCAGCCAGGTCAGGGGCGAGGTGTCGGCGTAGGGCAGGCCCAGGCGGTCCAGGGCATCGTGCCAGTCGCCCAGGCGCGCGGGGTCGAGGCTCGCGCCGGGGGCGCTGGGCAGCAGCCAGATACGCGTAGCCGTGGCGCTGCGCGCCAGCTCGGCGAGCAGGGCCAGGCTGCCACGATCCGGTGAGCGTTGCGGGTCGCAGGCGATCAGCAGGCGTGCCGGTGGGAAGCGGCTCAACTGCTCCAGCAGCTTGTGCCGTGAGGCGCGGCTGTCGAGTACGCCGGCGTCGGTGATGGTCTGGGGCAGCGTCGGTGGCCAGTCGCGCTGGTCGTCCAGTTCCAGCCCGACCAGCAGCGCGCCACCACTGCCACCGTCCAGTCGGCCCGCCTCGAAGGTGGGCAGTCGCTGCGGGGCGGCATCCTGCACCCCGAGGCGCTCGCTGCGCGGCATCAGCGCGTCGCGCAGTGGGGCGTAGCCGGGCAGGTCGAGATCCAGCGTCAGGCGGCGGCGCCCTTGGCGCCAGCGCAACAGGCAGAGCCCGGCCAGCAACAGGCGCGGCAGCAGGCCGTACATCAGCACCACGCCCAGCAGCCAGCTGGCCCAGGCCTGGCGGGCGATGTCCAGGCTGGGTAGCGTCGCACCGCTGGCGCGGATCATCGCTTCGTCCGGCACGCTGAAGCCCAGCAGCGCGGGCAGGGCGCCGAGGGATCGGGTCAGGGCGATGAACGGCTCGGGGGCCAGCAGGGTGGTCTCCCAGACGAAGCCGTAGCGGCGGGTGCTGAGCAACGCCAGGAGCATGCCCAGCGCGGCAGTCATCGCCAGCAGCCACAGGCCGTGCACCAGCAGGCCGAGCAGCCAGCGGGCCAGGCGTTGACGTTGCAGCGTCACCAGCAAGGCCGGTGCCAGGTGCGCAGCCTTGGCATCGCGCGCCAGCCGTTCGCTGAGCCAGAGCCACAGCCGACCCAGCGTGGCGCCCTGCTCGCCCGCGAAGAAAAAGCCCAGCGCCCACCCCAGCAACAGCACCAGGTTCAGCCCGAGCAGGCTGCCCAGCGCCCAGAACACGTTGACCGGGCGCAGGCCATCGCCCAGCGCCGCGAGGCCCAGGCCGGCGCCGCTGAGCACCGCGGCGATCATCAAGGCCAGCAGGGCCAGGCGAGCCCCCTGCTTCCAGCGAATCAGGGCCTGGGTGAGGCCATCACGCTCGGCCAGCCACAGCGCGCGGGTTTCGATCCGCGTCGCCAGGTCGCCGCCCTGCTGGCGGGCGCGGCGGTTGGCCTCCTGGTCTTCCAGGGGGCCGGCCTGTTCTTCGCGCAGGCGCACCGCTTCGGTGAGCCAGCGTCGGTCCAGTTCGGTCGGTGCAGTCACGAAGTCTTCCATTGCCATTGCACGGGTCGTGCCCAAGCATAACCCAGGCGCCCGGTGCTATCCTCGCCGATATGACGACATCACTCCCCCTCAGCCTGATCGCCGCGTTGGCCAGCAACCGCGTGATCGGCATCGACAACTCCATGCCCTGGCACCTGCCGGGGGACTTCAAGTACTTCAAGGCCACCACCCTGGGCAAGCCGATCATCATGGGACGCAAGACCTGGGATTCGCTGGGGCGGCCGTTGCCGGGTCGCCTGAACCTGGTGGTCAGCCGACAGCCAGGGCTGACATTGGCGGGGGCCGAGGTGTTCGCCTCGCTGGAGGCGGCGGTCCAACGTGCCGAGCAATGGGCGCACGAGCACGGCGTGGACGAGCTGATGCTGATCGGCGGCGCGCAGTTGTATGGGCAGGCGCTGGAAAAGGGGCTGGTCAGCCGGATGTACCTGACCCGGGTGGAGCTGGCGCCCGAAGGCGACGCCTGGTTTCCCGAGTTCCAGGCCCAGCAGTGGGCGCTGACGTCCAGCGAGCGGCAGGTCGAGGAGGGCAAGCCCGTGTATCACTTCGAGGTGTGGGACAGGCGGGCGTAGGCCCAGGTCTGCCCGCGAGCGCCGGCCGGGCCGCAGCGCACGGCCCTTCACCTGCCTCGCGGGAGAATCCACCTACTCACGCCGTCAGCTATGGCTCAGCTCGGCATGCTCGTCGTCGGCCAGCACCGCCTTGTCGGTCTGCTTGAGCAACTGGCTGGTGACCACGCCGGCGGTCATCGAGCCGTTGACGTTCAGTGCCGTACGCCCCATGTCGATCAGCGGCTCGACCGAAATCAGCAAGGCCACCAGCTCCACTGGCAAGCCCATCGCCGGCAGCACGATCAGGGCGGCGAAGGTCGCGCCGCCCCCGACGCCGGCCACGCCGGCCGAGCTGAGGGTGACGATGGCCACCAGGGTGGCGATCCACAGCGGGTCGAAGGTGTCGATGCCCACCGCCGGAGCCACCATCACCGCCAGCATGGCCGGATACAGGCCCGCGCAACCGTTCTGACCGATGGTGGCGCCGAACGAGGCACTGAAGCTGGCGATCGACGGCGGTACGCCCAGGCGCTGGGTCTGCGCCTCGATGTTCAGCGGAATGCTGGCGGCGCTGGAGCGGCTGGTGAAGGCGAAGGTCAGCACGGGCCAGACCTTGCGCAGAAAGCGCAGCGGGCTGACCCCGGTGAGCGCGAGGATCACGCCGTGGACCACGAACATCAGGCCCAGCCCCAGGTACGACACCACCACGAAACTGCCCAGCTTGAGGATGTCCTCCAGGTTCGAGCTGGCGACCACCTTGGTCATCAGCGCCAGCACGCCGTAGGGGGTCAGCTTCATCACCAGGCGCACCAGGCGCATCACCCAGGCCTGCAGCACGTCGATGGCCGACAGGGCGCGCAGGCCCTTGTCCTGGTCGTCCTTGATCAGTTGCAGCGCGGCAAGGCCGAGGAACACGGCGAAGATCACCACGCTGATGATCGAGGTCGGCTTGGCCCGTGCCAGATCGGCCACCGGGTTGCTGGGGATGAACGACAGCAGCAGGCGCGGGATGTCGAGGTCGGCGACCTTGCCGGCGTAGTCGCTGTTGATCGTCTGCATGCGCGCGGTTTCCTGCGCGCCGGCCACCAGGCCTTCGGCGCTGAGGCCGAACAGGTTGGTCAGGGCGATACCGATCAGCGCGGCGATCGCCGTGGTCAGCAGCAGTGTGCCGATGCTCAGCACGCTGATCCGGCCCAGCGAAGAGGCGCTGTGCAGGCGCGCCACGGCGCTGAGGATCGACGCGAAGATCAGCGGCATGACGATCATCTGCAACAGCCCGACATAGCCGTTGCCGACCAGGTCGAGCCAGCCGATGGTGGCCTTGAGTACCGGATGGCCGGCGCCGTACAGGGCATGCAGGACCAGGCCGAACAGCACGCCCAGCACCAGGCCGAGCAGCACTTTCCTGGCCAGGCTCCAATCGGTACGGCGGGTTTGCGCCAGGCCCAGCAGCAGGGCCAGGAACGCCAGCAGGTTGAGGGAAAGCGGCAGGGTCATCGAAGCTCCATGAAGCACAGGTTGGGAATCGCCTCTGCGAGCGATTGCGAGCGGAAATGCTAACAGTATGAAAAGAAGCGAATGTATACCTATGGGTTATTTCGATAGTCGCTTATGGAATAACGACCTGTCGCCTACAGACAATCAACGCGCCGTTTCGAAAGGGGCGGGTGTCGCTGACAGACCCATCCTTGTCACCGATCCTCAGTAGGCTTGGGCGGTCCCCCTTCGGAGAAACCTTCTGATGACCCTGCGCAGACTTCTCGCCGGCAGCCTCGCCGCATTGATCAGCACCGCCACCTGGGCGGCCACCGAGCTTCGGCACTGGCCCACCGACGCCGCTCGGCAACTGGACGCAATGATCGCCGCCAACGCTCACAAGGGTAACTACGCCGTCTTCGACATGGACAACACCAGCTATCGTTTCGATCTGGAAGAAGCCTTGCTGCCGTTCATGGAGAACAAAGGGTTGCTGACCCGCGAGTCCCTCGACCCCTCGCTGAAACCGATTCCCTTCAAGGACACCGCCGAGCACAAGGAAAGCCTGTTCAGCTACTACTACCGCCTGTGCGAAATCGATGACATGGTGTGCTATCCCTGGGTGGCGCAGGTATTTTCAGGGTTCACGCTCAAGGCGCTGAAAGTCCAGGTCGACGAGCTGATGGCCTCGGGCAAGCCGATTCCGGTCACCTATTTCGACGGCGATCAGCTCAAGTCCACCGAAGTGCAACCGCCCAAGGTCTTCACCGGCCAGGCCGAGCTGTACAACAAGCTTATGGAGAACGGCATCGAGGTCTATGTGATCTCGGCGGCTTCCGAAGAGCTGGTGCGCATGGTCGCCTCGGACCCGAAGTACGGCTACAACGTCAAGCCGCAGAACGTCATCGGCGTCAGCCTGCTGCTCAAGGACCCTGCCAGCGGTGCGCTGACCACCGCGCGCAAGCAGATCGCCGCCGGTCACTATGACCCCACGGCCAACGAAAACCTCGAACTGACGCCCTACCTGTGGACACCCGCCACCTGGATGGCGGGCAAGCAGGCGGCCATCCTGACCTACATCGACGAGTGGAAGCGCCCGGTGCTGGTGGGCGGCGACACGCCCACCAGCGACGGCTACATGCAGTTTCACGGGGTCGATGTGAGCAAGGGCGGCATCCACCTGTGGATAAACCGCAAGCCCAAGTACCTGGAGCAACTCAACGGCATGATCGCCAGCAACGCCGCGGCTCAGGCGCGCGAGGGCCTGCCGGTGACCGCGGACAAGAACTGGGTGATCGTCACCCCGGAGCAGATCCAGTAGCGCAACTGCCCCGGGATATAAGGGCTCACGCCTTGAGCAGGTGCTTCCAGGCGCGGCTCTGCTCGATGGCGCGGGCCAGGTCGATGCGTGCTTCGAGCAAGGTATCGGCCTCGGTCGGTGCCTCGTCGTCCTGCTCGTCGGGCGAGGCTTCGCCCAACGGCCGCTCGGCCAGCTCATGCAGCTTTCTCAGGTCGCCGTACAAGCGGTCCAGCTGTGGCGCCTCCAGCACCTGACGGGCGTGGTGCAGCCAGGCCAGCAACTGCTCGATGCGCGGCAACTGCTCGCCCAGGTCTTCCGGACGCTGGATGTACAGCGGCAGCTTCAGGGCGCGGCCTTCCTCGCCGAGCTGGTGCAGCAACCAACTGGCCAGCTGCGCCAGGCCCTGACGCTCGCCACGGCCCTTGCGCTCGGCGGTCCAGGCGCGAGCCAGCAACCAGCGCGAGGTTTCCAGAGAGAACTGGCCCCAGCGCGGGTCTTCGAGTTCCTCGGCGAACTGCTCGGGTGCGGCGCGACGGATGTCTTCGTCGTCATTGCCCGCCTGCACCAGTGGGCGCCAGTCTTCGAGCAGGGCGTCCAGACGGCTGCGCAGGTCGCGCGTGCTGGCGCGCGGTGCGGCTTGGCCGAGGCTGGCGGTGAGCGCACGCAGCTCGGCCAGGCACTGCACCCATTCCTGCAGCAGGCGCCAGTGGCCCGTGTGACGGTACTGCTCGGCCAGGCGCTGGCTGCTGCCCAGCAGTTGCCAGGCCAGGGCGGCGTAGGCGTCGTCCAGGGTCATCTCGGCGTCCAGCTCCACCTGGGGCAGGCTCAGCTCGTAGCTGTCCGGCTCCATCAGGCGATAGCCACGCTCGGCCTTGCTGATGTCGCAGGGCATCAGAGCCAGGCTGGCGGCCAGCTCGGCGGCCAGTTCCAGCAGCGCTTCAGGAGCGCCTTCGCGCAGCTCCAGCTCCAGCTCGCAGATCGCTTCCTTGCGCTTGCCGGCGATGACGAAACCCTGGTCCAGGGCGGCTTCGATCACCACCTTGGCCTTGCCGCGGCCCCAGGAGATTTCTGCGAACTCACGGGTGAAGTCGGTGGTGAACAACGGCTTGATGGTTTTCTTGTCCAGCGCGGCCAGCGACTCGGGCCAGCAGCTGGCATCGAGCTTCTTCAGGTCCAGCTTGACCTTGTCCAGCGGCCATTCGTACTCGTTGCGCGCCGACAGCCCGGCCACGCTCTGGCCACGGCACTTGAGGGTCTGGATGATGGCCTCGCCGTCACGGCGCAGGCGCAGGGCCACGCGCGCGGCTGCCAGATCACGCTCCGGGGTGTCGAAGTACTGGTTGAGCAGCTCGCGGGTCTGCCAGCCGGACTTGTTGCGCTTCTTCAGCAAGGGGTGCTCGCGCAGGGCGGCAAGGGTCTCGCGGCTGGCGCGGAGCTTGAGTTCGGTTTCTGTGTGCATCGCTGGCTCGAAGGAAGGCGTGAGTGGTGCAGAGTCTACAGGAGTCGGCCGAGGGCTGCCGGGTTGTGGTGGCGTTCTGGCAGGCGACCGGCGCGGTGCCGCGTGACAGGCTTGCCCTGCCCGCCGGAGTGATTGCTATGATGCCCCCATGCTCTCGAGGAGTCCGTGTATGCCGTTGCCATCGTTCAAAGACCAGTTCGCCGCGCTGATCGCCGCGCCCTCGGTCAGTTGCACCCAGCCGGCACTGGATCAGTCCAACCGTGTGGTCATCGACCTGCTCGCCGGCTGGCTGGACGACCTGGGTTTTCGCTGCGAAATCCAGCAGGTGACCCCCGGCAAGTTCAACCTGCTGGCCAGCCGTGGCAGTGGCCCTGGCGGGCTGGTGCTGGCCGGCCACAGCGATACCGTGCCATTCGACGAGCAGTTGTGGAGCAGCGACCCGCTCAAGCTCACCGAGGTGGACGGCCGCTGGATCGGGCTCGGCAGCTGCGACATGAAGGGGTTTTTCGCCCTGGTGATCGAGGCGGTGCTTCCCCTGCTGGCGCACGATTTCAAGCAGCCGCTGCTGATCCTCGCCACCTGCGACGAAGAAAGCTCGATGTCCGGCGCCCGCGCTCTGGCCGAAGCCGGGCAGCCCCTCGGGCGTGCGGCGGTGATCGGCGAGCCCACCGGGCTCAAGCCGATCCGCATGCACAAGGGCATCCTGATGGACCGCATCGACATTCTCGGTCGCAGCGGCCATTCGTCGGATCCCAGCCTGGGCAATAGCGCGCTGGAGGCGATGCACGCGGTGATGGGCGAGCTGATGGGCCTGCGCCAGCAGTGGCAGCAGACCTACCGCAACCCGCAGTTCAGCGTGCCCACGCCCACCTTGAACCTGGGCTGCATCCATGGCGGCGACAACCCCAACCGCATCTGCGGCCAGTGCGCCCTGGAGTTCGACCTGCGCCCGTTGCCAGGCATGGACGTGGAGCAGTTGCGCGCGGCGATCCGCGAAAAGCTGGTGCCGCTGGCCGAGCGCCACGCCGTGCGCATCGACTACGCGCCGCTGTTTCCCGAGGTGCCGCCGTTCGAGCAGCCTGCCGATGCCGAGCTGGTGCAACTGGCCGAGCGCCTCACCGGTCACCGCGCCGAGGCGGTGGCCTTCGGCACCGAAGCGCCGTATCTTCAGCAGCTCGGCTGCCAGACCATCGTGCTCGGGCCTGGCGACATCGCCTGTGCCCACCAGCCTGGCGAATACCTTGAAATGTCTCGCATCGAGCCTACCGTGCAGCTGTTGCGTGACCTGATCCGGCATTACTGCCTGAACTGAATATCCACCGTTTCGATTCGTTCTGCCCAGAGGAGACCGCGCGTGACCGCAAGCCTGTTCCGACGATGACGTTCGACCGTTGTGCGCCTTCACCTGTCTCGTTCACCTAGCCACAGGCCCTGTCATGCCCGAATACGTCACCTGGTTGCGTCACGCTTCTCCCTACATCAATGCCCATCGCGACTGCACCTTCGTGGTCATGCTGCCGGGCGACGGGGTAGAGCACCCCAACTTCGGCAACATCGTCCACGACCTGGTGCTGCTGCACAGCCTCGGCGTGCGCCTGGTGCTGGTCCACGGCTCGCGCCCGCAGATCGAGAGCCGCCTGGCCGAGCGCGGCCTCGAGCCACGCTATCACCGTGGCCTGCGCATCACCGACGCGCCGACCCTGGACTGCGTGATCGACGCCGTCGGCGCCTTGCGCCTGGCCATCGAGGCACGCCTGTCCATGGACATTTCCGCCTCGCCCATGCAGGGCTCGCGCCTGCGGGTGGCCAGCGGCAACCTGGTGACGGCGCGGCCCATCGGTGTGCTCGAAGGGGTGGACTACCACCACACCGGCGAAGTCCGTCGCATCGACCGCAAGGGCATTGGTCGGCTGCTCGACGAGCGCTCCATCGTGCTGCTGTCGCCGCTGGGGTATTCGCCCACCGGCGAGATCTTCAACCTGGCCTGCGAAGACGTGGCCACCCGCGCCGCCATCGAACTGGGCGCCGACAAGCTGCTGCTGTTCGGTGCCGAGCCGGGCCTGCTGGACGAGCAGGGCCGGCTGGTGCGCGAATTGCGCCCACAGCAGATTCCCGCCCACCTGCAACGCCTGGGCAGCGACTACCAGGCCGAGCTGCTCGATGCTGCCGCCGAGGCCTGCAAGGGCGGCGTGGCGCGCAGTCATATCGTCAGTTACGCCGAGAACGGCGCGCTGCTCACCGAGCTGTTCACCCGGGATGGCGGCGGTACGCTGGTGGCCCAGGAGCAGTTCGAGATCGTCCGCGAGGCGAGCATCGAGGACGTCGGTGGCCTGCTTGACCTGATCAGCCCGCTGGAGGAGCAGGGCATTCTGGTGCGCCGCTCGCGCGAGGTGCTGGAGCGGGAGATCGAGCAGTTCAGCGTGGTCGAGCGTGACGGCATGATCATCGCCTGCGCGGCGCTGTATCCGATCGCCGAGTCCGAGGCGGGCGAGCTGGCGTGTCTGGCGGTGAACCCGGAGTACCGCCATGGCGGGCGCGGCGACGACCTGCTCGAGCGCATCGAAACGCGGGCACGGCAGGCGGGGCTCAAGACCCTGTTCGTGCTGACGACGCGCACGGCGCACTGGTTCCGCGAGCGCGGTTTCCAGCCCAGCGGCGTGGAACGACTGCCGGCGGCGCGGGCGTCGATGTACAACTATCAGCGCAATTCGAAGATCTTCGAGAAAGGGTTGTAGGCGACCCCGGGCCTGGTGAGCGGCTCCCAAGGCAGAGGCCGCCTGCGCCACAGCCGATGAAGAACGCCGCCCCTGGGGGCGGCGTTTTCGTTCACACGGTGTGCAGGTACCAGTTGTACTCGAGGTCGGAGATCGAGTGCTCGAACTCCTCCAGCTCGCTCTCCTTGCACGCGACGAAGATGTCGATGTACTTCGGATCGATGTACTTGTTGAGGATCTCGCTGTCGTCCAGCTCGCGCAGGGCATCGCGCAGGTTGTTCGGCAGGCTCTGCTCCAGCTGCTCGTAGGAGTTGCCTTCGATCGGCTGGCCGGGCTCGATCTTGTTGGTCAGGCCGTGGTGCACACCGGCCAGGACCGCCGCCATCATCAGGTACGGGTTGGCGTCCGCCCCGGCGACGCGGTGCTCGATGCGCACGGCATCCGGCGAGCCGGTCGGCACGCGCAGGGCCACGGTGCGGTTGTCCAGACCCCAGCTCGGCGCGTTCGGCACGTAGAACTGGGCACCGAAGCGGCGGTAGGAGTTGACGTTGGGGCACAGGAACGCCATGGACGCGGGCAGGGTCTCGAGCACACCGCCGACCGCGTGACGAAGCGCGGCGTTCTGCTCGGGATCCTCGCTGGTGAAGATGTTGTTGCCATCCTTGTCCAGCACGGAAATATGTACATGCAGGCCGTTGCCAGCCTGGCCCGGGTAGGGCTTGGCCATGAAAGTGGTGTCCATCTCATGGTCGTAGGCGATGTTCTTGATCAGTCGCTTGAGCAGCACCGCGTAGTCGCAGGCCTTGAGCGGATCGGGCACGTGGTGCAGGTTGACTTCGAACTGCGCCGGGGCGCTTTCCTTGACGATGGCGTCGGCAGGAATACCCTGCTCCTTCGCGCCTTCGAGGATGTCCTGCAGGCAGTCGGCGTATTCGTCGAGGTCGTCGATCAGGTAGACCTGGGTCGACTGCGGACGCTTGCCGGAGATCGGCGAGCGCGGCGGTTGCGGGCGGCCGTTCACGTTCTCCTGGTCGATCAGGTAGAACTCCAGCTCGAATGCGGCGCAGATGGTCAGCCCCATGTCGGTGAACTTGCTCACCACCTGGCGCAGCACTTCTCGCGGGTCGGCGAAGAACGGCTCGCCCTCGATTTCATGCATGGTCATCAGCAGCTGCGCGGTCGGGCGCTTCTGCCAGGGTTCGTTGGACAGGGTATCGGGAATCGGATAGCAGATGCGGTCCGCATCGCCGATATCCAGGCCCAGGCCCGTGCTTTCGACGGTCGAGCCGTTGATGTCCAGGGCGAAGAGGGAGGCCGGCAGGTTGATGCCTTTCTCGTAAACCTTGTGAAGGCTCGTGCGTTCGATCCGTTTGCCACGAACCACACCATTCATATCTGCAATCAGAAGGTCAACGTAGAGAACCTCAGGATGTTCCTTAAGGAACGCGTTCGCTTCGTTAAGCTGAACGGCACGCGGGGGTACCGACATGATGCAACACCTTTGTTGTTAAAAATATCAATCAAGGAGAGCTTGCAGAACCAGTCAATCGAAAAGCCAAACTGATGTCAAGCGGCGCTCCAAATGCCCTGAAATGGCACGCCGACGGCTGTTTTGCTGCATAGAAGGGCACGTCATTATCCGCTAAATCCGTATGAAAGGGCTACGCACGCCTAGCCGTATTTTATTTTTAACGGGGGTGTTGTGAAAAAAAATGAACGACGCTAAGCTCGATCGCAACCCATAACAGTAATAATACGAGGGTCACATGGTCCGTCCGCCGCGACCTGCAAGCGCTGCCCGCGCTGTTCTGTCAGGTGTTTCCGACGCGTGCCGCCGAGCCCCTGCAAGCCAGGGTCATCCTGCGCATGCAGTGCTCGCAATAATTGACGACCATTATTCCTGGCTCTCTCGCCGTAACGATTTACCACACGCCTTTTTTACCTCCTGCCCAATCGACCCGCACCCCGACCGGCTGGCACGCGCCCGTCACGGTGGCTGCACTGCGCAGGGAGTTTTGCTTTGGTAACGTCCTGCATACAGAATCAACGCACGGGCCGGCAGTGGCCCGGCCGCGCCGTGGGTGTCACGCCCGGCGCCACTTGCGCCCAGGCCCGTGGGCCTGGGTCATATGACCTCCTGAGGTATTTATGAGCAACAACCTCGACCAGCTCACCGATTGGTTGAAAGAGCACAAGATCACCGAAGTCGAATGCCTGATCAGCGACCTGACCGGCATCACCCGCGGCAAGATCTCGCCGACCAACAAGTTCATCGCCGAAAAGGGCATGCGCCTGCCGGAAAGCGTTTTGTTGCAAACTGTGACTGGTGATTATGTCGACGACGACATCTATTACGACCTGCTCGACCCTGCCGACATCGACATGATCTGCCGTCCCGACCAGGACGCGGTGTACCTGGTGCCCTGGGCCATCGAGCCGACTGCCCAGGTGATTCACGACACCTACGACAAGAAGGGCAACCCGGTCGAGCTGTCGCCGCGCAACGTGCTGAAGAAGGTGCTCAAGCTCTATGCCGACAAAGGCTGGCAGCCCATCGTGGCGCCGGAGATGGAGTTCTACCTGACCAAGCGCAGCGAAGACCCCGACTTCCCCTTGCAGCCGCCGGTGGGCCGCTCCGGGCGCCCAGAGACCGGGCGCCAGTCGTTTTCCATCGAGGCCGCCAACGAGTTCGACCCGTTGTTCGAGGATGTCTACGACTGGTGCGAACTGCAACAGCTGGACCTCGACACCTTGATCCACGAAGACGGCACCGCGCAGATGGAGATCAACTTCCGTCACGGCGACGCCCTGCACCTGGCCGATCAGATCCTGGTGTTCAAGCGCACCATGCGCGAGGCCGCGCTCAAGCACAACGTGGCCGCCACCTTCATGGCCAAGCCCATGACCGGCGAGCCGGGCAGCGCCATGCACTTGCACCAGAGCGTGATCGACATCGCCACCGGCAAGAACATCTTCTCCCACGACGACGGCAGCATGAGCACCCTGTTCCTGCACCACATCGGTGGCTTACAGAAGCTGATTCCCGAAGCGCTGCCGCTGTTCGCGCCGAACGTCAACTCGTTCCGCCGCTTCCTGCCCGACACCTCGGCGCCGGTGAACGTGGAGTGGGGCGAGGAGAACCGTACCGTCGGCCTGCGCGTGCCGGACGCCGGCCCGCAGAACCGCCGCGTGGAGAACCGCCTGCCCGGCGCCGACGCCAACCCGTACCTGGCCATCGCCGCCAGCCTGCTGTGCGGCTACATCGGCATGGTCGAAGGCATCGAGGCCAGCGCGCCGGTCCAGGGGCGCGGCTACGAGCGCCGCAACCTGCGCCTGCCGCTGACCATCGAGGATGCCCTGGAACGCATGGAAAACAGCCGTGCGCTGGAGCAGTACCTGGGCAAGAAATTCATCACCGGCTACGTCGCCACCAAGCGCGCCGAGCATGAAAACTTCAAACGGGTGATCAGTTCCTGGGAGCGCGAGTTCCTCCTGTTCGCCGTGTGATCGACCCTGCGACCGCCTTTGCGCGGTCATTGGACAGTGGAGAAGCCGATGAGCGTCAACAACCCGCAGACCCGTGAGTGGCAGCACCTGAGCGGTGAGCACCACCTGGCCCCCTTCAGCGACTACAAGCAGTTGAAGCACAAGGGGCCGCGCATCATCACCAAGGCCCAGGGCGCGCATCTGTGGGACAGCGAAGGCCACAAGATCCTCGATGGCATGGCCGGGCTGTGGTGCGTGGCGGTGGGTTATGGGCGTGAAGAGCTGGTCCAGGCCGCCGAGAAACAGATGCGCCAGTTGCCGTACTACAACCTGTTCTTCCAGACCGCGCACCCGCCGGCACTGGAACTGGCCAAGGCCATCACCGAAGTGGCGCCAGCCGGCATGAGCCATGTGTTCTTCACCGGCTCCGGCTCCGAAGGCAACGACACCGTGCTGCGCATGGTGCGTCACTACTGGGCGCTCAAGGGCAAGCCGCACAAGCAGACGCTCATCGGCCGGGTCAACGGCTACCATGGCTCCACCGTGGCCGGTGCCAGCCTCGGTGGCATGAGCGGCATGCACGAGCAGGGCGGCCTGCCGATTCCGGGCATCGTGCACATCCCGCAGCCCTACTGGTTCGGCGAGGGCGGCGACATGACCCCGGAGGCGTTTGGTATCTGGGCGGCCGAGCAGTTGGAGCAGAAGATCCTGGAGGTGGGCGAGGACAACGTCGCCGCCTTCATCGCCGAGCCGATCCAGGGCGCCGGTGGCGTGATCATTCCGCCGGAGACCTACTGGCCGAAGATCAAGGAGATCCTGGCGCGCTACGACATCCTGTTCGTGGCCGACGAGGTGATCTGCGGTTTCGGCCGCACCGGCCAGTGGTTCGGCTCGGACTACTATGACCTGGCGCCCGACCTGATGACCATCGCCAAGGGGCTGACCTCCGGCTACATCCCCATGGGCGGGGTGATCGTGCGCGACACCGTGGCCCAGGTGCTCAGCGAAGGCGGCGACTTCAACCACGGCTTCACCTACTCCGGTCACCCGGTGGCCGCTGCCGTGGGCCTGGAGAACCTGCGCATCCTGCGCGAAGAGGGCATCGTCCAGCGCGCTAATGACGAAGTGGCACCGTACTTGCAAAAACGTCTGCGCGAGCTGCAGGACCACCCGCTGGTGGGCGAAGTGCGTGGCCTGGGCCTGCTCGGCGCCATCGAGCTGGTCAAGGACAAGGCGACCCGCAGCCGTTACGAAGGCCAGGGCGTGGGCATGATCTGCCGCAATTTCTGCTTCGACAACGGCCTGATCATGCGTGCGGTGGGCGATACCATGATCATCGCCCCACCGCTGGTGATCAGCCCGGAGGAGATCGACGAACTGGTGAGCAAGGCCCGCCACTGCCTGGACCTGACGCTCGACGCGATCGGTCGAGGTTCCGCTGGCGTGGCGCCGTGACGTCAAGCCCTCGCCAGGCCGCGCCGTTGTTGTAACGGCGCCCTGGAACTTGCCAGACTAGGGCCTGTTTCAGTCGTCCGGCTTGCACCACGGGACCTGGCTGCTGAACAGATGGCTATCAAGAACATTCTGGAGCATAACGCATGAAGAAAATGGGCAAGACGTTGCTGGCCGCCGCCCTGATGGGTGCAATGGCCACCGCTGTTCAGGCTGAGGACAAGGTGCTGAACGTCTACAACTGGTCGGACTACATCGCGCCGGATACCATCGCCAAGTTCGAGAAGCAGACCGGCATCAAGGTCAAGTACGACGTCTTCGACAGCAACGAGACCCTGGAAGCCAAGCTGCTGGCGGGCAAGTCGGGCTACGACATCGTCGTGCCGTCCAACAACTTCCTGGCCAAGCAGATCAAGGCCGGCGTCTACGAGGAACTGGACCGCTCCAAGCTGCCCAACTGGAAGAACCTCGACGAAGACCTGCTCAAGGCCGTGGGCGACGCCAGCGACCCGGGCAACAAGCACGCCTTCCCCTACATGTGGGGCTCCATCGGCATCGGCTACAACCCCGAGAAGATCAAGGCCGCGCTGGGCGTGGACAAGATCGACTCCTGGGACGTGGTGTTCAAGCCCGAGAACCTCGCCAAGCTCAAGAGCTGCGGCGTGAGCTTCCTCGATGCGCCGACCGAAATGCTGCCGGCCGCGCTGCACTACCTGGGCCTGCCGACCGACAGCACCAAGAAGGACGACCTGGCCAAGGCCGAGGACCTGTTCCTGAAGATCCGTCCGTCGATCACCTACTTCCATTCCTCCAAGTACATCGGTGACCTGGCCAACGGCAACATCTGCCTGGCGGTCGGCTACTCGGGCGACCTGGAGCAGTCCAAGTCCCGTGCCCACGAGGCTGGCGACAAGGTGAAGCTGGACTACATCATTCCGAAAGAAGGCGCCGGTACCTTCTACGACATGGTGGCCATGCCCAAGGACGCCGACCACAAGGACGCTGCGTACCAGTTCATGAACTTCCTGATGCAACCGGAAATCATGGCCGAGATCACCAACGCCGTGCGCTTCCCCAACGGCAACAAGGCCGCCACTGCATTCGTGAACAAGGACATCACCAGCGACCCGAGCATCTACCCGCCGGCCGAGGTGAAGAAACAGCTGTACGCGATCGCGGCGCCCGAGGCTTCCGCCCAGCGCGTGATCACCCGTATCTGGACCAAGATCAAGTCGGGCAAGTAAGCCCGTTGCGTCACCTCTGGGCCGTCGAAGGGCGGTCCAGAGCGCTTGGAGCGCGATTGTCGATTGCGGCATCGACGCCACGCAGGTAACTTGCGCGGCCGTTTCGCGTGTACGGCCACACCCCGACGCCACCGAAGGCTCTGATTGTGAGGACCCACCCCTTGTCTATCTCTGTAGTGCGCAAGGCCATGATGGCTGGAGCAGGTCTGACGCTGGCCCTCAGCGTTCAAGCGGCGCCCACGGTGCATATCTACAACTGGTCGGACTATATCGGCCCCAACACCCTGGCCGATTTCGAGAAGGAAACCGGCATCAAGCCGGTGCTGGACGTGTTCGATTCCAACGAAACCCTGGAAGGCAAGCTGCTGGCCGGCAACACCGGCTACGACGTGGTGGTGCCGTCCAACCATTTCCTCGGCAAGCAGATCAAGGCCGGCGCTTTCCAGCCGCTCGACAAACAGCTGCTGCCCAACTATTCCAACCTCGATCCGGCGCTGATGAAGCGCCTGACCAAGAACGACCCGGGCAACCAGTACGCGGTGCCTTACCTGTGGGGCACCAACGGCATCGGCTACAACGTCGACAAGGTCAAGGCCGCGCTGGGTGTGGAACGCATCGATTCCTGGGCGGTGCTGTTCGAGCCGGAGAACATGAAGAAGCTCTCCAAGTGCGGCGTCGCCTTCCTCGACTCGGCCGACGAGATGCTGCCGGCGGTGCTCAACTACCTGGGGCTGGACCCCAACAGCAGCAACCCCAAGGACTATCAGAAGGCCGAGCAGAAGCTGCTGGCCGTGCGGCCCTACGTGACCTATTTCCATTCCTCCAAATACATCACCGACCTGGCCAACGGCGACATCTGCGTGGCCGCCGGCTTCTCCGGCGATGTGTTCCAGGCCAAGGCGCGCGCCGCCGAGGCCAAGAAAGGCGTGAACCTGGCCTACGCCATCCCCAAGGAAGGCGGCAACCTCTGGTTCGACGTGCTGGCCGTGCCCAAGGACGCCAGGAACGTCGAGCAGGCCCACGCCTTCATCAACTATTTGCTGAAACCTGAGGTTATCGCCCAGGTCAGTGACTACGTCGGTTATGCCAACCCCAACCTCAAGGCTGGCGACCTGATGGATCAGGCTGTGAGAACTGACGCCGCGGTCTACCCACCGCAGGAAGTGCTGGACAAGATGTTCGTCAACGCGGAGTTGCCCCCCAAGGTGCAACGTCTGATGACCCGCAGCTGGACCAAGGTCAAGTCGGGCAAGTAACCATCCAGACCCGGCGCGGCACTACGCACAGGCCGTCCGGGTACAAAATCTTGTTGGGAGTTTCACTCATGGCAGTTGCCTCCGGTGCCTATAAGAAAGCCCTCGAGGGTGGCCAGCAACCCAAGCAGGTGCTGGTCAAGATCGACCGGGTCACGAAGAAGTTCGACGAAACCGTCGCCGTGGACGATGTGTCCCTGGAAATCCGCAAAGGTGAGATCTTCGCCCTGCTGGGCGGGTCGGGGTCGGGCAAGTCCACCTTGCTGCGCATGCTCGCCGGCTTCGAGCGGCCCACCGAGGGGCGGATCTTCCTCGACGGCGTCGACATCACCGACATGCCGCCCTACGAGCGGCCGATCAACATGATGTTCCAGTCCTACGCGCTGTTCCCGCACATGACCGTGGCGCAGAACATCGCCTTCGGCCTGCAGCAGGACCGCATGCCCAAGGCCGACATCGAGGCGCGCGTGGCCGAGATGCTCAAGCTGGTGCACATGACCCAGTACGCCAAGCGCAAGCCGCACCAGCTCTCCGGCGGCCAGCGCCAGCGCGTGGCCCTGGCCCGCTCGCTGGCCAAGCGGCCCAAGCTGCTGCTGCTCGACGAGCCGATGGGGGCTCTGGACAAGAAGCTGCGTTCGCAGATGCAGCTGGAGCTGGTGGAAATCATCGAGCGGGTCGGCGTGACCTGCGTGATGGTGACCCACGACCAGGAAGAGGCCATGACCATGGCCCAGCGCATCGCCATCATGCACCTGGGCTGGATCGCGCAGATCGGCTCGCCCGTGGATATCTACGAGACCCCGACCAGCCGCCTGGTGTGCGAATTCATCGGTAACGTCAACCTGTTCGAAGGCGAGGTGATCGACGACGCCGAAGGCCACGCGCTGATCGCCTCGCCCGAGCTGGAGCGCAAGATCTACGTCGGTCACGGCGTCAGCACCTCGGTCGAGGACAAGCACATCACTTATGCGCTGCGTCCCGAGAAGCTGCTGGTGACCACCACCCAGCCCGACTTCGAACACAACTGGTCACGCGGCAAGGTGCACGACATCGCCTACCTGGGCGGCCACTCGGTGTTCTACGTGCAATTGCCCAGCGGCAAGATCGTCCAGTCCTTCGTCGCCAACGCCGAACGCCAGGGCGCCCGGCCGACCTGGGACGACGAAGTGTTCGTGTGGTGGGAAGACGACAGCGGCGTGGTACTGCGCTCATGAAACCACGAAAGCTCAAACGAGCCCTCAAGCGCATCGTCCCGGAGGGGCGCCACCTGGTGATCGGCGTGCCGTTCATCTGGCTGTTCCTGTTCTTCATGCTGCCGTTCTTCATCGTGCTGAAGATCAGCTTCGCCGAAGCCGACGTGGCCATTCCGCCGTATACCGAGATCTACACCTACGTCGAAGACAAGATCCAGCTGGTGCTCAACCTGGCCAACTATGGCCTGCTCACCGAGGACGACCTGTACATTTCCGCGTACCTGGGCTCGCTCAAGGTCGCCTTCTTCAGCACCTTGCTCTGCCTGCTGATCGGCTACCCCATGGCCTACGCGATTTCCAAGGCCGGCAAGGAGACCCAGACGGTCCTGCTGCTGCTGATCATGATGCCGACCTGGACCGCGATCCTGATCCGCGTCTATGCCTGGATGGGCATCCTCAGCAACAACGGGCTGCTCAACAGCTTCCTGATGTGGACGGGGTTGATCGACCAGCCGTTGCAGATCCTCAACACCAACCTGGCGGTGTACATCGGCGTGGTCTACTCCTACCTGCCGTTCATGATCCTGCCGCTGTTCGCCAACCTGGTGAAGCATGACCAGAGCCTGCTGGAAGCGGCCAGCGACCTGGGTTCGAGCACCTTCAACAGCTTCTGGAAGATCACCGTGCCGCTGTCGAAGAACGGCATCATCGCCGGCTGCATGCTGGTGTTCATCCCGGTGGTGGGTGAGTTCGTGATTCCCGAACTGCTCGGCGGGCCGGAAACCCTGATGATCGGCAAGGTGCTGTGGCAGGAGTTCTTCAACAACCGTGACTGGCCGGTGGCCTCGGCCCTGGCGGTGGTGATGCTGGCGATCCTGATCGTACCGATCCTGCTGTTCAACCGCAGCCAGGCCAAAGAGATGGAGGGGCGGGCATGAAGCGCTTCGGATTCTCCAAGCTGATGCTGGTGCTCGGCTTGCTGTTCATCTACCTGCCGATGCTGATCCTGGTGATCTACTCGTTCAACGCCTCGAAGCTGGTGACGGTGTGGGGCGGCTGGTCGGTGAAGTGGTACGTGGGCCTGCTGGACAACACCCAGTTGATGGGGTCGGTGATGCGTTCGCTGGAAATCGCCTGCTACACCGCGGTGGCCGCCGTGGCGCTGGGCACCCTGGCGGCGTTCGTGCTGACCCGAGTGACCAGGTTCAAGGGCCGCACCCTGTTCGGCGGACTGGTGACTGCGCCGCTGGTGATGCCCGAGGTGATCACCGGTCTGTCGCTGCTGCTGCTGTTCGTGGCCATGGCGCAGATGATCGGCTGGCCGCAGGAGCGCGGCATCGTCACCATCTGGATCGCCCACACCACTTTCTGCGCCGCCTACGTGGCGGTGGTGGTGTCGGCGCGCCTGCGCGAGCTGGACCTGTCGATCGAAGAAGCGGCGATGGACCTGGGCGCCAAGCCGTGGAAGGTGTTCATCCTGATCACCATCCCGATGATCGCGCCGTCGTTGGCCGCCGGTGCGATGATGTCGTTCGCCCTGTCGCTGGACGACCTGGTGCTGGCCAGCTTCGTGTCCGGGCCAGGCTCGACCACTCTGCCGATGGAGGTGTTCTCGGCGGTGCGTCTGGGCGTGAAGCCGGAGATCAACGCCGTGGCCAGCCTGATTCTGCTGTCGGTGTCGCTGGTGACCTTCCTGGTCTGGTTCTTCAGCCGCCGCGCCGAAGAGCGCCGTCGTCGGGCGATCCAGCAGGCCATCGAGGAGGGCGCCGTGGCCAATGCGGGGCAGTCTTCGCAGGTCCGCCGTCCAGCTTCGGCACCGGTCTGAGCGGCCCTGTCGCGGGCTTTGTGGGGGCGGCAACTGGCCGCTGTGAGTCGAGCCGCAAAGTCCACGACACGCGTTCACAACCATACCGCATCCCAGTGCGGGTAATGCCCGACGCGCTCTACCAGCCCGGCCCGTACCGGGTTGGCGACGATGTGTCGGGCGACCCTCAGCACGCTGTCCTCGCTGCTCAACGCGCGGTCGTGGTAGCCCGCCTGCCAGACCGGGTAGTGCCGCACGCCGGCCTTGCGCAGCATCAGGCTGGAGCGGGACTTGAATCGTCGCATGAGCCTTGCCAGTGTCACTTCCCCCAGCTCGACCAGCCACTGCACGTGGTCGGGCATCACCACCCAGGCCAGGGTCCGGCTGGCGCCTTCACGGTCGCACTGGCGAAGTTGCTCGACGATCAGCCGAGCACTGTTCAGGTCGCTGAACAAGGGGGTTCTGCAATGGGTGGTGGCGGTCAGAACATAGCGTCTGCCGGGCTGGGAGCAGCGTGCGCTGCGCAGGCGGTGGGAGAGGGCGTTCGGCATCGGCTTCATCCTTGAAGGGGCACGCTCCAAGACTAGTGCCCGCCTGCCGGGCATGCCGCCCAGGATGATTACCGAATCTTGCAGCGCTGATCAGTCCGGCCAGTTCCATGCCGGTCGGTCCAGCATGCCCTGGCCCACCAGCACGGTCTGACCCAGCGGCTTGTCCAGTTGTATCGAGTTGCACCGCGGGTCCTCTTCGAGTGCGGCGACCAGACGTGGCGCATGCGACACCACCCAGACCTGGCAGTCGCGCGAGGCCCGTACGATCAACCTGGCCAGGGCTGGCAGCAGATCCGGATGCAGGCTGGTTTCCGGCTCGTTGAGCACCATCAGGCTCGGCGGTCGCGGCGTGAGCAGCGCTGCGACCAGCAGCAGGTAGCGCAGGGTGCCATCCGACAGTTCCGCCGCGCTCAGCGGTCGCAGCAGCCCTGGCTGGTAGAAGCGCAGGCTGAACAGGCCACCGGCTTGAGCGTCCACCCGCACCTCGGCTCCGGGAAAGGCATCGCTGACGGCTTCGTTCAGCGCCTGGAGGTCGCCGATTTCGTCGATGGTCTGCAGCGCCGCCGCCAGATCGCGGCCGTCGGCGTGCAGCACGGGCGTGCGGGTGCCCAGCCGAGGGTGGCGCGCCGGGGCTTCGGGGTCGGTGCGAAAATGATCGTAGAAGCGCCAGCTGCGGATCCGCTCGCGCAGGTGCAGCACTTCCGGCGAGCCCTGCAAGCTGCCGACCTGGTCGAACAGGCTGTCGAACTCGCTCAGGTGCTGGTGCAACACTTGCCATTGGCGCCCTTCGCGCGCCTTGACCATCGCCGCCTGGCGCTGCACCAGCAGGCTGGCCGGACGGCACACCGGCCCTGCCCAGAGGGCTTCGTGCTTGATCTGCGGGTCGAGTGCGAACTTCGAGCGCGTCGGTGTCGGCAGGCCCAGGCTGATGGCGTAGCCGAAGTCTTCGCTGGCGAAGCCCATCTTCAGGCGCTTGACCTGCTGGCGGGGCCCGCCCTGGACCGGCACCTCGCCGCTGAGCATGCGCCGGGTGAGCTGCTCGGGGCCTGCCCAGAACGTGGACTCCAGGCCACCCTCGGCGGCCAGGGCATTGATGACGCCGCCACGTCCGGTTTCGGCCAGCAGGCGCAGCGCCTTGTACAGGTTCGATTTACCGCTGCCATTGGCACCTGTGATCACATTCAGTGGTCCCAAGGGCATGACCAGTTCGTTGATCGAGCGGTAGTTGGCGATGGCCAGGGTGGTGAGCATGTGCGGTCCTCGGCGGGGGGCGTGGACATGGTAGAGGATCGCAAGGGTGCCGGTGACGCCGTATCGCTGTGGTTTGCGGAACCCTGAACTACCCTTGACAGTCGCATCCCACGAATCATTTGCGCGCAAGCAAGGAGCCCGCATGCCGTTCACGCGTGCGCTGTCGATCGTTTTTCTCGGTGCCCTGGCGGCGCTGTCGGGCTGCAAGCAGGAGCCGCCTGCGGCGCACCTGCCGCGGGTGGGGGTGATGCACGTGCAATCGCGCGATTTCGCCGCCGACGTGACCCTCACCGGCGATGTGCAGGCTCGGGTGCAGACCGACCTGTCGTTCCGCGTGGGCGGCAAGATCATCGCCCGCAGCGTCGATGTCGGCGACCACGTCAAGGCCCGGCAGGTGCTGGCGCGCCTGGACCCCAAGGACCTGCAGAACAACGTCGATTCGGCCAAGGCCGCGGTGTTCGCCGAGCAGGCGCGGGTCAACCAGACCCAGGCGGCCTTCGTGCGGCAGCAGAAGCTGCTGCCCAAGGGCTACACCAGCCAGAGCGAGTACGACTCCGCCGAAGCCGCGTTGCGCGGTAGCCAGAGCGCCCTGAAGGCAGCCCAGGCGCAGCTGGCCACGGCCCGCGAGCAGTTGGGCTACACCGAGCTGGTGTCCGAGGCGGACGGGGTGATCACCGCGCGTCAGGCCGAGGTCGGTCAGGTGGTGCAGGCGACCATGCCGATCTTCTCGCTGGCCACCGATGGCGATCGCGACGCGGTGTTCAACGTCTACGAATCGCTGCTCTCAGCGCCCAGCAGCGACGAAAGCATGGTCGTGCGGCTGCTGGACAATCCTCAGGTCCAGGCTCAGGGGCGAGTCCGGGAAATCACCCCGACCGTCTCCGCGCAAAGTGGCACGGTGCAGGTGAAGGTGGCTCTGCGTGACGTACCGCCCGCCATGCAGCTTGGCTCGCCGGTCACCGCCACCGCGCGCGCCCAGGCCCGGCCCAGTGTCGAGCTGCCCTGGTCGGCGCTGACCAAAGCCCTGCACACCCCTGCCGTCTGGGTGGTCGGTGAAGGCGACAAGGTGCAGCTGCGCGAGGTGCAGGTCGCGCGCTATCTCACCGGCCGCGTGGTGGTCGGCGATGGCCTCGAGGGCGGCGAGACCGTGGTGGTCAGCGGTGGCCAGCTGTTGCACCCTGGCATGCAGGTCGAGCAGGTGGCCGCCTCGTCGCCGGAGGTGCAACCATGAAATCGCTGCTCCTGCTGCTGGGCGTACTGACCGTGCTGGTTGGGTGCAAGGGCGATGACGACAAACCAGAGCCTGTCCGACCGGTGCTCTCGACCGTGGTGCAACCCTTGTCCCAGGCGCAACTGGGCCGCTTCGCCGGCAACATCGAAGCGCGCTACGAAAGCACCCTGGGCTTTCGCGTGTCCGGCCGCATCGCTCGTCGGTGGGTGGATGTCGGCACTCAGGTGGAGGCGGGACAGACGCTCGCGACCCTCGACCCGACCGATCAACAGAATCAGCTGCGCGCCGCCGAGGGCGATCTGGCCCGGGTCCAGGCGCAGTGGATCAATGCCCAGGCCAACGCGCGTCGGCAACAGCAGCTGTACGACCGTGGCGTCGGCGCCCAGGCTCAGCTGGACATCGCCCAGACCGACCTGAAGACCTCCAGCGCCTCGCTCGAACAGGCCCGCTCCTCGGTCAGTCAGGCCCGCGACCAATTGGGCTACAGCACCCTCAAGGCCGACCATGCGGCAGTGGTCACCGCCTGGCGTGCCGAAGCCGGGCAGACGGTCAGCGCCGGGCAGGAAGTGGTCACCCTGGCGCGACCCGATGTGAAGGAGGCGGTCATCGACCTGCCGATTGCCGTCGCCGAGCAGTTGAGCCCCGCGCTGGTGTTCAGCGTCGCCTCGCAACTGGACCCGAACATCGGCACCACTGCCACCCTGCGCGAATTGGAGCCCCAGGCCGATCCTGCCACCCGCACCCGACGTGCCCGCCTGACCCTGGCCAGCACCCCCGACGCCTTCCACCTCGGCACCGCCGTGGGCGTCACCCTCAGTTCGGCGATCAGCCCGCGCAGCGAGCTTCCGGCCACCGCCCTGATCGAGCGCGAGGGCAAGACCCAGGTCTGGGTGGTCGATCCGCAGCAGCACACCGTCGCCACCCGCGACATCACGCTGATCGATCGCGACGACCGTCGCATCGTGGTCGCCAGCGGTCTGCAGGCCGGCGAGCGCGTGGTCACCGCCGGCGTCAACAGCCTCAAGCCAGGCCAGTCGGTCAAAGTCGACGAGGATGCACGATGAAAGGACGCTTCAACCTGTCGGACTGGGCGCTCAAGCATCAGTCCTTCGTCTGGTACCTGATGTTCGTCGCCTTGCTGATGGGCGTGTTCTCCTACATGAACCTGGGGCGTGAGGAAGACCCTTCCTTCACCATCAAGACCATGGTCATTCAGACCCGCTGGCCGGGTGCGACCCAGGAAGAAACCCTCAACCAGGTCACCGATCGCATCGAGAAGAAGCTCGAAGAGCTCGATTCGCTCGACTACGTGAAGAGCTACACCCGTCCGGGCGAGTCGACGGTGTTCGTCTACCTGCGTGATACCACGCAGGCCGAGGACATCCCGCAGATCTGGTACCAGGTGCGCAAGAAGATCCAGGACATCCGCGGCGACTTCCCCCAAGGCCTGCAAGGGCCTGGCTTCAACGACGAGTTCGGCGACGTGTTCGGCTCCATCTTCGCCTTCACCACCGACGGCCTGGACCTGCGCCAGCTGCGTGATTACGTCGAGCAGGTGCGCGCCGAGGTGCGCGAAGTGCCGAACATCGGCAAGGTCGAGACCATCGGCGTGCAGGACGAAGCGCTGTACCTGAATTTCTCCACGCGCAAGCTGGCGGCCCTGGGCATCGACCAGCGGCAGGTGATGCAGGCACTGCAATCGCAGAACGCGGTGACCCCGGCCGGGGTGATCGAAGCCGGTCCCGAACGTATATCGGTGCGCACCACTGGGCAGTTCACCTCGGCCAAAGATCTGGAAGCGGTCAACCTGCGCATCAACGACCGCTTCTTCCGCCTGACCGACATCGCCGACATCGAGCGCGGCTTCGAAGACCCGCCCGCACCGATGTTCCGCTACAACGGCCAGACCGCCATCGGCCTGGCCATCGGCATGAAGAAAGGCGGCAACATTCAGGAGTTCGGCAAGGCCCTGCGTGTGAAGATGGACGACATCACCGCCGAGCTGCCGGTGGGCGTGGGCGTGCACACGGTGTCGAACCAGGCCGTGGTGGTCGAGGATGCCGTCGGCGGCTTCACCAGCGCCCTGTTCGAGGCGGTGATCATCGTGCTGGTGGTCAGCTTCATCAGCCTGGGCATCCGCGCCGGCCTGGTGGTGGCCTGCTCGATCCCGCTGGTGCTGGCCATGGTGTTCGTGTTCATGGAATACAGCGGTATCACCATGCAGCGCATTTCCCTGGGCGCGCTCATCATCGCCCTGGGGCTGCTGGTGGATGACGCGATGATCACCGTGGAGATGATGGTCACGCGCCTGGAGATGGGCGAGAGCAAGGAAGAGGCCGCCACCTACGCCTATACCTCCACGGCGTTCCCCATGCTCACCGGCACCCTGGTCACGGTCGCAGGCTTCGTGCCCATCGGCCTGAACGCCAGCTCGGCGGGCGAGTACACCTTCACCCTGTTCGCGGTGATCGCCGTGGCGCTGCTGGTGTCCTGGGTGGTGGCAGTGTTCTTCGCGCCCGTGCTCGGCGTGCATATCCTCAGCGGCAAGGTCAAACCCCACGACGAGGAGCCCGGCCGCATCGGCAAGGCCTTCGAGGGCGGGCTGCTGTGGTGCATGCGCCACCGCTGGCTGACCATCATCGGTACGGTGGTGCTGTTCGCCCTGGCGCTGCTGAGCATGCGCTTCGTGCAGAACCAGTTCTTCCCGTCGTCGGACCGTCCGGAGATCCTGCTCGACCTGAACCTGCCGCAGAACGCATCGATCCAGGAGACCCGCCGCGTGGTCGACCGCCTGGAGGCCACGCTCAAGGACGATCCGGCCATCGACCACTGGAGCACCTACATCGGCCAGGGTGCGGTGCGCTTCTACCTGCCGCTCGACCAGCAGTTGCAGAACCCGTACTACGCGCAGCTGGTGATCGTCAGCAAGGGCCTGGAGCAGCGCAACGAGCTGATCGGCAAGTTGCAGGAGCGCCTGCGCAAGGACTTCGTCGGCATCGGCACCAATGTGCAGTCGCTGGAAATGGGCCCGCCGGTCGGGCGGCCGATCCAGTACCGGGTGAGCGGCAAGGACATCGACGAGGTGCGCAAGCACGCCATCGACCTGGCGACCCTGCTGGACGACAACCCCAACATCGGCGAGATGATGTACGACTGGAACGAGCCGGGCAAAGTCCTGCGGGTCGAGATCGCCCAGGACAAGGCGCGCCAGTTGGGGCTGTCGTCCGAGGACGTGGCCAACGTGATGAACAGTATCGTCACCGGCGCGCCGGTCACCCAGGTCAACGACCAGATCTACCTGGTGGACGTGGTGGCGCGGGCCAAGGACAGCGAGCGCGGTTCGCCCGATACCTTGCAGGACCTGCAGATCGTCAGCCCCAGCGGCGTGTCGATCCCGCTGCTGTCGTTCGCCACGGTGCGCTACGAGATGGAACAACCGCTGGTGTGGCGGCGTGACCGCAAGCCGACCATCACCATCAAGGCCTCGGTCAACGGTGATATGCAGCCCACGGACCTGGTGGCCCAGCTCAAGCCGAAGATCGACGAGTTCGCCAAGTCGCTGCCGGTCGGCTACGAAGTGGCGACCGGAGGTACGGTGGAGGAAAGCGGCAAGGCCCAGGGGCCGATCGCCAAGGTGATTCCGCTGATGCTGTTCCTGATGGCGACCTTCCTGATGATCCAGCTGCACAGCGTGCAGAAGCTGTTCCTGGTGGCCAGCGTGGCGCCGCTGGGGCTGATCGGCGTGGTGCTGGCGCTGGTGCCCACCGGCACGCCGATGGGCTTCGTGGCGATCCTGGGGATTCTCGCGCTGATCGGTATCATCATCCGCAACTCGGTGATCCTCGTGACCCAGATCGATGCGTTCGAGGCCGATGGCTACACGCCGTGGGACGCGGTGGTGGAAGCCACCAACCACAGGCGTCGGCCGATCCTGCTCACGGCCGCCGCGGCCAGCCTGGGCATGATTCCCATCGCTCGCGAAGTGTTCTGGGGGCCCATGGCGTACGCGATGATCGGCGGCATCATCAGCGCCACCTTGCTGACGCTGCTGTTCCTGCCGGCGCTGTACGTGGCCTGGTACAAGATTCGCGAGCCGCAGGAGAAAAATGAGTAAGGCTCGTGCGAATCGACCCCGCTCTGGCCAAGAGCGGGGAGTCGCTTCGTCATGGGCTGACCCGGTTGACTGCCAGAGGCGCTGAAACATGCTGGCAGACGTCTTTTGGCGGCCGTAAAACGGGCTTTCGCCCATGCCAGAGGTGGTGGCACGCGCGATGCTAGCGCACTCGCACTGCCAAATTTCTTAAAGTTATATAAACATTCTTAAATAGTATTTTTAAGAATATCTTGCCCTCACTAAGATCGCTCTCAAGCCAGGCGCAATCCTCAATCCTCTGCCCGGCACCGACTGATTGGGAGACCCCACATGAGTGCATCGCTGCGCAGCATCGACGGACACGACGAAGCCACCATCCTGCGTGAGATCCAGAGCGCCCTGCGCGACCTGCGCTACGGCGCGGTGGAGATCACCGTGCACAACGCCCAGGTGGTGCAGATCGAGCGCAAGGAAAAATTCCGCCTGCAACAGCCCGGCCAGAAATCCGGCTGATCGCCATCACCTCGAACACTAGAACAACGATTTTCGGGAGCTTCAGCATGTCCATCCGCCGTTATGCGTTCGCCGCCCTGGCCAGCGCCGTGTTTGCCGGTTCTGCCATCGCCAAGGACTACGAACTGCTCAACGTGTCCTACGACCCGACCCGCGAGCTGTACCAGCAGTACAACGCCGAATTCATTCAGCACTGGCAGCAGGCGCATTCCGGCGACAAGGTCAAGATCCAGCAGTCCCACGGCGGCTCGGGCAAGCAGGGTCGCGCAGTGATCGACGGCCTGCGTGCCGACGTGGTGACCCTGGCGCTGGCCGGCGACATCGACGAGATCGCCAAGCTCGGCAAGACCCTCCCGGAGAACTGGCAGACCCGCCTGCCCGACGCCAGCACCCCCTACACCTCGACCATCGTGTTCCTGGTGCGCAAGGGCAATCCCAAGGGCATCAAGGACTGGGGCGACCTGATCAAGAAGGACGTCTCGGTCATCACGCCCAACCCCAAGACTTCCGGTGGCGCTCGCTGGAACTTCCTCGCCGCCTGGGCCTATGGCCTGAAGTCCGGCGGTAGCGAGGACAAGGCCAAGGCCTACGTGCAGGAGCTGTTCAAGCACGTGCCGGTACTCGACACCGGCGCGCGCGGCTCGACCATCACCTTCGTCAACAACGGCCAGGGCGATGTGCTGCTGGCGTGGGAGAACGAGGCCTTCCTGGCGCTCAAGGAAGAGGGCGGCAGCGACAAGTTCGAGATCGTCGTGCCTTCGCTGTCGATCCTGGCGGAGCCGCCCGTGGCCGTGGTGGACAAGAACGCCGAGAAGAAAGGCAATACCGAGATCGCCACCGAATACCTCAAGCACCTGTACAGCCCGGCGGGCCAGAAGATCGCGGCGCAGAACTTCTATCGCCCGCGTGACGAGAAAGTGGCGGCCGAATTCGGCCAGCAGTTCCCCAAACTCGACCTGGTGACCATCGACAAGGACTTCGGCGGCTGGAAAACTGCACAACCGAAGTTCTTCAACGATGGCGGAGTGTTCGACCAGATCTACCAGGCGCAGTAACGCCAGGTGACAGAGGGCCGCCAGCCGGCCCTGGATTCAGAAGCCTGCACCGGCCCGGCACGTTCGCCGGGCCTGGTGCGTTCACCCAAGGATTGCCATGTCACGTCGCATTTCCCCCGTCATACCCGGCTTCGGGCTGACGCTGGGCTACACCCTGGTGTATCTCAGCCTGATCGTGCTGATACCCCTGGCCGCCATGTTCATCCATGCCGCCCAGCTCACCTGGGAACAGTTCTGGACCATCGTCAGCGCACCGCGGGTGCTGGCCGCGCTGAAACTGAGCTTCGGCACCGCCCTGTGCGCCGCGCTCATCAACGGCGTGATCGGCACCCTGCTGGCCTGGGTGCTGGTGCGCTACACCTTCCCTGGCCGCAAGATCATCGATGCGATGATCGACCTGCCGTTCGCCCTGCCCACCGCCGTCGCGGGCATCGCCCTGACCGCGCTGTACGCCCCCTCCGGTTGGGTCGGCCAGTTCGCCACCGAGCTGGGCCTGAAGATCGCCTACACACCCCTGGGCATCACCCTGGCACTGACCTTCGTCACCCTGCCGTTCGTGGTGCGCACGGTGCAGCCGGTACTGGCCGACATCCCCCGCGAAGTCGAGGAAGCCGCGGCCTGCCTGGGCGCCAAACCCTTGCAGGTGTTTCGCCACATCCTCGCGCCGGCGCTGCTCCCGGCCTGGCTCACCGGCTTCGCCCTGGCGTTCGCCCGGGGCGTGGGCGAGTACGGCTCGGTGATCTTCATCGCCGGCAACATGCCGATGAAGACCGAGATCCTGCCGCTGCTGATCATGGTCAAGCTCGACCAGTACGACTACACCGGCGCCACCGCCATCGGCGTGCTGATGCTGGTGGTTTCCTTCATCCTGCTGCTGCTGATCAACTTGTTGCAGCGGCGCATCGAAACCCCTTGAAGGAGGCCCGGTCATGTCTTCATCTTCGTCTTCCCTGGGCGCCAGCGCGGCCGCCAATGCCGCCCGCCGTGGCAGCGCCACCTCGCGGCGGGTGCTGATCGGCCTCGGCTGGCTGGTGTTCGCGCTGTTCCTGTTGCTGCCGCTGGTGATCGTGGTGTCGCAGGCGCTGAAGAACGGCTTCGGCACCTTCTTCGAAGCGATCTTCGAGCCCGATGCCTTGTCGGCCCTGCAGCTCACCCTGCTCGCCGTGGTCATCTCGGTGCCGCTGAACCTGGTGTTCGGCGTCAGCGCCGCCTGGTGCGTGAGCAAGTACGATTTCCCCGGCAAGAGCGTGCTGGTCACCCTCATCGATCTGCCGTTCTCGGTGTCGCCGGTGATCGCCGGCCTGGTCTACGTGCTCATGTTCGGCGCCCAGGGCCTGCTCGGGCCCTGGTTGCAGGACCACGACATCCAGATCGTCTTCGCCCTGCCGGGCATCGTGCTGGCGACCATCTTCGTCACCGTGCCCTTCGTGGCCCGCGAGCTGATCCCGCTGATGCAGGAGCAGGGCACCCAGGAAGAGGAGGCCGCGCGCCTGCTGGGCGCCAACGGCTGGCAGATGTTCTGGCACGTCACCCTGCCGAACATCAAGTGGGGCCTGATCTATGGCGTGGTGCTGTGTACCGCTCGGGCCATGGGCGAGTTCGGCGCGGTGTCGGTGGTGTCCGGGCATATCCGCGGCGTCACCAACACCCTGCCACTGCACGTGGAAATCCTCTACAACGAGTACAACCACGTCGCGGCCTTCAGCGTGGCCAGCCTGCTGCTGATCCTGGCGCTCTTCATCCTGCTGCTCAAGCAGTGGAGCGAGAACCGAATTAACCGCCTGCGCCACAGCGCCGCGGAGGAATGAGTCATGTCGATCGAAGTTCGTAACGTCAGCAAGCGCTTCAACAATTTCCAGGCCCTGAACGCCATCAACCTGGATATCCACAGCGGTGAGCTGGTGGCGCTGCTCGGCCCGTCCGGCTGCGGCAAGACCACCCTGCTGCGTATCATCGCCGGCCTGGAGACCCCGGACGACGGTAGCATCGTGTTTCATGGCGAGGACGTTTCAGGCCACGACGTGCGCGATCGCAACGTCGGCTTCGTGTTCCAGCACTACGCGCTGTTCCGCCACATGAGCGTGTTCGACAACGTCGCCTTCGGCCTGCGCATGAAGCCCAAGGGCGAGCGGCCCACCGAGAGCCGAATCGCCGAGAAGGTCCACGAGCTGCTGAACATGGTGCAGCTGGACTGGCTGGCCGACCGCTACCCCGAGCAGCTGTCCGGCGGCCAGCGCCAGCGTATCGCCCTGGCGCGCGCCCTGGCGGTGGAGCCCAAGGTGCTGCTGCTCGACGAGCCCTTCGGCGCCCTGGATGCCAAGGTGCGCAAGGAGCTGCGCCGCTGGCTGGCGCGCCTGCACGAAGACATCAACCTCACCTCGGTGTTCGTCACCCACGACCAGGAGGAGGCCATGGAAGTGGCCGACCGCATCGTGGTCATGAACAAGGGCGTGATCGAGCAGATCGGCTCGCCGGGCGAGGTGTACGAAAAACCGGCCAACGACTTCGTCTACCACTTCCTCGGCGACTCCAATCGCCTGGCCCTGAGCGAAGGCAATCACGTGCTGTTCCGCCCTCACGAGGTGTCGCTGTCGCGCCACGAAACCGAGGGCCATCATGCTGCCGAGGTGCGTGACATCCGGCCATTGGGCGCGACCACGCGGGTAACCCTGAAGGTGGCAGGGCAGAGCGAGCTGATCGAGGCCGAGGTGGTCAAGGACCACGACAGCCTCACCGGCCTGGCGCGCGGGGAAACCCTGTTCTTCCGGCCAAAGGTCTGGCAGAAGGTGGCCGACGTCTGAGCCGGGCACGGCTCATCGGGGGGCTGGCCACCAGCCCCTAGCGCTCAATCGTTGTCCGACTCGAACAGACGCTGCAACTCGACCCGCGCTTCCTGCGCCGTCTGCATCACCTTCGCCCGGTCGTCGCGTACCCGCCCCTGCGCCTCCAGCACCTGCTGGTCGTGCTCG
The DNA here is from genome assembly GCF_016518545.1 of Pseudomonas sp. S30. Taxonomy (GTDB): domain Bacteria; phylum Pseudomonadota; class Gammaproteobacteria; order Pseudomonadales; family Pseudomonadaceae; genus Aquipseudomonas. The sequence goes on from NZ_JACVTO010000002.1 coordinate 356,788, forward strand.
GTGAAACGCTGGATGCGGTCGGCCGCCTGCTGCTCGCTCAGGCCCAGGCCGATCAGCGTCAGGCGGGTCATTTCCAGGCTTGAATAGTAAGTCTCGCGGATCGGCTCGGCGCCCACGTCGACCAGCTTGTGCACATGCTGGCGGTTGCGCGCCCGGGCGATCACCTTCAGGTGCGGATACTCCTGCTTCACCCGTTCGGCGATGCGCAGCGTTGCCTGGGCATCATCGATGGTGATGACGAAGTATTCCGCCTGTCCGACCTTGGCCGCGTGCAGCACCTCCGGGCGCAGCGGGTCGCCGTAGAACACCGGCGCCTGCTCGAACGAGCGGGTCATCTCGATCGCATCCACCGAGGTGTCCAGGGCAATGAACGGCACCTTCTGCGCACGCAGGATGCGCGCCACGATCTGGCCCATGCGGCCCATGCCGATGATCACCACCCGTGGCGTATCGGCCTGGATGCTGCGGTAGTGTTCAGGCACCTCGCGGGTGGGCGCCGGGCGCCGGATCAGCCGCGCACTGGCCAGCAGCAGCAACGGCGTGAGGGCCATGGACAGGGTGATGGTCATCAACAGCAGGTCGTAGGTGTAGGCGTCGAACAGGCCCTGGTCCTTGCCCAGCTTGAATACCACGAAGGCGAATTCGCCGCCGGCGGCCAGCACCAGCCCCAGGCGCAGTGCGCTGACCCGGGCCAATCCGCCGACGCTGCGCCCCACCAGCATCAGCATCGGCAGCTTGACCGCCACCAGCAGCAGGGTGAGGCCCAGCAGCAGGACGGGTGACTCGAACAGCAGGCCCAGGTTGGCGCCCATGCCCACGCTGATGAAGAACAGTCCCAGCAGCAGGCCCTTGAAGGGTTCGATCTGCGACTCCAGCTCATGCCGGTATTCCGAATCGGCCAGCAGCAGCCCGGCCAGAAATGCGCCCAGGGCCATGGACACACCCGCTTCTTCCATCAGCCAGGCCGTGCCGATCACCACCAGCAGCGCGGTGGCGGTGGACACTTCGGGCAGGCCGGTGCGCGCGACGATGCGAAACAGCGGGCGCAACAGATAGCGCCCACCGACGATGACCACGGCAATGCTGCCGACGATGCGCAGGCCGTGTTCCAGGCTGTCGCCGTGGCTGGTGTCCGGCCCGCCGCTGGCCAGCAGCGGCACCAGGGCGATCAGCGGGATGGCGGCGATGTCCTGGAACAGCAGGATGGCGAACGCCAGGCGACCGTGCGGGGCGTTCAACTGGCGGCTTTCGGCCAGGCTCTGCAGACCCAGCGCAGTGGACGACAGCGCCAGCCCGAGGCCCAGCACCACGGCAGCCGGCAGCGATTGGGCGAAGCCGAAGCAGGCGATCACACCGATCAGGCTGCCGGTCAGCGCGACCTGCGCCAGGCCGGCGCCGAACACCGCCTTGCGCATCAGCCACAGGCGCCGGGGCGAAAGCTCCAGGCCGATGATGAACAGCAGCAGGACCACGCCCAGTTCGGAGATGTGCGCCACGCTTTCGGTATCGCGGATCAGGCCCAACGCCTGCGGGCCGATGGCCACGCCGGCCAGCAGGTAGCCGATCACCGCGCCCAGTTGCAGGCGCTTGGCCAGCGGCACCGCTACGACGGCGGCGAGCAGGAAAATCACGGCGGTCTGCAGCAGGCTGCCTTCAGAGGGCATGGAAGTACTCCGGGAAAATAAGCGTGACATCATGCCATCAGAACGACGAGCACGCTCGGCAAGGAGGCTGAATCACCTGACCTGAACGCTCGCACCGCCCTGCATTTCAGCTTCCCGGCCGGTACTGCAAGGCCTCGGCCAGGTGGGAGCGCTCGATCCTCTCGCAGCGCTCCAGGTCGGCGAGCGTCCGGGCCACCTTGAGCAGGCGGTGAGCGGCGCGCAGCGACAGGTTCAACCGCTCGCAGGCCGACTCCAACCAGCTCATGTCGGTTGTATCCAGCGTGCAATGACGGCGTAGCCCGGGCAAGGTCAGAAAGGCATTGGCGCAGGCCTGGCGCTGCTGTTGCAGATCCCGGCATTCGGCGACCTGCGCGGCGACGCTGGCGCTGCGCTCGCCGCTGGCCTGGTGGGTGAGGCTGGTGCTTTCGCGGGCCACGGTGAGGTGCAGGTCGATGCGGTCCAGCAAAGGCCCGGACAGCTTGTTGCGGTAGCGCTGGATCTGCTCGGGGCTGCACCGGCACCGCGCCGCAGGATCGCCCAGGTAACCGCAGGGGCAAGGGTTCATCGCTGCCACCAGTTGAAAGCGTGCGGGAAATCGAACACGGTCCCTGGCACGCGACACCACGATTTCACCCGACTCCAGGGGTTCGCGCAGCACTTCCAGCACCCTGCGCTCGAACTCGGGCAACTCGTCGAGAAACAGCACGCCATGATGAGCCAGGGTGATTTCCCCCGGTTGCGGGCGGCTGCCACCGCCCACCAGCGCCGGTCCCGACGCGGAGTGGTGCGGATGGCGAAAGGGCCGTTGCGGCCAGCAGTCCAGCGGCGCCTTGCCGCTAACCGACTGGATCGCCGCCACCTCCAGTGCCTCGTGCTCGTCCAGCGGCGGCAGCAGGCCCGGCAGACGACTGGCCAGCAGCGTCTTGCCTGTGCCGGGCGGCCCGGTGAACAACAGGTTGTGTGCGCCCGCGGCGGCGACCAGCAGCGCACGCTTGGCCGCGACCTGGCCCTGCACCTCGCTGAGGTCGGGATAGGGCCGGGCGCGCAGGGTCAGGCCATTGGCCGAGTAGGCCGGCAACGGCACCTGGCCATTGAGGTGCGCCACCAGCTCCTGCAGGTGCCCGACCGCATACACCACCAAGCCACCGGCCAGGCTCGCTTCTTCGGCATTTTCCCGCGGCACCACCAGCGCTCGCCCGGCTTCGCGCGCCGCCAGCGCCGCTGGCAGCACGCCTTGCACCGGACGCAGCGCGCCGGACAGCGCCAACTCGCCCAGGCACTCGAAGTCGGCCAGCGTGGCCACCGGCACCTGACCATTGGCGGCCAGGATGCCCAGGGCAATGGCCAGGTCGTAGCGCCCGCCATCCTTGGGCAGGTCGGCCGGGGCGAGGCTCTGGGTGATGCGCCGGGCGGGGTAGTCCAGCCCGGAATTGACGATCGCGCTGCGCACCCGATCCTTGCTTTCCTTCACCGTGGCTTCGGGCAGGCCGACCAGGGTGAGGGTGGGCAGGCCGTTGGCCAGATGGGTTTCGACGCTGACCGCCGGCGCCAGCACCCCGACCTGGGCGCGGCTGTGGACGAGGGCGAGAGACATGGACACTCCTTGATCGCTGGGATGCCGCGTCCTGCGGCTGGAGCAAGGATAGAAGGGGGATCGGGCGAGGGGAGGGAAAGAGTGAGACGGGGTTTTGCGAAGAGTGAGTCGCGTGTCTGCCGATGACCATGCGCGTGACCAGAGGCGCTTCTTGCTGTCCAGCTTGCGGGAACCTTCAGAAAGGCACACAGCGCGGTTAGAATGACTGAGTTTTAGTCCGTTCTGCCTGAAGATACAGGTATGTCGGACATACAGTGCCTTGTCGAACTGGAAGTTCAGAGTCTTGAAGGCGAGACTCGTTTCAGGTCGGAATTTGATATTCAAAATGGGTAACGACAACGTGGAAATCGTGGCATTTTTGTTTTTCTATTTAGTAACGCTCTATTTTATCTGGACGACCAGGATTGCCTATGGAAAGAAGACGCTGGCTGGCATAGGGAAAGGCCTTGTCGGGGTTTTTATCGCCATTATCGCCTTGGGATTCATGCTCAAGGGGCTGGCAGCGGTCATTCCAGGTTTCACCAAGGGTGCTGCTAGGCACCTGATGGGGGTATTGGGTATATCGTTGGTTTTCATATGGGGCATGAGGTTCATGCTCGTTGCCATGTCCAATATGTTCGCGGCCATCATGGGGTTTCATAAAACGTATAACGCTGATAACTACAGAAGGTTTTCACCGGTTCTCAGCAAGATGGCCCCGGGGCTCTTCGTTTTCATGAAAGTCATTCTTTCTCTTGGGTGCATAGTGATCTATTACGGTATTTGGCTGGCGAAATGAATCGAAATGGCATCTAGTGGACACGCCTCCCACGACAGCAACGGCATGTTTGTCCTACATTGACATTCTCGATTTCTCCTTCAGATAGGGATGTCAGTATGAACGGCCTGGCAGTGGTGACCGGTGGCAGTCGGGGGATCGGTGCGGCGATCGCTCGGCAACTCGGGCGACAGGGATACGAGGTCTGCCTGACCTACGAGCAGGACAGCGATGCTGCACAGCAAGTGATCGACGCGATTGACTCGGAGGGTGGTTCTGCCTGGAGCGCGCAGTTGAACCTGGCGTCGCCGGAGGCGGTGATGGGACTGTTCGAGGCGGTGGACCGACGCGGCACGCCGCTCAGGGCACTGGTGAACAATGCGGGCATCACCGAGGGCTTCTCTCGGCTGGAGGCACTTTCCTACGAGCGTTTGCAGCATGTCTTTCAGGTCAATGTGTTCGGCGCTTTTCTGTGCGCCCGCGAGGCGGTGCGCCGCATGGGCCATTCCCATGGCGGCACGGGCGGGGTGATCGTCAACCTGTCCTCGCGTGCCGCCGAGCTGGGTGGGGCTGGCGAATGGATTCACTACGCTGCGACCAAAGGCGCGATCGACACCTTGACCCGTGGCCTGGCCAAGGAAGTGGCCAGCGAAGGCATTCGCGTCAATGCCGTGGCCCCTGGCGTAATCGAGACCGACCTGCACGCCGCCGCCGGCAAACCCGAGCGGGCAGCCGAGATGTCAGCAGGCGTGCCGACCGGCAGGGCAGGTACGCCACAGGAGATTGCCGATTGCGTGGGCTGGCTGGTCTCGGAGGCGGCGAGCTACGTGACCGGGGCCATCGTGCCGGTGGCCGGCGGTCGGTGAGGCCGTCGAGGCCGGCTACATGACCTCGCCGCCCCTGGGCTCCTCGCATCAATCGGCGGCGTTATCGCTGATTTCCAGGTCGTTGAGCAGGGCTTTGGCCATGGCGTTGAGGTAGTGCAAGGCGGTGACCGCTGCCGGGCTGGCGAGGCCTTCGCTGGTGTCGCTCAGGTCGCGGGCGCAACCTACCAGGATCGACACCTCGTCGATGGCGCGCTGATGGGCAATGCCGGGCTGGACACGGAACAAGTCGAGAAGCGTGGCCACACCGGCGGTGGTGCGGGTGGGCTTTAGAAGGGGCGGATCGGGGACGAGTTTTTTCATGCGTCAAACTCCATGTCGGTTCAGTTTGACCGCCGCCCGGAGCCTTCTCACAGAACAGATTGGGTGGCAGCCGCGCACGAGGTGAGAAGACCGTGGACACGGAGAAACACGGCCAGACCGAAGTCTGCTCGTGCACGGCTGCCATGACATTGGGAGCCAACGTGTCGGACGGGCTTCTCACACCCGGTCGCCTGTTGGCGACCCTGTGAAGTTATCCCTGAGCCATTTCCCCGACAATTAAGAGGCGTCCGCGAAGCGCGTAGGATACTTCCTAAGCGTCAAGAGCCATAGCTTAGGGCCAATAGTTCAGATTCTTCCTGCGCTTACTTGCGCCCGGCTGCACCCTAGCCACGAGGCTCCCGCCGCTGTTTTGGGTTCTTCTGGCGAATGTTCATCGAGCTGCACCTAGGATGGCCAGCGGCCGGTGAGGCCATCCAGGCCGGCTGCATGACCTCGCGGCCCTCGGGGACATCGCGTCAATCGGCGGCGTTATCGCTGATTTCCAGGTCGTTGAGCAGGGCCTTGGCCATGGCGTTGAGGTAGTGCAAGGCGGTGACCGCTGCCGGGCTGGCGAGGCCTTCGCTGGTGTCGCTCAGGTCGCGGGCGCAACCTACCAGGATCGACACCTCGTCGATGGCGCGCTGATGGGCAATGCCGGGCTGGACACGGAACAAGTCGAGAAGCGTGGCCACACCGGCGGTGGTGCGGGTGGGCTT
>NZ_JACVTO010000030.1 GCF_016518545.1 Pseudomonas sp. S30
ACCGCTCGGTTCGTAGCCGAGTACTCTATCCAGCTGAGCTATGAGTCCGTGTCTTGCCGCGCATTATAGATCGCTGAATCGTTTTGCCAAGTACTTTTTCGTTTAATTTCAACGACTTAAGCTTCTTAACCGTTTACAGCGCCCTACACGAAAAATGGCGGTGAAGGGGGGATTCGAACCCCCGATACCCTTATGAGGTATACTCCCTTAGCAGGGGAGCGCCTTCGGCCACTCGGCCACCTCACCGCAACACGGGGCGTATATTAACCAGACCCTTCCCCGTTTGCAAACCTTTTTTTGAAAAAAACTCGATAAAAATTAAAGGCTTGGTTCCTCGTCCTTCTCTTTCTTGATCCGCAGGTAGATTTCCTCGCGGTGAACGGCCACTTCCTTAGGGGCGCTCACGCCGATACGCACCTGGTTGCCTTTCACACCCAGGACGGTCACGGTGATCTCACCGTCTCCAATGATCAGGCTCTCGGCGCACCGACGAGTCAGAATCAACATAGCTTTCTCCTCACGCAATTCATTCAGGGACAACAGTCTGTTTGAAGCACAGGCCGCGGATGGGACGATCCAGCGGCCTTCACGGCTGTCGGACAGGAAAGGACAGTAACCTGCACGTCAGCCAGAAACGCGAAGGGCGCGGCATCGGCCGCGCCCCCCAGGGCGATGCGTCACTCGCTCTGTCGAGCAGGCGCATCGAGCTCGAAGGCGGTGTGCAGCGCGCGCACCGCCAGCTCGAGGTACTTCTCCTCGATGACGACCGAGACCTTGATCTCGGAAGTGGAGATCATCTGGATGTTGATGCTTTCCTTGGCCAGCGCCTCGAACATGCGACTGGCGACACCGGCGTGCGAGCGCATGCCGACACCGACGATCGACACCTTGGCGATCTTGGTGTCGCCGATGACCTCGCGAGCCCCCATTTCCCGCGCGGTGCTTTCCAGCACGCTCAGGGCTTTCTCGTACTCGTTGTGGTGCACGGTGAAGGTGAAGTCGGTGGTGTTATCGTGCGAAACGTTCTGCACGATCATGTCGACTTCGATGTTCGCCGCACTGATCGGGCCGAGGATCTTGAAAGCCACGCCCGGGGTATCCGGCACACCACGGATGGTCAGCTTGGCCTCATCACGGTTGAAGGCGATACCGGAAATGATCGGCTGTTCCATGGATTCCTCTTCATCGATGGTAATGAGGGTACCCGGACCCTCCTTGAAGCTGTGCAGCACGCGCAGCGGGACGTTGTACTTGCCGGCGAACTCCACCGAACGGATCTGCAGCACCTTGGAACCAAGGCTGGCCATTTCCAGCATCTCTTCGAAGGTGATCTTCTCCAGGCGGCGGGCCAGCGGCACCACGCGCGGATCGGTGGTGTAGACGCCGTCGACGTCGGTGTAGATCTGGCACTCGTCGGCACGCAGCGCTGCCGCCAGGGCGACGCCGGTGGTGTCCGAACCGCCACGGCCGAGGGTGGTGATGTTGCCGTGCTCGTCAACGCCCTGGAAGCCTGCCACCACCACGACCTTGCCGGCCTGCAGGTCGGCACGGATCTTCTGATCGTCGATCTGCAGGATACGCGCCTTGTTGTGCGCGCTGTCGGTCAGGATACGCACCTGATTGCCGGTGTAGGACACGGCCGGTACACCGCGCTTGATCAGCGCCATGGCCAGCAAGGCGATGGTCACCTGCTCGCCGGTGGACACGATCACGTCCAGCTCGCGAGGCACCAGCTGGTCGGAGACCTGCTTGGCCAGCTCGATCAGGCGGTTGGTTTCACCACTCATGGCCGACAGCACGATCACCAGGTCATCGCCGGCCTCGCGGTGTTTCTTGACCTTGTCGGCCACCTGCTCGATCCGCTCGATGGAGCCGACGGAGGTGCCGCCAAATTTCTGTACGATCAACGCCATTTCAAAGTGCCTCAGCCCACGAAGGGCACCCAGTAGTCAATCCTTGCCGAGGTGGCCGGGGTCCACGACGCCGGCCACCTCCTCTCAAAGCCCCTGCTCGACGAACGGCACGGCCAGCGCCAGGGCCTGGTCCAGGGCGGCGACGTCCACGCCTCCACCCTGGGCCATGTCCGGACGCCCGCCGCCCTTGCCGCCGACCACCGCAGCGGCCTGCTTCATCAAGTCGCCAGCCTTGAGTTGGCTGGAGAGGTCCTTGGTCACGCCGGCCACCAGCACGACCTTGCCCTCATGCTCGCTGCCCAGCAGGATCACCGCATGGCCGAGCTTGTTCTTCAGTTGATCGACGAGCGCCAGCAGCGCCTTGCCATCCTGCCCGTCCAGGCGGGCGGCAAGCACCTTGGCACCCTTGACCGCCACGGCCGCACTGGAGAGATCGTCTCCTGCGGCACTGGCGGCCTTGGCCTGCAGCTGCTCGAGCTGCTTCTCCAGCTGACGGTTGCGCTCCAGCACAGCCGACAGCTTGTCGATGAGGTTGTCGCGGTTGCCCTTGACCAGTTGCGCCGCTTCCTTGACCTGTTCCTCGGCCGCGTTCAGCCAGGCCAGCGCCGCCGCGCCGGTGATCGCCTCGATACGGCGCACCCCGGAGGCCACGCCGCCCTCGCTGACGATCTTGAACAGGCTGATGTCACCGGTGCGCTTGGCATGGATGCCACCGCACAGTTCCACCGAGAAATCACCGCCCATGGTCAGCACCCGCACGGTATCGCCGTACTTCTCGCCGAACAAGGCCATGGCGCCCTTGCGCTTGGCGGTGTCGATGTCGGTGAGTTCGGTGGTGATCTCGGTGTTGCGACGAATCTCGGCGTTGACGATGTCTTCCAGCGCCTTGATCTGCTCCGGCTTGACCGCTTCGAAATGGCTGAAGTCGAAACGCAGGCGCTGGCTGTCGACCAGCGAGCCCTTCTGCTGGACGTGTTCGCCCAGCACGCGGCGCAGCGCTTCGTGCAGCAAGTGGGTGGCCGAGTGGTTGAGCGAGGTGGCGTTCTGCACCTGGGCATCGACATGGGCCTGGACCGGCGCACCGATCAGCAGCGCACCGCTGGCGACCACACCGTGGTGCAGGAAGGCGCCGCCGGTCTTGGTGGTGTCGCGCACATCGAAGCGTGCAGCCCCGGCCTGCAGGTAACCGGCGTCGCCGATCTGGCCACCGGACTCGGCGTAGAACGGCGTGCGGTCCAATACCACGACGCCCTCCTCGCCCTCGCCCAGCTGATCGACCGACTGCCCATCCTTGTACAAGGCCACGACCTTGCCTTCGCCATAGGTCGCCTCGTAGCCGAGGAACTCGGTGGCGGTATCGACCTTGACCAGGCTGTTGTAGTCCATGCCGAAGGCGCTGGCCGATCGAGCCCGCTCGCGCTGGGCGTCCATCTCGCGCTCGAAGCCGGCTTCGTCGATGCTCAGCTGGCGTTCACGCGCGATGTCGGCGGTGAGATCCATGGGGAAGCCGTAGGTGTCGTACAGCTTGAACACCACGTCGCCCGGTACCACCTGGCCCTGCAACTGCGCCAGGTCCTGTTCGAGGATGCGCAGGCCCTGCTCGAGGGTCTTGGCGAACTGTTCCTCTTCGGTCTTGAGCACGCGCTCGATATGCGCCTGCTGGCTCTTGAGCTCGGGAAACGCCTCGCCCATCTCGGCAACCAGCGCGGCGACGATCAGGTGGAAGAAGCTGCCCTTGGCACCCAGCTTGTTACCGTGACGGCAGGCACGGCGAATGATGCGCCGCAGGACGTAGCCGCGACCTTCGTTGGAGGGCAGTACGCCATCGGCGATGAGGAAACCACAGGAGCGAATGTGGTCGGCCACCACCTTGAGCGAAGGCTGTTCCTCGTTGTTGCAGCCGATGGCCTTGGCGGCCGCGGCGAGCAGCTGCTGGAACAGGTCGATCTCGTAGTTCGAGTGCACGTGCTGCATGACCGCGCTGATGCGCTCCAGGCCCATGCCGGTATCCACCGACGGCGCCGGCAGCGGGTGCAGCACGCCATCGGCGGTGCGGTTGAACTGCATGAAGACGTTGTTCCAGATCTCGATGTAGCGGTCGCCGTCCTCTTCCGGGGAGCCGGGCGGGCCGCCCCAGATATCCGCGCCGTGGTCGAAGAAGATCTCGGTGCATGGGCCGCACGGGCCGGTGTCGCCCATGGTCCAGAAGTTGTCCGAAGCGTAGGGGGCACCCTTGTTGTCGCCGATGCGCACCATGCGCTCCGGCGGCACGCCGACCTCCCGGGTCCAGATGTCGTAGGCTTCGTCATCGGTGGCGTAGACGGTGACCCAGAGCTTGTCCTTGGGCAGGTTCAGCCATTTGTCGGAGGTGAGGAAGGTCCAGGCGAAGGTGATCGCGTCGCGCTTGAAGTAGTCGCCGAAGCTGAAGTTGCCCAGCATTTCGAAGAAGGTGTGGTGGCGCGCGGTATAGCCGACGTTTTCCAGGTCGTTGTGCTTGCCACCGGCGCGTACGCACTTCTGGCTGCTGACGGCACGGGTGTAGGCGCGCTTTTCCTGGCCCAGGAAGCAGTCCTTGAACTGGTTCATGCCAGCATTGGTGAACAGCAAAGTCGGGTCGTTGCCCGGAATCAGCGAGCTGGAGGCGACTCGGGTGTGACCTTGCTCTTCGAAGAAGCGAAGGAAGGCTTCACGGATTTCTGCGCTTTTCATAGGTTCTTCCACGGAAACGGCGGCCGTTTTTGGCTAACGCGTCGGATCGACGAAACGACGGCAAAGGGCCGCATTATATCGGTCCTGCAGGCAAGGTGCAGTGTGTTTATGCGATGCAAACCGCTAATCCGGGCTAATTTCGGCCTCGCAGGGGCAAATGTGTCATGCCAGGATGCTAAATCGCCCCTTTGGCCGCTGACAAGCCGGCTACAGACCGTTGGCCGGAGAACGCATGGCGTTGGGAGATTAAATTCCGTTCATGGGCAGGGCTCTGGGCGTGCGGCAAGCGTCGCCTACTGCGCCGCGGTCGTGCAGGACCGATGCTTGCGAGCCTCCGCGACAGCGGTCTACGCCAGGTGCTGGCCGTCGTCGGGCACCACCAGGATGGCAGCGCGCAGGCCATTGGCGACCTTGGGGTTGGGGAAGATGATCCGCGCGTCCGGTTCGTCGACCACCCAGCGCTGCTGCGCCAGGTCTTCGGCCAGCAGATAGCCGTGCTGCAAGGGCGAAAAGTTCTCGATGTCGGCGGGCACGTGCAGACGGAAGGCATCGCTGTGCTTGATAACCTCGCGCGAGACGCGGAACAGGGCGAGCCCGCCCAGCGCCTGGTCCAGCCCATCGGGCTCGGTGTCCTCGATGAGCTGGACCAGGCGCTGTTCCAGCCGATCGAGATTGACCTGAGCGTTGTGTCCGAACGGCCGGGCCTTGCCCAGTTCCAGGGTGAAGGCTTCGGCGTCCAGTTGCTCGTAGGTGAAGGCGCTGAAGGTGATGGACGACTTGCCCTGCAGCAGCACCGCGTCGATCCCGGCAGCGGCCAGGCGCGCCAGCTGCGCGCGCGAGTGCGCACGGCCGGCCTTGAACGGATACAGCGCGAACTGCTCGATTCGCGAGCCGCGTATGGCGGTGTGCAGGTCGTAGTGCAGGCGCGTGCGCCCCGGCTGGCTGAAGAACACGCGGGCGAGTTGCTCCAGTTCCGCCGCGCGCAGCGCTTCGAAACCACTGGACAGCGCATGACGCCCATTGAACAGTCGATTGATGTCCTGCTCCACGAAACGCTCGCCCGTGCGAATGGCGGCCGGGTTGCCGAACAGGAACAGCACCCGCGCACGGGGCCGGAGGGTGCCGCTGGCCACGCCGTGCAGCAATCGCTCGAGCAACTCGATCGGGGCGGTCTCGTTGCCATGGATCCCCGCCGACAGGAGCAGATCGAGCCCGCAGTCTTGGCCCTCGGCTGGCCGCACTTCCAGGGCTCCCTCGCCCAGCCAGCGCAGGCGCACACCGTGCGCCGTCACCTGGGTCTTCTCGGCCGGTTCGTGAGCGGTGAGGGTCAGCTCGAGCAACTTGCCGAGAGCGAGCATGGGCGCTTCCTCAGTGGTGGTGGCCGCAGTCCGGACCGTGCACGTGGTCGTCGTCTTCGCCGACTTCGGCCGGCTCCATCTCCAGTTGCAGGCTCACCAGGTTGGTGGCCATCGGACGCAGCAGCAGGTTGGCGTATTCGGCATCGCCCTCCTCCACGTCGACGCCGATCAGCAGTTGGCCACGGCCGTCCTGCTGAATCCACACCTCCTTGCCTTGCCAGACTACGGCGAATCGAGTGCAGGAAGTTTCCAGTTGAGTGCCGTCGTCATCTTCCAGAATCAAGCGCAGGGCATCGGACATTGCAGGGTTCTCTCTTTCAAGGTTGGTATTGGAACGGATAGACGCTGCCCAGGTCGAGGATCCGGGTCAGCTCATCGAGCGCCGTGCGGCACTCGTCGAGCAACTGCGGATCGGCCAGATCGGCATCGGCCAGGCGGTCTCGGTAGTGTCTGTCGACCCACTGCACCAGGGTATCGTACAGCGTGGCAGTCAGGATCACGCGCGGATTGACCGCGGCCAGCTCGTGGGCCTTGAGCGCCACGCGCAAGCGCAGACACGCCGGGCCGCCGCCATTGCGCATGCTCTGCTTGAGGTCGAAGACCTTGACCTCGCGGATCACGCCGCGCTCGGCGGTCAGCTGCTCGAGGTAGCGCCACACCCGCTCGTTGTTGCGGCATTCCTCGGGCACCACCAGCAGCATGGAGCCGTCGGCGCACGACAGCAGCTGGCTGTTGAACAGATAGGAGCGCACCGCGTCCTCCACCGTGACCGCCGAACGCGGCACCGCGATCGGCTGGAACTGCCCACCGCGTGCTTCCAGGCCGGCCCGTAGCTGATGCATCACCGCGTCGTTGTCGAGGAAGGCGTCCTGGTGGTGGAACAGCACCTGGCCATTGCCCACCGCGATCACATCGTTGTGGAACACGCCCTGGTCGATCACGGCAGGGTTCTGCTGAGCGTAGACCACCGCGTCCGCGCTCAGGCCATGCAACCGGGCCACGGCCTGGGATGCCTCGAGGGTCTGGCGGGCCGGGTACTTCTGCGGCGCGGGATAGCGGCTGTCGAAGGCGCTGCGTCCGTAGACGAAGAACTCGACGCCAGGCTCGCCGTAGTCACGGCAGAAACGTGTGTGGTTGGCTGCCCCCTCGTCACCGAACTGCGCCACCGCCGGCAACGCCGAGTGGTGAGCGAAGTGCCGTGGGTCGGCGAACATCGCTTGCAGCACGCGGCTGGTGGTGGGGTGTTCGATGCTGCGGTGGTACTTGCAGTTGAGGTTGGCCGCGGTGAAATGCACGCGCCCATCGGCGGTGTCGGCGCTGGGGCTGACGGTCGCGGCATTGGCCACCCACATGCTCGACGCCGAACAACTGGCCACCAGCAGTGGCATCGCCTCGCGCGCGGCGTGGCGGATCACATCGCCATCACTGCCCATGAAGCCCAGCCGGCGCAGGGCGGCCACGTCCGGGCGTTCCTGGGGCGCCAGCACGCCCTGGGTGAAGCCCAGGTCCATCAGCGCTTTCATCTTGGCCAGGCCCTGACGGGCAGCTTCGCGCGGGTTGGAGTGCTGCTGGCTGTTGCTCTGCGAGGCCACGTTGCCGTATGACAGCCCCCCGTAGTTGTGGGTCGGCCCGACCAGGCCGTCGAAGTTCACTTCACACGCGTGCATCGGCTCGACTCCGGGACCTGTCTTCATAGCGTCACCCCTGGGGTCAGGGTGGCCGGCAGGGCCAGGCTGGCGGCCTCCAGCGAGGCCACCGGATAGGCACAGTAATCGGCAGCATAGTAGGCACTGGCGCGATGGTTGCCACTGGCGCCCACCCCGCCGAACGGCGCGCTGCTGGCCGCACCCGTCAGTGGCCTGTTCCAGTTGACGATCCCGGCGCGACTGCGCAGCCAGAAGTGCTGGTAGCGGGCGTGGGAGTCGCACAGCAGTCCCGCCGCCAGACCGTAGCGGGTGGCATTGGCCTCGTCGATCGCCGCCTCGAAATCGCCATAGCGAACCACCTGCAACAGGGGGCCGAAGAACTCCTCGTCCGGACGCTCGCGCACCGCGGTGACATCGACGATCCCTGGCGTCAGCAGAGCGGTGTCGGCGCGCACCTGGGTCATCTCCAGCAGTGCCTGGGCGCCGTTGGCCAGCAGCCCGGCCTGTGCAGCCAGCAACTGGTGCGCCGCCTCCAGTGAAATCACCGCGCCCATGAAGGGCGCCGGCTGCGCGTCGAACGCTCCGACCCGCAGGCTTCGACACACCTCGACCAGCCGTGCCAGCAGGCGATCGCCCCACTCGCCCTGGGGTACCAGCAGGCGCCGGGCACAGGTGCAGCGTTGCCCGGCCGAGATGAAGGCCGACTGGACGATGGTGTAGACCGCCGCCTCCAGGTCCTTGACCTGATCGACCAGCAGCGGATTGTTGCCGCCCATTTCCAATGCCAGGATTTTCTCCGGCCGCCCGGCGAACTGCTGGTGCAGCAAGGCGCCGGTACGGCTGGAACCGGTGAAGAACATACCGTCGATGCCCTCCTGCGCAGCCAGGGCCATGCCCGTCTCGCGCCCGCCCTGCACCAGGTTGAGCACACCATGGGGCAAGCCGGCCGCAGCCCAGCAGCGGACCGTGAACTCGGCGACCTTGGGCGTCAGCTCACTGGGCTTGAACACCACGCAATTGCCGGCGAGCAGGGCCGGGACGATGTGGCCGTTGGGCAGGTGGCCCGGGAAGTTGTACGGACCGAACACCGCGACCACGCCATGGGGCTTGTGTCGCAACACGGCGGTAGCGTCACCCAGGGGGCCGCTCTTCTCGCCGGTGCGCTCGCGGTAGCTCTGGATCGAAATGGCCACCTTGTTGATCATGCTGGTGACCTCGGTAGCCGATTCCCACAACGGCTTTCCCGTTTCCTCGCCGATGCAATGCGCCAGTTCGTCGGCGCGGCCCTTGAGCTGCCCGGCAAAGGCCTCCAGCACCGTGATGCGCGACTCCAGGCTCGATTGCGCCCAACGGACGAAGGCCTGGCGAGCGGCCTGCACGGCGCTGTCCACCTGAGCAGCCGTGGCGGCCTGCCCTTCCCAGAGCGGCATCTGACTGACCGGGTCGAGCGACTGCAGCGCCTCGCCCTGCCCGACCTGCCACTGGCCATCGATGAAATGCGTAGTCATGCCTGCACCTCCCGGGGCGCGGTGAGGGGCACCGCACGCACACTGTCACCGGCACCCAGGCGCAGGCGCTTGGCAGTCAGCGGAGCGACCACCAGCGTGCCGGCCGCCAGGCGCGCAGGGGCGGCGGTGATGCGGCAATCCTCACGCTTGCGGTTGTGAATGATGTAGGGCGCGGCATCCTCGCCAGGCGTGCCCACCGCCAGTACCAGCCGCTCGCTGTCGCGCACCGCGCGGATACGCTGAGTCTCGCACTCCACCGCCGGGCCCGCGTCGAAGATGTCGACATAGCCCTGGTAGGTGAAGCCCTCGCGCTCGAGCATCGCCAGCGCAGGCTCGGTGTCCGGGTGCACGCGACCGATCACGCTGCGCGCCGCCTCGGACAGAAAGCAGGTGTACAGCGGGAACTTGGGCATCAGTTCGGCGATGAAGGCCCGGTTGCCCACCCCGGTGAGGTAGTCGGCCTGGCTGAACTCCATCTTGAAGAAATGCCGACCCAGGCTTTCCCAGAACGGCGAGCGCCCGTGCTCGTCGGCCATGCCGCGCATCTCGGCCATGATCTTCTTGCCGAACAGTTGCGCGAACTCGGCGATGAACAGCATCCGCGCCTTGGACAGCAGATGCCCGTTGCGCCCGTTGCGGTAGTCCTCGCGCAGGAACAGCGAGCACAGCTCGGCATTGCCGGTCAGGTCGTTGGCCAGGAACAGCGTGGGAATTTCCCGATAGATGCCCAGCTCGCGCGAAGCGCTGACGGTCAGCCCGACCCGATAGTTGTACCAGGGCTCGCGCAGGCCCACGGCGCCGGCGATGGCGCTGATGCCCACCACCAGGCCCTCGTCGTTCTCCAGCACGAATAGGTAGTCGGTATCGCCCCGCTCGGCTTCGCCGCTGAAGCTCTTTTCGGCCCAGCCCACGCGGCGGGCCAGGCGCTCCTCGTTGGCCGGGAAGGTGGTCAGCCCGGCCTTGCCGGTGCTGCGGGCCAGCTCGATCAGCGCGGGTAAGTCGCTGCTGCGTACGGGACGAACGATCATGCTCTCTCCTTGTGCGGCGGCCAGTGCCTACCGCGAATCAGGCTTGCCAGCGAGCCGGGCCGGCTCAGGCGGCCACCACACGGACACTGCCACCTTCACCGACCCGCAGGGCCTGCGCGGCCTCGCCCCTGAGCACCAGCGGCTTGCCAGGCACCCAGTCCAGCTCCAGCAACACCGCGCGGTAGTCCTGCAGCTGGCCGTTGCACACCAGGTACGGGCGCCCGGCCTTCACCTGGGTGTCGTCGATCAGCACCGGCACCACCCGGCTCTGGGCGATCGAGCGGATCGCCGAGGTGCGCGCGTGCAGGGTCGGGCCGCCGTCGAAGATGTCGATGTAGTGTTCGGTCTCGAAACCCTCGCGCATGAGGATGTCGAAGGTGATCTGCGCCCGTGGATGCACCTGCCCCATGGCCTCCTGGGCCTGGTCGGGCAACAGCGGGACATAGATGGGGTAGTGGGGCATCAGTTCGGCGAGGAAGGTCCGGCTCTTCAGGCCACACAGGCGCTCGGCGTCGGCGTAGTTGAGGTCGAAGAAGTTGCGCCCGATCGAGTCCCAGAACGGCGACTCGCCCTGCTCGTCGCTGTAGCCGACGATCTCGGTGACCACCGACTCGGCGAAGCGCTCCGGGTGCGCGGCCATGAACAGCAGGCGCCCGCGCGAGTTCAGCTCGGCCCAGCCGCTGTCGACCAGCTCCGGCACCACGTAGAAGCTGGTCAGCAAACTGTTGCCGGTCAGGTCATGGCACAGCGACAGGACGTGGATCTTGTTGTGGATCTTCAGCTCGCGCGAGGCGTGCACGAAGGTCTCGTTGCGAAAGCTGTAGAACGGCTCGGAATAGCCTGCCGAGGCGACGATGGCCGAGCAGCCGGCCAGCTTGCCGGTGACGCTGTCTTCGAGCACGAAGAAGTAGCTTTCCTCGCCGTTGAAACTGACCTCGGCGGCGAAGGAGGTCTCCGAGGCGGCGATCTTGTCGCCCAGGCGCGCGGCGTCGTCGGGCAGCGAGGTGACGCCGATGGGGCTGTCCGCCGCCATGCGCTGCACGTCGTTGAGGTCCGCCATTTGCGCGGGGCGCATCACCAGCATGGTGTCACTCCTCTGGAATACTGGCCGATCGGTTCGGCACGGGAAGTCGGCGGGGCGCTGCATGCACTACAAGGCACCCGCAGGTGAATTCACTGGGCAGCGACTCCGCCGATGGCGGCGTCGGCCAGTGGCGCCGCTCGATCAGCCCTGGATCAACCGGGCGACCGCGCGCTCGAAACGGGCCAGGCCCTCGTCGATGTCGGTTTCCTCGATCACCAGGCTCGGCGCGAAGCGCACCACGTCGGGTCCTGCCTGCAGCACCATGACGCCCTCTTTCTCGGCAGCGTTGAGCACGTCCTTGGCCCTGCCCTTCCACGCTTCACCGAGCACGCAGCCGATCAGCAGGCCCACACCCCGCACCTGGCTGAACAGGCCAGCGGCCTGACCGATGGCTTGCAGACGGCTCTTGAAGTGCGCGTGCCTGGCCTTGACGCCCTCCAGGGTGGCCGGCGTGTTCACCACATCCAGCAACGCACAGGCCACCGCGCAACCCAGTGGGTTGCCGCCGTAGGTGGTGCCGTGGGTACCGACCGCCAGGTGGCTGGCGAGCTCGGCGGTGGTCAGCATGGCACCGATGGGGAAACCGCCGCCCAGGCTCTTGGCGCTGGTGAGGATGTCCGGGGTCACGCCGTAGTGCTGGTAGGCGTAGAGCGAGCCAGTACGGCCGACACCGGTCTGCACTTCGTCGAAGATCAGCAGCGCATCGTGCTGGTCACACAGCGCGCGAGCGCCTTCCAGGTAGGCTTTGTCCGCCGGCACCACGCCGCTTTCGCCCTGGATGGGCTCGATCACCACGGCGCAGGTGCGCTGCGAGATCTGCGCTTTCAGGGCGTCCAGGTCGTTGTACGGGACATGGCTGATACCGGTGATCTTCGGACCGAAGCCATCGGAGTACTTGGGCTGCCCACCGACGCTGACGGTGAACAGGGTGCGACCGTGGAAGCTGTTCACCGCCGCGATGATTTCATGCTTGTCGGGCCCGAAGCGGTCGTGGGCCACCCGGCGTGCCAGCTTGAAGGCGGCTTCGTTGGACTCGGCGCCCGAGTTGCAGAAGAACGCGCGGTCGGCGAAGGTCGCCTGCACCAGCTTGTGCGCCAGGCGCAGGGCCGGCTCGTTGGTGAACACGTTGGAGACGTGCCACAGGGTATTGGCCTGTTCGGTCAGCGCCTTGACCAGCGCCGGATGGCAATGACCCAGGGCGTTGACCGCGATGCCGCCGGCGAAGTCGATCAACTCTCGACCCGACTGGTCCCATACGCGCGAGCCCTCCCCGCGCACGGGAATGAACGCCGCCGGTGAATAGTTGGGCACCATCACCTGGTCGAAATCGGCACGTTGCACCGGGGCTTGCTCAACGGACATCTGGGTCTCCTGGAAAGGAACGCTGGTCGGCGAAGTGACCAACGATTGAAGGATTGTAAGGACTGCTCGACGCCGGTCCTTGCTGTCAGGCGACAACTTGTTACAGCGCCAAACCCGAACCCGCCGGGGCTTACGGCAATGCGACAAATAGGGTTGCAATTGCGCAGTGTACTGATAGATGGCGGCAGCGTGAACGGGGGTCACGCCGGATCAGGCCGGTGACCGGGTCGAACCAACGCTGGGGCGACCACGTCAGCAGGGCGTGAGTGGCTTCAGGGCTTGTCCACCGGCGTCGAGCTGAGCTCGAACGGGCTGCTGTTGCGCCGCTGGTTGCGGTCCTCGCGCGGGGTGGCGCCGAAGAAATTGCGGTAGGCGCTGGAGAAATGCGGCCCGGAGGAAAAGCCGCACGACAACCCGATCTGGATGATCGACTTGCTGGTCTGCATCAACATCTGTCGCGCCTTGTTCAAACGCAATTCAAGATAATACTGGCTGGGCACACGATTCAGATACTGTTTGAAGATTCGCTCGAGTTGTCGACGCGATACGCACACATGCTGGGCGATTTCGTCGGTAGTCAGCGGCTCCTCGATGTTGGCCTCCATCAGCAGCACGGCCTGGGTCAGCTTCGGATGGCTGGAGCCCAGACGGTTCTGCAACGGAATGCGCTGACGCTCGCCCCCTTCGCGGATCCGCTCGACCACCAGTTCCTCGGACACGGCACCGGCCAGCTCGGCGCCATGGTCACGAGCGAGCACCGCCAGCAGCAGGTCGGTCACCGCCATGCCGCCGCAGGCGGTCAGGCGGTCGCGGTCCCAGTCGAACAGGTGGCTGGTGGCGATCACCTTGGGGAAGCGCTCGGCGAAGTCGTCCTGCCAGCGCCAGTGCACCGCAGCGCGATAGCCGTCGAGCAGGCCGAGCATGGCCAGCGGGTACACTCCGGCGGACAGGCCGCCGATCATGCAGCCGCTGCGCGTCAGTTGCTTGAGCGCGGCGGCCAGGCCGGTGCCGAGCGCCAGGGTGGGCTCGTCGGCCAGCAACAGCAGCTTGTGCAGCCCGTCCAGCCGCCCGTTCCAGGGCTCGCCAGGCAGGCGCCAGACCGCGTCCTGCGAGGGCTCGGCCTGCAGGTAGCTGATGTCGTAGATCACCTCCGGATGCACCCGCTGGGCGAGCAGCAGCACTTCCTCGGCCAGGGCCAGGGTCAGTGGCCGGGTGCCGGGCCAGATGAGGAAGCCGATTCGCTGGGTGGTCATAGGTGACGGTCCGAAACCTGAGTCGAGTGAGGCAGCGGGCAACACTGCACGCGTGCGCAGCATGCCCTATTCTGGTGCGCGAAGGCAGCCTTTACTTGAGACTGCCCGAGAGAAACTGACGCAGCCGCTCCGATTGCGGATTGACCAGCACCTCGCGCGGGTTGCCCCGCTCCTCCACCAGCCCCTTGTGCAGGAACACCAGGTGATTGGACACCTCGCGGGCGAAGCCCATCTCGTGGGTCACCACCACCATCGTGCGCCCCTCCTGGGCCAAGGACTGCATGACCTTGAGCACGTCGCCCACCAGTTCCGGGTCCAGCGCCGAGGTGGGCTCGTCGAACAGCATCACTTCAGGCTCCATGGCCAGCGCTCGGGCGATCGCCACGCGTTGCTGCTCGCCGCCGGACATGTGGCCGGGAAAGGCGTCCTTGCGGTGGGAAACGCCGACCTTGGCCAGGTAATGCTCGGCTTTCTCCAGGGCTTCCTTGCGCTTGACGCCGAGCACGTGCACCGGCGCCTCGATGACGTTCTCCAGCGCGGTCATGTGCGCCCACAGGTTGAAGTGCTGGAACACCATCGACAGGCGCGAGCGCAGGCGTTGCAGTTGCCGGCTGTCGGCGGCGCGCAAAGCGCCGTCCTTGTCCGCCACCAGCTTGAGCTCTTCGTTGTTGAGCAGGATACGGCCGGCATGGGGCTGTTCGAGCAGGTTGATGCAGCGCAGGAAGGTCGACTTGCCCGAGCCACTGGAGCCGATGATGCTGATCACATCACCTGCCTTGGCCTCCAGGGACACACCCTTGAGCACCTCATGGCTGCCGTAGCGCTTGTGCAGGTCTTGGACTTGAAGTTTGTACATACGGTCGATTCTCACAAAGCGGTCAGTGCTTGCGCGGCGCCAGGTAGCCCAGCCAGCGGCGTTCGGCCAGCTTGAACAGGCGCACGAGGATGAAGGTCAGGCACAGGTAGAACACGCCCGCGGTGATGTACGCCTCGAAAGGCAGATAGTACTGGGCATTGACCGTGCGCGCGGCACCGGTGATGTCGATCAGGGTCACGATGGAGGCCAGGCTGGTGGTCTGCAGCATCATGATCACCTCGTTGCTGTACTGCGGCAGCGCCCGGCGCAGGGCCGAAGGCAGCAGTATCCGCCGATACATCTTCAGGCGCGACATGCCCATGGCCTTGGCCGCCTCGATCTCGCCGTGAGGCGTGGCCTTGAGGCTACCGGCGATGATTTCGGCGGTGTAGGCGCTGGTGTTGATGGCGAAGGCCAGGCAGGCGCAGAAGGTGGCATTGGACAACCAGGGCCAGAACACGCTCTCGCGCACCGCTTCGAACTGCGCCAGGCCATAGTAGATCAGAAACAGCTGCACCAGCATCGGCGTGCCACGGATGACGTAGGTGTAGAGCCAGGCACTGAGGTTCACCAGGGGCCGGCGCGACACGCGCATCAGGCCCAGGGGGATCGCCGCCAGCAAGCCGAAGAACAGCGACAGCGCCAGCAGCTTGAGGGTGGTCAGCAGGCCGCCCAGGTACAGCGGCATGGCCTCCCAGATCACGTTGTAGTCGAAGATCATAGTTCAGCGGCCCTCACGCCGACCGAATAGCGTTTCTCGAGGTACTTGAGCGCCAGCAGCGATACGCTGGTCAGCACCAGGTACAGGGCGGCCACCGCCAGGAAGAAGGTGAAGGGTTCGCGGGTCGCATCGGCGGCCTGCTTGGCCTTGAACATCATGTCCTGCAGACCGACGACGGAAATCAGCGCAGTGGCCTTGGTCAGCACCAGCCAATTGTTGGTGAAACCCGGAATCGCCAGGCGGATCATCTGCGGCACCATGATGCGAAAGAACACCTGGCGGCTGCTCATGCCATAGGCCGCGCCGGCTTCGGCCTGACCTCGGGGAATGCCGAGGAAAGCGCCGCGGAAGGTTTCCGACAGGTACGCGCCGAAAATGAAGCCCAAGGTGCCGATACCGGCGGCCAAGGGGCTCACGTCGATGTAGTCGTCGTAACCGAGCAGCGGGGCGAGGCGGTTGATGACGTCCTGGCCGCCGTAGAAGATCAGCAGGATCAGCACCAGGTCGGGTATGCCACGAATCACCGTGGAGTACAGGTCGCCCAGCCTGGCCAGCCAGCGCACCGGCGACAGCCGCAGGGCCACGCCGATCAGGCCGAGGACGATGGCCAGGGCCATCGCCGACAGGGCGAGCTGCAATGTCAGCCACGCCCCCTCGAGGATGACTGGCCCGTAGCCTTTCAACATGTTGGGAATTCCTCAGGACGCAAGAATGAAAAATGGTGCAAACCTCAGCGCGCCTGCTGTTTGCACCATTGCACAGGTGATGACCGACGTCTTACGGGGCGTCAGGACCATAGATGTCGAAGTTGAAATACTTCTTCTCGATCTCTTTGTATTTGCCGTTGGCGCGAATGGCGTCGATGGCGGCGTTGATGCGCTCGACGTTTTCCTTGTCACCCTTGCGCACGGCGATACCCACACCGTCACCGAAGTACTTGACGTCGGTGAAGGCCGGCCCTACGAACGCGAAGCCCTTGCCGGCGTCGGTCTTGAGGAAACCATCTTCCAGCAGCGTGGCGTCGGCGACGGTGCCGTCCAGACGGCCGGCGGCCACGTCCAGGTAGACCTCGTTCTGGGTGCCGTAGGGCACCACGGTCGCGCCCTTGGGGGCCAGCACTTCCTTGGCGAAGCGGTCATGGATGGAGCCGCGCTGCACGCCGATTTTCTTGCCCTTGAGCTCGTCGAGGCTATCGGTGACGCTGGTGCCTTCCTTCATCACCAGGCGGGCCGGGGTGAGGTAGTAGCGCTTGGTGAAGTCGACCGACTTCTTGCGATCGTCGGTGATCGACATGGACGACAGGATCGCGTCGATCTTGCGCACCTTGAGCGCCGGAATCAGACCATCGAATTCCTGCTCGACCCAGGTGCACTTGGCTTTCATCTGTTCGCACAGGGCATTGCCGATGTCATAGTCGAAACCGGCCAGGCTGCCGTCGGGCTGCTTGAAGGCGAAGGGAGGGTAAGCCGCCTCGATACCGATCTTGAGCGGCTTCTCATCGGCCTGCGACACCAGGGAAAACACGGACAGCGCCAGAGCGCCAAGCAGTGCGAGCTTCTTCATCAGGTAACTCCATCGGTACGGGGCAATACCAGGCAGGGTAACGACTGCCCGAAATGCGAGTGAGTACAGCGCGTGCCGCGCAGGGTCCGACCAGTGTCGCAGACCACCCGCGAGTGAGTGGCATTCTAACGACAGCTCGATAGTCGAAATTTCTTCAAAGCGACAACAACGTACAGAAGCTCATGAAGCTGCGGGCGGCGATATTGACAGCTCTTGCGAAACATGCAAGCGCAAAAGGGACACGACCTTTAGACGAAGCAATAAGCGCGCCTATTATTGGCAAAGGCGGGAAATCCGGCAAGTACGAGGTGTCGCGCAGGGTTCGGCCGCCAGGCGTGCACCACAGGCAGGCGAGGATGTTTCCATTGGCCCCGTTTCAGGGCCATGCGGGGATTCGGAGATGGGACTACTCACTATCGGGTAACAATCCTACAGAGAATTCGTCACCCGATGACTGCTTGGAAGCAGATGATTCGGGGGCTGCCGGCAACCCCCGAGGTGGCTCAAGCGGACGCTCGGCACATGGCCTTGTGGGTGTCGATCAGGTGCTGCACGACACCTGGGTCGGCCAGGGTGGAAATGTCGCCCAGTGCGTCGTATTCGCCGGTGGCGATCTTGCGCAGGATGCGACGCATGATCTTGCCCGAGCGGGTCTTGGGCAGCCCGGGCGCCCACTGGATGACGTCTGGCGAGGCGATCGGGCCGATCTCCTTGCGCACCCAGTTCTTCAGTTCCTGACGCAACTGCTCGCTCGCCTCTTCCCCGGCATTGAGGGTGACGTAGACGTAGATGCCCTGCCCCTTGATGTCGTGCGGCACGCCTACCACGGCCGCTTCGGCGACCTTGGCATGGGCGACCATGGCGCTCTCGATCTCCGCGGTCCCCATGCGATGGCCCGACACGTTGAGCACATCGTCCACCCGACCGGTGATCCAGAAGTAGCCGTCCTCGTCGCGACGAGCGCCGTCGCCGGTGAAGTACATGCCACGGAAGGTCTTGAAGTAAGTGTCGACGAAGCGGTCGTGATCGCCATACAGCGAACGCGACTGACCCGGCCAGGAGTCGAGGATCACCAGGTTGCCCTCGGCCGCGCCTTCGATGAGGTTGCCCAGGTTGTCCACCAGCGCCGGCACCACACCGAAGAACGGCCGGGTTGCCGAACCTGGCTTGAGCGCGGTGGCACCTGGCAGCGGGCTGATCAGGATGCCGCCGGTTTCGGTCTGCCACCAGGTATCGACGATCGGGCAACGTTCCTTGCCGACCGTCTTGTAGTACCAGTTCCAGGCCTCGGGATTGATTGGCTCGCCCACCGAACCGAGCAGCCGCAGGCTGGATCCATCGGCGCCTTCGACGGCGGCCTGCCCCTCGGCCATCATGGCGCGGATGGCGGTCGGTGCCGTGTAGAGAATGTTGACCTTGTGCTTGTCGACGATCTTCGACACTCGGGTGATGTCCGGATAGTTGGGCACGCCCTCGAACAGCAAGGTGGTGGCGCCGTTGGCCAGCGGGCCATAGACGATGTAGCTGTGGCCGGTGACCCAGCCCACGTCGGCGGTGCACCAGTAGATATCGCCGGGGCGGTAGTCGAAGACGCGCTCGTGGGTGAGCGCGGCGTATACGAGGTATCCGCCGGTGGTATGCAGCACGCCCTTGGGCTTGCCGGTGGAACCGGAGGTGTAGAGGATGAACAGTGCCTCTTCGGCGCCCATCTCCTTGGGTGCACAGTGGTTGGAGGCGACCTTCATGAGGTCTTCGTACCAGATGTCGCGATGCTGGTGCCAGGCGATGTCGCCACCGGTGCGCTTGCAGACGATGATCTTCTGCACGCTGCTGGTTTCAGGGTTGGTCAGGGCCAGGTCGACGTTGGCCTTGAGCGGCGTGCGCCGACCTCCGCGCAGGCCCTCGTCGGCCGTGATCACTACCTTGGACTTGCAGTCGATGATGCGTCCGGCCAGCGCTTCGGGCGAGAAGCCGCCGAACACCACCGAGTGGATGGCACCGATGCGCGCGCAGGCGAGCATGGCGACCACCGCTTCCGGGATCATCGGCATGTAGATGGTGACCACATCGCCGCGGTGCACGTCCTGGCCGCGCAGGGCGTTGGCGAACTTGCACACCTGCTCGTGCAGCTCGCGGTAGGTGATGTTGCGGTGCTCGGATGGATCGTCGCCCTCCCAGATGATCGCCAGCTGGTCGCCGCGCGTCTCGAGGTGACGATCCAGGCAGTTGTAGGAAACGTTCAGAGTGCCGTCGGCGAACCATTTGATGTCCACATGGTGGTCGTCGAACGAGGTCTGCTTGACCTTGGTGAACGGCTTGATCCAGTCCAGGCGCTGAGCCTGCTCGCGCCAGAAACCGTCGGGGTTGATCACCGACTGCTGGTACATGGCCTTGTAGGTCGCCTCGTCGGTCAGGGTGTGGGCCGCGACCTCGGGACGCACGGGATACAGGGGAGCCGCACTCATCTGTTTTACCTCGGTGTAATAGTTGTTTTTGTATGCCAGGGTTTTAACTGTACCAGAGTCGTCCTGGCCATTCGACGTTGGTAGTACCAATGGCGCTGCGCATGCTGGTGGGGTGTCTACCGGCAGTGATCGGGTGTCATTGACACTAAGTCGGGCCTGAGACGCCGATTGTTACCAAATAGCGGAGAAAGTGGAAAAACCATATCAGAAGTTCATCTTTTTCATTGTCAGGCGCAGGCCTAGACTTGTCCTCGCCTAGCACGGCAAACCGATCGACTCGTCACGCACCCCCACCCGGGCTTGTTGATCTCCTTTTTCTTTCGCAGTTGAAACTTGCACAAGTTCGTGGCGCCTTCGCGCCGCGTGCCCTTTCACGACCTCGAACAGGTAACTTGAAGATGAAAGCTTTACTGGTATTGCTGTTGGGCGGTGTCTGCAGTGCGGCGATGGCCGACGATGCGACGCGCGCAGCCGAGCAGATTCCGGTCGAACAGTACACCTACTCCCAGCACCTGGACATCGCCAAGGTGCTGGCCATGAGCCCGGTCGCCAGCGTCTGCGAGGTCGTGCCGGCGCGCATGACCTACGAGGACTCCCAGGGCCACCGGCATATTCTCGAATACCGGGTGATGGGCAACGGCTGCTCGAACGGCTGATCCCTGAACATGCGGGTTCACCGGCCATGGTCGGCAGCGCCGACCAGGCGCGGCCTGTACAAAAACACCACAGCCCGTGACAGGTGAGCCCGCTAGTTGCAGCCTGCCCGTAGGCGTTTACCGCTCGCTATTACCAGACAGCGAATACGCGCGTAACTTATTGGCAATCGTGGTGTGTGAAACACCCAGTCTTTTACCCAATGCGCGACTGGTTGGATACGTCGCCGTCAAACTTTCCAATACAGCTTTCTCGAACCGCCCGACAATATCGGAAAGTTCGCCCTCCAATGAAAATTCGCCCAGGGGTTGTCGCGCACGATAATCAGGCAGGCGAATATGTTCGCGCTTCACCACGCCGCCCTCGCACAATGAAACCGCCTGGAACAATACATTTTCCAGTTGCCGGACATTGCCCGGCCAATGATATCGGCGCAACGCGTCGATCGCGGCCGGTGCCAGGCTCGGCAAGGCGCAGCCGATCTGCCGGCTGGCCTGGTCGAGAAAATGCCGCGCCAGGCCGTCCAGGCCATCCATGCACTCGCGCAGCGGCGGAATGTGCAGCGACAGCACGTTGAGCCGGTGGTAGAGATCCTCACGGAATTCGCCACGCGCACACTGCTCCGACAGATCGACCTGGGTGGCACAGATCACCCGCACGTCCAGATGCACCTCTTCATCGCTGCCCACACGTCGGAAGCAACCGTCCTGGAGAAAACGCAGCAATTTCACCTGTAAACGCGGGCTCATCTCGCCGACGCCATCGAGAAACAGCGTGCCGCCAGCGGTGAGTTCCAGCAGCCCCAGCTTGCCCTCCGCGCGCGCGCCCTCGAACGCGCCGGGGCCGTAGCCGAACAGTTCGGTCTCGGCCATCGACTCGGGCAGCCCCGCACAGTTGAGCGCCATGAGCGGCGCCTGGCCGCGGGGGCTGGCCAGGTGGCAGGCACGGGCGAGCAATTCCTTGCCCGTTCCAGTCTCGCCCTCGATCAGCAGAGGCGCATCCAGCGGCGCCATGCGCCGGGCTTCGCGGACCACGGCGGCCATCACCCGCGAACTCTGGAAGATGCTGTCGAAACCGCGCAACTCCTGCTTGCGCACGTTGTAGATGCGCTCACCGATGCGGTCGGCGCGGTGCAACGTGAGTACCGCTCCGGCCAGGGCTTCGCTGTCGTCGTGCTCCGATTGCAGCGGTGCGATGTCGGCCAGGAACACATCGCCCCTGATCGTGATCCGCAGCCCGTTGATGCGCGACTGGTTGGCACGCACCAGCGCCGGCAGGTCGAAGTCTTCCACGTAGCGAGCCAGCGGCAGCCCTGGCACTTCATCGACGCGCACACCCAGCAACTGGCCCGCGGCACGGTTGGCCGCGACGATACTGCCGCCCATGTCCACCGAGAGCACGGGGAACTCCAGGGCGCCGAGCAGCGCGTTGAGTTCCATGTGCCGTCGTTCGCTGGGCATCAGCCCCACGCGCTTGACGCCGAACACCCCGGCGATGGCTTCGAACTTCGGGCGCAAGGCCTGGAACTGCAGGTTGATCAGGTTCGGACAGTGCAGATAGATGGCATTGCCGTGATCGCCGCCGACTTCGCCGCGCAGCACGTTGATGCCATAGCCGACGAGCAGGTCGAGGATATCGCGCAGGATACCGATGCGGTTCTGGCAGTGGACTTTTATACGCATGGGGACTCCGCAGCTGTGGGTTTTTCTGGCACAGCCCAAAAAATTCGTAAATAAAACGTTACAGGAGGAGAGATTTCAAGTGCTATTCGACGCCGATATTCTGCCAACGACGGCGCCTTGTAAAACAAACCTTACAACAATGCCGTCATTACCCCTGTCCCCATCGCGGGCCCCAGGTGCAAAGCCTAGGGTTCGAGGCTATTTCTAGAGTCATTGCGGTCATAACAAGAAAGCCCTCGACAGGAGAGCGACATGAAACAGACGCATTACGTGGCCCGTGAGCCCGACGCGCAGGGGTTCATCGATTACCCCCGGCAGGATCATGCAGTGTGGAACACCCTGATCACCCGTCAACTGAAGGTCATCGAGGGGCGGGCGTGCCAGGAATACCTCGACGGCATCGATCAGCTCGGCCTGCCGCACGATCGCATCCCGCAACTGGGCGAAATCAACAAGGTACTGGGCGCGACCACCGGCTGGCAGGTCGCACGCGTGCCGGCACTGATTCCCTTTCAGACCTTCTTCGAGCTGCTGGCCAGCAAGCGCTTTCCGGTGGCCACCTTCATCCGGACGCGTGAAGAACTGGACTATCTTCAGGAACCGGACATCTTCCATGAGATCTTCGGCCACTGCCCACTGCTGACCAACCCCTGGTTCGCCGAATTCACCCACACCTATGGCAAGCTCGGCCTGGCGGCGACCAAGGAACAGCGGGTCTACCTGGCTCGGCTGTACTGGATGACCATCGAGTTCGGGTTGCTGGACACCGCGCAAGGCCGCCGGATCTATGGCGGGGGCATCCTCTCCTCGCCCAAGGAAACGGTCTACAGCCTGT
Source organism: Pseudomonas sp. S30 (assembly GCF_016518545.1). GTDB lineage: Bacteria > Pseudomonadota > Gammaproteobacteria > Pseudomonadales > Pseudomonadaceae > Aquipseudomonas. The sequence goes on from NZ_JACVTO010000030.1 coordinate 22,638, forward strand.
CCAACGAGCCCGAACATCAGTCGTTCGACCCCGTCGAGTCGATGCGCACGCCTTACCGGATCGACATCCTGCAACCGGTGTACTTCGTGCTGCCCGAGATGAAACGGCTGTTCGACCTGGCCCATGAAGACATCATGGGCATGGTTACTCAGGCGATGCAGCTGGGCCTGCATACCCCCAAATTTCCCCCGAAGGCGGCCTGAGCCACCTTTGCTTCGACTACGGAAACCAATGCCATGAATGCCCTGAATCAAGCCCATTGCGAAGCCTGCCGTGCCGATGCACCGAAGGTCAGCGACGAGGAACTCGCCGAGCTGATCCGTGAAATTCCCGACTGGAGCGTCGAGGTACGCGACGGTCACATGGAACTGGAACGCGTGTTCCTGTTCAAGAACTTCAAGCATGCCCTGGCCTTCACCAACGCGGTAGGCGACATCGCCGAAGCCGAGGGCCATCATCCTGGTCTGCTGACCGAGTGGGGCAAGGTCACCGTCACCTGGTGGAGCCACTCGATCAAGGGCCTGCACCGCAACGACTTCATCATGTGCGCACGCACCGACCAAGTGGCCGAACGCGCCGAAGGTCGCAAGTAAGCCTTCGTCGATCCGCCTATCGCCTCCTGTCGAGCCTCGCCGACCGCCATGCAAGGTCGGCTTCGAGCGCAGGAGGCGCCCTGCCAGGCAGGATGAATCGTCCGCTATCCGCCCACTAAACCGACAAATGCGTGGGATTTTTTTCAAACTGTCATCCAGACTGCTGTATCCTGCCCTGGCTTTGCAAAAGCCTAGAACGCGCCTGGCGCAGCCTTTTCACTCACTCTTGCGAGGAACGACGAGATGCATGAGATCCCGAACTTTCCCTTCCCAAGCCTGAAACCCGAAGAGCACAACGTTACCGCCCACGCTGCCGAACCGGCGCCTGCCGTGCAGGAAGGTGACGAACAATCCAGCGCCGATCAGGAATAACCGCGCACCCCGACCGTGTGAAAACGGCTGGTCCACGGGACCTCCCCCGCTAGCGCGTTTTCACACTGTCCAGCCGCTTTGCCTCGAAGGCCTCCATGTCCCAATCCCCACGCCCGCTTGCGATCACCCTGCAAGTCGTCTCCATCGTCGCATTCACCTTCATCGGCTACCTCAACGTCGGCATTCCCTTGGCCGTGCTGCCTGGCTACGTGCACAACGACCTGGGTTTCAGCGCCGTGCTGGCGGGCCTGGTGATCAGCGTCCAGTACCTGGCCACCCTGCTCAGTCGTCCGACGGCCAGCCGCATCATCGACAACCTCGGCAGCAAGAAAGCCGTCATGTGGGGGTTGGCTGGCTGCGGCATCAGCGGTGTCTTCATGCTGGCCAGCAGCTTCTTCACCCACCTGCCGTGGGTGAGCCTGACCTGCCTGCTGATCGGCCGCCTGGTGCTGGGCAGCGCGGAAAGCCTGGTCGGCTCCGGATCGATCAGTTGGGGAATCGGCCGGGTGGGGGCCAAGAACACCGCCAAAGTGATTTCCTGGAATGGCATCGCCAGCTACGGCGCACTGGCCATCGGCGCCCCGCTGGGCGTGCTGATGGTCAATGCGCTGGGGCTGTGGAGCATGGGCGCGAGCGTCATCCTGCTGGGCGCGCTCGGGCTGCTGCTGGCCTGGCCCAAGCGGGCGGCACCGGTGGTGGCCGGCAAACGCCTGCCCTTCCTGCAGGTGCTCGGCAAGGTCGTCCCCCATGGCAGCGGGCTGGCACTTGGCTCGATCGGCTTCGGCACCATCGCCACCTTCATCACCCTGTACTACGCCAGTCGCGCCTGGCCCGACGCCGCGCTGACGCTCAGCCTGTTCGGCGCCAGTTTCATCTGCGCACGACTGCTGTTCGGCAACCTGATCAATCGCCTGGGCGGCTTCCGGGTGGCGATCGCGTGCCTGACGGTGGAGACCCTCGGGCTATTGATGTTGTGGCTGGCGCCAGACGCTGGATGGGCCCTGGCCGGGGCGGCGCTGAGCGGATTCGGTTTCTCCCTGGTGTTTCCCGCCCTGGGTGTGGAGGCGGTGAATCAGGTTTCGGCCGCCAATCGCGGCGCGGCGGTGGGCGCTTACTCGCTGTTCATCGACCTGTCGCTGGGCATCACCGGGCCGCTGGTGGGCGCGGTGGCGGCGGGCTTCGGCTTCGCCTCGATGTTCCTGTTCGCCGCCTCGGCGGCAGCCGGTGGACTGGCCCTGAGCCTTTACCTCTACCGACAGCAGCAACGCCTGCGAAGCGCTCGATGAACCGGGGGACTGCCTCCCCCGGCTCACCCGCGATCACGCCGACAGGTGCTGCAGGATCACCTGCAACGGATGGCGCAGCTGCTTGTCGGCCAGGCGCTTGACCTGGCTGCGGCACGAGTAGCCGGTGGCCAGCGCCTCGTCTTCCTTGTCCAGCTTGCGCGCCCAGGACTGCTCGAAGATGGTCTTCGACGCCTGCTGATTGCGCGCTTCGTGGCCGTAGGTTCCGGACATGCCGCAGCAGCCGGTGGCTTCGGTGACCAGGTCGAGCCCCATCTTGCCGAACACCTGCTCCCACTGGCGCGTGCTGGCCGGCGCGTTGGTCTTCTCGGTGCAGTGGGCCATCAGCCGGTAGCGGCCACCCTGCCCTTCAGCCTGGCGCGGCAGTGCGTCCAGCAACCACTCCTGGGGCAACAGCACCTTGGGGCACGCCTGGAGCCCGTCGACCTTCTGGTATTCCTGGCGATAGACCAGGGTCATCGCCGGGTCCAGCCCCACCAGCGGTACGTCGCAGTCCGCTAGCGCCTGGAGCTGGCGACCATTGCGAATCGCGGCCTTGGCAAAGGCGCCGAGAAAACCCTGGACGTGCAGCGGCTTGCCGTTGGCACTGAACGGCGCCAGGAATACCTGATAGCCCAGGCGCGTGATCAGCTCGATGAGCGCCGCCAGCAGGGGCGTCTCGAAATAGCGCGTGAAGGCATCCTGCACCAGTACCACGCTGCGTTCGCGCTGCGCCGCGCTCAACTCGCGCAAGGCCGGCACACTGGCCACGCGAACGCGACAGCCTTTCAGAGTGGACTGAAGGTTGAAACGGCTGATCAACGGGCTGTCGACCATGCCGATTCGATCGGCGAGCAGCCGGCTGACCCAGCGCGATCCCATCACCGCGTTGTACACACCCGGCGCGTGGGCCAGATACGGCAGGGTGAACTCCAGCGAACCGATCAGGTAGTCGCGCAAGGGTCGCTGGTAACGCCCGTGGTAGAGCTCGAGAAACCGTGAACGGAAATCCGGCACATTGACCTTGATCGGGCACTGGCCTGCGCACGACTTGCACGCCAGGCAGCCGGCCATGGCGTCATACACCTCATGGGAGAAATCGGCCTGGCCGCGCTGCTGGGCCCGGCGGTTGGCCAGACGTTCCGGCAAGCCCTTGAACCAGGAGGTCTTGCGCTGGACCGAGGCGAGCACGTCAATGTCGGCCTCGCCCTGCAGGCGCAGCCATTCGCGGATCAGCGAGGCGCGACCCTTGGGCGAATGGCGACGCTCGCGAGTGGCTTTCCACGAAGGGCACATGGCGTCGTTGGGGTCGTAGTTGTAGCAGGCGCCATTGCCGTTGCAGTGCACGGCACTGGAGAAACTCTGCCAGACGCGCTCGTCGATGTGCCGGTCCAGGTCCCCACGCAGAGGCGCCCCATCGACCGGGGTCAGACCTTCGGCACTGTCCGGTGGCGTGCAGATCTTGCCGGGGTTGAGCTGGTTGTGTGGATCGAACGCGCCCTTGAGGCGTTGCAAGGCCGGGTACAGCTCGCCGAAGTATTCGGGGACGTATTCGGAACGCAACCCCTTGCCATGCTCACCCCACAGCAGGCCACCGTAGCGCCGGGTCAGGGCCGCCACCGCATCGGAAATCGGTTTGACCAAGGCCGCCTGGGCCGGATCCTTCATGTCCAGTGCCGGGCGCACATGCAACACGCCAGCATCGACATGACCGAACATGCCGTAGGCCAGGCCGTGGCCATCGAGCAGCGCCCGGAACTCGGCGATGTAATCGGCCAGCCGCTCCGGCGGCACGGCAGTGTCCTCGACGAAGGGCTGGGGCCGGACCTCACCCTCGACGTTGCCCAGCAGACCCACCGAGCGCTTGCGCATGGCATAGACCCGGGTCACCGCCTCGGCGCCCTCGGCCAGGGTATGGCCCAGGCGCTCGACGCTGGTGTCGCGGCGCAGATGCTCAACGAAGGCCACGACGCGGGCGTTCACCTCGGCCGGCTCGTCGCCGCAGAACTCCACCAGATTGATGCCCAGGGTAGGCCGCTGCGCGTCGGCCGGGAAATACTCGGCGACGCTGTGCCAGACGATGTCCTGCATCGCCAGCAACAGTACCTTGGAATCGACCGTTTCGATGGACAACGGCTTGAGCGCCATCAGCGCATTGGCATCGCGCAGCGCCTCCATGAAGCTGGCATAGCGCACGTTGACCAGCACCGCGTACCTGGGAATCGGCAGGACGTTGAGCTTGGCCTCGACCACGTAGCCCAGCGAGCCCTCGGCGCCGCAGAGCACGCTGTTGAGGTTGAAGCGGCCCTGCTCGTCGCGCAGGTGCGCCAGGTCGTAGCCGGTCAGGCAGCGGTTGAGCCTGGGGAAGGTCGCCTCGATCAGGTCGCCCTGGGTCTGCTGGATGTCACGCGCGGTGCGATACACCTCGCCGACCCGCCCAGGCTCCGCGCAGGCCTGCTCCAGGGCGGCATCGTCCAGCGCCCGGCTGTGCAGGCGCTCGCCGCCCAGCAGCACACTGTGCAATTCGAGCACATGGTCGCGGGTCTTGCCGTAGGTGCAACTGCCCTGGCCACTGGCGTCGGTGTTGATCATCCCGCCCAGGGTGGCCCGGTTGGACGTGGACAGTTCCGGGGCGAAGAACAGGCCATGGGGCTTGAGCGCCGCATTGAGCTGGTCCTTGACCACGCCGGCCTGCACCCTCACCCAGCGCTGCTCGACGTCGATCTCCAGGATCGCGTTCATGTGCCGCGACAGGTCGACGACGATGCCATCGGTGAGTGACTGGCCATTGGTGCCGGTGCCGCCGCCGCGGGGCGTCAGCTTGATCTGGCGAAAGCGCGGCTCGGCCATCAGCGTCGCGACCCGCACCACATCCTCGGCATCCTGGGGGAATACCGCAGCCTGGGGCAGGCGCTGGTAGATGGAGTTGTCGGTGGCCAATACCGTACGGGTGGCGTAGTCGGCGCTGATCTGGCCGGCGAAACCGCTGTCACGCAGGGCCTGGAGAAATTCGGGATAACCGGCGGCGGGCGCACGGACGGGCAGCTGGGCGATCATCGCAGGATGGCCTCTTGAAATGGTTTGCTCACGGTTCAGGCGTCGTACCCGATGGCGCCAGGGGCCAAGGATGCGCTTGCGGCATGGATGGACCGGTGCCGGGTGACGACTGACCCAATGTTCCTGTAGTTTGCGGCCCAGGGCAAACGGATAATCCTGCCGCTATCGATGAGTTTCATGAATGAATTACCGGCACTTGACCCCTTCGATGTCTTTGCTGCTGGCGTTCGAAGCGGCCGCTCGACACGAGAGCTACACGCGGGCTGCGGTGGAGCTGTCGCTGACCCAGAGCGCGGTCAGCCGCCAGGTCCAGGCCCTGGAGCAGCAACTGGGCCTGAGCCTGTTTCGCCGCGAGGGGCGTCAGGTGCAGCTGACCGACGTAGGCCGGCTGTATCAGCGCGAGCTCAGCGAGGCGCTAGGCCGGATTCGCAGTGCGACCCTGCAGGCGCTGGCCTATCAGTCGGGCGTGGGGACCCTGCGCCTGGCCACCCTGCCGACCTTCGGCTCGAAGTGGCTGCTGCCGCGCCTGAATGCCTTCTATCAGGCGCACCCCGGCATGCTGGTACACATCCACTCACGCATCGAGCCGATCAACTTCGACACCAGCGAGATCGATGCGGCCATCGCCGTGGCCCATCACGACCTGCCCAACCTCATCTGCCACCGGCTGCATGCCGAGGAACTGGTAGTGATCCTGCCGCCCCAGCCCGACGAAACCGTCGACTGGAGCCCGTCACGCATCAGCGAGCAGCTGCTGCTCAATGTCGCCAACAACCCCCACGCCTGGGGCGAATGGTTTTCCCATCACGGCCTGGCCCACCGCGCCATGCGCCTGGGGCCGAGCTTCGAGCTGACCTCGCACCTGATCCAGGCGGTGCGCGCCGGTATCGGCATCGGCGTGGTGCCGCGGATTCTCGTCGCGGAGGAGCTGGCCAAGGGCGAGTTGTTCAGCCCAGGCCCGGCATTCGCCAGCCAGCGCAGCTACTACTTGGTCTATCCACCGCGCAACGAAGCGTTGCCGTCGCTGCGGGCCTTCCGCAGCTGGCTGCTGGAACAGATCTGAAGCCCTGACGGCGGGCGTGAAAAACCCGGTGACAGTCGCCTGTCACCGGGTTCGGCGGCTGCCGGCGAGGGTTACTTCGCCACGCTGTCCACCGCCGCGTCCAATCGTGCTACACGCCGGCTCTTGAGGGCGTAGAGCCCGAACATCACCAGCAGCCACACCGGAATGGCGTAGACCGAGATCTGGATGCCGGGAATCTGCAACATGATACCCAGGATCAGCACCACGAACGCCAGGCACAGATAGTTGCCGTAGGGGTACCACAGGGCCTTGAACAGCGGCTTCTGTCCGGTGCGGTCCAGGTGCTGACGGAACTTGAGATGCGAGTAGCTGATCATCGCCCAGTTGATCACCAGCGCGGCGACCACCAGCGACATCAACAGCTCCAGCGCATGCTGAGGCATGAAGTAGTTGAGCAGCACCGCGATCAGGGTGAAGGCCGCCGAAGCCAGGATCGCCCGCACCGGCACGCCACGACGGTCGATGTGCGCCAGGGCAGCCGGCGCATCGCCCTGCTCGGCCATGCCGTAGAGCATGCGGGCGTTGCAGTAGGTACCGCTGTTGTAGACCGACAGCGCGGCCGTGAGCACCACGAAGTTCAGCAGATGCGCCGCCACGTCACTGCCCAGCAGCGAGAACACCTGCACGAACGGGCTGCTGCCGTAGCTGCCGCCCGAGGCGGCGATACTCGCCACCAGCGTGTTCCACGGGGTCAGGGAGAGCAGGATGACCAGCGCGCCGATGTAGAAGATCAGGATGCGGTAGATGACCTGGTTGATCGCCTTGGGAATCACCGTGCGCGGCTTGTCGGCTTCGGCGGCGGTGAAACCGAGCATTTCCAGGCCGCCAAAGGAGAACATGATGAGCGCCAACGCCATCACCAGGCCGCTGACGCCATTGGGGAAGAAACCGCCGTGGCTCCACAGGTTGCTCACCGATGCCTCGGGGCCACCACTGCCGCTGGTGAGCAGGTAGGCACCCAGGGCGATCATGCCGACGATGGCGGCGACCTTGATGATCGCGAACCAGAATTCCGCCTCGCCGAACACCTTGACGTTCATCAGGTTGATGGCGTTGATCAACACGAAGAAGCCAGCGGCCGTGACCCAGGTGGGGATCTCGGGCCACCAGTAGTGGACGTACTTGCCGACCGCAGACAGCTCCGACATGCCGACCAGAATGTACAGCACCCAGCAGTTCCAGCCCGACAGGAAGCCGGCGAAGCCGCCCCAGTACTTGTGGGCGAAATGGCTGAAGGAGCCGGCCACCGGCTCCTCGACGATCATCTCGCCGAGCTGGCGCATGATCATGAAGGCGATGAAGCCACAAATGGCATAGCCGAGGATCATCGATGGACCGGCGGATTTCATCACCCCGGCCGAGCCGAGGAACAGGCCCGTGCCGATGGCACCGCCCAAAGCGATGAGCTGGATGTGGCGGTTCTTCAAGCCACGCTTGAGTTCGCCTGACGACTGCGAAGGTTGTCCACTCATGAACGAAGTCACCTGCTTGTTTTTATCTGTGACGGAATCGGACCCGCGGCGCTCGTGGCACTGCGGAATGGGGCAAGGTGGTTACCTTGGGTTCCCGGACCCAGGCAGCGCACCGGCGCAGGGCCTGGGGCGAGTCAACCGGGAGTCGGCGAGAAGGGGTGATGCGCGAGGGGGTCACAGGTAAAACGCGGCGCATTGTATACCCCTGCGAGCGCGCAGGCATCATCGCATCGCGTCGTTTCCTTGGGAAAAGACGCAAGGTTCCTGGGGTGAAGGCCGGTTATGGCGTGCTGATCGGCGTACATCGCGCCTCCATTTCTTGTTTTGCCGCTCGGTAGGGGCCGGGCGGATGCACAGAGCAATAGGTAGCACTATCGGGAAGTGCGCTGCCGCACACAAGGACTGCGGCATGCGCGTGCAGGCGCTGTCGAAACCGGAGTGGAAAAATGGCTTTACACTGGCGCGCAAGAGCCCCTGTCAGCGAGCATTTGCACGCAAGCTTTGTACAGATTTCTTTACAAGACAGCTCAAGAACTTTCCACTCGCAAGAAAAACCAGGTCTTACAAGGGCTTGAGTTACTGCGCAGCAACGATGAACACCATTGGGGGGTGGAAAAGCACTGGGGCCGCAAGCGGCCCCAGTTACACAGCTTTCAGGCCGGTGACCCTGTCACCGGTGCCGTCAGCCCCGCGGTTTGCCGCGACCACCGCCATTGGGCTTGTCGCCGCCGGGCCTGGCCGGACGCTTGCGCATGTCACTTGGCCGTTCGGCCACGGTGCTGCCGCGATTGCCCTTGCGCGGCGCCTGCTCACGGGCCGCACGTGCTGGGCGCTCGGAAGTCTCGCGTGGCTGACGCTCGCCGCCTTCCTGTGCCGGACGCAGCGAACGCACGCGCTCGCCGCGACCCAGCGGGCGGGACGACTTGCGCTGCAGGCGCTCGAGCTTGTCCTTGGCCTTGAGGTTCAAGGTCGGCAAGGCGACTGGCTGCAAACCGACTTCGGCAGCGAGGATATCGATCTCGCCCTGGCTCATTTCGCGCCAGCGGCCCATGGGCAGGTCGGAGTTGAGAAACACCGGACCGAAGCGCACGCGCTTCAGGCGGCTGACCACCAGCCCCTGAGATTCCCACAGCCGACGAACCTCGCGGTTGCGACCTTCCATCACCACACAGTGGTACCAGTGGTTGAATCCTTCGCCGCCGGGCGCCTTCTGAATATCGGTGAACTTGGCCGGACCGTCCTCGAGCATCACGCCGGCCTTGAGCCGATCGATCATCTCGTCGTCCACCTCGCCACGGACACGCACCGCATACTCGCGGTCCATCTCGTAGGACGGGTGCATCAGGCGGTTGGCCAGTTCGCCATCGGTGGTGAACAGCAACAACCCGGTGGTGTTGATGTCCAGGCGGCCGATGTTGATCCAGCGGCCTTCCTTGGGCCGTGGCAGGCGATCGAACACGGTCGGCCGGCCTTCGGGGTCGTCACGGGTGCAGATTTCGCCATCGGGCTTGTTGTACATGATCACGCGACGGGTCGCCTCGGCGGCTTCCTCGCGCTTGATCAACTTGCCATCGACGGCGATAGCGTCATGCAAGTCGACGCGCTGGCCGAGGCTCGCCGCCACGCCATTGACCTTGATTCGGCCCTGGCCGATCCAGGCTTCGACGTCCCGGCGCGAGCCGACGCCGATGCGCGCCAGCACCTTCTGCAGCTTTTCGCCGGACGGCGGGATAGGTTGGGTTTCCTGCAGGTCTTTGTCACTCATCTGGGCACCTCCCGGTGTAACAAGCGGTTCGGCGATCGAATGCGCCGAGGGGCGCGCATTGTACGCGGTTCCACGACCACGTACAGGCAGGCGATCGGATTTTTCCGCCAGACGGAATGTCGGCGCGAGGCAGCCGAAATTGTCAGAGGGCCGTCAGGACCGGTCCTCAGGCTCGATCGCGTCGCCAGCTTCATCGCGCATGTCGTCGAAATCGGTCTTGAGCCCCTGCTCCATCGCATCGAGTTCCACCAGCAGACTGCGAAAGCTGGTCTGCTCCTTGGGTGTGTCGGGCGGCTGTTCATCAGCCAGGCTGGCATCGGCCAGTGCCTGAAGGTGCGCAGGCACCGGTGCGTCGTCGGGGTCCTCGAGCAGCCCTTGCGGCTCCATCTCGCGCAGTTCTGCCAAGGCGGGCAACTCGTCCAGGCTCTTGAGGTTGAAGTGGTCGAGAAAGCCCTTGGTAGTGGCGAACATCGCTGGACGTCCCGGCACCTCACGGTAGCCGACGATGCGAATCCACTCGCGCTCCAGCAGGGTCTTGACGATGTTGCTGTTGACCGCCACACCCCGAACGTCCTCGATTTCACCGCGGGTGATGGGTTGGCGGTAGGCGATCAGCGCCAGGGTTTCGAGCAGTGCGCGGGAGTAGCGCTGCGGCCGCTCCTCCCATAAGCGCCCGACCCAGGGCGCGTAGCGCTCGCGGATCTGCAGGCGGTACCCGCTGGCCACTTCCTTGAGTTCGAAGGCACGGCCCGCGCAGGATTTCTCCAGCGCAACCAGCGCCTTCTTGAACACGGCCGGTGCCGGACGCTCGGCCTCTTCGAACAGCTCGTAGAGGCGCTCCAGCGACTGCGGCTTGCCACTGGCCAGCAGAAAGGCTTCGATCAGCGACGCCAGGTCGCGAGGTTCATTCAGGTTCATCGGGGAGGCAAGACCGTCACTCGGCGCGAACGCGGACATGGATGGGCGCGAAGGGCGCATTCTGCACCAGTTCGATCAACGATTCCTTCACCAGTTCGAGAATCGCCATGAAGGTGACCACCACCCCGAGCTTGCCCTCGCCGGCTTCGAACAGCTCGGCGAAGGGCACGAAGCCACCGCCCTTCAAGCGTTCCAGCACCTGGCTCATGCGCTCGCGGGTGGACAGCGTCTCGCGGGTGATCTGGTGGCTTTCGAACAGGTCGTTGCGGCGCATCACCTCGGCCATCGACAACAGGATCTCCTCCAGGGCCACTTCCGGCAGCAGCTTGCGCACCTTGGCCTGGGGCGCCTCCAGTTGCGGCACCACCACCTCGCGGCCCAGCCGGGGCAGCGTATCGATGTCTTCGGCGGCCGCCTTGAAGCGCTCGTACTCCTGCAACCGGCGGATCAGTTCGGCGCGCGGGTCGCCCTCCTCGGCCTCGACTTCGCTGGAGCGCGGCAACAGCATGCGCGACTTGATCTCGGCGAGCATGGCCGCCATCACCAAGTATTCGGCCGCCAGTTCCAGGCGCACCGATTTCATCAACTCGACGTAGCCCATGTACTGTCGGGTGATCTCGGCCACCGGAATGTCGAGAATGTCGACGTTCTGCTTGCGGATCAGGTACAGCAGCAGGTCCAGCGGGCCTTCGAACGCCTCCAGGAACACTTCCAGGGCGTCCGGTGGAATGTACAGATCGACCGGCAGCTCGGTCAGGGCTTCGCCGTAGACCAAGGCCAGTTGCAGTTGCTGCGGATCCTCGCTGACCGGTGCCTGCGCAGCCTCTACCTGGCTCACGCGTCGACCAGAAACGGTGAAGGATCGCCGCAGCCTTCACGGATCAGCTGCGGCTCGGCGCCGGACAGGTCGATGATGGTCGAGGCCTTGAGGTCGCCGAAGCCGCCATCGATGACCAGGTCGACGTGGTGCTCCAGGCGCTCGCGAATCTCGTAGGGATCGGTCATCGGCTCGTCATCGCCCGGCAGGATCAGGCTGACGCTCATCAGCGGCTCGCCCAGCTCGGCCAGCAAGGCCAGGGTGATGGCATGGTCCGGCACACGCAGGCCGATGGTCCGGCGCTTCTCGTGCAGCAGCAGGCGCGGGACTTCGCGGGTGCCGTTGAGAATGAAGGTGTAGGGGCCGGGTACGTGGGCCTTGAGCAGGCGGAAGGTGCCGGTATCGACCTTCGCGTACAGCCCCAGTTGCGACATGTCGCAGCACATCAGGGTGAAGTTGTGGGTCTTGTCCAGCCCGCGCAGGCGGCGCACCCGCTCGATCGCCGACTTGTCGCCGATCTGGCAGCCCAGGGCATAGGCCGAGTCGGTGGGATAGACCACCACCCCGCCCTTGCGGATGATTTCCACGGCCTGGCGAATCAGTCGCGGCTGCGGATTCTCCGGATGGATCTGGAAGAATTGGCTCACTAGGTCGTCCTGTTCATGTCGGCAGAGGCTGTTCATGGTGGAATCGTCGCCACAGCGGTGGCAGATCCTCGGGCAGTGGCCGATAGGCACCGATCTCGCCCCAGGTGCCGGGGCCGTGAAAATCACTGCCAGCGCTTGCCAGCAGGCCGAACTCGCGGGTGAGGATGGACATCGTCCCCACTTGCTCGGGCGGCATCATCCCATTGACCACTTCCAGTGCCTGCCCACCTGCTTGAATATAGTCGGCGATCAGGCGCCTGCGCTTGCTGCGGGTGAGTTCGTAGTGCATGGGATGAGCCAGGCTCACCCAGGCATTGGACTGGCGCAGCGTAGCGACAGTTTCCTCCAGGCTCGGCCAATGCAGCTTGACGTCGCCCAGCTTGCCCGCGCCCAGCCACTTGCGGAAGGCCTCGCCGCGGTCTTTGACATGACCTGCGCGTACCAGGAACTCGGCGAAATGCGGCCGTGCCGGCGCATTCTGGCTATCGCCCAGTTCCTGCTGAACGGCCCTGGCTCCCTCCAGCGCACCGGCCATGCCCTTGCCGGCCAGGCGCCGGGCGATGTCCTCGGCGCGTAGCCAGCGACCGCGGTGCAACTGCTCGATGGCGTGCAGCAAGGGTGGGGCATCCAGGGGAAAATCGTAGCCCAGCACGTGAATGGTCGCCCCACCCCAGGTGCAGGACAGCTCGACCCCGCTGATCCACTGCAGGCCCCGCTCCAGGCAGGCCGCGCGCGCTTCGGGCAGCCCTTCGAGGGTGTCGTGGTCGGTCAGCGCCAGCGTGCGCACCCCGTGTTCATGGGCGCGGGCGACCAGCACCGCAGGCGCCAGGGCACCGTCGGAAGCCGTGCTGTGGCAGTGAAGATCAACATTCATGGAGGAGCGCTTTCGCCGGAATCGATGTTTGTTATTATGCCGTCACATCCCGCTTCTGGCTGCCATTGTGAAACAATTCATCGATTTCATCCCGCTGCTGCTGTTCTTCGTCGTGTACAAGATGGACCCGCGCCCGCTGGAGGTCGCCGGCCACAGCTTCGAATTCGGCGGTATCTACAGCGCTACGGCGATGCTCATCGTCAGCTCGGTGGTAGTCTATGGTGCGGTATTCCTGCGCCAGCGCAAGCTGGAGAAAAGCCAGTGGCTGACCCTGGTGGCTTGCCTGGTGTTCGGTGGCCTGACCCTGGCGTTCCACAGCGAAACCTTCCTCAAATGGAAGGCGCCGGTGGTCAACTGGCTGTTCGCCCTCGCCTTCGCCGGCAGTCACTTCATCGGCGACCGGGTGCTGATCAAGCGCATCATGGGCCATGCGGTGAACTTGCCAGATGCCATCTGGACCCGCCTGAACCTGGCCTGGATCGCGTTCTTCCTGGTGTGCGGCGCCGCCAACCTGTTCGTCGCCTTCACCTTCCAGGACTTCTGGGTCGACTTCAAGGTGTTCGGCAGCCTAGGCATGACCGTGGTGTTCCTCATCGCCCAAGGCGTCTACCTGTCGCGTCACCTGCACGACGCCGACGCTTCCCCTTCCAAACCCAAGGACTGACATGCTCTACGCCATCATCGCCAGCGACGTCGAAAACTCCCTGGAAAAGCGCCTCGCCGCTCGCCCCGCCCATGTCGAGCGCCTGCAGCAGCTCAAGGCCCAGGGACGCGTGGTGCTGGCCGGCCCGCACCCGGCCATCGACAGCGACGACCCCGGCGCTGCCGGTTTCAGCGGTAGCCTCATCGTCGCCGAGTTCGACTCGCTGGCGGCCGCCCAGTCGTGGGCGCAGGCCGACCCTTACGTCGCCGCTGGCGTCTACGGCCAGGTGGTGGTCAAGCCGTTCAAGCAGACCATGCCCTGAATGCCCTGCATCCTGTCCGGGCATGACGTGGCCGGACAGCCCCCTGCAGATCCATTCATCTATCACCCGCGACTGCCGACAACCTTCTGAATCGCACCCGAATCAGGAGTCTCCATGCGTAAAGGTCCGCTGTCGCGACTGTTGTGCTGCTTGTCGATCATCTGCTCGGCGGCCCTGGCCGACCCCACGCCGGTCTCGCCGCAAGCCGTCGGTATCGAAGAACTGCAGCGGCGCCTTCAAGCCAGCGAGCAACAACGCGCGGCCTTGCTCCGGCAACTGCAGGAGGCTGGCACGACGCAAGTGGAGCCCCTGCGCCTGGACAACCGGCGCCTGCAAGCCGCCCTGGACAAGCAGCAGGCTGGCGGGGCACTGGATCTACTCAGCGAGCAGCAGCGGTGGTTCGTGATCGGCGCAGGCGTTGCACTGTTATCGGCGGTGTGCGGTATCTTAGCCAGTGGCGGACACAGAAGACGCCGGCAATGGTTGAATTGAGTGAGTCATGAGCGAGTTGTTACTGATTGATGATGACCAGGAGTTGTGCGAGCTGCTCGGCAGTTGGCTGACTCAGGAAGGCTTTACGGTACGCGCCTGCCACGACGGCGAAAGCGCGCGCCAGGCCCTGGCCGACCAGGCCCCGGCCGCCGTGGTGCTGGACGTCATGCTGCCCGATGGCAGCGGGCTGGAACTGCTCAAGCAGCTGCGCAGCGAACATGCCGAGTTGCCGGTGCTGATGCTCTCGGCGCGCGGCGAGCCCCTGGACCGGATCCTGGGCCTGGAGCTGGGCGCCGACGACTACCTCGCCAAGCCCTGCGATCCACGCGAGCTGACTGCGCGCCTGCGCGCCGTGTTGCGGCGCAGCCACCCAGCCGCGCCCAGCACCCAGCTCGAGATCGGTGACCTGGTGTTCAGCCCGATACGCGGCGTGGTGAGTATCGATCAGCGCGAGATGAGCCTGACGCTCTCCGAGAGCCGCATCCTCGAAGCCCTGTTGCGCCAGCCCGGCGAGCCCCTGGACAAGCAGGCCCTGGCGCAGATCGGGCTGGGCCGCAAGCTGACCCTGTACGATCGCAGCCTGGACATGCACGTGAGCAACCTGCGCAAGAAGATCGGTCCGCATGCCGACGGCCGCCCCCGCATCGTCGCGCTGCGCAGCCGCGGCTACTACTACTGCCTGTAGGCGCTCGCCGACGAGGGCCAGGCAGATCGCAGCCGGGCCGGGTGCGAAAAGCCTAGAGTTCCAGGCCGAGCATCAGCGCACAGACGATCAGAAACACGCAAAACAGCGTGCGCAGCACCTTTTCGGGCAGCGCATGGGCCAGCTTCACCCCCCAACTGATGCTGAGCAGGCCACCGATCGCCAGCGCCAGCCCCATGTGCCAGTCGACACTGTCATGCACGCCATAGGTGATCAAGGTCACCAGCGTGCTGGGAGCGGCCAGAGCCAGCGATAACCCTTGGGCCACCACTTGCGAAGCACCGAACACGCTGGTCAGCACCGGGGTGGCTACTACCGCGCCACCTACGCCGAACAAGCCACCCATGCTGCCGGCGAAGCAGCCCAGCACACCGAGCCAGGGCCAGGGATAGCGCAACTGGTTGCTCGGCGGCGTGACCTTCATGAACATGCGCGCCACGTTCCACAGGGCGAGTACCACCAGAAACCCCACGAAACCCAGGCGCATGGCGCGGGCGTCGAGTCCCACCGCCCACATCGAGCCCAGCCAGGCGAACAGCAAGCTGCACAGTGCCAACGGCAGTGCCTGCCGCACTTCGATCCGGTTGCGCTGGTGATAGCGCCACAGAGCCAACAGCACATTGGGCACGACCATCACCAACGCCGTGCCTTGGGCCAGTTGCTGATCGAGCCCGAACAGCACGCCGAGCGCCGGAATGGCGATCAGCCCGCCGCCAATGCCGAACAGACCGCCCATGGTCCCCAGCACCGCGCCCAATACCCCATACATCAACCACTCGATCATCAGATCCCCACTCGCCCCGACATTGGATAGGCGGATGCTACGCAGTTGCGCCTGGCGGGGAAACGCACAGCAACGCACAATGGCTGTGCGATTCACGCATAGCCAGGTGATCATCATGAATCCGGATATTCTCACCGAGCAACTGAGCCTGTTCCTCGACGTGCTGCACAGCGGCAGTTTTTCCGCCACTGCGCGGCGCTATCCGCTGACTCCGTCGGCAGTCGCCCGGCGTATCGACAACCTGGAGGGTGCCGTAGGCAGCCGCCTGTTCGTTCGCAGCACCCACGCCGTGCGCCCCACGCCCGCAGGCAATGCCTTTGCCGAACGGGCCCGGCGAATCGTCGAGGAGCTGCGCCTGGCGCGCGCCGAGGCGGTTTCGCTGAGCAGCGCCCCGGAGGGTGTGATCCGCATGGATGCGCCGGCGGCCTTCGGTCGACGACACCTGGCCCCTGCCATCACCGATTTTCTGGTCGCCTACCCGGGACTGGACGTGCAATTGCGCCTGATCGACAGCTTCGTCGACCTGCAAGGCAGCCATCTGGGTGAGGTGGACCTGGTACTGCGCGCCGGCCCCCTGGCCGACACCCGCCTGGTGGCCACGCCGTTGGCTGGCATGGTGCGCATCGCCTGCGCCAGCCCGGCGTATCTGGCCAACCGCGGAGTGCCCGGCTGCCCCAGCGAGCTGCCACAGCACGACGGCCTGGACTGGGATGGCCTGGCGCCGCCGTTCGCCTGGCGATTCAGGGTGGATGGGCAGCTACGCCTGTATCGGCCATCGCGTCTGCGCATGACCGCCAACAACGCCGAAGCGCTGGTGTTCGGCGCACTGTCCGGCCTGGGAATCGCCCATCTGCCCACGTGGCTGGTCAGCGACTACCTGCTGCGCGGCGAACTCATACCCCTTTTCTGCGAAAACGGCCTGCCGGAGGTCGAAACCACCGGCATCTACGCACTGCGTCTCGAACATGAAACGAACTCTCGCAGCCGCTTGCTGCTCGAATTCCTCAAGAGCCGCTTCAGCCCGATCCCCCCCTGGGACCTGGCTCTGCGCAGTGGACTGCGCAGTCGATGAGTGCACTAACGATCAGCGTGCTAGATTCCTAACCGAACTCTTTCAAGGACCTGCATGAACGCCGACACCAAAGCCCCTAGCGAAGCGCTGCTGCTGGACAGCCAGGTCTGCTTCGCATTGCACTCCACCTCGTTGCTGATGACCAAGGTGTACAAACCCTTGTTGCAGGCCCTGGGGCTGACCTACCCGCAGTACCTGGCCATGTTGGTACTGTGGGAACAGGATCGCCTGACCGTGGGCGAGATCAGCCAGCGCCTTCTGACCGACCCGGGCTCGCTGACGCCCCTGCTCAAGCGCCTTGAAAGCGAAGGCCTGCTCAACCGTACCCGAAGCCGCGAAGATGAGCGCGTCGTGCTGGTGGAACTGACGGAAAAGGGCAAGGCCCTGCGCGACGAGGCGCAGAAGGTGCCCCACTGCATCCTCGAGGCGTCGGGACGCACAGTCGAGCGTCTGAGGAAGCTGCAGGCTGAGCTGCTCGACCTGCGCGAAAGCCTGCAAAAGAACCTGTGAGCCATCATCGGCATCGTCGAGACACGACGGACGGTCGAAAACTATATTGCGCGCAATATAATTGCGCGCTAAATTGAATTCCACCTTATCCGCGCCCAGGCGCAACCCTCGCGAGGCTCCACATGCACAAGGTCACTCCGCTCTATGTCGCAGAAGCCACCTCCACCGGTGGTCGTGATGGCAAGTCGCTTTCCAGCGACGGCAAGCTCGACGTCAAGCTCAGCACGCCGAAGGAACTCGGCGGCGCGGGTGGCGAAGGCACCAACCCCGAGCAGATGTTCGCCGCCGGCTACTCGGCGTGCTTCATCGGTGCTCTGAAATTCGTCGCTGGTCAGCAAAAGCAAACCCTGCCTGCCGACACTGCCATCACTGCCAAGGTCGGTATCGGTCAGATTCCAGGCGGGTTCGGCCTGGACATCGACCTGCACGTCGCGTTGCCGGGCCTGAGCGAAGCCGATGCCAATGCGCTGGTGGAAAAAGCGCATCAGGTGTGCCCATACTCGAATGCCACCCGCGGCAACGTCGATGTGCGCTTGCACGTGACCGTCTGAGCCGGTTCGGCTCTGCCAGATGCAAAAAAACCCGGCCAAGGCCTAATGCTGTTCACTTAAGCGGAGCAGCCTTACGATCCACCGGATACCGGG